>NZ_JCASIC010000006.1:0-307774 GCF_059685695.1 Telluria sp. PB2R4 | reverse complement strand
ATCCATGTCCAGTCCGTGAACGCCTACCACCAGCGCTTGCGCCAGTGGCTGGCGCGGTTTCATGGCGTGGCCTCGCGCTACCTGCCGAATTACCTGGGCTGGCATCGGGCACTTGATGGTGAGCGAGTTATTTCTGTCGAACAATTGCTGCGTATCGCAATCGGAGTCATCAATACGTAATGGTGACAGCGCCAAAAAAAAGGCCGTGCCTGCGTTGCAGGCACGGCCAGGCTCACGCCATCAGAACTCGTACTGCGCCATGATGCGGACGGTGCGGCCGCCCTGGACGTTGAACGGACGCAGGTAGTTCGGGCTCGGCGTGCCGGCAGCCGATTCGCCGGCTTCTTCGACGCCTGAGACTTCGCGCTCGTTGAACACATTCATGACGTCGACCTGGAAGGTGGTGCCTTTCCATGCCTTCGGTTCGTAGGACAGCTGCAGGCCCAGCTCCTTGGTCCAGCCCAGGCGGCCGCGGCTGCCGCGCGGGGTCGGCTTGCCGCCGCAGTAGAACGAGGCCGCGCCGTACTCCACCGAAATGGTGTCCAGGTCGCCGCCGTAGTAGCCCAGGCAATTCAGCGGACGGCCGCTCTGCACCAGCAGGTTTGCGCCGACGCGCCATTCCGGGCGCACCTGGTAGGCGCCGAACAGCTTGAGGGAGTGGCGGCGGTCGTTCGGCAGGTAGCCGTGGGCGCCTTCCATCAGGCCAGGGTAATCCCAGTCCTGGCTGATGCCTGCGTCGTCCTGGCCGATGTCCGACTTGACGTAGCCCTCGGTATTGCCACGGTTATAGGCCAGCACGTAGGAGCCCTGCAGGTTCCAGACTCCGTCCCAGGCACGCTCGAAGCTCAGCTCGAGCGAATTGAAGACACGCTCGGGTTTCGGGAATTTCAGCGACGCAGCCGGGATCTTCACCGCTGTCAGCCCCTTGCCGTCCTCGAAGTCGATGTTGGCGGTCAGGTCCTTGCCCGGGTTGTACAGGAAGCAGTGGCCGATTGCCTCGGACAGGATGTTGGCCTTGCCGGTGCTGTAGCCGTTGGCGATCGCCCAGTCATAGGCGCCCTCGCTGTTGCACATGTCGTCCATCACGCTCTTGAGCTTGCGGTGGGTGAGCTTGGCGCCGACGGTCCAGCGGTTGCTGAGGGCCTGCTGCACGCCGATGATGAATTCGTCCTGGTACATCGGCTTGATGTTCGGATCGACCACCGAACGCGGGTCGCCCGCGCTGCCGTCCGAGGACACCAGGCGCTGCCCCAACTGGACGCCGCGGCCGGGGCGCTGGAACTTGTCGCTGCCGAAGGAGCCGGTGAACGCGTAGTAGTCGTAGTAATCGAGCTCGGCGCCGGACAGGCGCACGTTGGTGTTCGACATCACCGGGATGTAGTAGCGGCCGGCATTGGCGTAGACCTTGGTCTGCTGGTCGCCCCGCACGTCCCACGACAGGCCCAGGCGCGGCGCCCAGGTGTTCTTCACCTTGATGAAGGTCTTGTCTTCGGCATTGAGGTTTTCGAAGGACTCGTTGCGTACGCCGATGTTGGCCACCAGGTTCTTGGTGAGCTGCCAGTTGTCTTCCAGGTAGTACGCCGAGTTCTTGGTCGTGAACGCGCCGCCGTTCTCGAAATGGCGGGCCGAGATGTAGTCGATCGGGGCGCCGGTATTGTTCACATAGCCGTTCGCCAGCGAACTGCCCGGATTGAGCGTGAAGATGCGTTCGACCAGGCCGCCCGAGTAGAAAGTGCCGTCGACCACCTTGTATTTCTCGTTATCGACGCCGAAACGCAGGCCATGGTCGCCCAGGTTCCATTCGGCGTCGATGCGCCATGCACGGCGCTCGTCGTTCGCCTTCGGATCGGTGATCGAACTCGTCGATGCGCAGCCGTAGCGGGTCAGTGCGCTGGTGCGGTCGTCGCGCACCCACGGGCAGGCGGCCGAGGTGATGTCCGACTTGCGGTTGTAGCGGCCCAGGCCGGCCAGCGCCGACACCGTCAGGTCGTCCGTGACCCACGAGGTGTACTTGGCGATGTAGTTCTCGCCGCCGGTGGTGTAGGTGTCCTTGCCCAGGTCGGCGCCGCGCTGGGTGCCGTAGGCCACCGGCGAGACGTAGTTGTAGGCCTTGTCCTTGGCCTTGTCGCTGAAGCCCGTGAACTCAAGGCGGTTGTCGTCGTTGATGTTCCAGTCGACCTTCAGCAGGTAGCGCGGCGTGCTGCTCTTCATGACCTCCTGGCGGCTGCTGTTGTAGGTCTCGCGCTCGATGTCGGCGCCCTGCACCAGGCCGAACACGAACAGCTTGTCCTTGATGACCGGACCGCCCATCCAGACATTGGCCAGCAGCTCGTCGGTGCCGCCCGGGTTCGGCGCCATGTACCACTGGCCCGTGGTCGGGCTGCGTTCCGGATGCAGCTGGGTCCCGCGCAGCGATTCGGGAGTCCAGATCGCATTCGCGCCGCCATGCCATTCGTTGGTGCCGCGCTTGGTGGTCACGCTCAGCACGCCGCCCAGCGAGCGGCCGTATTCCGGGCCGTAGCCGCCGGTCTTGACCTGCTGCTGCGCGATGCCCTCGAAGGGCACCTGGTTGAAGGCAACGCCGTTCAGGTTGTTGGTGACGTTGAAGCCGTTGATGTAATAGACGTTTTCGGCGGGGGACGCACCGCCCAGCGAGGCCACGTTACCGGTACGCAGCGCGGTGCCGCCGATCCGGCTGTCGCCGCGGGTCGCACCCGGCGCCAGCAGGGCCACGGCGGTCACGTCGCGCGTCACCGGGATGCGGTCGATCGCCGCCTCGGTCAGGATGATCGAGGATTCCGGCGACTTGACGTCGATGCGCTGCAGGCGGCCGGTGACGACCACGGTGCTGGGGCCGGCGGCGTCGAAGTTGGCCGAACTGCCCTCGCCGGCCGCCACCGCTACCAGGCGCTCTTCCAGCGACCCGTCGGGACGCTTGGCGCGCACGGTGTAGCTGCCGGGCGGGAGCATGGTCAGTTGATAGTCACCGTTCTGGTTGACCGTCAGCGTACGGGTCAGGCCGATCGACTTGTTTTCGATCGTAATCACGGTGCCTGCCGCGGCACGACCGACAATGTCGCCGGCCGAATTCGACGCGGCGTGGGCAAGGCCGGCGAAGGCGATGCTGCCAAGCGAAGCGGCGAATGTGATGCTCAATGCATGCGCCAGCACTGTTTTTCTGAACATGATATGTACTCCTATGAAACATCGTTGTCTCGAACGCGCAGCGCCGGATGGCCGGGCTGGCGAATGGCTATCCGGCATGTCGATCGCATGGCGACACCTCGGACTAAGCTCATGACAACATTGCTCCACAAGACGGGTCAACTCTTGCTAAAGTTACAGGAACTTAGGCATACATATTATAAATTGGGCGATTTTATTGTTTTTTGATGAAACTGCTCAATTCTGACTGCCGAGACAGCTGTGATGGAGGCAAGGTCCCCCACGGAAGGGGGGAGCTGTTGTTTGCTTTATGCAACACTACCAATACAAAGGCTCTTGGGTACAATAGCGGTTTGGCCGGGCCTTCCCCGGCCGTTTCCTTTTGTCGCGCCTCTTTGTTGCATCACCAGCAACCCAATCACCATGCTCCGAATTAACGAACTCAAGCTTCCCCTCGACCATCCCGAACCCGCCCTGCGCGACGCCATCGTGCGCCGCCTCGGCATCATTGATGCCGACCTGCTCGGCTTCAGCGTGTTCAAGCGCAGCTACGATGCGCGCAAGAAGTCCGCCATCGTCCTGATCTATGCGATCGACGTCGAGGTGCGGGGCGAGGCGTCCGTGCTGGCACGCTTCGCCAAGGACCAGTACATCGTTCCCGCGCCGGATACCGGCTACAAGTTTGTCGACGCCCGGCCGGCGCCGGGCACCCCGCGTCCGGTGGTGGTCGGCCTCGGCCCCTGCGGCATGTTCGTGGCCCTGATCCTGGCCCAGATGGGCTTGAACCCGATCGTGCTCGAGCGTGGCAAGATCGTGCGCGAGCGTACCGTCGACACCTTCGGGTTCTGGCGCAAGCGCAAGCTCAACCCGGAGTCGAACGTGCAGTTCGGCGAAGGCGGCGCCGGCACCTTCTCGGACGGCAAGCTGTACAGCCAGATCAAGGACCCCAAGCATTACGGCCGCAAGGTGCTGACCGAGTTCGTCAAGGCCGGCGCGCCGGAAGAGATCATGTACGTCAGCAAGCCGCACATCGGCACTTTCCGCCTGGTGAAGATGGTCGAACAGATCCGCGCCGAGATTCAATCGCTGGGCGGCGAGATCCGCTTCGAGACGCGGGTGGACGACATCTACGTGAGCGAGGAAAACGGCGTGCGCCAGGTACAGGGCGTGCGCCTGTCGAACGGCGAAGAGATCGCCACCCGCCACCTGGTGATGGCCATCGGCCACAGCGCGCGCGACACCTTCGAGCTGCTGTACGAGCGCGGCGTCTACGTCGAGGCCAAGCCGTTCTCGATCGGCTTCCGCGTCGAGCACCCGCAGTCGCTGATCGACGTCTGCCGCTTCGGCCCCAACGCCGGCAACAAGCTGCTGGGCGCGGCCGACTACAAGATCGTCCACCACGCCTCCAACGGCCGTTCGGTGTACAGCTTCTGCATGTGCCCGGGCGGCACCGTGGTGGCCGCGTCGAGCGAGGAAGGTCGCGTCGTCACCAACGGCATGAGCCAGTACTCGCGCAACGAACGCAACGCCAACAGCGCCATCGTGGTCGGCATCACGCCCGAGGATTATCCGGGCCACCCGCTGGCCGGCATCGCCTTCCAGCGCGAACTCGAGTCGCGCGCCTTCGTCCTCGGTGGCGGCAACTACGACGCGCCGGGCCAGCTGATGGGCGACTTCGTGCGCGGCGTGGCCTCGAAGGAGTTCGGCTCAGTGGTCCCTTCGTTCAAGCCGGCGGTGCACCTGACCGACCTGGCGCCGTCGCTGCCGGAGTACGCGATCACGGCCATGCGCGAAGCCTTCGTGGCGTTCGACAAGCAGATCAAGGGCTATTACAAGGAAGACGCGGTACTGACCGGCGTCGAAACCCGCACCTCGTCGCCGATCCGCATCAAGCGCAACGACGGCGACCTGCAGAGCCTGAACACGCGCGGCCTGTTCCCGGCCGGCGAAGGCGCGGGCTACGCCGGCGGCATCATGTCGGCGGCGGTCGACGGCATCCGCGTGGCGGAAGCCGTGGCCCTGGCGATGGCTGCGTGATCGCTGCCAAAGGCGTGGCGGCCGGACCACTCGGCCCGGGCCTGGCCATCCTGGCCTCGATGGTGTCGGTGAACGCCGGCGCCGCCTGGGCCAAGCACCTGTTTCCGCTGGTGGGCGCACCCGGCGTGACCGCCGTCCGCGTCGGCCTGGCGGCGCTGATCATGCTCGCCATCGTGCGCCCCTGGCGCACGATGCCCGCGCGCCGCGACGCGTTCAACCTCGCGATCTACGGCCTCATGCTGGGCTGCATGAACCTGCTGATCTACGGCGCTTTTGCCCGCATCCCGATCGGCATCGCGGTGGCCATCGAGGTGGTCGGCCCGCTCGCGGTGGTGGTGCTGTCGTCGCGCCGCGCGCGCGACTTCGCCTGGGTGCTGCTCGCAGCCTTTGGACTGTGGCTGCTGGCGCCTGTCCATGAAGGCGCGAACGCCACCTCGGCTCCGCTCGATCCGATGGGCGTGGCGTATGCGCTGGGCGCGGCCTTCTGCTGGGCGATGTACATCGTGTTCGGCAAGCGCGTATCGACCCTGAATGGCGGCCAGGCAGTCGCCTGGGGCATGCTGGCGGCGGCGCTGTTCACCGTGCCGGTCGGCGTGGCGCATGCCGGCGCGGACCTGCTGCTGCCCACGGTGCTGGCCGGCGGCCTGGCGGTGGCGGTGCTGTCCAGCGCCCTGCCCTACACGCTCGAGATGGCGGCGCTGGCGCGACTGCCGCAGCGCGTGTTCGGCATCCTGGTCAGCGCCGGGCCGGCCTTTGCGGCGCTGGCCGGCTGGGTGGTGCTGGGTGAGATGCTCACGGGCTTGCAATGGCTGGCGATCGGGCTGGTGGTGCTGGCCTGCGGTGGCGCCGCCGCTACCGCCCGTAAATCGTAGCGTGGGCGGCTTCGCCGCCCACGCGGTGATAGTTGTCGGGTGTTGCTCACCCTGGGTGATCTTGACGCCGGTTGAACGCGTGGGCGGGAGACCCGCCCACCCTACGAACACCATCATCAACGTTACAGCCAGCCGGACCTCTTGAAACGCCGGTACAGGTAGAAACACACCCCCGCCATCGTGCACAGCGCCAGCGGATAGCCATACTTCCACTTCAGCTCGGGCATGAATTCGAAGTTCATGCCCCAGATGCCGGCGAAGGCCGTGAACACGGCGAAGATCGCCGCATACGAGGCGAGCTTCTTGCTGATGTCGTTCTCTTCGATCGCCACCATCGACAGCGTCACCTGGATCGCGGTATTGATGGTGTCGCGCACCGTGTCCAGGCGGCCCAGGATGCGCAACAGGTGGTCGTGGACGTCGCGCAGGTAGTCCTGGGTCTCGGCCACCACGTCGGGCACCCGTCCACCGTGCAGGCGCCCGATCGCATCCATCAGCGGGACCACCGCATGGCGCAGCACCTGCGACTTGCGCTTGAGCGCATACAGGCGCTCGACGTTGGCGCGCTGCCCGCCCTGCTGCCCGAAGATATGGTCTTCGATCGATTCCAGTTCGGATTCGAGCATGTCGACCACCGGGAAATAGCGGTCGACCACCGCATCGACCAGGGCGTACAGCACGAAGCCCGAGCCCTTTTTCAGCTGGTGCGGCTCGCGCTCGGCGCGGGCGCGCACGCCAAGAAAGCCGCGGTTGGCATCGCGCCGCACCGACAGCACGTAGTTCGGACCGGCGAAGATGGCCAGCTCGCCGCAGCTGATCTCGTCGCCATTGAGCTCGACGATGTGCAGCGTCATGAAGACGCAGTCGCCGTACTCTTCCATCTTGGGACGCTGGTGGCCGCGCGCGGCGTCTTCCACCGCCAGTTCGTGCAGGTTGAATTCGTCCTGCATGGTGGCGATTTCCGCTCCGTCCGGATCGCGCAGGGCGACCCAGACGAAGGTGCCGGGCTGTTTCAGGTATTCGCTGATGTCCTCGACGGGGACATCGGACAGCTTCTTGCCTTCCTGGTAGGCGACGCAGTTGATCAGCATGGGCAAGGGTGTAAGTGCATGATGCAGCAGCTTACACCATTGCTTTTATTCGTCCTGTGCGCCATCTATCCCAAGCTCGACGATCTTGCGCGTGATGGTATTGCGGCCGATCCCGAGCCGCACGGCGGCATCGTTCTTGCGCCCGTGCGTGTGCTTGAGCGCGGTCTTGATCAGGGCCGACTCGAACTGGCGCCCGAGCGTGTCCATGACGTCGGTCTGCCCGGCGCTGAGCATGCCGGCGGCCTGCAGTTCGAGCAGCGCGATCCAGCCTTCGGGCGAGGTCGGCGCCGCTGCCTGCATGCCGCCCGGGGCCGCGGCCCCAGGCGCCACCGCTGGCGCGGTGGCCATTCCGGCCAGGGCGGCATCGTGCAGCGTCGACGGCGCCGGCGTACCCTGCGTCAGGTCGCGCGGCAGGTCCTTGACCTCGACGGTCTGGCCCGGGGCCATCACGGTGATCCAGTTGCACAGGTTTTCCAGCTGGCGCACGTTGCCGGGCAGTTCCAGGCCGGCCAGGAAACGCATCGCCGATTCGCTCATGCGCTTCGGCTCGACGCCCAATTGGCGTGCACTCTGCACCAGGAAGTGGCGTGCCAGGATCGGAATGTCCTCGCTGCGCTCGCGCAGCGACGGCAGGCGCAGGCGGATCACGTTCAGGCGATGATACAAGTCTTCGCGGAACAGGCCCTCGCGCACCCGCTGTTCCAGGTTCTGGTGGGTAGCGGCGATCACGCGCACGTTGGCCTTGACCGGCTGGTGGCCGCCGACGCGGTAGAAGTGGCCGTCCGACAGCACCCTTAATAAACGGGTCTGCAGATCGAAGGGCATGTCCCCGATCTCGTCGAGGAACAGGGTGCCGTTCTCGGCCTGCTCGAAGCGGCCGCGCCGCATCGCCTGGGCGCCGGTGAAGGCGCCGCGCTCGTGGCCGAACAGTTCCGATTCCAGCAGGTCTTTCGGGATCGCCGCCGTGTTCAGCGCGATGAAGGGCTGCTGGGCGCGCGGGCTGTGCTTGTGCAGGGCGCGCGCCACCAGTTCCTTGCCGCTGCCCGATTCGCCGGTGATCAAGACCGTGACGTTGGATTGCGACAGGCGGCCGATGGCGCGGAACACTTCCTGCATCGCCGGGGCGTGGCCGAGGATTTCGGGGGTCTCCGCAGGCGCCGCATCCACACTGGCTTCGCGCAGGCTTTCCTCGAGGGCGCGCCGGATCAGGCTGACTGCCTTGTCGATGTCGAAGGGCTTGGCAAGATAATCGAAGGCGCCGCCCTGGAACGAGGCGACCGCCGAATCGAGGTCGGAGAAGGCGGTGATGATGATGACGGGCAGGCCGGGATGGCGCGCCTTGACCGCCTGCAGGAGTTCGATGCCCGACTCTCCCGGCATGCGGATGTCCGACACCAGCACCTGCGGCACTTCCAGCTCGAAAGCCGCCAGCGCATCGTGCGCGTTGGCGAAGCTGCGGGTCTCCAGGCTTTCGCGCGCCAGGGCTTTTTCCAGCACCCAGCGGATCGATGCGTCGTCGTCGACAATCCAGATTGGTTTCATGTATTCGTGTTTCCCGCAATATGGATAATTCGGGGACTCACGGCTTGGAGCACGGCGCTCCTGTCCCATCCCTTGCAGCCCCGCTTATGGCAAGGGCAGCAGGATCCGGAAATCCGTCAGTCCAGGCCGGCTTTCGCACTCGATCACACCCAGGTGCTGCTGCACGAAGGTCTGCGCCAGCGTCAGCCCGAGCCCGCTGCCGCCCTCGCGCCCGGAAACGAGCGGGTAGAAGATGCGGTCGCGGATCTCGGGTGCGATGCCCGGTCCATTGTCGATGATATGCAAATCTAATGCCAGCCCATAACGGACCTTGGCCAGGGTGACCTGGCGCGCCACGCGGGTGCGTAGAACGATCTCGGCGTCGCCCGCGGCAATGCGTCCCTTGAGGGCCTGGGCGGCATTGTGGGCGATGTTCAGCACCACCTGGATCAGCTGCTCCATGTCGCCCCTGAACTCGGGGATCGAGGCGTCGTAGTCGCGTCGGATGGTCAGCCCGGACGGGAATTCGGCCAGGATCAGGCTGCGCACGCGCTCGCACACTTCATGGATGTTGACGTCGCCGACGATGTGGGGCTTGCGGTGCGGCGCCAGCAGGCGGTCGACCAGGGTCTGGAGGCGGTCGGCCTCCTTGATGATGACCTGGGTGTATTCGGACAGCTCGAGCAGGTGGTGCGGCGGCAGCTCGAGCTCGAGCAGCTGGGCCGCGCCGCGGATGCCGCCCAGGGGGTTCTTGATTTCGTGCGCCAGGTTGCGGATCAGTTCCTTGTTGGCCTGGCTCTGGTCGAGGATGCGTTCCTCGCGATCCAGCTTTAACTGCTGCACGTTCTCGCGCAGCTCGATCAGCAGTTCGTCTTCGCCCAGTGCGCTGACGATGCTGTTGACGTGCAGGGGTTCGCGCCCGCTGCGCTGCAGGACCAGGTCCTGGCGCAGGTCGGCATACTGGTGCGCCAGCGCCTGCGCGCACAGGGCGGCCAGTTCGAGGCCGTTGGCGAACAGCTCGGGCAGCGGCGCGCGCTGCAGCGATTTCAGCGACAGCTCGAGCAGGTTCTCGGCGGCCGGGTTCGCGTAGCGTACCTGGCCCGCGGGGCCGAGCAGCAGCACGCTCGAGGCCAGCAGGTCGAGGCCGGCGAAACGCGCCGGCAGGCCGCCGCCGGCGCTCATCGCACCTTGCCGATCTCGCGCAGCAGCGCTTCGATATTGCGCTCGGTGCGGCCGATCTCGTCGCGCATCGAAGCGACGCGCTCCTGGTACTTGGCGTAGTTGCGCTCGTTGCCCTGGCGTTCCGGCTCGCCCCCGTTGAAGTCGCGGCGCAGCTCGGCCAGCTTCTTCTGCTCGATGCGCAGTTCGTCGTTGAGGATCTCGCGGCGGTCGTCGTCGCGGGCGCGCTGCTGGGCCGTGTCGACACGCGGGAAGCTGGCCGGCGACACGGCGGCGGGCGGTCCCGGGTTCATCGGGCGCACTGCAGGAATCGGGGCCGAGGCGCGCGGCGTCGGGGCCGGTGCATAGCCCGGCAGGTCGAGGGCCTTGCAGCCTTTGCGGCCGCTGTCGGTGAACTCGACGCGTCCCTGGTCGTCCACGCATTTGTAGACGGTGCCCTGGGCTTGCGCCCCATTCTGGAGCGCGAGGCCGGTTGCCAGCACGATCGCGAAGCGTCGGAATAAGCTAATTGTCGTTCCCATCAGAAATTAGTCTGCACAATAAACGTGCACTGATTGTAATGCGGGCGACTATACATGAAGCATGAAAAAAGGCGGGGAAAGCCCTCGCTTTCCCCGCCTTTGTTACAGAGCCTTACGCGCGCTGATGCATGGGCGCAACGGTTCTGTTGACCTTTCGATTACGACGAGTAGTACATGTCGAATTCGGCCGGATGCGGAGTCATGCGCAGACGCTGCACTTCGTTCATCTTCAGCTCGATGTAGGCATCGATCATGCTGTCGCTGAACACGCCGCCGCGGGTCAGGAACTCGCGGTCCTTGTCCAGGGCTTCCAGCGCTTCTTCCAGCGAGGAGCACACCGTCGGGATCAGCTTGTCTTCTTCCGGCGGCAGGTGGTACAGGTCCTTGGTCGCGGCTTCGCCCGGGTGGATCTTGTTCTGGATGCCGTCCAGGCCTGCCATCATCAGCGCGGCGAAGCACAGGTAGACGTTGGCCAGCGGATCCGGGAAACGGGTCTCGATGCGGCGGCCCTTCGGGTTCGCCACGTGCGGGATGCGGATCGAGGCCGAGCGGTTACGGGCCGAGTAGGCCAGCTTGACCGGGGCTTCGTAGCCAGGCACCAGGCGCTTGTACGAGTTGGTGCCCGGGTTGGTGATCGCGTTCAGGGCGCGCGCGTGCTTGATGATGCCGCCGATGTAGAACAGTGCGGTATCCGACAGGCCGGCATAGCCGTCGCCGGCGAACAGGTTCTTGCCGTCTTTCCAGATCGACTGGTGCACGTGCATGCCCGAGCCGTTGTCGCCGTTGATCGGCTTCGGCATGAAGGTGGCGGTCTTGCCGTAGCTGTGGGCCACGTTCCAGATCACGTACTTCATGTTCTGGGTCCAGTCGGCGCGCTCGACCAGGGTCGAGAACTTGGTGCCGATTTCATTCTGGCCGGCGCCGGCCACTTCGTGGTGATGCACTTCGACCGGAATGCCCATCGATTCGAGGATCAGGCACATTTCCGAGCGCATGTCCTGGAAGCTGTCGACCGGCGGGACCGGGAAGTAGCCGCCCTTGACGGTCGGACGGTGGCCGCTGTTGCCGCCTTCGATTTCCTTGTCGGTCGCCCACGAGGACTCGTCCGAGTCGATCTTGACGAAGCAGCCCGACATGTCGATCTTCCAGCGGATCGAGTCGAAGATGAAGAATTCCGGTTCCGGACCGAAGAAGGCGGTGTCGCCGATGCCGGTCGACTTCAGGTAGGCTTCGGCGCGCTTGGCGATCGAGCGCGGGTCGCGGTCGTAGCCCTTGCCGTCCGACGGTTCGATCACGTCGCACTGCATGAACAGCGTGGTCTCTTCCATGAACGGGTCGAGATTGGCGGTATTCGGATCCGGCAGCAGCAGCATGTCGGAGGCTTCGATGCCCTTCCAGCCGGCGATCGACGAACCGTCGAAGGCATGGCCCGACTCGAACTTGTCTTCGTCGAAATGCGACACGGGGACGGTCACGTGCTGCTCCTTGCCGCGGGTGTCCGCGAAGCGCAGGTCAACGAACTTCACTTCGTTGTCTTTGATGAGTTGAATTACGTCTGCAGCCGTCTTTGCCATTCGTATCTCCTGATTGAAAAGGGGGTGCCGCACTGGAAAGCTCGCAATGCGGCAACTTGCTCTACATCAAAGCATGAACTGTGCCAACCCGGCGTTATGAGTAAATGCACAATGCTTCGTTGGAATTCGCTGGTATCCGTCCTAGAATCTTCCGGTAGACGCCGTGCACCTGAATGCGTCGTCGCACTACATTGGTGCAGTATTGCAGTCCATGCACCACAGCAGCGCAGGATACACCGAACCAAGTTGGTGCATCACCTTTTCTTGTTCAAACTGGATCACACCATGACCACCACCGAGACCATCCTTGCCCTTGCCCGCCGGCGCGCCCCGGGCCAGCCTTATGCCGGCGCCGTCACGCCCGAGGAAGCCTTCACGCTAGTACAGGGCGATCCGCGCGTGAAGCTGGTCGACGTGCGCACCAATGCCGAGCGCGACTGGGTCGGCCGGGTGGCGCTTCCGGAGGCGCAGCACGTCGCGGTGCAGTGGGCCACTTACCCGGGCGGCGCGCCGAATCCCGAATTCGGTGCGCAGCTGGCGCAAGTGGCGCGCCAGGACGAGGTACTGCTGTTCCTGTGCCGCTCGGGCGTACGCTCGCGCCACAGCGCGCGCGTGGCGACCGAACATGGCTTCGCCGAGTCCTACGACATCCTGGAAGGCTTCGAGGGGGACCGCGATGCGGAGGGGCATCGCAAGACGGTGGGCGGCTGGTGCAAGGCCGGGCTGCCCTGGATCGGAGCCTGAACTTGCCGTGTGGGCGGAAACCGGCCCACACGACGAACATCAGTGCGCCGGCATGACCATCAACTGCAGGCCGGACGCCGCCCCCGGCGCACGATGCACACGCTGGGTCGCCTTCTTGAAGTCTTCCGGCTTGGCCTTCGGGATGTGGGTGAAGGTCTGCGGATTCAGGTCGATCAGCGGGAACCACGAGCTCTGCACCTGCACCATGATGCGGTGGCCGCGGCGGAAGGTGTGGTGCACGTCGCCGATGTCGAAGGAAAGCGCTTCCTGCTTGCCCGGGGTGAACGGCTCCGGCTTCTCGAAGCTGTTCCTGAACTTGCCGCGCAGCGGATTGCCGCGCACCAGCTGCTGGAAGCCGCCCAGGTTGAGGTGCGGCGGACCGACGTCGTTGCCCTTGCGTTCCGCCGTCGGGGTCGGGTATTCGCTGGGGTAGACGTCGATCAGCTTGACCACCCAGTCGGCATCCGTCCCGGTGGTCGACACGAACAGCTTCGGCAGCACCGGGCCGGCGATGGTCACATCTTCTTCCAGCACCTCGCTCTGGTAGACCAGCACGTCGGGACGGGTGGCGGCGAAGCGCTGGTCGGACACCATGTATTCGCGCGGCACGCCGGTGGCCGGGTAGCCGATGAAGGGCACGGGTTTATGCGGGTCGGCCACGTATTCGTCGTAGCCGGCCCCGCTGGCGGCGGGCTGTTGCCAGCCCAGCGTGCCGTTCGGGCCGAAGTACAGGGTGCGCGCTTTCGCCGGGGCCGGCGGCCAGGCCGGGTAGCTGCGCCAGACATTGGTGCCGGTCTCGAAGGCCGTCACCGCAGGCAAGGCGCGCGCCGGCTTCACGCCCTTCAGGTGCTGCTCGAAGAACGGAAACTGGATCTCGCGGCGGAAGTATTCGCCCGTCTTCGCATCGAAATTCACGTGACCGAGGCGTGCGCCGTCGCCGCGCGCCCAGCCGCCGTGCACCCACGGCCCCATCACCAGCGCATTCGGCGTGCCCGGGTTGTACTTGCCGACCGCCTTGTAGATGGCAAGCGGCCCGGCCGGGTCTTCGGCATCGAACCAGCCGCCCACGGTCAGCACCGCCGCCTTGACGTTCTTCATGTGCGGCGTGATGGCGCGCGAGCGCCAGAACGCGTCGTAGGTGTCGTGCTCGATGGTCGGCACCAGCAGCGCGCGCTGCTCGTCCGTCATGGTGGCGAGGATGTTCGGCAGCGTCAGGCGCTTCAGGAAGAAGTCGTACGCGTCGGCCTCCCCGTAGGCGAAGCGCGAGCGCTCCTTGTTGCCGGGGGTCGGATTCCGCTGCGGCAGGAAGGCCGAGTAAAAATCGAAGTTCGCCGACAGCATGAAGGCGCCGCCGTGGTACGAGTCGTCGCCCATGTACAGGTCGGCGATCGGGGCCTGCGGCGAGGCGGCCTTGATCGCCGGGTGCGAATCGATGATGCTGGCCGCGGTGTAGAAGCCCGGATAGCTGATGCCCCAGATGCCGACCCGGCCGTTGTTGTTCGGGACGTGCTTGAGCAGCCATTCGACGGTGTCGTGCATGTCCTCGCTTTCCTGGCCCTCTCCCGTGGCGCGCTTGCCCTTGGCATGCGGCGTCATCTCCTGCCACACGCCCTCCGACATGTAGCGGCCGCGCACGTCCTGGGTCACGAAGATGTAGCCGGAATCTTCCAGCTCGCGCGAGGGGCTGAGCGCCTCGGGGAACCAGTCGACGCCGTAGCGCTGCTCGCCCTGCGCGAATACGCCGGCGCTGTACGGGGTGCGCTGCACCAGGAAGGGATATGGCCTGGCGCTGTCCTTCGGCACGTACACGGTGGTGAACAGCCTGACGCCGTCGCGCATCGGGATGCGGTATTCGTACTTGGTATAGGTTTCGCGCGGGTTGCGCTTCTGGGCAGGCGCATCGGCTTGCGATGCGGCGGCCTGCGCGGCGTGCTCATGCGCCTGCGCGCCGGCGCTGCAGGCCAGCATCACGCCCAGGGCCAGGGCGGCAAACGATTGAGGAATCATGGCTTCTTTCGGGTGACGGGACAAAGACCGCCAGTGTAATCCGAATCCGCCGTTGTTTTGCTATTTCGCCAATGGCGCAGTGGCAATTCCGTGCTGGTCGATGGTCCCGCGCACCCGTTCGCGCACGAAGTTGATGTGGCTGCGCAGGCGGTACAGCTCTTCCGCGTAGGCGAGCGGGATCGAGATATGGTTGACGCTTTCCTCGATGTCGTCCAGGCGGCGCAACAGGCTCTCTCGCGCGCTGGCCTGTTCGCCTTCGCGCGCTTCCGGCCCAGTTGCTTCCAGCTCCTGCTCCACCTTGCGCAGCTCGCCGTACCAGCGGTACACGCGCGAGCGCACACGCCACACGTAGATCGGCGGGACGATCCTGGACAGCGGAATCAGGAGCGCGGCCAGCGCCACTGCCACCACCCACAGGCGCTCGAACAGGTTGGCCAGCCAGAAGCGCATGTAGCGCTGCATGAAGGGCGGGCCGTCGCGGTAGTAGCGCTCCGCCTCGCGCGCCACCGGAATCTCGGTGTACTTCGGCGACGGGAACTGGCCCTGCTGCTGGAACCACCCGGCCTTGCCGTGGATCTCGCCGGCCGATTTCACCAACAGGCCCACCAGGGCGGGATGCAGGTCCTCCCTCGCCACCAGGGTCGCGGTGGGGGCGATCAGGTGGTAGTCCTGGGCCGGGATGTCGCGCCCGAGGTCGACGATCCCGCGCGGCAGCACCACGTGGGTCAGGAAGGGCAAACGCCGCGTGTAGGCATCGGCCTGGCTGAAGTTGAACAGCTTGATGCCGGGCGTCTGCAGCAGCATCTGGATCAGCGGCGCTTCCGGGGCGGAGCTGAACACCAGGCCGTCGATCCGTCCCGCCAGCAGTTCCATCGTGGCCGGCGTATTTTCCAGCGCGCCGATCTGCAGCTCGTTCGGCTCGATGCCGTTCGCGTCCAGCACCTGGCGGAACAGGCGCGGCACGCCGGTGCCTTCCGGGCCCAGGTTGATGCGCCTGGCCTTCAGGTCGGTCAGGTGATTCACCTTGGCGCCTTCGCGCAGGAACAGCCAGACCGGCTCGGTGAACAGGCTGCCCAGCGATACCAGGCCAGCCTGCTGCGCCTGCCCGTCCTGCGTCGAGCCGCTCTGCACAAAAGCGACGTCGGCCTTGCCATCGATCAGGCGCTGCAGGTTCTCGTGCGAACCCAGCGAAGGCTGGAGGGTCAGCTTGATGTCGTCGCGCGCCAGCCGCTGCGCGTACTGGCGGCCGAATTCCTCATAGGCGCTGTTGAACTGGCCGGTGGCCATGGTGAGGTGGCGCGGCGGCGCCGGGTCGACCCACAGGTAGGCCAGCACCGCCACCGCGATCGCCGCCAGCAGCGTCGGCCCGCTTGCCACCAGCAAGTCACGCAGGGACACGAAGCTGAACTGGCGCACCCGGGTCATGGCGCGCAGGATGTTGCCACCCCTCGCGGCGCCCCCGGGTCGCCGGACCGTGTCCTTTATCGGACGCACTGACGCTGGGCGGCCACGCTGCCCGGAGGCGGTTCGATCATCGGCATCAGGCTCGGCGCCAGGTTGGTCAACAGCTGCACCGGAAGCGCGCTGGTGAAGTCGTAGTTGCCGGACTGCGGTCCTGCTACGTACGCGGTCATGCTGCCGAAGTAGCGTTCGCCGATATTGAAGACGAACGTGGCCGAGCGGTTCACGTAGCGCGACTCGATCACGCGGCCGCCGCGCGCATAGACTTCGAAGCGCTGGTCGCCGGTGCCGGTCTTGCCGCCCACGGCGATCACGCTGCCATCAAGCTGCGTGAAGGCGGTCTTGACACGCTTGGCGGTGCCGTCGGTGACCACGCCCTGGATCGCATCGGCGACAGCGCGCGCAACTTCGGGCGCCAGCACCTGCTCCTTGCCGCCGCCCTTGCTGCGCTTGACCAGGGTCTCGTACGGCGTGCCCTTGGCGAAGTGCAGCGAGTCGATGCGTTCGACGGGTTTGCGCACGCCGCCGTTGACGATGATGCCCATCAGCTCGGCCAGCGAAGCCGGACGGTCGGCCGAGGCCCCGAGCGTGGTTGCGTAGGACGGCACCAGCGAATCGAAGGGATAGCCCATCTTCTTCCACTGGGCGTGAATCTTGAGGAAGGCCTCGACCTCGAGCAGGCCGGCGATGCGGTTGTCCTGCGCATGCTTGCGGTGGGTCTTGAACAGCCAGGAATACACTTCCTGGCGCTCCTTGACGCTGGCATTGGTCACTTCGGTCCAGCCGGCCTTGGGGTGGGCGTACAGGTAGCCCGCCAGCCACAGTTCGAGCGGGTGCACCGAGGCCACATAGCCGCGGTCGGCCAGCGACATGTTGCGCGGGTCGTACATGTCGTACATCTTGGGGATGCGGTCCGGGTCCATGTCGCTGGAGGACGGCAGCGACCTGGTGATGAACGCGCCGAACTGCGCCGGCGTCGCATTCGGGAACACGGTGCGGTGGGCGGCGGCCAGCTTGGAGGCCAGCGGGCGCACGCCGGAGAACAGCAGCGCCTCGATCTCGGCCGGGGTCTTGCCCTTGTACTTGTTCCAGAACTTGGCCATGAACACCTTGCCTTCGTTGTCGGCGAAGCGGGCCAGGTACATCTGCCGGCGCGGATCGTCGGCATCGGCCAGCAGCTGGGCCGAAGAGCCCGGCAGCTGGAACATGTAGTAGCGCACCACGTCGCGCATCATGCGCACGAACACCAGGTTGGTCGACTGGCGCAGCGCCTCGGTGACCGTCATGATCTTGCTGTTATCGAGCTTGCTGAAGTTGCCGAAGGTGTGCAGGCCGCCGCCGGTGAAGAAGGCTTCGCCCGGGTTGGCCGAGTACTTGCGGTCCATTGCGGCCGCCAGCATCGGCGCGAGGCCGCGGTCGGCGCCCTTCGGCAGGGTGCGGAAATACTCGAGCGCCCATTGCGACATGCGGTCTTTCGCATCGACTTCCACGCCCATCAGGCCGATCTCGTCCATCGATTCGAAGCGCTTGTGCAGCTGGTCGACGATGTCGAGGTAGCTCACCAGGGTGCGCAGCTTGGCGGTGGAGCCGAGGTCGAGCTTCGCGCCTTCGTTGATGTCGAGCGGCTGGTCGTAGTTGTCGGTCTGGACGCGCAGGTAGTTCACGTGCTCGCCGCGCTCATACAGGGTAAAGCTGTACACCACCTGGGACGGGTCGCCATTGCCGAGCAGGCCCTTGCCGGTCAGGCCGGCCGCCTTCGCCACCTCGGCGTCGGACAGCTGGCGCAGCGTGTCGGTGACGGCTTTCTGCACCGAGGCGTCGAGGGTCGACACCACCGACAGGTCGAGGCGGTCGAGGTTGTACAGGCGCGAATCGCCCACCAGGTAGCCGAGGTGGTTGCGCACCGCGTTGGCGGCCTTGCGCGACACAAAGGCGTCGGCGCCCGGCGCGGCCACGCCCGAGGCCTGGGCCGGGCGCAACTGCACCTTCAGCGCGGCGTCGCGCAGCTGCGGCGTGATCACGCCGGCCTGGGCCAGTACGCGCAGGTGGCTGTTGGTCAGGGTTTCCAGGTCGTCCCCGCCGGCGCCCAGGTAGTAGGCCGGGCGGCGCTGCGCGATCATCAGGGACAGCGCTTCCTTGTAGGCCGTCACCGCTTCGGAATCGTTCATCGGGCCGCGCAGCATGCTGCTGAGCTTGTTGAAGTCGCGGCCATACCAGACCCACATGCCGTCGCCGATGCCGTTCACTTCGCCGTAGCCCGGCTTGGCCGACAGCGGCACGGTATTCAGGTAGTCGAGCACGATCTGGCGCCGCGCGCCGGTGGTGTCTTCGCCGTCCTGGTAGGCGCGCAGCGTGGCCGAGGCCATCTGGATCATCTTGTCGCCCAGCGAACCGGTGCGCCCTTCCGGCGAGTGGCGATACTTTTCGATCTGGGTCGCGAGCGTGCTGCCGCCGGCCACGCGGCCTTCACCGCCGAGGCCGATGCTGCTCAGGGTCTTGTCGAACACCGCCTTCGAGAAGCGGTCCCATTCGACCGCCGGGTTGCGGTGCGGGTAGGCTGGGTCGAGCAGTTCGCGGTTCTCGATGAACAGCAGGCTCTGCACCAGCAGCGGCGGTGCATCGTCGAACTTGTGATAGAAGCGCTCGGGGAAGCGCGAGGCGAACAGCGGCTGCGCGCGGCAATCGAGGATCTCGAGGCCGACCTTGGTCTTCTCGTGGTAGGTGGCGTAAATGCCGCGGTCGGCGAATTCCACCATCTTGGGCGACATGCGGGCCTGCGAGTCGACGTGGTAGCCGCGCGCCTGCAGCTTCTCGAGGTAGGCCGGCATGCTGGCATAGCCCAGGCGGGTATCGTAGGGGCTGGCGGCCGGGAAGCGGATCTGCGGGCTGGCCCCCTTCTCCACACGGAAGCTGAGGTCGTCGGCCATCTCGGCGAAGATCTTCGCCTGCAGGCGCGAGCTGCGCATCTCGAGCGCACCCCAGCCGCCCAGCAGCACCAGCAGGATCAGCAGGGCGAGATAGAACCAGGGCTTGAAGCGGCGCTTGCGCGGCGCCGGCTCGGGCGAGCGCTCGGGCGCACCGTCGGGTTGCTCCGGGGGCGAGGCGGGAGCGCCACCGGGCGCACCTCCGCCTGCCGCCAGGTGCGGATAGGCTTCGTACAGGGGAACGTTGCCGCCCGCGGACGCGAGCGCGGGTGCGCCACCGGCCATGGCCTGGGCAGGCCGCCCAAACCACTTGCCAAGCGCTTGCATTACCGCTTGCATTACCGCTTGCATAACATTACTAGGCCGCTCGATGCGGCGAATACTTTCCATGATGGCTCAACCGGTCTGAATCAATTCGTGCTCAATCCCTGCTCAACCTGCCCGCCATCCTTGCCCTGGTGTGTTCGAGTGATTGGTCCTCGTCAGTCTGCAAAAATGCGCGGTGCAAACTCACTCAGGATTGCACCTCCACAGGTATCATTCCACCACATCAATACGACACGCGCGAGACGCGGTTTAACATATTTGATGCGCGCGCAGAATTTTCGCAAAAAAACAACGGCTGAGTTAGCACGACGGCGTGCAGTCCTACAAAGCTCGGAATTCGCAGGATTGCCGTTCACACCAGCTCGCCTGCACCTGTCCGTAAACGCTCCGCGAGCGTTCCCGGTGGACAGTGACTTGGAATAAATTTTCGCAATGATGGCAGCCGATGCGCGCCCTCCTTCACGCCGGCGCGCCGGCGCGCATTTCCTCCAGCGCGCCCAGGCAGTAAAACTGGAACCACAGCCCCGCGAACAGGAAGATCATGATGTACAGCCACAGCGACAGCAGGGCCAGGAAGGGGAACAGCACGATCGACAGCAGCGCGCCGCCCATCCAGGCGATGCCGGGCAAGGCGCCGGCCAGGCCCGAGGCGAAGCCGATCGCCAGCAGCGCGCCGCGGTGGCGCCGCATCAGTTCGCGGCGCTCCTCCAGGCTCGCATGCGCGGCCAGCGCGTCATAGCTCATCACCCGCGAAGTCACCCAGGCCCACAGGCAGGCCTGTACCAGCCAGGCCAGCGGCGGCACCGCGTACAGCGGCAGCGTGAGCAGCCACAGCACCGCGAATACCGCGGTGCTGCCGACGTTGATGGCGACGCTGCCGATGAAGGAGCCGCCTTCCTTGCGTTCCAGCTTGGGGTACTGGCGGTTGCCGACGTGGCGCTCGATCGCCGGCATCGCGATCACGCCCATGAACAGCAGGGCCGAGGCGATCATCAGCGGCAGCAACAGCGCGATCGCCAGCAGCGGCACCACCATCACCTTCAGCATGCCCAGGCCAAGCATGGCCAGCATGGTGCCGCTCGACTGGAACCAGCCGTACTCCGCGAACATCCCCTGCAACCAGTCGAGCAGCGGCTGCAGGCCGGTCCACAACAGGGCGCCCCACAACAGCAGCGAAAGCACCAGCGGTGCGCTGGAGAGCACCAGCATGCGGCGCGAGAACTGGGCGCGCAGCGCGCGCCGGTAGGCGGCGCCGACGCCCTTCATCGCCCCCCTCCGGAGCGGACTGGGCAGGTAGGGCGGGAACGATCAAGCATCGCGGCTCCTTGTCTGGATTCCAATCTTGCCATTGTACGCACATGCGCGCACGCGCCCCGCTCCATGGGCCCGTTTGGCGCGGCCGCGATGCATGCACTACAATCCCCGTTCAACTTGAACAACAGGGAAAACCATGTCCACCATTACCACTGATTCCGGCCTGCAATACGAAGACACCGTCGCGGGCAGCGGCGCCGAGGCGAAAGCCGGCCAGCACGTCACCGTCCATTACACCGGCTGGCTGCGCAACGACGACGGCACTGCCGGCGCCAAGTTCGATTCGAGCAAGGACCGCAACGACCCGTTCCAGTTCGCGCTGGGCGCCGGCCAGGTGATCCGCGGCTGGGACGAAGGCGTGCAGGGCATGAAGGTCGGCGGCCAGCGCCGCCTGACCATCCCGGCCAGCCTCGGCTACGGCGCGCGCGGCGCCGGCGGCGTGATTCCGCCGAATGCCACCCTGATCTTCGACGTCGAACTGCTGGCCGTTTAATCGAGCGCACCGATGGCGGCGCCGTCATGGCGCCGCCTGAGCATCCCCTCTAAAGTTCACCCCGTTTGGCGGTGAACGCGCCCCGCCTGCGCTAAGATCCCCTCCTGCATTTTTGCCAACGCAACCACCACAGGAGTATTCATGAGCTTGCAGGAACAGTTCGCCCAGGCCCAGGCCGAATCCAAGAATCTGCCGGAACGCCCGGACAACATGACCTTGCTGAAGATTTACGCACTGTACAAGCAGGGCGCGAACGGCGACGCCACCGGCGAGCGCCCGGGCATGACCGATTTCGTCAACCGCGCCAAGTTCGACGCCTGGGCCGCCCTGGCGGGCACCTCGCAGGAAGACGCGATGCAGCAGTACATCGACCTGATCGAGGAATTGAAGGGCTAGGCGGGCGCGAACACCCGGCGCATCTTGTCCGCCACCTTGGCCTCGATGGCCGGCGCGAATGCGCCCATGAAGAATCCGAGGCGGATCCGCATCGCCGCCCGCTGCCCTTCCAGGCTGAGCGCCCCTTCCACGCCGCTGCGCTCGAAGCGCAGCACGTCCCCATCCCACTGGCACGCCAGGCCATATTCGGTGGCGATCCGCTGCGCCACCTGCTGGGCCGCCTCGCGCGCCTCTTGCGGGCTGAGCGTGTGTTCCTGGACGATGCTAATTTCCGACATGCTGGGTCATCCTTCCTTCTGATCGTTACGGCAAAGTCCGCCATGATGCCAGCTGACGGCCGAGTAGGCCAGTCTCGTGCGCGATTCGGGCTCCTATCTAGATCAATTGATTATCGTCAATGCCCGCTCCGCCCGGCGCGCGACCATGGAGATGCCGCCCGACATTTCGCAAGGAGCCGTCATGGAACCAGGTGCCCTCTTGCCGGACGAACTGGACACGTCCCGTGACCAGCCGCCGGTCCGCTTCATTCCCACACCCAGCGCCCCCTACCAGCAGCAGCACCGCCTCGCCAGGCTGCTCGAGCAGCCGGTCGAGCCGGCCGGCGAGCCGGCATCCGACGACGAGCAGCAGGCCGAAGCCCCTCCCCTGCCGCACGCCTTCGGCGCCCGCGTGCTGATGTGGAAGCAGGACCCGTCGGTAGGCGAGATCGGCACCCGCCGCGCCTACCTGCCCGGGCCGGTGCTGGCCGGTCCGCGCGACGCCCGCATCGCTCCGGGTACGCCCGGCATCGACGCGGTCGAGCCGAACGCCTATGGCGACTTCGTCACCCAGCCCGACACCCCGCAATTCGACGCCGTGCACACCTTCGCGGTGGTGCGCCAGACCCTGACCATGTACCAGCGCGCCCTGCTCGCGGCCGGCCTCGACATGCCCCTGCCCTGGCAGTGGAACACCAGCATGGACACGCGCCCGCTGGCGGTCTATCCCTACGGCCTGCCGAACGTGATGAATGCCTTCTACAGCCGCACCCAGGGCTGCCTGAAGTTCGGCGACTTCATCCCCAACGGCGTCGAGGGCGGCGAGTCTGCGCGGATCTACACCTGCCGCTCCTTCGACATCGTCGCCCACGAGACCGCGCATGCGGTGCTCGACGGCCTCAAGCCGCAGTGGCTGCTGGCCGACGCCCCGCCCCAGACCGGCGGCCTGCACGAAGCCTTCGGCGACCTGACCGCGATCTTCCTGGCCCTGTCCCAGCTCGACCAGTGCGAGGCGGTGGTGGCCCAGACCAAGGCCCACCTGCACGACAAGACCTATTTATCGGACATCGCCGAGCAGTTCGGCATGGCGCTCGGCGGCAGTACCGGACTGCGCAACGCCGACAACGACCTGACGCTGAGCCAGGCCGGCACCCAGGTGCATGCGATCTCCCAGGTGTTCACCGGCGCCATGTACGACGTGCTGGCCGACCTGTTCGCCTACGAGCGCAACCCCGTGCACGACGACTGCGCCGCCGTGCTGCACCGGGTGGCGGCCTACCTGCGCGGGCTGCTGCTGCGCGCCCTGATCGCCGCCCCCGACAGCGCCGCCACCTACGCCGATGTGGTCAACGGGATGCTGCGCATCGTGCAGGATGACGGCAAGCCGCCGATCTACGCCGCTTTCATTCGCAACCAGTTCGCACGCCGCGACGTGGTCGAGCAGCCCGGCGACGCGGCGGCAAGCCGGCCGCCGGCCGCGCCGCTGGCGGCCAAGGTCTGCGACAAGCCCGGCGCGCGCCAGGACCGGCGGGCCTGCTGCGGCACCATGAACCTGCCCGAATACTACCGGGTGGACCGGGTGCTCGACAGCGAAGCCCAGGCGCTGGCGCGCTGGTGCGCGGCCAACGGCCGCCTCGGCGAATGCGTCGCGCCCGGCGCGGCGGTCGTGCCGGTGTCCGCGGTGGCGGATCAAACATGAAAATCAGCGCCCGCGCCTGCGGCGGCTTCGCCGGGCTGGCCGAAGCCTACGACCTCGACACCGCCGCGCACCCGGGCGGCGGCGAGATGGAAGACCTGCTGCAGCGGCTCGATTTCTTCTCGGCCTCGCCCAGCTGCCCGGTCGGGGCCGACCTGCCGCGCTGGGAAATCACGGTCGAGGACGGCCAGCGCTGCCACACCGTTTTCCTGCGCGAGGACGGCAGCGGCGGCGACTGGCAGGCGCTGCTCGACCGCCTCAGGACCAACGCATGACCGCCAACCGCGCTGGACGGACCGTGCCCGGCCGCTTGCGCGCGCCGCCACGGTCCACATTTGCTTATATATATTGTGTATAAGGCTGATTTGTAGGAAAACCCGAATTGCCCTAAAATACAGTGCTTTGCAAGTCCCGCCGGCCCATTGGGCGCCCGGTGCCGCGACACCCACTAATAAATAGGACTGTTATGACCCACGTTGTCACCGAATCGTGCATCCGTTGTCGCTATACCGACTGCGTCGATGTATGCCCGGTAGATTGTTTCCGGGAAGGCCCGAATTTCCTCGCCATCGACCCCGACGAGTGCATCGACTGCGCTGTCTGCGTCGCCGAGTGCCCGGTCAACGCAATCTATGCGGAAGAAGACGTGCCGTCGGACCAGCAGCAATTCATCAAGCTGAACGTGGAACTGGCGCGTTTCTGGCCGTCGATCACCAAGACCAAGCCGGCCCTGCCAGACGCGGACGAGTGGAAAGACGTCAAGGACAAGCTGGACCAGCTGGCCCGCTGAGCATGACGCGCGCGGCCCCGCCCGGGGCCGCCGTCAGCACAGGTTCGTCAACCGTGGCACACTAGCGGCCACCGTCTCACTCGCCTCCAAAATATCTTCAGAAAGTTTAAGCGCATGACTATCAGTGCCTCCCACGAAGCGGGCAGCATCGCTCCCAACAGTTCGTTCGCCGGCGCGATCGACGCCGATGCCGTGATCATCGGCGCCGGTCCGGTCGGCCTGTTCCAGGTCTTCGAACTCGGCCTCCTCGAAATCAAGGCCCACGTCATCGATTCGCTGCCGGCCGTCGGCGGCCAGTGCGTGGAACTGTACCCGGACAAGCCGATCTACGACATCCCGGCCGTGCCGGTGTGCACCGGCCAGGAACTGACCGACAACCTGCTCAAGCAGATCGAGCCGTTCGAGCCGACCTTCCACCTGGGCCAGGAAGTCACCACCGTCCAGCGCCGCGAAGACGGCCGCTTCAACGTCGAGACCTCGACCGGCACCCGCTTCATCACCAAGACCATCTTCATCGCCGCCGGCGTCGGCTCGTTCCAGGCGCGCACCATGAAGGTCGACGGCATCGAGAAGTTCGACAACACCCAGCTGTTCTACCGCGTCAAGGATCCGGTCCTGTTCGAAGGCAAGAACCTGGTCATCTGCGGCGGCGGCGACTCCGCCCTGGACTGGGCCCTGAACTTCGTCGGCAAGGCCGAGTCGGTCGTACTGCTGCACCGCCGCGAAGACTTCCGCGCTGCGCCGGCCTCGGTCGCCAAGATGAAGGCCCTGTGCGACGAGTACGAGATGCAGCTGATCATCGGCCAGGTCACCGGCTTCGAAGAGAAAGCTGGCCAGCTGAGCGAAGTGAAGGTCACCGGCGCCGACGGCGTCACCCGCCGCGTGCCGCTGGACATGCTGCTGGTGTTCTTCGGCCTGTCGCCGAAGCTGGGCCCGATCGCCGAATGGGGCCTGGACATCGAGCGCAAGCAGCTCAAGGTGGTCGACACCGAGAAGTTCGAGACCAACGTGCCGGGCATCTTCGCCGTGGGTGACATCAACACCTACCCGGGCAAGAAGAAGCTGATCCTGTCGGGCTTCCACGAAGCCGCGCTGGCCGCCTTCGGCGCCGCGCCGTATATCTTCCCGGACAAGAAGATCCACATGCAGTACACGACGACCTCGCCGAAGCTGCACAAGATTCTCGGCGTGGAAACGCCGGTTTTCGACTAAGCAATAAAGCTTCACAAAAAATGCCGCCCGGCTCAAGCCCGGCGGCATTTTTTATTTCCTTGTTTTAATACCACCTCATCTGCCGTTCAGTTAGTGCGGCGCAACAGAATGGCCCTGTCGGACAAGGCCTACCGGCTTATGTGGGGCGCCTCACCGAGCAGTATCGGGCAAATATGCTACAACTGGTTCATGCATCAGGGATGTGAAAACGACTGTTTCCACAAGTAAATGACTATCCCCTATAATTAATTGCATGCACGCGCAAACAATTGCGACGCGCCTTGTCTACACGAAGGAAACCTTTATGCTTTACCAACTGCACGAGATGCAACGCTCCTTCCTGACCCCACTGATGCAGTGGGCCGATGCGTCCTCGAAACTGTTCTCGAACCCCGTTTCACCCTTTGCGCATACCCCGTTCGCGCAGCGTATCGCTGCCGGCTACGAGCTGATGTACCGGCTGGGGAAGGATTACGAAAAGCCGGCATTCGGCATCAAGACCGTCCGCATCCAGGATGCCGACGTCGGCATCGTCGAGCGCACGGCAGTCGAGAAGCCGTTCTGCAAGCTCCTCCATTTCAAGAAAGACCTGAGCGACCAGGCCTTCGCCGAACTGAAACAACCGACCGTGCTGGTCGTGGCGCCGCTGTCGGGCCACCACTCGACCCTGCTGCGCGACACCGTGCGCGCCCTGCTGGTCGAGCATGACGTCTACATCACCGACTGGATCGACGCCCGCATGGTGCCCTTGTCAAGCGGTGCGTTCCACCTCGACGACTACATCTACTACGTCCAGGACTTCATCCGTCACCTCGGCCCGGACGTGCACGTGATCTCGGTCTGCCAGCCGACCGTGCCGGTGCTGGCCGCGATTTCGCTGATGGCCACCAACAAGGACCCGAAGCTGCCGAAGACGATGACCATGATGGGCGGCCCGATCGACCCGCGCAAGTCGCCGACCGCGGTCAACGACCTGGCGGTCGAGAAGCCGTTCTCGTGGTTCGAGAACACCGTGATCTACTCGGTGCCGGGCAACTACCCGGGCTTCGGGCGCAAGGTCTATCCGGGCTTCCTGCAGCATGCCGGTTTCATTGCCATGAACCCGGGCCGCCACGCGCAGAGCCACCGCGAGTTCTACCAGCACCTGGTGCGCGGCGACGACGACTCGGCCGAGGCGCACCGCCAGTTCTACGACGAATACAACGCCGTGCTCGACATGCCGGCCGAGTACTACCTCGAGACCATCAAGACCGTGTTCCAGGAACACCGCCTGCCGAAGGGCACCTGGGAGGTCGGCGGCCAGCTGGTGCGTCCGCAGGACATCAAGACGGTGGCGCTGTTCACCGTCGAGGGCGAGCTCGACGACATCTCGGGCGCAGGCCAGACGCGCGCCGCGCACGACCTGTGCAGCGGAATTCCAAAGAACATGCACCTGGATTTCGTGGCGCCCAACTGCGGCCACTACGGCATCTTCTCGGGCCGCCGCTGGCGCGAGATCATCTGCCCGAAGATCGGGGAGTTCATCCGGGCGCACGCCTGATGGATGTGAAAAATGCCGGAGCTTGCTCCGGCATTTTTGTTTGGGCCGCCATGACGGCAGCGTATCAGCGTATCACCAGCACCTCCTGCACCATCCCCGTCGCGATCGCCACCAGCGCGTAATCGCTTCCCGCCTGCACCCACTGGTGCCCCGGCGGCGGCTCCGTCAGCCGATGCGTCTTCCAGTTCTCGACCACGTAATGGTGGGTGCGGTAGCGTGGCGGCAGCTGTTCGCCGCGCTTGAGCTGGCCGCTGGCGCCCACGCTGCGGTAACGTCCTTCCTTGGCGATCTGCTTGCCGTGCTGCGCGCGGGCGTCCTGTTCGCCGCGCTGGTGCGCCTGGGCCGCGGCGCCACCGGCCAGCACCGCGGCGACCAGCACCGGAACGATGAGTTTGTTCATATGAGCTCCTCTTCAGCGTCGAGCCTCCAGTACACCACGCGCCAACGCGGCAGTCTGTTCGCTCCAGCACGCAGTCGCAGCACTGCTGGTTTTTGACGCGATTTTTGACGGATAATGTCGGCTTTTACCGCCCGCGTTTATCGCCGCTTGCGCCGTGACCAAGACCCTCGCCGACCAGATCGAAGACGTACTGCCGCAGACGCAATGCACCAAGTGCGGCTATCCCGCATGCCGGCCGTATGCGGAAGCGATCGCGCGCGGCGAGGCCGAGATCAACCAGTGCCCACCCGGCGGCATCGAAGGCGTGCGCCGCCTGTCCTCCGTGACCGGCCGCCCGGTGATCCCGATCAACCCGGCCAACGGCATCGAACGCCCGCGCCCGGTCGCTTTCATCGACGAGTCGCTCTGCATCGGCTGCACCCTGTGCATCCAGGCCTGCCCGGTGGACGCCATCACGGGCGCGGCCAAGCAGATGCACAGCATCCTGCCGAGCCTGTGCACCGGCTGCGACCTGTGCGTGGCGCCCTGCCCGGTCGACTGCATCTCGATGCTACCCGTGACCGGCGAGCGCACCGGCTGGGACGCCTGGTCGCAGGAAGCCGCCGACGCGGCGCGGAGCCGCCATGACTTCCGCAGCGAGCGCCTGCAACGCGAACGCGAAGAGAACGACGCCCGCCTGGCCGCCAAGGCACTGGAAAAGATGCGCGCGGTGACGGCCGAGGTGACCAACACGCCGGAAGAACTGGCGGAGAAGGAACGCAAGCGCGCCATCATCGCCGCCGCGATGGAGCGCGCGCGCCTGAAGGCCGCCGCGAATTTGCCCGAGACGCCGCCGGACAAAACGTAAGCAAAACGAATGAATCCTGCTAAAAGATTAGAAATATTCACGCGCTTTCGCGCCGCCAATCCGAAGCCGACCACCGAGCTCGAATTCGGCACGCCCTTTGAACTCCTGATCGCGGTGCTGCTGTCGGCGCAGTCGACCGACGTCGGCGTCAACAAGGCCACGCGCCGCCTGTACCCGGTGGCGAACACGCCGCAGGCCATCCTGGACCTGGGCCTGGACGAACTCAAGTCCTATATCTCGACGATCGGCCTGTACAACACCAAGGCCGCCAATGTCATCGGCACTTGCCGGATCCTGGTGGAGCAGCATGGCGGCGAAGTGCCGCGCGAACGCGAGGCGCTGGAAGCCCTGCCGGGCGTGGGCCGCAAGACCGCCAATGTGGTGCTCAATACGGCGTTTGGCGAGCCGACCATGGCGGTCGACACCCATATCTTCCGGGTGTCGAACCGGACCCGCATCGCTCCGGGCAATAACGTCGACATCGTCGAGCAGAAGCTGCTCAAGTTCGTGCCGAAGGATTTTCTGCACGACGCCCACCACTGGCTGATCCTGCACGGCCGCTACACCTGCATCGCGCGCAAGCCGAAGTGCTGGAACTGCCTGATCAACGACCTGTGCGAATTCAAGGACAAGACACCGGCGCCGGCCGGCGCGATGGATCCGGCGGCCGACCTGGCGGCGCAGGCCGCGGAGCTCGGGTAGTCAGCCTTGACCCAGCCTGGTTTCGCCGGTGGCAAAGGAAGCGCGCACGATGCGCCCCTCCACCACTTCGTACACGCACAGCATCTCCACCGTGCCCCGGCCTTCCGGGAAGTTACGGGTCACGACCTCGAGGTCGATGACGAAGTTGCCGAGCACCGAGCGGGTAAGCAGGCGCGCCTGCAGGTCAGGCTCCAGGAAGCGCTCCTGGTAGCGCGGGCGGATCTGGTCGATGCCTTCCGCCAGCAACGCGCCATGCAGTGCGTACTGCCGGGCGTCGGGTGCATAGGTGCGCATCAGCGCGTCGAGGTCCTTGGCATTGTAGGCGTCGAGCTGCGCCTGGACGACAGCGAGGGGAGAAGTCGGGTTCATGGGCTCCGTGGGCAGATGAAAAAAACGCGCCAGGCCTGGCGCGTCTTCCATCTTACGCGGTCAAGCGCTTGGGCGCATGCATGCCGATGGCTTTTCGCGCTTCCCCGCCACCCGCGAGCTTGAACACCGCGACAACCTCGTTCAATGCCTGCGACTGGTCGCGCAATTCCTGCGCGGCGGCGGCGGCCTCTTCCACCAGGGCCGCGTTCTGCTGCGTCACCGTATCCATCTCGCCGACCGCCGTGTTGACCTGGGCGATGCCGGCGCCCTGCTCCGCGCTGGCGGTGCTGATCTCGCCGATGATGTCCATCACGCGACGCACGCTGGTGACGATCTCGTTCATGGTGGCGCCGGTCTCGCCGGCCAGCCGGTTGCCTGCGTCGACGCGCTGCACCGAGTCCTTGATCAGTTCCTTGATTTCCTTCGCCGCGGTGGCCGAGCGCTGCGCCAGGTTGCGCACTTCGCTCGCCACGACCGCAAACCCGCGGCCCTGCTCGCCGGCGCGCGCGGCTTCCACCGCTGCATTCAAGGCCAGGATGTTGGTCTGGAAGGCGATGCCGTCGATGACGCCGATGATGTCGACGATCTTGCGCGAGGACTCGCTGATCGAAGCCATGGTGCCCACCACCTGCTCGACCATCTGGCCGCCCCTTTCGGCAACGTCGCAGGCCGACATGGCGAGCTGGTTGGCCTGGCGCGCATTCTCGGCGTTCTGCTGGACGGTCGAGGTGATCTCTTCCATCGACGACGCGGTTTCCTCGATCGCGCCGGCCTGCTGTTCGGTGCGGCTCGACAGGTCGAGGTTGCCGCGCGCGATCTCGCTCGAGGCCTGGGCAATGGTCTCGGTGCCGCTGCGGACCTGTGTCACGATGGCCTGCAGGCTGCCGGTCATATCGTTCAGCGCCTGCAGCAGCTGGCCGGTTTCGTCGTCGCTGCGCACCTCGATCGTGGTGCGCAGGTCGCCCGCGGCGACGCTCTGCGCGGCTTCGACCGCGTCGCCGAGCGGGCGCGTGATCGAACGCGAGACCAACACGCCGGCGACCACGGATACGACCGCGCCCAGCAGCATCAGGGTGTAGCCGAGCAGGGTGGCCCGCTTGCTTACCGCTTCGGCGTCGGCCATGGTGGCCTTGGCCTGCCCGCTCATGGCCTCCTCTGCCTTGTTCAGCAACTCGGCCGGCGCACGGTCCATGCCCTTGACCGCCACGTCGCCTGCGGACGCATCAAAACCGGCGGCAGTGAACGCCTCGAAACCGCTGCGATAATCCTGGCCCATCTTGCCGTGCGCCTGCGAGAACTGCTGCAGCAGCGCGCGGACCTCGCCCTCCGGCATGGCGGCAGCCAGCGCCCTTGCCTCGCCCGCCACATCCGATTCGGTTTTCTGGAACGCCTTCCAGTACTTCGCGCGCTGCTCATCGTCCTTGCCGCGCAACAGGGTGTTCTTCCATTCCTGGGTCTGCAGGCGGAACTGCGACAGCAGGCCTTCCACACGCTGGGCATGGCCGGACATGGCGGATGCGGCGCTGTAGCTGTCGACCGCTTGATTCATCTGGTATATGCCGAAGAATCCGGCGCAGGCCACGATCAGGGTGACAGCGGCAAAACCAATGGGCAACTTACGGCTGAGTTTCATCGAACATGCGAGTTGGTTAAAGTGATTACCAGTGTAAATGCGCTGTAGCCGAGCGGCAAAAATAAAGGCGGGCCGCCTGCGGGTCAGGCGTCCGCCTTGTAGCTCATCAGCAACGTGCGCACCAGGGTGGTGCGCATTCCATCAAAGAAGCACCAAATTGTCGCGATGCACCAGTTCGACACCCTCGACGTAACCAAGAATGCGCTCGATCTCGGCCGACGAATGGCGCATGATGCGCCGCACTTCGCTGCTGGTGTAGTTGGTCAGGCCGCGCGCCAGCGCATTGCCGGCCTCGTCGATGCAGGTGATCACCTGCCCGCGCCCGAATTCGCCGCGCACGCCGATCACGCCGATCGGCAGCAGCGACTTGCCCTCCCTGGTGAGCTTCTGCACGGCGCCGGCGTCGAGCACCACTTCGCCGGTGGTGTGCAGGTGGTCGATCATCCACTGGCGGCGCGCGGTCAGGCGGCCGGTCGGCGCGGTGAGCTGGGTGCCGATCATTTCGCCGCCGGCCAGGCGCACCAGCACCCCGTCTTCGCGGCCCCAGGCGATGATCGTATGCGCGCCCGAGCGCGCGGCGCGGCGGGCCGCCAGCACCTTGGTGAGCATGCCGCCGCGTCCGATGCTGGAACCGGCGCCGCCGGCCATCGCTTCCAGCGCCGGGTCGCCCGCCTGCGCCTCCTGGATCAGGTGCGCGGCCGGGTCCTTGCGCGGATCGGCGGAATACAGGCCGCGCTGGTCAGTGAGGATCACCAGCACGTCGGCCTCGATCAGGTTGGCCACCAGTGCACCCAGCGTGTCGTTGTCGCCGAACTTGATCTCGTCGGTGACAACGGTGTCGTTCTCGTTGATGATCGGGACCACGCCCAGGCGCAGCAGGGTCGTGAGCGTCGAGCGCGCGTTCAGGTAGCGTTCGCGGTCGGCCAGGTCGGCGTGGGTCAGCAGCACCTGGGCGGTCTGGACGCCGTGGGTGCGGAAACTGGTTTCGTAGATCTGGGCCAGGCCCATCTGCCCACAGGCGGCGCAGGCCTGCAGTTCGTGGATGTCGGTCGGGCGGGCAGCGAAACCGAGGCGCAGCATGCCTTCGGCGATGGCGCCGGAGGATACCAGCACGACTTCCTTGCCGAGGGCGCGCAGCGCGGCGATCTGGGCGGCCCAGCGGGCGATGGCGGCATGGTCCAGGCCCCTGCCCTCGTCCGTGACGAGCGAGGAACCGACCTTGACGATGATGCGGGAGGCTTGCCGAAGCGTTGAGTGGGCGACTGAGTTCATGGAGACAGGAATTTTCCTCGCGGCCGTAAGGCCAGCAGGGAAAGTCCTGCCAACAACTCGACCGCGCAGACTGCTAATAATACCCCCTTCGGCAATCCGATCGCGAAAGCCGCGGCCAGACGCCCGGCCGGCTGGGCCAGGAGGAACAATGCGGTGAGGTCGACGAGAAGCGGATGGTTGCCGCTTCTTGCTGCCAGCAGCGCCAGCATCGCGGTAGCGAGGCGCATGCCCACGTAGATGGCGTAGAACTGGCTGTAGCCGTTCACGCCAACGAGAAAGACGCCCATCGCCGACGCGATGCGGTCGGGATCGAGCATGGCCACCAGCGCCGCCAGCGAACTGGCGGTGGCGAGCAAATGTAGCAACTGGCCACGCAGCCAGTCGCGACTGACGGAACTGGCTGCCAAGTCAGCGCCTTTTAATCTTCAAGGATCTTGAAGCGCGGATCGTCCGGGTCGATCGAGTTGATGCCGCGCGCTTCCTCGGTCATCGAGGTCTCTTCGGCGCGCTGCTCGCTGTGGCGCTTTTCTTCCAGGTGCAGGTAGATCGCATTGACCAGGTCCTGGCAACCTTCGCGGTTCAGCGCCGAGATCTCGAACACCGGCCCCTTCCAGGCCATGCGCTTGACGAAGTCCTTGACGCGCTTCTTGCGTTCGGCATCCTCGACCACGTCGAGCTTGTTCAGCACCAGCCAGCGCGGCTTGTTCAGCAGCTCTTCGTCGTACTTCTCGAGCTCCTTGACCAGGGCCTTGGCTTCCTTGACCGGATCGACGTTGTCATCGAACGAGGACAGGTCGACGATGTGCAGCAGCAGGCCGGTACGGGCCAGGTGACGCAGGAACTGGTGGCCGAGGCCCGCGCCTTCGGACGCGCCTTCGATCAGGCCCGGGATATCGGCGATCACGAAGCTTCTCTCGTGCGATACGCGCACCACGCCCAGGTTCGGATGCAGGGTAGTGAACGGATAGTCGGCGATCTTCGGCTTGGCGTTCGACACGGCGGTAATGAAGGTCGACTTGCCCGCGTTCGGCATGCCCAGCAGGCCGACGTCGGCCAGCACTTTCAGCTCCAGGCGCAGGGTACGGCGCTCGCCTTCCTTGCCCTCGGTCTTCTGGCGCGGCGCACGGTTGGTAGAGGACTTGAAGTGGATGTTGCCCCAACCGCCCTCGCCGCCCTTGGCGAGCAGTTCGGTCTGGCCGTGTTCCATCAGGTCGGCGATGATCTCGCCGTTGACGTCGTCGATGATCAGGGTGCCGACCGGCATGCGCAGGTAGACATCCTCGGCGCCCTTGCCGTAGCAGTCCGAGCCGCGGCCCGGTTCACCGTTCTTGCCGTGGTGGGTCTTCGAGTAACGAAAGTCCACCAGGGTATTGATGTTACGGTCGGCCACCACGTAGATCGAGCCGCCCTTGCCGCCGTCCCCGCCGTCGGGGCCGCCAAACGGGCGGAACTTCTCGCGGAGGAACGAGGCGCACCCGTTGCCGCCGTCGCCGGCGATGACTTCAATTCTTGCTTCGTCGATAAACTTCATGATGGTGACCGATAAAAACTAAAAAGGCCCTACCGTGGGCAGAGCCTTTCGATGGAAGGCTTGCGCCTTGCAAAGAAGCGCCGCATCGAATGCGGCGCGAGTGCTTGTTTAAGCAGCGACTGCTTCGTTGGCAACGACGGTCACGAACTGCTTCGAGCCCACGCCTTGCTTGACGAACTTGACGGTACCATCGACCAGCGCGAACAGGGTGTGATCCTTGCCGGTGCCGACGTTGGTGCCAGCGCGCACCGGGGTGCCGCGTTGACGGATGATGATGCCGCCGGCGTTGATCGCCTGGCCGCCGTAGACTTTCACGCCAAGGCGCTTGCTTTCTGAGTCACGGCCGTTGCGGGTAGTACCGCCGCCTTTTTTGTGTGCCATTTAATTACTCCTTGATGAACTGATTGACCGGTCGGCGATTAGCCGTTGATCGAAACCACTTGGATTTCGGTGAAGTTCTGGCGGTGGCCCTGACGCTTCTGGTAGTGCTTACGACGACGCATCTTGAAGATACGCACTTTGTCGTGACGACCATGGGAGACCACTTTCACCAGCACCGTTGCACCTTCAACCAGCGGAGCACCAAACTTGATGCTGTCGCCCGCGCCGAGCGCGAGAACCTGATCGATCGTGAGTTCGGAACCAATGTCTGCCGGTATCTGTTCTACTTTAAGTTTTTCACCAGCGACAACTTTATACTGCTTGCCACCGGTTTTTATGACCGCGTACATGATTTGAAACCTCATCAAATGTTAAAAGAATTCCCTAGCGTCGAGACGCTGAACTGTTTGGATGCCGGGGAACAGGGGATTATACATGGATCGCTGCAGCGCGTCAAAAGGCCTTGACGATTCCTGCAGAGCGTGTTGCGGGCATGTCGCAATGGCAAGACCGTACGGCATGTGGTCAGGCCAATTCAGCGCGCCCCAAGCCATCAGTGGGACGCCGTTCTCTTGCATGACGTATAATCCCGGCACTTTCTACCGAATACTCACTGTTTATTGCAGGTTCGCCTTGTCAGCCGCTACCCAACACGCCCAGAACACCATCGCCCAATCGATCGCCACCGACATGGAAGCCGTGAACACGGTGATCCGACAGCGACTGCACTCGGAAGTGAGCCTGGTGAACCAGATCGCCGAGTACATCATCAGCGCGGGCGGCAAGCGGATCCGGCCGGTGCTGGTGCTGCTGCTGGCGAATGCCTACGGCTACAAGGGCAGTGACCATCACGAGCTGGCGGCGGTGGTCGAGTTCATCCATACGGCAACCCTGCTGCACGACGACGTGGTCGACGAATCCTCGATGCGCCGCGGGCGCCAGACCGCCAACGCGCTGTTCGGCAATGCGGCCTCGGTGCTGGTGGGCGACTTCCTGTACTCGCGTTCGTTCCAGATGATGGTCGGCCTCGACGACATGCGCGTGATGCGCATCCTGTCCGACGCCACCAACGTGATCGCCGAAGGCGAAGTGCTGCAGCTGCTGAACATGCACGACCCGGACGTGACCCACGAGAGCTACCTGACAGTAATCCGTTCCAAGACGGCCAAGCTGTTCGAGGCGGCCGCCGAGCTGGGCGCCCTGGTGGGCGGCGCCGACGACGCGCAGATCGCGGCGGCCGGCGAATACGGCCGCTCGCTGGGCACGGCCTTCCAGTTGATCGACGATGTGCTGGATTACGCCGGCGACGCCCAGGAGATCGGCAAGAACCTGGGCGACGACCTGCGTGAAGGCAAGCCCACCCTGCCCCTGATCTGGCTCATGGAAAACGGCACGCCGGCGCAGCGCGAGCTGGTGCGCAGCTGCATCGAACACGGCGACGATGAGCAATTCGAGGCGGTGCTGGCCGCAGTGAGCTCGAGCGGCGCGCTGGATTACACCCGCCGGCAAGCCGAACAAGCGGCCCGCCGCGCGGCCGAAGCGATCGCCGATTTGCCCGACAATTCCTATAAGGACAGCCTGCTCCAGCTCTGCCGTTTCGCTGTTGACAGGAACCATTGAGCAGTTTTATAGTAATGCCTTCCCGAGATTGCGAATACGTCATCTCAAACCGTCGGGGTGTAGCTTAGCCCGGTAGAGCGCTACGTTCGGGACGTAGAGGCCGGAGGTTCGAATCCTCTCACCCCGACCACCAAATTCAAAAGGCCAGATGCAGCGAAAGCGCATCTGGCCTTTTCCATTCTGGGGTAGCAGGGTTGGTACGGTGGTCGGCTTCGCCGACCGCCCTACGACAGGCTCGCCGCCAGCAGTTGCCGAATCTCCGGCAGGCAGGAACCGCAGTTACCGCCCGCGCGCACGCAGGCGGTGACGCTTGCCGCATCCTGCAGCCCCTGCTCCTTGATCGCCGTGCAAATCGTATTGCGGCCGACACCAAAGCACGAACACACAATCGGGCCAGGGTCCACGCCCTGCACGGGCGGGCGCCCGGCCAGCAGCGTGGCCCGCTCCTTCGTCCCCAGAACCTCCTGCGCGAACAGGCCCCCCAGCCAGGCCCGCGCCGGCAGATCCGGACGGCGCGACACGAACAGGCAGGCATGCAGGCGGCCATCGACCAGCAGCGCGCAGCGCAGCATGCCTTCCGACTTGTCCTCGTATTCGATCCAGTCCGCTTCCTCGTCCGCCCCCAGCAGGGTGCGCGCCCATCCCGGCGCCACCGGTTCGCGGCCGCCCAGTTCGTAGCGCACGAAGCCGCTGCCGCAGACCCGCGTCCAGTTGGCGACGCGCTCCAGGTCCAGTTCTGCCCTGCTGAGGATGAAGCCGTGCCAGGCCACCCCAAAAGGCTCGATGCGCACCGGCGTGTGCTTGAATTCCGGCTCGCCCGAGACCGGATCGACGTCCGGGTTGACCACGGCGCCGACCCGCGCATCCGATGCGGTCTGGCCGTTCCAGTGGATCGGGATGAAAGCGGCGCCGCGCGCAATGCCGCCGCTGTGCGCCACCCGCGCCACCATCGCGCCCCAGCGGCTGGAAACGCGGGCCAGTTCGCCCTCGCGTACGCCGCTGACGAGCGCGTCGTGCGGATGCAGGTCGACGAAAGGTTCGGGCGAGTGGCCGGCGAGGCGCGGCGACTTGCCGGTGCGGGTCATGGTGTGCCACTGGTCGCGCAGCCGGCCCGTGTTCAGCGCCAGCGGGAATTCTTTACATGGTGCGTGGGCCGGCAGGCGCGGCGCGGTCGCGACGAAACGTGCCCGGCCGTCGGGGTACGAGAAGCGGCCGTCGGCAAACAGGCGTGTCGTTCCTTCGCGCCTGTTCAGCACGGGCCACTGCAGCGGCTCCAGCGCGTCGTAGTCGGCGCGATCCATGCCGGCCAGGCCGTCGATGCGGAAGGCGCGCGGCAAGTCGTCGTCGCCATTGCGCCAGGTCGACAGCCTTGCGTGCTCGTCGAAAATCTCATGCACGCTAGAGTAGTCGAAGCCGCGGAAACCCATGCGCTGCGCCACCTGGCAGATCGCCTGCCAGTCGCTTCGCGCCTCGCCCGGCCTTGGGAGGAAGCCGCGCTGGCGTGAGATGCAGCGTTCGGAATTGGTGACGCTGCCGTCCTTCTCGCCCCAGCCCAGTGCGGGCAGCAGCACGTGTCCAAGCCGGGCGGTGTCGGTATCGCCGCTCATGTCCGAGACCACGACCAACTGGCAGCGCTGCAGCGCGCGCTTGACCTGGTCGGCGTCCGGCAGGCTGACCACCGGATTGGTCGCCATGATCCACACCGCCTTGACCTTGCCCTCCTCGATGGCGCGGAACAGGTCGACCGCCTTCAGGCCGGGCTTGTCGGCGATGCGCGGCGCATCCCAGAAGCTGCGTACGGCCTCGCGGTGCGCCGGCTTGTCGAGCTCGAGGTGGCTGGCCAGCATGTTGGCGAGGCCGCCCACTTCGCGCCCGCCCATCGCGTTCGGCTGGCCGGTCAGCGAGAACGGCCCCATGCCTGGTTTGCCGATGCGGCCCGTGATCAGGTGGCAGTTGATAATGCTGTTGACCTTGTCCGTGCCGCTCGACGACTGGTTGACGCCCTGCGAGAAAGCGGTGACCACTTTCCCGGTGGCCGCGAACATGGCGTAGAACTCGGCCAGCTTTCCCGCATCGACGCCGCAGGTACGGGCGACGAAGTCGAGGTCGGCGCAGCCGGCCGCCTCTTCCAGTGCAGCCTCGATGCCGTCGGTATGGCTTGCAACAAAAGTAAGGTCGGCCGCGCCAGTGCGCGCCAGGTGCGCTAGCAGGCCATTGAACAGCCAGACGTCGGTGCCGGCCTTGACCGGCAGGTGCAGGTCGGCCAGTTCGCAGGTGGCGGTGCGGCGCGGGTCGATCGCGACGATGCGCAAGCCTGGCCGCGCTTCCTTCGCCCTGGTGATGCGCTGGAACAGCGTCGGGTGGCACCAGGCGGTGTTGGAACCGACCAGCACGATCAGGTCGGCCAACTCAAAATCTTCGTAGCAGCCCGGCACCAGGTCTTCGCCAAACGCGCGCTTGTGCCCCGCCACCGCCGAAGACATGCACAGGCGCGAATTGGTGTCGATGTTGGCGCTGCCAACATAGCCCTTCATGAACTTGTTGGCGACGTAATAATCCTCGGTGAGCAGCTGGCCCGAGACGTACATCGCCACCGCGTCCGGGCCGTGCTCGGCGATGATGGCAGCAAAAGTAGTGGCGACCTTGTCGATCGCCTCGTCCCAGCTGGCGCTGCGCAGCACGCCGTCCTCGCGGATCTGCGGCGCCAGCAGGCGCCCGTCCAGGCCGAGCGTTTCGCCCAGGGCCGAGCCCTTGACGCACAGGCGGCCGCGGCTCGCCATGTGCTCCGGGTCGCCCTCGATCAGGGCGCCATCCGGCGTCAAGCTGGCCTTGATGCCGCAGCCGACGCCGCAGTACGGACAGGTAGTGCGGACCGCTTTGGCGATCGGAATCATGGGTGCATTCATCAGGCAGCCTCGCACAGGCTTGGGCCGAACAGCAGCCGGTCGCGGATGGTCGAGACGTCGGCGCCGCGCTGGATCAGGTCGAAGTACCAGGGGCCGTCGGCCACGTCGCCGTACAGCACCGCCCCGGTCACGCGCCCCCCTTGCAGCACCAGGCGCTTGTACACGCCGGCATGGCGGTCGCGCAGCACCAGGTCTTCGCTGCCTTCCAGGCCGACGATGTCGCCAACCGAGTACAAATCGATGCCGGTCACCTTCAGCTTGGTGGCAGTGGCCTGCTGCACGTAGCGGCGGTGTCCAAGCCCGGCCAGGTGGGCGGCGCAGACGCGCGCCTGGTCCCAGATCGGCGCCACCAGGCCGAAGGTGGCCTTGCGGTGCTGGACGCATTCGCCGACGGCATACACGCGCGGATCGTAGGTCTGCAGGGTGTCGTCGACCACGATGGCGCGCTCGACGTGCAGGCCGGCGTCACGCGCCAGCGCCACGTTGGGACGCACGCCGGCCGCCATCACCACCAGGTCGGCGGGTACTTCGAGCCCGTCGGCGAAACGTACCGCTTGCACCCCTCCCTCGCCCAGGATCGCCTCGGTCTGCGCACCGAGCAGGATGCGCAGACCGCGCCGCTCCAGTGCAGCTTTCAACAGCAGCGAGGCCTGCGGGTCGAGTTGCTGGTTCATCAGGCTGCTGGTCAGGTGCACCACGGTGACCTCCATCCCCTGGCGCAGCAGGCCGTTGGCCGCTTCCAGGCCGAGCAGGCCGCCTCCGATCACCACCGCACTGCCGCCGCGCCGGGCCGCGGCCAGCATCACGTCGACGTCATCGAGGTCGCGAAAGCCGATGACACCCTCGAGCTGCGCTCCCGGCACCGGCAGGATGAAGGGGCTGGACCCGGTCGCCAGCAGCAGGCGGTCATACGCCACTTCGAGGCCGGAACGCGAGCGCACGATGCGGCGCGACCGGTCGATCGCCACCACCGGGTCGCCCGCGTGCAGCACAATATTGTTTTGCCCGTACCATTCGCGCGTGTGCAGCACGATGTCCTCGGGCTTCTTTTCGCCGGCCAGCACGGGAGAGAGCATGATGCGGTTGTAGTTGACGCGCGGCTCGGCGCCGAACACGGTGATGTCGTACATCTCTGCATCGAGCTTGAGCAGCTCTTCGACGGTGCGCATGCCGGCCATGCCGTTGCCGACCACGACCAACCGCTGTTTCAGGGTGCGATCCATACCTTGCCTCCTTCCACGCGGGCCGGGTAGCTCGCCACCGAGTGCTCGGGCGCTTCCAGGCATTCGCCGCTGTGAAGGTCGAAATGCTGCTTGTAGATGGGCGAGGCAACGACGATGCGCTCCCCCAGGCTGCCCACCAGGCCCCGCGACAGCACGGCCGCCTGCGCATTGGGATCGAAGTTATCGATGGCGAACACGCGCGGCTCCGTGGTGCCGACGCGGAACACGGCCACCTGGCGGCCGGCCACTAGTGCGCAGACGCCGGTGTCCGGCACGATCTCGTCGATGGCGCAGACGGCGGTCCAGTTTTGAAGATGGATGTCTCGGTGCATGGCGATCTCCTGGATGTTGGTCAAGCCGCGCTGGCGGCGATGGGGATGACGCGTCCGCGCCGCTCCTCCGGATTGGCCGGGCGGATCTGGCCGCGCTCCGGCACGAACACGACATTGCTGTCCACCGCCTCGCTGTTCACGAAATGGCGGAAACGGCGCCGCACTTCCGGATTGGTGACGGCTTCCTTCCATTCGCAGGCATAGGTGTCGACCACGTGCTGCATCTGCGCCTCGAGTTCGGCGCCGATCCCCAGCTTGTCGTCGACCACCACCTGTTTCAGGTAGTCCAGCCCGCCCTCCAGGTTTTCGCGCCATACGCTGGTGCGCTGCAGGCGGCCGGCGGTGCGCACATAGAACATCAGGAAGCGGTCGACCAGCTTGACCACCGTTGCATCGTCGATGCCGGAGGCGATCAGTTCCGCATGGCGCGGCTTCATGCCGCCGTTGCCGCACACGTACAGGTTCCAGCCCTTCTCGGTCGCGATCAGGCCGACGTCCTTGCCCTGCGCCTCGGCGCACTCGCGGGTGCAGCCGGAGACGCCGAACTTGATCTTGTGCGGCGCGCGCAGCCCCTTGTAGCGGTTCTCCAGCGCGATGGCGAAGGCCAGGCTGTCGCCCACGCCGTAGCGGCACCAGGTGGAGCCGACGCAGGATTTCACGGTGCGCAGCGACTTGCCGTAGGCGTGGCCCGATTCGAAGCCGGCCGCGATCAGCTCTTCCCAGATGTTGGGCAGCTGGTCCAGGCGCGCGCCGAACAGGTCGACGCGGGCGCCGCCGGTGATCTTGGTGTACAGGCCGTACTTCTTGGCCACCTGCCCTACCGCGATCAGGCCGTCGGCCGTCACTTCGCCGCCCGGCATGCGCGGCACCACCGAATAGGTGCCGTCTTTCTGGATGTTGCCGAGGAAGTAGTCGTTCGAGTCCTGCAGGCTGGCGTGCTCCGGCTTGAGCACGAAGTCGTTCCATGCCGAGGCCAGCACGTTGGCGACCACCGGCTTGCAGATGTCGCAGCCCAGGCCCTTGCCGTGGCGGGCGATCAGTTCGCCGAAGCTGCGGATGCCCTCCACGCGCACGATGTGATAAAGCTCCTGGCGCGAGCAGGCGAAGTGTTCGCACAGGTGGTCGTTCACTTCCACGCCGAGGCGCGCCAGTTCGGCGTTCATCACCTGGGTCATCAGGGGCACGCAGCCGCCGCAAGCGGTGCCGGCCTTGGTACAGCTCTTCAATGCGCCGACGGTGCCGGCGCCGCCCGCCACCGCTTCGCACAGCGCGCCCTTGGAGACGTCGTTGCAGGAGCAGATCTGGGCGCTGGCCGGCAGCGCGTCCACGCCCAGTGCCGGCCGCGCGGTGCCTTCCAGCTGCGGCAGGATCAGGACTTCGGGCGACTCCGGCAGCGCGATCCCGTTCAGCATCATCTGCAGCAGCTCGCCGTAGGCCGAGGCGTCGCCCACCAGCACGGCGCCGAGCAGCTGCTTTCCGCAGCTCGAGGTGACGATCTTGCGGTACTCCTGCTTGCGCTCGTCCAGGAACTGGTAGCTGCGGCTGCCGCTGGTCGCGCCATGGGCATCGCCAATGCTGGCCACGTCCACGCCCATCAGCTTGAGCTTGGTGCTCATGTCGGCACCAGTGAAGCCGGCTTCCAGGCCGAGGATATGCTTGGCGGCGGTGCGCGCCATGTCGTAGCCCGGCGCCACCAGGCCGAACAGCTGGCCATTCCACAGGGCGCATTCGCCGATCGCGTAGATATGCGGGTCGGACGTCAAGCAGCGCTCGTCGATCACGATGCCACCGCGCTGGCCGAGCGTCAGGCCGCTGTAGCGCGCCAGCTCGTCGCGCGGGCGGATGCCGGCCGAGAACACGATCATGTCGGCATCCAGATTGCTGCCGTCGGCGAATTGCATCCGGTGCGTGCCGTCTTCGCCATCGACGATGGCGAGCGTGTTCTTCTGCGTGTGCACCTGCACGCCCAGCTCTTCGATCTTGTTGCGCAGTACCCGCGCACCCGGGTCGTCGACCTGCACCGCCATCAGGCGCGGCGCGAATTCCACCACGTGGGTCTGCAGGCCGAGGTCGCGCAGCGCCTTGGCGCATTCCAGGCCGAGCAGGCCGCCGCCCACCACCACGCCGGTGCGCGAACGCGCCCCGCACTCGCTCATCGCTTCCAGGTCTTCGATGGTGCGGTACACGAAGCAGTCCTTGCGGTCCGCGCCGGGCACCGGCGGCACGAAGGGGTAGGAGCCGGTGGCCAGCACCAGCTTGTCGTAGGCGACCGGTTCGCCCTCGGCCAACACGACCTGGCGCGCTTCACGGTCGATGCCGGTGACGCGGGTGCCGAGGCGCAGGCACAGTTGCTTGTTGTCGAAGAATCCGGGCGCGACCAGCGACAGCTCTTGCGCGCTCTTCCCGGCGAAGAATTCGGACAGGTGGACCCGGTCGTAGGCTGGACGCGGTTCTTCGCCCAGGATAGTCACGCGCAGGTCCGGATCCCCACTGGCTGCGAGGGTCTCGATGAATTTATGGCCCACCATGCCGTGGCCGACGACGACGATATGCATTGCTCTACTCCTTATGCTGCGGAGACCGCAGGCGAGGCCGACGTGGACTCTTCCGCGCTCATGGTGAAACGGGCTGCGATGGCGCACAGGCTTGCGGCCAGCACCAGCACACTCAAAATCGTCAGGGTCTCGGCGATATCGCCGGTGCCTTTCATCAGGAAGCCGGCCGCCACCGCGCCGACATTGCCGCCCGCGCCGACGATCCCGGCCACGCCGCCCAGCGCCTTCGGGGCCACGAAGGGCACCAGCGCATAGGTGGCGCCGCAGGCCATGTGGGTGAACAGGCCGAAGCACAGCATGGCGATCACCGCATACACCACGCCGTCGGCCTGGGCGAACCACAGCAGGCCGAGGCCCTCGCCGATCATCAGCACGAACAGCACGCTGACGCGGCTGTTCAGGTTGCCGCCACGGGCAAAGCGGTCCGACATCCAGCCGCCGAGGGCACGGGCGAACAGCGCCAGCAGGCCGAAGCTGCCGGCAGCCAGGCCGGCGGCGCCCAGCGACAGGCCGAAGTGCTCGACGTAGTACACGGCGGCGATGTTGTGGATGAAGATCTCGATGCCGAAGCAGGCGCCGTAGGTGACGAACAGCAGCCAGGCGCGGTGGTTGCGGCAGGCTTCGCGGAAGCTCGCCCAGCCGCCCTTGCCGCCAGGGAGCGCTTCGCCGCGTGCGCGTAGTTCGTCGAAGTTGCCGGCCGGGCAGTCCTGGGTGTAGCGCCAGTAGAAGAAAGCCATCACGATCATCATCAGGCCCGGCACCACCAGCGCCACGCGCCAGCTCATGGCCTGCGACACGCCCAGCATGGTGACGGCGACCAGCATCAGCGGCATCAGGGCCTGGGCCGCGCCGCCGCCGCTGTTGCCCCAGCCGGCCGCCGCCGCGTTGGCCGTGCCGACAACCTTCGGGCCGAACATCACGGAAGTGTGGTACTGGGTGATGACGAAGCTGGCGCCGACCGCGCCGATCCCGAGGCGGAACAGCAGGAAGCTTTCGTAGCTCTGCGCTATCGCCACACCCAGCACCGGGATGGAGCCCAGCAGCAGCAGGCCGGTGTAGGCCTTGCGCGGACCGTAGCGGTCGCACAGCGGGCCGATGAGCAGCCGCACGAAGATCGTGATGGCGACGGCGGCGATGTTGATGTTGGCGATCTGTTCCATCGACAGGCCGAATTCGCCTTTGATCACCGGCATCAGCGGTGCGCAGGCGAACCAGGCGAAAAAGCAGATGAAGAAGGCCACCCAGGTCAGGTGGAAGGCGCGCATGGGCGCCGTATTAAACGAGAAAAGGTGGATGCTGTCCGCCTTGTTGCCCACGTTGTTGTGTGATGCGTTGGCCATGTTTCTTCCTTAGAAAAACAAAACGGCGTCCGCGCTCTGCTGCCTTGGCAGCGAGTCGCGGACGCCGTTGTCCTTGGTAGCCGGCCCCTCGTTAGGCCGACAGTGAAGTAGTGTGGTGCGTGAAGAGGATCGCCATTGATCCGTACAGACATATACGCAAGAGGCGTGCCACATCGCCTTCAGAGGGAGAGACGATCCAGGCGGCGCGGGGACGCGCTACATTGCGGTGCAACATGCCCGTTAATGATGCGTGGCGCGGCGCACCCGCGCACCGATTCAGGCAGCGCGCTGGAACGAGGCGATATAGCCGGACGGATCGCTGCCGTTCCACACGCGGCCGTCGATCATGGTCGAACTGCGCAGCGCACCGTCCGGCACGGCCACGCCGGCGAGCGCCGCACCGTCGCGGTACAGGTCGATGCGGTTCACTTCGGCCGCGACCGAGCGCCAGGCGGGATCGGCGCGCAGCAGGCCCCAGCGGCGCAACTGGGTCAGGAACCACATGCCGTCCGACAGCCAGGGGAAGGTAGCGTCTCCGCCGTCGAAGAAGTGCAGGCCGTTGTGACCGCGCCAGGCGCGGGTGCCCCTCCTGCTGCCGGCACGGCCGGCCAGGCAGTATTGCAGCAGCTCCCTGCCGGCATTCACATAGGCGGGACTGGCCAGCACCTCGGCAGCGGCCTCGCGGTTGGTGCGCGAAGCATCCAGCCAGCGTGCGGTGTCGAGCAAGGCGGCCACCATGGCGCGGCAGGTGTGCGGGTTCTCCGCAGCAAAGGCCGCACTGGTGCCCAGCACCTTGCCCGGATGGTCCGGCCAGATCTCCTCGCTCGACACCGTCAGTCCCGCCGCGCCGTCGCGCACCGCACGCTGGCCCCAGGGCTCGCCGACGCAAAAGCCGTCCATATGGCCGGCCGCCAGGCTCGAGGCCATCTGCACAGGGGGCACCGTGACCAGCTTGCAGTCCTCGAATGGGTCGATGCCGGCGGCGGCCAGCCAGTAGTACAGGAACATCGCATGGTTCCCGGTCGGGAAGGTATGCCCGAAGGTGGGGCGGAAAGTGCCCGCGCGGACCAGCCGCTCCAGCGCTGTGGCGTCCTGCGCCATCGCGGCGAGGGCGCGCGACAGCGTAATCCCCTGCCCGTTGCGGTTCAGGTTCATCAGGACGGCCATCTGGCGCGGCCGCGTGCCGACGCCCATCTGCAGGCCGTACAGCAAGCCATACAGGACATGGGCCGCATCGATCTCGCCGGCCACCAGGCGGTCGCGCATGCCGGTCCAGGACAGCTCGCGGCTCAATTCGAAGCGGATGCCGTACTTCTCGTCGAAGCCGAGCACGGACGCCATGACCACCGGCGCGCAATCCGCCAGCGGCATGAAGCCGATCCGCACGGCCTGCTTTTCCGGTCGGTCGGAACCGGCGATCCATGCTGCGCTCTTTTCGCTGCCTGCCATAGTGCTCCTGTTGCCTGTCTTTGCTTCTGCCCGGATCAGCCGAGCAAGTCTTCCACGTCGATCAGCCGCTGCGCGATGTCCGCCAGCTTCAAATTCTTGTTCATCGCCATGCTGCGCAGGCGCTGGTAGGCCTGGTCCTCGGTCAGCTGGTAGCGCGTCATCAACAGCCCCTTGGCGCGGTCGACGATCTTGCGTTCGGCCAGCTTCTGGCGCGTGCCCTGCAGTTCGTCGAGCAGCTTCTGCTCGCGCCGGAAGCGCGCCAGCGCCACGTCGAGCACCGGCTTGACGCGCTCGGCCTGCAGGCCGGCCACGATGTAGGCGGACACGCCCGCGTCCAGGGCGGCATCCATGCTGGCCGGCGCATCGTCTTCGGTGAACAGGACGATCGGACGGCGCGCGTCGCGCGTGGCGATCACGATGTGCTCGAGGACGTCGCGCGCATCCGATTCGCTGTCGACGATGATCATGTCCGGCTGCAGCTGGGCGATGCGCTCGGGCAGGAACACGTCGGCGGGCAGCGAAGCGACCAGGTCGTAGCCCGACTCGAGCAGCCCGATGCGCAGCGCGGCGCTGCGGCGCGCCTGCTCGGCGAGCGCGGCATCGCGCTCCGCGCCGGGTGCGCTGGCAGGGTTGACGACGACGATGCGCAGATGAGGTGAGGCAGGGCCAGGCGATTTCATGCCGGTATGACATGCAAGAACCGATCCACCCCGGGATGGGTTGCATGAACCATTCATAGTGGTAACAACGAGACATTCGCAATGTAAATATCACGAGGCGAGTATTGTCGACAATTATTCACTCAACGTATCGCTGGAATCACCAATCTAAAGTTTATTTATGGCTCGCGCCTCCTTATACTGCAACGCAACATCGCAGTTTTCACCGGAGATTCCACCATGGTCGCAACCCGCCGCCTCTTTGCCAACGCTGCCGCTGCATTGCGCAGCTTCTCGATCGAGCTCTATGCCGCCCACGGCGGCTGGGCGCCAACCATCCGGGGCTGAACATGACCACGCTCGACACCGTGCTCAGCGTGTGCGCCCTCGCGGCGCTGCTGATTCGCCTGGCATTCTCCCTGCGCCCCTCCAAGCGTGCGCGTCAAGTAGCCTGACCCGCTGCGGCGCAACAGCCGTATTTACATGGCAGCGCCGGTTTCACGTATGTACGTGCCCCGTCGCTTTCATTTTTAGCAGGCTCGTTCTCCGTATCGCCCGCAACGTGAAATGCTGAGCTAGAATGCAAGTCGCATTTTCTGCCAAGAAAGCTCACCCTTTTTCATTCAGCTCCCCATAACACGATGCGTATACCAGCACTCACGATCCTGGCGGCCCTCTTGGCCCTGCCGGCGGCGGCTTCCACGCCCATCACCCTCGACCAGGCCATGGCCCACCCCGACTGGATCGGCACCCCGGCGGAAACCGCCTGGTGGAGCTGGGACAGCAAGCAGGTGTTCTACAAGCAGAAGCGCACCGGCTCGCCGATCCGCGACACCTGGCAGGTCACCCAGGGCGGCAAGGCAAGCCTGGTGAGCGATGCCGACGCCGCCAGGATCGACGGCGCCGACGTCTTCTATAACCCGTCCCAGACCCGCGCCCTGATGCTGCGTAACGGCGACCTGTTCGAGCGCGACCTCAAGACCGGCGCGCTGGTGCAGATCACGCGCGGCGCCGCCAAGCTCGAAGCGCCACAGTATTCCAGCGACGGACGCAGCGTCCACTACCGCATCGGCACCGACTGGTACAGCTGGGACCGCGCCACGAAAGTGGTCGGCCCGGTTGCCCTGCCGCGCGCCGCCAAGGACCCGGCAGTCAACGAGGAAGACGCGCTGCGCGACCAGCAGCTGCGCCTGATCGCCACGCTGAAGCGCCAGAAGGACGAGCGCGATGCGCTGCGCGAGCGCATGAACGAGCAGCGCCGCGTGGACCCGACCCTGCCCCCTGCCCAGATCTACCTGGGCGACAAGGTCGCGATCGAGAGCACCGTGCTGTCGCCGGATGGCCGCTGGCTGCTGGTGGTCACCGCGCCGAAGAACGGCGACAAGGGCCGCGTCGGCAAGATGCCGCGCTACGTCACCGAGTCGGGCTACGAGGAATTCGACGACCAGCGCACCCGCGTCGGCCGCAACATGCCGGCGCCCCATGCACTGAAGCTGGTCGACCTGCGCACCAACAAGGTGCAGGACCTCTCCTTCGACGTGCTGCCGGGCGTGAACGTCGATCCGCTGGCCGAGCTGCGCGCCGCCGCCAGGAAGGAGCCGCTGAAGGGCAACCGCGCGGTGCGCGTGATCGATGGCGCCGATGCGATCGAATGGTCGGCCAACGGCGCCAACGTCGCCGTCATGCTGCGCGCGGTCGACAACAAGGACCGCTGGATCGCCACCGTCGACCTGCAGGGCGCCAAGCTCAAGCCGCTGCACCGCCTGAGCGAGAAGGCGTGGATCAACTACGACAACAACGAATTCGGCTGGCTGCCGGACAACCGCACGCTGTGGTACTTGTCGGAAGAAAGCGGCTATTCGCACCTGTATACCCAGCCGGCCGAGGGTGGCGCGCAGCGCGCCCTCACCTCGGGTAAATGGGAAGCCTCCGACGTGCGCTGGTCGCACGACGGCAGCATGGCCTGGGTGATGTGCAACCGCGCCACGCCTGGTGACTACGAAGTGTGCGCCGTCAACGCCAGGGACGGCGCGATCCGCGAAGTCACCAGCATGGACGGCGTCGAGCGTTTCCGCCTGTCGCCGGACGAGAAGAAGCTGCTGGTGCACTGGTCGAGCAGCTACACCCCGGTGCAGCTGGCCACCGTGCCGGCCAGCGGCGGCGCGGCCGTCAAGCTGACCGACACCCGCACTGCCGAATTCAAGGCGCGCCAGTGGATCGAGCCGCAGTATGTGGCGGTACCCTCGCGCGCCGGCGGCGACCCGGTCTGGGCCAAGCTGTACCGCCCGGCCCAGCTGGAGCCGGGCAAGAAGTACCCGGTGGTGATGTTCGTGCACGGCGCCGGTTACCTGCAGAACGTCAGCAAACGCTACCCGAACTACTTCCGCGAGCAGATGTTCCACAACCTGCTGGTCCAGAAGGGTTACATCGTGCTCGACATGGACTACCGCGCCTCCAAGGGCTACGGCAGGGACTGGCGCAGCGCGATCTACCGCCAGATGGGCCATCCGGAACTGGATGACTACCTCGACGGCGTGCAGTACATGGTGGCGCAGCACCAGGGCGATGCGAAGAACGTGGGCGTGTACGGCGGCAGCTATGGCGGTTTCATGACCTTCATGGCCCTGATGCGCGCACCGGAAACCTTCAAGTCGGGCGCCGCGCTGCGTCCGGTGACCGATTGGGTAACCTACAACCACGAGTACACCGCGAACATCCTGAACACGCCGGACATCGACCCGCAGGCCTACAAGGTCTCGTCGCCGATCGAATACGCCGACAAGCTGCAGGGCCACCTGCTGATCGCGCACGGCATGATCGACGATAACGTGTTCTACCAGGACTCGGTGCGCATGGCGCAGCGCCTGATCGAGCTGAAGAAGGATAACTGGGAACTGGCCAGCTACCCGCTGGAGCGCCATGCCTATGTGCAGCCGGAAGCCTGGTACGACCAGTATCGGCGCATCTACCAGCTGTTCGAGCGGACGCTCAAGCAGTAAGCATCTCAAAGGCGCCTGCGGGCGCCTTTATGTTTTCGTAGGGTGGGCGGCTTGTCCGCCCACGCGGTGATCGCTACCGGCTGAGTCGTCGCGCCGGATGATCCCGCTGCAACCTACCACCGCGTGGGCGGGAAACCCGCCCACCCTAGGTCACACGCTAACGATGGCACCAGGTATTGTAGGAGCGGCAAATCCGTCCGCCCTACGCCAAGAAATCCAGCAGCGTCAGCGCCACCACCTTGGTCGCCTTGCGCAAATCGTCCAGCTGCACATGCTCGTCGGCTTTCTTCGCATTTGATTCCTGCACCGTGCGCGGCCCGGCGCCGTACAGCACCGCCGGGATGCCGCGCTCGCCGTACAGGCGCGCGTCGGCGTACAGCGGCGTGCCCTGCGCCGTGATGTCCTCGCCGAGGATCGCGCGGCCATGGCGCTGCAGGCTCTCCACCAGCTTCTCGGAACCAGGCAGCGGGCGCAGCGCATGCGACAGCAGCAGGCGCCGGATCTCCAGCCGGATGCCGGGCATGCCGGCCACCGCCCCTTCGATCAGCGCGCGCACCTGCGCCTCCACCGCCACCGGGTCTTCTTCGGGAATCATGCGGCGGTCCATCTTCATGACCACCTTGCCCGGCACCACATTGGTATTGGTGCCGCCATCGATGCGGCCGACCAGCATGGTGGGCGAATCGATGCCCGGAACCTGCGACTTGATTTTCTTCAGTTCGGGCAACTGGCCGTAGATCGCGTTCAGGATGCGGGTGGCGGCCTGCAACGCGTCGACCGCGGTTTCCGGCATGGCGCCGTGGCCGGCCTTGCCGTGCACGGTGATCTCCAGCTGCAGGCAGGCGTTGTGGGCGGTGACGATGTTGTAGCTGAAGCCGGCCGCGATCACGTAGTCGGGGCGGGTCAGGCCTTGCTCGAGCAGCCAGCCCGGGCCGAGCAGGCCGCCGAATTCCTCGTCGTAGGTGAAGTGCAGTTCGAGCGCGCCCTTGAGCGGCAGTCCCAGCGCTTCCAGTGCGCGCACCGCGAACACATAGGTGGCGAAATCGCTCTTCGAGACCGCCGTCGCGCGGCCGTACATGGCGCCGTCAATGATCTCGGCGCCGTAGGGCGGCGTGCTCCAGCCCTCGCCCGGCGGCACCACGTCGCCATGCGCGTTCAGCGCCAGGGTCGGGCCGCCCGCGCCGTAGGGCCGGCGCACGATCAGGTTGGTGATGCTCTCCATGCCGTAGTCGCGCACGTCGCGTTCCGGCACCGCGTGCTTCTCGGCGCTCCAGCCATACTGCGCAAGCATGTCGGCCACCGCCTCGGCGTGCGGCGCGTTGTTCCCCGGCGGCGTGTCGGTGGGGATGCGGACCACCTGCTGCAGGAAGCCGACCTGCTCGTCGAAGTGCGCGTCGATCCATTGCAGGAGCTGTTGCTGTCGTTGATCGTCCATTTAGTTCGTTCCAGTTTTTGCGCCGGCTTCGAACCAGGCGCCGACCTGCGCCCGTTCGGCATCGGTCATGTGGGTGAGGTTCGCCAGCGGCATGGCCTTGAGCTGCACGGTCTGCTGGTAGATGCGCTGCGCGTTCTGGCTCACGAGTTCGGGGGTGTGCAGCGCCACGCCGGCCGGCGCCGTGGCGAAGCCGGGCTGGGTCGGCTGCTGGGCATGGCAGGACACGCAGCGCTGGTCGATGATGGTGCGCACCTGGGCGAAGCGGGCCGCATCGTCCTCAGTTCCCCTACCTTCGGCCTGCGCCGGGGCCTGCACAGGCGGCTTGGGTGCGATCGCGAAAGCCAGCACCGCGAGCAGCGCCACGCCCGCCGCCGGATACTTCCACTCGACGCGGCCCTTGTGGCGCAGGTTGAAGAAGTGGCGGATCAGCACGCCCGCCGCCATGATCACGCCCAGCACCGCCCACGCATAGTCGTGGCGGTAGGTCATCGCGTAGTGGTTGCTGATCATGATGAACAGCACCGGCAGCGTGAAGTAATTGTTGTGGACGCTGCGCTGCTTGGCCTTGATACCGTGGATGGGGTCGGGCTGTCCGCCCGCCATCATGGCATCGACCATCTTGCGCTGGCCGGGAATGATCAGCATCGCCACGTTCGCCACCATCATGGTGCCGATCATCGCGCCCACGTGCAGGTAGGCGGCGCGGCCGCTGAGCAGCTGGGTCAGCACATAGCTGCTGGCCACCAGGAAGGCGAAGATGGTCAGGCCGAAGGCCAGGTCGTGCTTGCCGAGCGGGGAGCGGCACAGCAGGTCGTAGACGATCCAGCCGATGACGAGGCTGGCCAGGCCGATGCCCACCGCCTGCCAGCTGCTGAGATCCGCCACGCTGCGGTCGACCATCATCGCCTGCGCATTCAGGTAATACACGATGACGAGCAGGGCGAAGCCGGAAATCCAGGTGGAATAGGCTTCCCACTTGAACCAGTGGAGTTCGCTGGGCAGCTCGGCGGGCGCCACCAGGTATTTCTGCGGGTTGTAGAAGCCGCCGCCGTGCACCGCCCACAGCTCGCCGGACACGCCCTTCTTCGCCAGCTCGGATCCCGGCGCGGGCGGCCGGATCGTGTTGTCGAGCCAGACGAAATAGAAGGAGGCGCCGATCCAGGCGATGCCGGTGATGATGTGCAGCCAGCGCACCAGCATGTTGAACCACTCCAGGGCATATGGCCCAAGATATCCGAAGTCCATGCAGCTTCCCAGTATTGTGTATCCCTCGACAATAACGTGATTTCAATTTCTGCAACATGAAATCTAGCGTATATTCAACATATCTGTATTGATATACGCTCCCATGTCCAGCCTGCCCCAGCACCTCGACCTGCACCTGATCCGCATCCTCTACCTGCTGCTGCAGGAGAAGAACGTCTCGCGCGTGGCGCTCAAGCTGAACCAGCCGCAGCCTTCGATCTCGGCCTCGCTGCGCAAGCTCCGCGAGCTGACCGGCGACCCGCTGCTGGTGCGCGGCGCGCGCGGCATGGTGCCGACCCAGCACGGCGAGAGCCTGCTCAAGCCGGCCAAGCGCATCCTGGACGAAACCGAGAGCCTGTTCGTGCGCAAGTCGCCCTTCGTGCCCGAGGAAGCAGCGCGCACCTTCCACATCGCCGCGCCCGACTACCTCGACACGCAGTTCCTGCCGGGCGTGGTGGCGTCCTTGCGGCGCGGTTCGCCCAACAGCAAGATCGTGATCCACAGCCTGGGGCCGGGCATGGATTACCTGCGCATGCTGTCCGACGGCGAGATGGACCTGGTGATCGCCAACTGGGACGAACCGCCGGCCCACCTGCACATGTCGAAGCTGTTCGAAGACCCGATCACCTGCACCATGCGCGCCGACAGCCCGTACGCCAAGCGCACGGCAGTCGACGCGATGACGGTCGAGGACTACCTGTCGCTGCCGCACGTGGCGCCATCACAGATGCTGCCGGGTTACCACGGCGTGATCGACGCCCACCTCGACCGGCTGGGCATGCAGCGCAAGGTGGCGGTCGAGTCGCCCTACTTCGGCGTGATCCCCTACATGCTGACCCAGACCGACCTGGTGCTGACGACCGGACGCCAGTTCATCCGCTTCTACGAACGCACGCTGCCGCTCAAGAGCTTCACGGTGCCGATCAAGTTTCCGCCGATGCGCTTCTACCAGCTGTGGCACCAGCGCGTGCACCAGTCGACCGAGCACAAATGGCTGCGCGACCAGGTGAGCGCGGCGGCGCGCGCGCTGGTTGCCAAGTAGCGCAATACCGCCTATGCGCCCGGGCGTATAAGCTGGAAGGCTTGCAGCATTTATCATCATTGATTCCAATGAGGCGATGCAGACCATGACCACCCTGTCGGACCTGAATACCTTCGAGCCCGGCGCCTTCGTCGAGGCGCTGCGCGGCATCTACGAACATTCCCCCTGGATCGCGGAGCGCGCCGCCGGCCTGCGTCCCTTCGCCAGCGTGGCCGCGCTCAAACAGGCCTTGCAGGCGGTCGTGACGCAGGCGACAGAGGCCGAACGGTTGTCGCTGCTGCGCGCCCATCCGGAACTGGCCGGCAAGGCGGCGATCGCCGGCGAGCTGACGGCAGAATCGACGGGCGAGCAGGCGGCGTCCGGGCTGAACCTGTGCAGCGCGGAGGAATACGCGCTGCTGCACGCACTGAACGCGCAATACAATGAAAAATTCGGCTTTCCCTTCCTCCTGGCGGTGAAGGGGCCGACCGGGCGCGGCCTGACCCGCACGGCCATCATCGCCACCTTCACGCGCCGCCTCGGGAATACGCGCGGGGACGAACTGCATGAATGCCTGCGCCAGGTGCACCGCATCGCCGAGATCCGCCTCAACGACCTGCTCGATGTGCGGCACCGCTTCGGTCCGCAGGTGATGGACTGGGCCGAGGCCTTGGGGGCCATCAGCGACAGCCCGGAGAACCTGACCTGCGCCTACATGACGCCCGCCCACCAGCGCACCGCCGGCCAGCTGCGCGACTGGATGCGCGAATCCGGCATGGAAGCGCATATCGACACGGTCGGCAACGTGGTCGGACGTTACGCCGCGTCCGAAGTGGATGCGAAGACGCTCATCACCGGTTCGCATTACGACACCGTGCGCAACGGCGGCAAATACGACGGCCGGCTCGGGATCCTGCTGCCGATCGCCCTGGTGCGCTACCTGAACGAGCGCGGCGAGCGCCTGCCCTTCCATCTCGAGGTCATCGGCTTCGCCGAAGAAGAAGGCGTACGCTTTCGCAGCACCTTCCTGGGCAGCAGCGCGGTCACCGGCCGTTTCGATCCTGTTCTCCTCGATCAGCAGGACAGCGAAGGCGTCAGCATGCGCACGGCCCTGGCCGCTGCCGGCCACGATCCGGCAGGTATCAAGGCGATCGCACGCGACCCCGCTTCTCTGCTGGGCTTTATCGAAGTCCACATCGAACAGGGACCGGTACTGCTGGAGCGCGGCCTGCCGGTCGGCGTGGTCACCGCAATCGCGGGGAGCTCGCGCTACCTGGTCGAACTCGCGGGCGTGGCCAGCCATGCGGGCACCACGCCGATGGGCATGCGCCGCGATGCCGCCGCGGCGGCCGCCGAGATCGTGCTGCTGGTCGAAGCGCGCTGCGGCGGGCGCGGCTCGCTGGTCGGCACGGTCGGCCAGCTCGAGGTGCCGTCCGGATCGGTCAACGTGATTCCGGGCCGGTGCCGCCTGTCGCTCGACATCCGCGCCGCCAGCGACGAGGAACGCCTGGCGGCGGTGGACGACATCCTGGCCGGGGTTAAGCAAATCTGCGCGCGGCGCGGCATCGATGAAAAGCTGTGGAAGCTGGTGGAAGCGGACGCCGCACCCTGCGCGCCAGGCCTGATGGACCGGCTGGGTGCGGCCATCGAAGCCGCCGGCCTGCCGCGCTTCGACCTGCTGTCGGGCGCCGGGCACGACGCCATGGAAATGGCGAAGTTCACCGAGGTGGCGATGCTGTTCACGCGCTGCGGCAACGGCGGCATCAGCCACAATCCGCTCGAGACCATGACGGCCGACGATGCGGAGGTGGCCGGCGACGTACTACTCGGCTTTCTCCGTGGTTTCGGTGGAGCGTCCCTCCACGGATAAGGGCTCCGCCTTCGCGGGAAGCAGTTCCTTCTTTGGCGTCAGGCGTAGCAGCGCCAGGATGGCAAGGGCAAACAGCGCACTCAGAACTGCCGTGGCTTCGCGCCCCATACCGGCTGCGATGCCGACGGCCGCAGTCAACCACACGCTGGCGGCGGTGGTGACGCCTTTCACATCATCGTGCTTCGTGTGCTTGAGGATGGCTCCCGCGCCGATGAAGCCAATGCCTGCGGTGACGCCTTGCAGCACGCGCGACAGGTCGCTGATCTCCATTCCTGCCTGCAGCGGGATCAGGACGAACAGTGCGGCGCCGAGCGACACCAGCATGTGGGTGCGCAGGCCGGCCGAGGCGCCGACCGACTCCCGCTCGTAGCCGAGCATTCCACCCAGGACCACCGCCACCAGCAGGCGCAGCACGATGCGCGTGATGTCCTCCGGACTGCCAAGGTCCGAGAATTCCTGCTGGATTGTCAGCCAGCTCCGTTCCATCCACTCCATGCCGCTCCTCCCGAGATAACCCGGGAATAATGCCAGCTAAACAAGAACGGCGGCGCTCTCCTGCCCCTCACTCCGCCACGCCCGCCCGCGCCAGCATCGCATGCAACAACACATTGCAGCCCGCTTCCAGGTGGGCCGGCTGCGCATCTTCGATCTCGTTGTGGCTGATGCCGTCCTTGCAGGGCACGAAGATCATGCCGGCAGGGGCCACGCGCGCCGCGTAGATGGCGTCGTGGCCGGCGCCCGAGACCACGTCCATGGTCGAGTAGCCGAGCTTGTCGGTGGCGGCCCGCACGGCGTTGACGCAGTCGGGGTGGAAGGGGCATGGCGGGTAATAGGACACCCGCTCGATGGCGATCGACAGGCCGCTGTCCTCCTGTGTCTTTTTCACGAAGGCGAGCATCTCTTCGTGCATCGTATTCAGCAGTTCGTCGTTCACGTTGCGCAGGTCGATGCTGAATTTCACCTGGCCCGGGATCACGTTGCGGCTGTTCGGGAACACCTGCACCATTCCGACAGTCCCGCGTCCGTAGGGCGGGTAGCGGTTCGCGATCCGCACGGTCTCCTGCATGATGGCGGTGGCCACCTGCAGCGCGTCGCGCCGCAGCCCCATCGGCGTCGGACCGGCGTGGGCTTCCATGCCCGTCACGGTGCAGTCGTACCAGGACAGGCCCATCACGGCCGGCACCACGCCGATCACCTTGTCGGCGTCTTCCAGCACCGGCCCTTGCTCGATGTGGGTCTCGAAGTAGGCGCCGATCGGGTGCTTGCCCGGCACCTGGTCGCCCAGGTAGCCGATGCGCTCCAGTTCATCTCGCACGCACTTGCCCTCGGTATCGACGGCGGCGTAGGCCGTCTCCAGGCTGAAGGCGCCGCAGAACACGCCGGAGCCCATCATCACCGGCACGAAGCGCGAGCCTTCCTCGTTGGTCCAGAAGGCGACTTCGATCGGCGCCTCGGTCTGGACGTTGCGCTCGTTCAGGGTGCGCACCACTTCCAGACCGGCCAGCACGCCGTAGTTGCCGTCGAACTTGCCGCCCGTGGGCTGGGTGTCGACGTGGCTGCCGGTGACGATCGGCAGTGCAGATGCGTTACGCCCCGCACGGCGCATGAAGACGTTGCCGATCTGGTCGACCGTGACTTCCAGTCCCGCTTCGCGTCCCCAGCGGACGACCAGGTCGCGGCCCTGGCGATCGAGGTCGGTCAGGGCCAGGCGCTTGACGCCGCCCTTCTCGGTGGCGCCGATCGCGGCCAGCTCCATCAGCGACTTCCACAGGCGGTCGCCATTGATCCTGAGTTCGTTCATGTTCATCCCCTTCTTCAAGCCACGGTAGCGGAAAAAGCGGGACGCTCGATGTAGCGCCCTGCCCCGGCTTCGGCACGCAGGTCGCCGCGCGCAAATACCAGTTTTCCGGCAGCCACCGTGTGGGTCGGAATGCCGCGCACGGTGCGGCCTTCGAACACGTTGAAGCCACCCTTCGAATGCTGGGTCTGTGCCGAAATGGTGCGGGTCCCAATCGGGTCCCAGACCACGATGTCGGCATCGGCCCCGGCGGCAACCAAGCCCTTGCGCGGGTAGATGTTGAAGATCTGCGCCGCATTGGTGGAGGTGACGCGCACGAATTCCGAGGGCGTGAGCAGACCGGTGTTGACGCCGGCATCCCAGACCACGGCCATGCGCTCCTCGACCCCGCCGCAGCCGTTCGGAATCCGCGTGAAATCGTCCTTGCCGGCCGCCTTCTGCTCGGCACAGAAGGTGCAGTGGTCGGTGGCGGTGGTGTGCAGGTTCCCGCCCTGCAGGCCCTGCCACAGCGCCTGCTGGTGGTGCCGGCTGCGGAAGGGCGGGCTCATGACGTGGGCGCGCGCGAATGCCGGGTCCGGATTGCGGTAGACGCTGTCGTCGATCACCAGGTGGCCGGCCAGCGCTTCGCCGTACACGCGCTGCCCTTTGGCGCGCGCCCGTGTAATGGCTTCCAGCGATTCGGCGCAGGACACGTGCACGATGTAGACCGGGGTGCCGAGCACGCCCGCGATGGCGATGGCGCGGTTGGCGGCCTCCGCCTCCACTTCCGGCGGGCGCGAGAGCGGGTGCGCCTCGGCGCCGCGAATTCCTTTTGCCAGCAGCTCCTGCTGCAGCTGGTAGACGAGCTCGCCGTTCTCGGCGTGCACGGTCGGGATCGCACCGAGTTCGAGGGCGCGGCGGAAGCTCTTCACCAGGGTTTCGTCGTCGGCCATGATCGCGTTCTTGTAGGCCATGAAGTGCTTGAAGCTGTTCACCCCATGCTCGCGCACCAGCACGCCCATTTCCTCGTGCACCGACGGGTCCCACCAGGTGACCGCCACGTGGAAGGTGTAGTCGCCGGCCGACTTCTCCGCCCAGCCGCGCCAGGTGTGGAAGGCCTCGAGCAGCGACTGCTTCGGGTCGGGGATGACGAAATCCATGATGGTGGTGGTGCCGCCGGCCAGGCCGGCCGCGGTGCCGGTGAAGAAGTCGTCGGCCGTGACGGTGCCCATGAAGGGCAGCTGCATGTGGGTGTGGGTGTCGATCCCACCCGGCATCACGTACTGGCCACCGGCGTCGACCACCGTGGCGCCCGCCGGCGCCTCGAGCTTCTCGCCCACCGCCGCAATCTTGTCGCCCACGCAAAGCACATCGGCGCGGAACGCGCGGTCGGCGTTCACGACGGTACCGCCACGTATCAACGTAGTCATGCTAACTCCCCCTGTCTTAGGAATGCCGCGCCGCCAGGACTGGAACGCGATGGCCTTTCATCATGGCCCCATAGACGACAGCCGCGATGGCGACGCCGACGAACCATGCATAGGTATAGATGGACTTGAACACCTCGGCAACATCCGGGAACGCGGCCGGGAAGGCGGCATTCAGGAAGCCCGGGATGTTGGGCAGCACCCCGAGGACGAAAGCGGCGATCGCCGCCACGTTCCAGCCGTTCCTGTACGAATAGATGCCGTCGTCGCGGTACAGTTGGGCGACGTCGAGCTCCGTCTTGCGTACGAGGTAGTAATCGACGATCAGGATGCCGGCGATCGGTCCGAGCAGCGCGGAGTAGCCCACCAGCCAGGTGAAGATGTAGTTCTGGGTCGTCTCCAGGATCTTCCAGGGCATCATCACCAGCGCCAGTCCGGCCGTGATGTAGCCGCCGAGCCGATAGCTGATCTTGCGCGGCGCCAGCGCCGAGAAGTCGTAGGCCGGGCCGACCAGGTTGGCGGCCAGGTTGACGCTGACGGTATCGACCAGCAGCACGATCAGCGCCACCAGTACCGCCGCCCCTTCCATGCGGCTGGCCAGGTCGACCGGGTCCCACAGCGCCTTGCCATACAAGACCACGGTGGCCGAGGTGACGATCACCGCCAGGGCGGCCAGCAAGCCCATCGGCACCGGCAGGCCCACGGTCTGGCCGATGACCTGGTCGCGCTGGGTCCTGGCGAAGCGGGTGAAGTCGGGGATGTTGAGCGCCAGCGTGGCCCAGAAGCCGATCATGGCGGTGAGCGAGGGCCAGAACACCTGCCAGAACTGCCCTTCCTTGGGGCCGCCCGGCACGAAGGCCGAGGGTCGGTCGAGCAGCGGGCCGAAACCGCCGGCGCGTTCGTACACCCACCACAGCAAGACGAAGCAGATGGCGATCTTCAGCGGTGCGGTCCAGGTCTCGAGCTTGCGGATCGACTCGATGCCGTGCACGATGAAATAGAGCTGGATTGCCCAGAAGGCCAGGAAGCACAGCAGCTGCGCAAGGTTGATGCCGAGGCCCGCGATGGGATCGCCGCCGATCGGCGCACCGTTCATCACCCCCAGCAGCGTGTAGATCATGCTGCCGCCGAACCAGGTCTGGATGCCGTACCAGCCGCAGGCGACAATGGCGCGCATCAGGGCAGGCAGCTTGGCGCCGCTGGTGCCGAAGGAGCTGCGCGCCAGCACCGCGTAGGGGATGCCGTACTTGGTGCCGGCGTGGCCGATCAGGAGCATCGGCACCAGCACGATGGCGTTGGCGAGAAAGACCGTCCACACGGCCTGCCAGGCCGACATGCCCGACTCGATCAGGCTGCTCGAAAGCGTGTAGGCAGGGATGCACATCACCATCCCGACCCACAACGCGGCGAAGTGGTACCAGCGCCAGGTGCGCTGTTCCGGGCCGGTGGGGGCCAGGTCGTGGTTCCAGAGTTCGGAGCTTGCGTTCTGTTGCATGGTCACGGTCGGACTCTCCTCATCGCTTGCGAATGGTGCAAGCGAGTGTAGCGCAATCGTAAGTACGTTTGTTTTTCGTAGGGTGGACGGCTATGCCGTCCGCGCATTCAACACACGCCCGCGTGATCGCAACTGTGATTTGAACGCGCGGGCGGGAGACCCGCCCACCCTACGCAATAACGGGTTCTGCGCGGGGATTCCGCGGATCCTGCGTCCAGTTCATATAAGGCTTGCCGCTCTCCTGCGGCACCATGGTGATGCAGGCCTCCACCGGACAGGTGATCTCGCACAGGTTGCAGCCCACGCACTCGGCGTCCTTCACCTCGTAGCGGCGCTTGCCCAGGTCGTCCACCAAGCGCGCGACGGCCTGGTGCGAGGTGTCCTCGCAGGCCACGTAGCACTTGCCGCACCCGATGCAGGTGTCCTGGTCGATCCGGGCGATCACGTGGTAGTTCATGTCCAGGTACTTCCAGTCGGTGGTGTTGCGCACCGCCTTGCGCGAGAACGCCGCGATATTGGGGTAACCCTGGCTGTCCATCCAGCGCGACAGGCCGTCCTTCATCTCCTCGACGATCCGGAAACCGTGCAGCATCGCGGCCGTGCACACCTGCACGCTGCCCGCGCCGAGCGCGATGAACTCGGCCGCGTCGCGCCAGCTGCCGATGCCGCCGATGCCGGAGATCGGCAGCGCGGCGGTGAGCGGATCGCGCGCGATCTCGGCCACCATGTTCAGGGCGATCGGCTTGACCGCCGAGCCGCAATACCCGCCGTGGGTGCTGGCGCCGCCCACGATCGGGAATGCGACCATGCGGTCGAGGTCCAGGTGGGTGATCGAATTGACGGTGTTGATCAGGGACACCGCATCCGCGCCGCCGGCCAGCGCCGCGCGTGCCGGTTGGCGCACGTCGGTGATGTTCGGGGTCAGCTTGACGATGACGGGCAGGCGCGTGTGCTTCTTGCACCAGGCGGTCACCATTTGAACGTACTCCGGCACCTGTCCCACCGCCGCGCCCATGCCGCGCTCCGGCATCCCATGCGGGCAGCCGAAGTTCAGTTCGATGCCGTCGGCGCCGGTCGCCTCGACCAGCGGCAGGATCGCGGCCCACGGCGCTTCCTCGCAGGGCAGCATCAGCGAGACGATCAGGGCTCGGTCCGGCCAGTCCTTCTTGACCTGGGTGATCTCCTGCAGGTTGATTTCCAGGCTGCGGTCGGTGATCAGCTCGATGTTGTTGAAGCCGATGACCTCGCGGTTCTTGCCGTAGTGGGCCGAGTAGCGCGACGACACGTTGACCGCCGGTGGGTCTTCGCCCAGGGTCTTCCACACCACCCCGCCCCATCCCGCCTCGAAGGCACGCACCACGTTGTAGGCCTTGTCGGTCGGCGGCGCGGAGGCCAGCCAGAACGGGTTCGGGCTCTTGATACCGCAGAAGTCGATGCTCAGGTCGGCCATGCTGCCTCCGCTTTGGCTTGGATGTCTTCGTGGATGGCCAAGGCGGCCAGTTTGCCGTGCTGGACCGCCTGCACCGTCAGGTCCTGCCCTGGGGCGACGCAGTCGCCGCCCGCATAAATACCAGGGAGCGCGGTGCGGAAGCGCCCGTCGATCCGGATGCGCTCGCCCTCCCGTGACAGTTCCCGCGCCAGCGGCTCGGTGAAGCCCTCTTCGCTCATGCCCTGGCCGATGGCTTTGAACACGGCGTCGGCCGCGATCTCGATGAAGCCGCCTGTGCGCACCAGGCGGCCGTCTTCCATGCGGGTCTGCTCGAAGCGCATGCCGGTCACCCGCCCCGCCTCGTCGAGCAGCACCTCGAGCGGCGCGGCCCAGGTGCGGATGCGGACGAAATTCGCCTTGGCGATCTCGATCTCGTGGCCGGTCGCGCTCATCGCCTCCAGGCCGCGCCGGTACACCAGGGTCACGTCCTCGGCGCCGAGGCGCTTGATCTGCACCGCCATGTCGATGGCGGTGTTGCCGGCGCCGATGACCACCGCACGGCGCGGCACCGGCAGTTTAGATAAGTCGCTGGCCTGGCGAAGCGCGGCGATGTAGTCGATCGCCGCCATCAAGCCGGGTGCATCCTCGCCAGTCAGGCCGAGGGCGCGGCTGGCCTGCAAACCGAGGCCGAGGAAAACCGCGTCGTAGCGCGTATGCAGCTCGGCCAGGCTCAGGTTCTCGCCAAGCTTGCGGCCGTATTCGATGTGGATGCCGCCGATCGACAGCAGGAATTCCACTTCGCGTTCGGCGAAGTCGCCCGGGAGCTTGTACTTGGCGATGCCGTATTCGTTCAGGCCGCCCGCCTTCGGGCGCGCTTCGTACACCACCACGTCGTTGCCCAGCATCGCCAGGCGGTGCGCGCAGGACAGCCCGGCGGGGCCGGCGCCCACCACCGCGATCACCTTGCCGGTGGATGGCGCACGCCCGAACGGATGGCCGTCGAAGCGTGCATGGTCGATCGCATAGCGCTGCAGCAGCCCGATGCGCACCGGCTCGCGCTCGGCCGGATTGTTGCGCACGCAGGAATCCTCGCACAGGATCTCGGTGGGGCAGACCCGGGCGCAGCTGCCCCCGAAGATGTTGGCCTTCAGGATGCCGGCTGCCGCACCAGTGACGTTGCCGTCGTGGATATTCTTGATGAAGCCGGCGACGTCGATGCCGGTCGGGCAGGCGTTCATGCAGGGGGCGTCGTAGCAGTACAGGCAGCGCGCCGCCTCGACGGCGGCCTGGCGCGCGCTGAGCGGCGGCGCCAGGTCGGTAAACTGCGCGGTCAGCTCGCCATTCGACCCTGCTGCGGGCGGCAGGTGCTGGAGTGATTCGATCATGGGCATCCCTGTTGTGTTGTTGAACCGGGCTTAGTTCATTGATTACTTCATCTGCGGGAAGGCGAACTGCGGCCCGCTGCTTGCACTGTCAGGCCAGCGTTCCATCACCGCCTTGTGGCGGGTATAGAAGCGCACGCCTTCGGGCCCATAGGCGTGGTGATCGCCGAACAAGCTGCGCTTCCAGCCGCCGAAGCTGTTGAAGGCCATCGGCACCGGCAGCGGCACGTTCACGCCCACCATGCCGACCTCGATCTGGCGCACGAACTCGCGCGCCACGCCGCCGTCACGCGTGAAGATGGCGACGCCGTTGCCGTATTCATTGGCGTTGATGAGTTCCACCGCGCGGCCCACGTCCGGCAGGCGCACCACGCACAGCACCGGGCCGAAGATCTCTTCCTGGTAGATCGTCATGTCGGGGGTGACGTGGTCGAACAGGGTGCCGCCGACAAAAAAGCCGTTCGGGCAGCCATCGACGCGGTAGCCGCGGCCGTCGACCACCAGGCTTGCGCCCTGCTCCACGCCCTGGCCGATCAGGCGCTCGATGCGCTCCTTGGCGGCGCTGCTGACCACCGGGCCCATTTCGGCGTCCCGGGCCATGCCGTCGTTGACCTTGAGTTTCGCGGTGCGCTCCGCCAGCGCTGCCACCAGCTTGTCGCCCGCATCGCCGATCGCCACCGCCACCGAAATCGCCATGCAGCGCTCGCCGGCGGAGCCGTAGGCCGCGCCGACCAGGGCGTCGACCGCCATCTCCAGGTCGGCGTCCGGCATCACCACCATGTGGTTCTTGGCGCCGCCCAGGGCCTGCACGCGCTTGCCCTTGCTTGATCCGCGCGTGTAGATGTATTCGGCGATCGGGGTCGAGCCCACGAAGCTGATGGCCTGGATATCCGGGTGGTCCAGCAGCGCGTCGACCGCCACCTTGTCGCCCTGGACCACGTTGAACACGCCGTCCGGCAACCCGGCTTCCTTCAGCAGCTGCGCATGCAGCAAGGCGGGCGACGGGTCGCGCTCGGACGGCTTCAACACAAAGGTATTGCCGCACGCGATCGCCACCGGGAACATCCACATCGGCACCATCACCGGAAAATTGAACGGCGTGATGCCGGCCACCACGCCGAGCGGCTGGCGCATCGACCAGGCGTCGATCCCGCGCGCGATCTGGTCGGTGAACTCGCCCTTGAGCATCTGCGGGATGCCGACCGCGAACTCGACGACCTCGATGCCGCGCGCCACTTCGCCTTGCGCGTCGGCGAAGGTCTTGCCGTGCTCGCGCACCACCATGGTGGCGAAGTCATCGAGGTGCTGCTGGCACAGCTGCAGGTATTTGAACAGGACGCGCGCGCGCGCCAGCGGCGGGGTGGCGGCCCAGGCCGGGAAGGCTTGCAGGGCCGCCGCGACGGCTGCATCGATATCACGCGGCTCGGCCAGCGCCACCCGCGCGCAAGGCTCGCCGCGCGCCGGGTTGAAGACGTCGGCCTGGCGCGTGCCTTCCGCGTGCGCCAGCTGGCCGTTGATGAAGTGCGAAATGATGTCCATGACTCTGTTCTTTTCCTAGTCCAGGTTTTTCAGTACGGTGGCAAGCTTGCCAAACAACTCGTCGATATGCTGCTTGGTCAGGATGAGCGGCGGCGACAGCGCGATGATGTCGCCCGTCACGCGGATCAGGACGCCGTCCGCGAAGGCCTGCTTGAAGGCGCTGTAGGCGCGCGCGCCGGGCTTGCCGGGGATGGATTCGAGCTCGATGCCCGCCACCAGGCCGATCGAGCGCAGGTCGATCACGTGCGGCAGGCCGCGCAGTCCATGCAGCGCATCTTCGAAATATGGCTGGAGCGCCTTGGCGTTCTCGATGACGCCCTGCTCGCGGAAGACCTCGAGCGTCGCCAGGCCGGCGGCGCAGGCCAGCGGGTGGCCCGAGTAGGTGTAGCCGTGGAACAGCTCGATGCCGGCCGGCGCGTCCATGAAGGCGTCGTGGATGAAGCGCTTGGTGAACACCGCGCCCATCGGCACCACGCCGTTGGTCAGGCCCTTCGCCGTGGTCATGATGTCCGGCTCGACGCCGAAGTAGTCGCTCGCAAAAGGCGTACACAGGCGGCCGAAACCGGTAATGACCTCATCGAAGATCAGCAGGATGCCATGCTTGTCGCAGATCTCGCGCAGGCGCTTGAGGTAGCCCTTGGGCGGCACCAGGACGCCGGTGGAGCCCGACACCGGCTCGATGATCACGGCGGCGATGGTCGAAGCGTCGTGCAGGGTCACCAGGCGTTCGAGCTCGTCGGCCAGCTCCACGCCGAACTCCGGCTCGCCGCGCGAGAAGGCGTTTTTGAGCAGGTTGTGCGTGTGCGGCAGGTGGTCGACGCCCGGCAGCAGCGGGCCGAAACTCTTGCGGTTGTTGCCGATCCCGCCCACCGACAGGCCGCCAAAGCCGACGCCGTGGTAGCCGCGCTCGCGGCCAATCAGGCGGGTCCGCCCGCCCTCGCCGCGCGCCCGGTGGTAGGCCAGCGCCATCTTCAATGCGGTGTCCACCGCTTCGGACCCTGAGTTGGTATAGAACACGTGGCCGAACTTGTGGCCGGTGTACTCCATCAGTTGTTCCGCCAGGTCGAACGCGGCCGGGTGGCCCATCTGGAAGGTGGGTGCGAAGTCGAGCTGGCCGACCATCTCGCTCACCATCTGCGTGATGCGCGGCTGGGCATGGCCGCAAGGCACGCACCAGAGGCCGGCGGTGCCGTCCAGCACGCTGTTACCGTCCACATCCTTGTAGTACATCCCCTCCGCCGAGACCAGCAGGCGCGGGCTGGCCTTGAAGTCGCGATTATTGGTGAAGGGCATCCAAAATGAGGACATCGACTTGGGCCTGGACTCGTTCATGCGTCTCTCCCCGCCATGAGGCGAAAAATTTTTACCAGTTGGCAAAATATTGATCAATAATAGTCAGCAAGGCAACACCGGCACAGATACACCAAGGGCAAAACCGACCAACCGTACAGGCATCCTACCCTGTACAGTTTCAACCCCGCGCGTGGAGTGGTGGTATGGAAGAAGTCGTTCTCACAGAGGTCATGCCGGCATGGCCGCTGCTCGCCATCGACCGGAAGGGCCGCGGCAGCCTGGTCGACCAGATCGTCGGGGCTATCTCGGCGATGGTAAACGAGCGCCAGCTCGGTGCCGGTACGAAAATGCCATCGGTTAGACAATTCGCAAAGTGCAATGGCGTCAGCACATTCACCGTGGTGGAAGCCTACGAACGCTTGCACCAGCTCGGCCTGCTGTCCTCGCGCCGCGGTTCCGGCTTCTTCGTCACGCGCAGCCTGCCGCAGGCGGCCTGCACCACCCTTCCCACCCAGCCCAGCCTGCAATCCGAAATCGACGCCCTCGCCCCGGATTTGTATAGCGGCCAGGCCGAAGCCCTGCCGGTCGGCGCCGGCTGGCTGCCGCCCGAGTGGTACGGCGAGAACACCATCCTCGACGCCGTGCGCCATGCGATGAAGATCCCGGCCAGCCGCCTGCGCGGCTACGGCCACCCGCTCGGGTTTCCTTCGCTGCGCCAGCACCTCGCCGCGACCCTGTCGAGCGAGCTGTTCGCCGTCGGGCCGGACCAGGTGCTGCTCACCAACGGCGCCACCCATGCCTTCGACCTGGTGCTTCGCACCTTGACGCGCCCCGGCGACGTGGTGCTGGTCGAGGACCCCGGCTACAGCAACCTGCTGGCGCTGGTGCGCCACCACGGCTGCATCCCGGTCGGTATCCCGCGCAGCGAACAAGGCCTGGACATGGCGGAACTCGCGCGCCAGGCCGCGCTGCTGCATCCCAAGCTCATGTTCGTCAACACGGTGCTCCAGAATCCGCTCGGCACCTCGCTGTCGCAGGCCCAGGCGCACCGCCTGCTGGCGCTGGCCGAGCAGTTCGATTTCTGGCTGGTGGAAGACGACATCTACCGCGAGCTGGCCGCCCCCGGCGAGGCGTCGCTGGCAGCCATGGACGGGTTGCGCCGCGTGATCCGGGTCGGCAGCTTTTCCAAGACGCTGTCGCCGGTGCTGCGCGTGGGCTCGCTGTGCGCCTCGCCATCGCTGGTGCCGGAGCTGCTGCGCGTGAAGATGGTGGCCGGCCTGACGACCTCGGAGATCAACGAGCGTGCGGTGTTCCACGCCACCAGCGCGCGCGGCTACCGCCGCATGGTGGAGCGCCTGGTCGGCCAGCTGATGGATGCGCGCGAGTGCACCCTGGACGCATTGCGCGGGATCGGGATGCGCCCGCTGGCGCGGCCGCGCGGCGGCATGTTCGTCAGCGCCGGTTGGGACGCGTCGCCAACGGCGGCGAAAAACGGGCGCAGCATCGCCGACGCCGCCCTGCGTGCCGGGATCCTGCTGGCGCCAGGCGAATTCTTCACCCAACGCGAGCCAAGCGGCATCTGGTTCCGCTTCAATGCCGCCTACGCGGCCAATCCCCAACTGCTCGACTTCCTGCGCGCCCAGCGCTGAGGCCCCCATGGACGTTCATGTTACTGACAGCGCCAAACGGCGCGACAAGCTGGAAGCCGCCATCCTCGCCGCCGCCACGCGCCTGTTCGCCGAGTGCGGCTTCGCAGGCACGAGCATCGCCGCCGTTGCCGAGCGCGCCGGCATCTCGAAGCAGAACCTGCTCTACTACTTCCCGACCAAGAACAGCCTGTACCAGCGCGTGCTCGACGACGTGCTCGACGACTGGCTCGAGCGCATGGCCAATCTGGCCGATGGCGGCGGCGAGCCGGCCGAGGTACTGCGCGCCTATGTCGCCGCCAAGCTGCGCTTCTCGCGCGAGCAGCCCTGGGCTTCGCGGGTGTATGCGATGGAGGTCATCGGCGGCGCCACCTTCTACGGCGAGCAGATCCGCGCCCGCGTGGTGCCGCTGCTGCGTCGCGACATCGAGGTGTTCGAGCGCTGGATGCTCGAGGGCCGCATCGCCCGCGTCGACGCCACCCACCTGCTGTTTGCGCTCTGGGCCATGACGCAGTCCTACGCCGACTTCGCGGCCCAGATGACGCTGGTGCTGGACAAGCCCGAACTCGGCGGCGGCGACTTCGAGGACGCCGAACGCCTCATCGGCGACCTGGTGGTACGGGCGCTGGCCTCTACCGGCTGAGATAGGCGGCCGGCCGTGCTGCAGTGTTATCATTTATGCCATGTCGAGCTATCCCACGCCCATCCTCACTACCAACCGGCTCACCCTGCGTCCCCTGACGATGGCGGATGCCGAAGACCTGTTCGCCGTATTCTCCGACCCGCAAGTCGTGCGCTACTGGGGCTTCGACGTCTGGACCTCGCTCGACTCTGCCCAGCACATGATCGCGGAGGCGCTCGAGAGCTACCGCGAACAGTCCGATATCCGGTTCGGCATCGAGCTGGCGGAAACCGGGGTCCTGGCCGGCACCGTGAACCTGCATCATTTCTTCCCCCAGAACCGCCGCTGCGAGATCGGTTATGCGCTCGGCAGCCCCTACTGGGGCAAGGGCTACGCTGTTGAGGCGCTCGCGGCGGCGCTCGACTACGGCTTCCATGAGCTGCGCCTGAACCGCGTCGAAGCCGACATCGACCCGCGCAATACCGCTTCGGCCGCCTTGCTGGAGCGCCTGGGTTTTCGCAAGGAAGGCTATATGCCCGAGCGCTGGTTCGTGCATGGCGAGATGGCCGACACGGTCAATTACGGGCTGCTGCGCAGCTACTGGGACGCTGGCGGCCGCAGGTAGAGCAGAAGGCGGCGCCGGCACTCTCCCAAAAGTGGCAGGGCAAGCGTCCCGCTTATCGGCCCACGCTACCGCCAGACCCGGGATTTCGACAGTTCGTCGGATCGCCATGGCGCCTTGCAGGCCCAGGGCCTACAGTGGCGCCATCAACTCAACCGAAGGACCACGCATGAAACCCTCCCGCTTCGATTCGTTCATGACCGACATGACTGACATCGCCCGCAAGGCCAACCGCGCCATCCGCTCGGGCGCCCGCACCCTGGCGGCGCTGTCCTGGCCGTCACTGCTGGCGGTGTCGATTGGCCTGGCCCTGATCCTGAGCATCGTGCCGCTCGCCCTCACGCTGTTCGTCGCCTTCCTGCTGCTGAAGCTGCTCGCCGCGGCCCTGTTCGGCCGCCGTCCAGCCCAGATCGTGGAGTAAGCCATGGCCGCCGCCCCGATCAACCGCGCCGTCGACTTCGTGCGCGAAGCCGTCAGCGAAGCCAGCGCCTTGTGGTGGAGCTTCTTCGACTGGCTGGCCCTGGTCGAGTGGCGCAAGCTGTACGTGACCTGGTTCCTGGTCTTCATCTTCGGCATCTCGTTCCAGCTGACCGAGCCGGCGGTCTGGTTCATCCTGATCTCGTTCGGCGTCAAGGTGCTGGCCGGCGGCAAACGCCGCGCCGAACTCACCGCGCACGAAGCTGCCGACAAGGCCAATGTGGCCACGCTGGAGCGGCGCCTGATGGAAGCGCAGATGGCCACGCTGCAGGCCCAGGTCGAGCCCCATTTCCTGTTCAATACGCTGGCGCTGATCGGCCAACTGATCGAGACCGACCCGAAGGAAGCGGCGCGCGTGCATGCGCATCTGATCGAGTACCTGCGTTCCTCGCTGCCGCAGATGCGCTCTGGCGGTGGTGGCACGCTTGGCAAGCAGGTCGAGCTGTCGCGCGCCTACCTGGCGATCATGCAGGCGCGCATGAAGGAACGCCTGGCGGTGCACTTCGAGGTGCCCGATTTCCTCGGCAGCGCGCCCTTCCCGCCCATGATGCTGCAGACCCTGATCGAGAACTCGATCAAGCATGGGCTGGAGCCGAAGGTGGCCGGCGGCACCATCACCATCCGCGCCCACGTCGAAGTCGCCACCTTGCACGTGGACGTGTGCGACGACGGCGTCGGCATCGACCTGCATGCCGACGAAGGCGTGGGCCTGGCCAACATCCGTGAGCGGCTCGCGCTCCTGTATGGCAAGGATGCCGAGCTGGTGATCGAAATGCCCGCAAGCGGCGGCGCCTGCGCGTCGATCCGCCTACCCTACCGCATGACGGAGTTCGACTGATGAGCGCAAGCAGTCCGACCGCCCTCATCGCCGACGACGAAGCGCCGCTGCGCGAGCAGCTGCGCATGCGCCTGCTCGAGGCCTGGCCCGAGCTGCGCATCGTCGCCGAAGCCGCGAACGGCAGCGAGGCGCTGGAACTGGCTGCCGTGCATAAGCCGGACATCGCCTTCCTCGACATCCGCATGCCGGGCATGGGCGGCATCGACGCCGCGCGCCAGCTCTACAACCGCTGCCACATCGTATTCGCGACCGCCTACGACCAGTACGCGCTTGACGCCTTCGAACAGGGCGCGATCGACTACTTACTGAAACCGGTGACGCCGGCGCGCCTGCAGACCACCTGTGAACGCCTGCGCGCGCGCCTGACCCGGGCGCCGCAGGACATCGGCGCCCAGCTGGCCGAGCTGGGCACGCTGCTCAAGCAAGGCGGCGCGGCCAAGCCGAGCTACCTGCGCTGGATCCAGGCCCAGGTGGGCGGCAGCCTGCGCATGGTCAGCACCCGCGAGATCCTGTTCTTCCAGGCCGACGACAAATACACCTGCGTGCAGACCGCCACCGCCCAGCTCCTGATCCGCAAGACCCTCAAGGAGCTGGCCGACGAGCTGGATCCGGACGAGTTCTGGCGCATCCACCGCTCGACGCTGGTACGGGTGGATGCGATCGCCGAAGTGACCCGCGACATGCGCGGGCGACAGATGCTGAAGCTACGCGGTTTTCCGGGCGAGCTGGAAGTGAGCCGGAATCACGCGCATCTGTTCCAGCAGATGTGATGCCTGCCTTTTCGGGTGTCTTAACCAAACAGGCCTTCGTCCGACCCGTCGCCGTCGAAGAAGCCGCCATTCTCTTCGATGCCGCCCTCTCCGAGCAGGCTGTCGCCGGTGCCGATGTCGTTCAGGCCGGCCTGGTCGGCGAGCGCACTGCCTGAAAAATCGCCCCCTCCCGTCAGGTTCTCGCCGCCCAGCAGGTGAGCGCCGCCGTTGCCGTCGTGGTCGGGGAACAGGTTGTCCAGGCCGTGGAACAGGAAGCTGCCTGCTGCCAGGCCAGCCGCCGTCGCCGCGATCGAACCGAGCATTCCCCCGCCCCTGCCACCACCGCCCAGGAAGCCACCCATGCCGCGGCCCATCGAACCGAAGCCGGCATGCTGGTAGTGCATGTGATGGGATTGCGGGTGGCTGACATGCTTGCGGTGGCCCCATGAAAACGGATCGAGGAATCCGCCACCTTGGCGCTGTTGTTGGTGCTGCTGTAGCTGGTTTTCCAGTGCGGCGATCTGGGCGCGGGCGCTGTCCAGGGCCTGGTCCATCAGAAGGGCGCGTTGGACCAGCAGGTAGGCGGCATCGGGCTGCTGTTCGACGGCGCGCTGGATGAGCGCATCGGCTTCGGGGTCTTTCTGGATGCCTCGGGCCTGGATGAGCTGGCCGAGGAAATCATGCAGCTTTTGGGTATCGGATGGGCTCATGGGGGTGCTCCTCATCGAAAATGTGGTCAAAGCTGCATGTTGTGCGGGCACTAGAAATTTCAAGGCCAGTTGCGCCGAATCCTCCGGGGTCCGCGCTTCGGCGCACGATAGGCACGGCAACGCCATGGAAAATACCGACGACTACAGCTGATTGGCGAATGTCAGCATTTCAAAAAGTATAGCGAGATTTGTAGCCAATGCTATTCTGGACGAATCACGACACCCTCTTCCTTTTCAAAAGCGCCAAGCTTCGAAAGCTGGGCCACACCAAATCCGATCATTTGCATGATGAGCGAAATTACAATTATCACTGGAATACTCCAGGAAAACATACTAAAAACTGGGAAGACATTACGAAGCGACAATCCTACCAACATTGAGATAACAATTAATACAGAAATTATTGGGTTTAATATTTTCGGAATTCCTGGTATGTAGATCGCCACTGACATCTTCAGTGATCCCACAACACCGCTCCAATCAAGCTGCCCCTCCTTCCGGCTATAATATCGGCTAAGTAATCGCGGGCCCACGACTGCCCACCTCGAATCAAATTCAGCAATTCCCTTGTTCACATTCGCAGCCCAGAGAATGGACGAGAAAATAAGCAACAGCAGTTTTACACGAAACGAAAAGACGGCCACGAAAAATATTGGCAGCACGAGGCAGAGCAGAAAATAAACAATTCCAAAAACGAATGTTATATTAAATAGCACCAGATGAAACACTCGCTTTTGGCCTTTGATTGAAAATATTATCTGCAGCATTAGCAATACTAACAGAATTAGCGCACCGAATTGTAGAAACAAAACTGCCGAGTGATACCCTCCTAACTTGTATGTCAACGCTCCGCCTCCGGCCACCCCGCCGACGCACATGAATGTAGATAAAGAAATGTATGAGCGCCTGTGATTAAGCATTTTATCGCGCCAAGTCTGCTACAGATTGCTTAACATTGAAACCTTCATCAACCAGGTCAACAAGTGTTGCAGCCAGAATGTATCCCCCGATTACTACCGCAATAACAGCAATAACTGGTGCGGCTCCCAGACTCATCACAGCAGCGCCTGCGGTCACAAGTGCTATACCGCCTGCAGCAAATACACTTCCGATCGCAGCAGTCATTCCTGCTTTGACGAGCGAGACCCCAGCTCGGCCTAAAAACTCCGACAGGTCTTTGCTGCCTTTTTCATCGAAGTACACAGCGTGCACATCGACGAACAGGTCGATCACTGTTCCGACAATTTGTACCTTCACACCACCTTTGAAATTTTCGGCAGCCGTTAGCATTATTCGACGCGCACCATATCCAATCTTGCCACTCTTGGCAAACCCGCCGTCAATAAAACTGCTCGCTTTTGAGCCAAGAGCAGTATTTTGGTGAACCGTCTTTACCGTCTTTCCCGCAAGTGTAGCAGCGACAACCTTTGAAAATGGCTTACCTTTCAGGATAGCTCTATATTGCCCTTTAGTCTTCTTCTCGATGCGAACTGTCATGAGAATCTTGTCGAGCGCCCTGTAATGTTCTTGCAAATAGCCCGCAGTTTCCTTGAACGGCGTACTGGTAACAATATCGTTACCCGCAATCGTGGACGCGGCAGCGCCCAAAGCTCGGTAAAGATGAGACTCTTCATCCGGTTGCCTGCTTGCCGAAAATAGTTCGCTCGGTTTTCCAGTCACTGGTCCTGTTTCCAGCCGCTTCAGGACCTCTGGTCGAATCTCATCAGGCCGCACTTCGGCTACCGCTGCGTACTCTTTGACCTCCAGTGGCTCGCGGGGATATGAATAGTCGAAGCGCGTAGCGCTCACGCTCTTCAAAAGCGGCAGCTTCGGATTCAGTACTGAGAAGATATCCAACTGATTCTGCGTGACGGAAAGCGGATCAGGAATCTTGCAAATTAACGAAGAGTACTCCCGCGTGCCTAGTGCGATTAATAGTGGCTCAGGCTTTTCTTTCGGATCATCACCGTAATTTGTTGGATCAAGTTCATTTACTTGGTATTGCCCCATAACGGCATCGTCAACCTTCAAAACGAGAAGCTCCCTGAATTCCCGGCCAACCCATATTTGAAATTTTTCCCCATTGAAAAAACTTGCCTTCTTCAGCAACTTTTTTTCGCGCGGGCTATAGAATTCAGACTTCGACTCAACGGTATAGGTCGCATCCTTCGTGATATTGATGTCGAAGATGACATCACGGTGCTTACGCAAGATAACTTTGACCTTATCGCTCGACCGCCAGCACTGAACACGTTGACCAGGCAGGTCAACGCATACCTCCTGCGCTTTCGTTTCCGATACTGCCGCTGTTTTTTTCGCGCCCATCACCTGTCCTCACTTGCGTCGTGGCTGCTTTGCTCCAAATGGACCTAGCGGAGCGTTCTTGATAACGGCTTTGCCGCTGCCGTCCAGCACAGCCTTCTTCTCAATGCCAGAGGCGAATTTCAAATTGACTGGCTCGTCAGTAAGAGCATTACCATCGGCATCAACGTATTCGATCTCAAGGTCCCGTTTCAGATTAAGTTCCGAAACCCTCATGGCGAGCTCCGGACTCGAAACGCTGACAGGCCCGGCTAATTCTTTCTTGCTCGCCTTGAACTCCACATTCCCCGGCGCATGCACCTCAATGTTCCCACCCTGCAACTTGATGTAAGCCCCCTGCGCCATCAGCAACACATGCTTCTTGGGCGCCGAAATCGACACCGATTTGGTCACGCTAGCCACGGTAATCTTCTTGTCCGCAGTCAACGAGGTCGCCCCCGACTGACTCTGGCTGCTCAGCTTCCCGCTCGCCGCATGCAGCTTGATCCCCACCTCCTGATTCGGCTTCTCCTTGTTGGTCGCCTTCCCATACGTGAACAGGCTGATGCCTCCCGCCACTAGGGTAGACATGCTTCCCTGCGCGACCATATTGATGTCCTGCCCCGCCACGACGCTGCTTGTCGTCCCCGCCGACAGCACCGCATCCGCCGGCGTGGTCGCAACGATCCCCGCCGGGCTCGACAGTTGCAGATGTGGTTCGCTATAGGCCTCGACCGCCTGCTGCTCGCCCGCACTTGCGTTAAGAACCTCGAGGCTGTGCGCCATCTGCTTGACCGCCACCAGCTCTTCCGGCGCCGATTCGTCCGGCAGTTTCGCGTTGTGCTTCTGCGCCAGGGTCGCGATCGACACCTGCAGCTGATGACTTTCCTCGACCTGGCTCGCCGCCTCACGCGAGTCGAGCAGGTTGCCACGGCCACCATTGCGTGCATCCGTCGACAGCAACATCCCCTGCCCGGCCCGCAAGGCCGCGCTGTTCGCCGTTTTCAGCTCAGCCCCAAACCCGACGGTCTGCAGACGCTCGTTGTCGCTCTGGTGCCGCAGGTGCCCCAGGTTCAGTTCGGCCGCACCGTCGTGCTGCTTCGAATGGTGCTGGAGCGCGATGCGCGGCTGTCCCGCTGCGTCGTCGAACACCAGCTGGTTGTAGGCGCCGTGACCGCCCTGGCTGTCCCCCATAGCCTGCGACTTGAAGCCGGACAGCACGGCCGGATGTCCGTGACCGCCAGCCTCGCCGGGGAACCAGGGCGGGGCGTTGCCGGTCGCGCTTCCCGCGCCGTGTGCGACCCCGTTGTGCTGGGCATCCACCTGCCCGCGCCCGTTGTACAGGCTGCCGATCACCACCGGCCGGTCGATATCGCCCTCCAGGAAATCGACCAGCACTTCCTGGCCGATTCGCGGCAGCATGTTGCTGCCCCAGTTCGCGCCCGCCATCGGCGTCGCCACGCGCACCCAGGTGCCGGCGGTGTCGTCGCCGGGCGCGCCGGTGTGCCCCGCAGGGGATGGATGATCGAGCCGGCTGTGGCTGGCGGCGCCGCGCTGCCAGTGGAACTGGACCTTGATGCGATGATCCCGGTCGGTGTGGATGACCGCGCCAAGCGGGCCGACCACGATGGCGGTCTGCTGCCCACGCACCGTCGGACGCGGATGCAGGAGCTGGCCATCCCCGTCCATTCCGCTGGTCCGATAGGGCACGCTCGCCAGGATCGCGTCGATCCGGTTACGGTACAGCGGGCGCTCTTCGCCAGGCCGTAGGGCTTTCAGCATCGGCTCGGCGGCGCCGGCCAGCGCCACGGCGCCCTGCCCCAGCAGCTTGCCGACGCCATCGAGCATGTCGGCGCTCAGGTTGTTGTGCATCAGGTGCACGGCACGCAGGATGACGAAGCTGCGGCCGTCGTCGTGCTTGGCCCGGTCGAACTGCGCATGGCCGTGCAGCATGAAGCTGGTGCCCGGCGCGAATCTGCGCACAGTCCCCGCGCCGATGTGGATCTTCCGCGCCGCTTCGATTGCTTCGATCTGGTTGGCCGCAATGCGCTCGCTCTGTTCACGGTCCTCCCAGGCATAGAGGCCCGGGCAGTCACGACTGCACAACAGCGCTTCGCCGGCGCCCGCCGCCGACACCTGGCGCTGGCGCAGCGTGCGGTAATCCCAGCTGCCCATCTCGACGGCATTGGTCGTCAAGCGCGCTTCGCTGCGCCAGCGGTCGATGCTGTCCGCCTTCATGACGGCGCCGGGTTGGGTGAACGCGACCGACGGCTGGCCGTTCGGCGCGAATGCGCCGTTGTGGTCCGCGATGACCATGGTATGGCTGCCGAGCGAGGGGCTGCGTGGGTCGCCGCTGTGCTCGAAGAAGCTGAACAGGCCCTCCTCGTGCATCAGCCGCTCGACAAAGACGAGATCGCTTTCCTGGTACTGGGTGGTGAGACTGCGTTTCGGATAGACGGCGCGGTCGGCGAGCTCGAAGCGCCATGCGGGCGCAACCCTGCCGCGCCCCGCGTAGCCGCCAAAGACCACGTCCAGGATGTCGAACACGCTCATGTCCTGGAAGATCCGGCTGTCGCGGCCCAGCGCGAGGAACCGGCTCCAGGGTTCAAGCGTGAGGACGTAACGCGCGAAGCCGCCGTTGGCGCCGGTCATCTCGGCCGCAGTGACGTAGCCGTGGAAGGGGCGCAGTGCATCGTCGCTGTCGGCGGTCAAGAGCTGCAGCAGCGCCGGTTGCCCGACCAACGCCTTCAAGGGGACATGCGCATCCATCGAGAGCGCATCGATCCGGAAGCAGTAGTCCCGACTGATGGCTTCTTCGCCATGCACGCACTCCGCCACCAGCTCGTCGCCCAGCGCCGTGGTCAGCCGAAGCAGGCGCGTGTCTTGCGTGTAGCCGCCCAGTAGCGCCGAAAGATCTGCGGCAAGCAGGCTCGTATCCATCGGATCCTCCCTTCGTGCACTGCACACTGATTCCAAGGATTACACGTCGGGATCAAGGTGTTGCTTTTGAGAAGGATCAGGCTGTTGACGACAGGAACGTGCCTCCGCTGTGCATTCGGAAAATTCCGACCAATGCATTAGGCAGAAAAGAAGAAAGCGCTGCCGCGTTTCCGCGTACAGCGCTTCTTGTCGGGGTGCTGCGTGGGACTTACTTGTTCAGATCCCGGCCGCCGAAAGCATTCGGCAGTTGCTCGGCCGCGGTCGTTTCGAACACGTCGCCGTCCAGGTTCGTCAGCACCACCGGCAGCGCGTTGCCGCCCAGTTCCAGGATCACCTGGCGGCAGGCGCCGCAGGGGGCGATCGGGCCGTCGGTCTGGCCGATTACCGCCAGCGCCGTGAAGTCGCCCGGCTTGTAGCCCTGGGCGATGGCGCTGAAGAAGGCGGTGCGCTCGGCGCAGTTGCACAGGCCATAGGACGCGTTTTCCACGTTACAGCCGCGGAAGATGCGGCCGTCCTTGCACTCCAGCGCGGCGCCGACCTTGAACTGCGAGTATGGCGTGTAGGCCTGCTCGCGCGCGGCGCGGGCTTCGTCGATCAGTTTTGCGTATGTCATGGTGCGACTCTCAAGGACGAATGGTTTTGTAGATCATCGGTTCGGCCGCCGGCGTCGAGGCGCCGATCTGGTAAGCCGCCTGCACCTGGCGCACCGCCTGCTCGGCAGCGTCCCGGGTGCGTGCGTGGACCATCGCCAGCGGCTGTCCAACCGCGATCGCGTCGCCCAGTTCCACCAGGTTCGTCAGGCCGACGGCGAAGTCGATCGAATCCTGCGGACGCACGCGGCCGCCGCCCAATGCCACCACGGCCAGGCCGAGGCCGCGCGTGTCGACCGCGCTTGCGAAGCCCGCCTGCAGGCTCGGCGCCGGCACGATGACCGGCGCGGTTTCCAAGTGCGCGTCCGGCTTGTCCATCAGGTCGGCCGGGCCGCCCAGCGCGGTGACCATGCGTGCGAAACGCTCGGCCGCTTCGCCGGAATCCAGCGCGGCCAGCAGCTTGGCGCGCGCCTCGCCGTCATTGGCGGCAATGCCGGAGATGACCAGCATCTCCGCGCACAGCGCCATCGTCACTTCGTGCAGGCGTGCCGGGCGCGCCTTGCCGGTCAGGTAGTCGATCGCCACGCGTACTTCGACCGCGTTGCCGGCCGCGTGGCACAGCGATTCGTTCATGCCGGTCAGGATCGCCGAGGTGCGGGTGCCCGCACCATTGCCGACGTGGACGATGCTCTCGGCCAGCTCCACCGATTTCTCATAGGTCGGCATGAAGGCGCCGCTGCCGACCTTCACGTCCATCACCAGCGCGTCCAGGCCCGCGGCCAGTTTCTTGGAGAGGATCGAGCCGGTGATCATGGCCACCGATTCCACGGTGGCCGTGGTGTCGCGGATGCTGTAGAAGCGCTTGTCGGCCGGCGCCAGTTGGGCGGTCTGGCCGATGATGGCCACGCCCACGTCCTTGACGACCCGGCGGAACGTTTCCGGATCCGGCACGGTGCTGTAGCCGGGGATCGAATCGAACTTGTCCAGGGTGCCGCCGGTGTGGCCCAGGCCGCGGCCCGAGATCATCGGCACGAAGCCGCCGCAGGCCGCGATCATGGGCCCCAGCATGAGCGAGACCACGTCGCCGACGCCGCCGGTCGAGTGCTTGTCGACCACCGGGCCCGGCAGGTCCAGCGATTTCCATTCCATCACCAGGCCCGAATCGCGCATCGCCAGCGTGAAGGCGACGCGTTCGTCCATGGTCATGTCGTTGAAGTAGACAGCCATCGCGAGTGCCGCGATCTGGCCTTCGGTGGTTCTGCCGTCGGGGATGCCGCGCACGAAGAACTGGATCTCCTCGGCGCTGAGGATGCCGCCATCACGCTTTTTGCGGACGATTTCTTGGGGTAGGAACATGACATTAACCTTTTCTATAACGTAGGGTGGGCGGATTCTCCGCCCACGCGTTCAACCATCCTGTGAACAGCCACGGAGCTGGCCGGGATACGTGATTTGAACGCGCGGGCGGCAAAGCCGCCCACCCTACGACGCCCGCAGGCGCCAACAATACTTAGACGCCGTACGGGATCCAGACGTTCTTGACTTGCGACGCATGCTGCAGCACGGTGCGGCCACACGCCTGCTTGGCATCGAACCAGTCCCTACCCTTAGCACCGCCAACCCAGGTGCGCTTGAGCGACTCGCTTGATAAGCGCTCGACTTCCGCGCATCCTTCCGCCGAGCCGTCGTGGCGCCACACCGCATCCACGTCCGAGTGCGAAGCCAGCGTACGCGCCAGTTCCGAGCTCGATCCGGTGACGATGTTCAGCGCCCCGCCCGGCAGGTCCGAGGTATCCAGCACCTGGTACAGATCAAGCGCCGACAGCGGCGCCGTTTCCGACGGCACCGCCACCACGCGGTTGCCCAGGGCCAGGGCCGGGGCCACCAGCGAGATGAAGCCCAGCAGCGGGTTCTCATTCGGGCAGACGATGCCGATCACGCCGACCGGTTCGTTCAGCGCCACGGTGATGCCGTGCATCGGCGGCTGGTGGGCGGCGCCGTCGTACTTGTCGCACCAGGCGGCCCAGTAGAACAGGCGCTCGATCGAGGCCTGCACTTCGCGCGCGGCATCCTTCGAGCCGGTCTGCGCGGCGATGCGCTGGGCAAATTCGTCGGCACGGATCGCCAGGTTCTCGGCGATGTAGTACAGCACCTGGGCACGGTTGTGGGCGGTGGCCTTGGACCAGCCGGACGCCTTGTGTGCCGCTTCCACGGCGTTGCGGATGTCCTTGCGGTTGCCTTCGCCGACGTCGGCCAGGAAGGCGCCGTTGGCGCCGTTGATGGCGCGGCTGTAGGCGCCGTCCGGGCGTGCCTGCTTGCCGCCAATGTAGAGCTTGGCGGTGCGGTCGACGGCGAACGGCGCAGTTGCCACATTCGCTTCCTCCGATGCCTTGACGCGGCCTTTTTCAGGAACGATCGGCGCGGCCGGGCGTGCATCTTCCGACAGCGGCGTCAGGTACTCGTACATGCCCTCCTTGCCGCCTTCGCGGCCGAAGCCCGATTCCTTGTAGCCGCCGAAGCCGCAGGCTGCGTCGAACTGGTTGGCGGTGTTGATCCACACCACGCCGGCCTTGATCTGCGGCGCCACGTCCAGCGCCAGCGAGATCGATTCCGACCACACGCAGGCGGCCAGGCCGTACACGGTGTTGTTCGCCAGTTGCACTGCCTCGCTCGGGGTGCGGAAGCTCATCGCCACCAGCACCGGGCCGAAGATCTCGGCCTGCGCCACGGCGGCCGAGGTCGACGCGCCCGTGATCAGGGTCGGCAGGTACCACGAACCGGCGGTCGGTGCCTCACACGAAGGCTGCCAGATTTCGCAGCCTTCGGCACGCGCCGATTCCACCAGGCCGTGGATGCGCTGCTGCTGGATCGGATCGACCAGCGCGCCGATGTCGTTCGACTTGTCCAGCGGCGAGCCGACGCGCAGGTTCTGCATGCGCGCCTTGACCTTGGCGATGAAGCGGTCATACACCGATTCCTGCACCAGCAGGCGCGAACCGGCGCAGCAGACCTGGCCCTGGTTGAACCAGATCGAATCGACCAGGCCTTCCACGGCTGCATCCAGGTCGGCGTCGTCGAACACGATGAAGGGCGACTTGCCGCCCAGTTCCAGCGACAGCTTCTTGCCGGTGCCGGCGGTGGCCTTGCGGATGATGCGGCCGACTTCGGTCGAGCCGGTGAAGGCCAGCTTGTCGATGCCCGGGTGATTCACGATGGCCTCGCCCACGGCGCCGTCGCCGGTGACGATGTTGACCACACCCGCCGGAACGCCGGCCTGCTGGCAGATCTCGGCGAACAGCAGCGCGGTCAGCGGCGTGAACTCGGCCGGCTTGAACACGATGGTGTTACCGGCGGCCAGCGCCGGGGCGATCTTCCATGCCAGCATCAGCAGCGGGAAGTTCCATGGCACGATCTGGCCGACCACGCCCACGGCGCGGTAGTCGGCGAATTCTTCCTGCTGCAGCTGGGCCCAGCCGGCGTGGTGGTAGAAGTGGCGCGCGGCCAGCGGCAGGTCGGCATCGCGGGTTTCGCGGATGGTCTTGCCGTTGTCCAGGGTCTCGAGCACCGCGAACAGGCGCGCATGCTTCTGCAGCAGGCGCGCCAGCGAATACATGACACGCGCGCGGCCATGGCCGCCAAGCGCCACCCAGCCCGGCTGGGCGCGGCGCGCGGCTTGCACGGCGCGTTCGATGTCGTCCGCGGTGGCTTGCGTCACCTGGGCCAGTTCACTGGCGTCGGCCGGGTTGCTGGTGGCGAAGGTGCTCGCAGCGTCGGTCCAGGCGCCGTCGATGAACAGGCCGAAACGGCGTCCATGCTGATCCAGCCACGCATTCGCTTCCTTGGTGCTTTCTGGTGCGGGGCCGTAATCCATAGTCTGAAGAATCTCTTTAATAGTTGGCATGACGAATACCTTGCTGTTTTATGGTTGCGCGTGGCGATGGGCGGCCGAGTAGTTGCCGGTCACGTAGTGTTCGAGCTGGCGTTCGATGTCGGTCATCAGGCTCGACGCGCCAATGCGGAACAGGTGCGGTTGCAGCCAGTCGTTGCCGAGTTCTTCCTTCATCACGGTCAGGTATTGCAGCGCGGCCTTGGCCGTGCCCACGCCGCCGGCCGGCTTGTAGCCGACCTGGAAGCCGGTCTGCTCGTAGTAGTCGCGGATCGCGCGGGTCATCACCAGGGAGACCGGGATGGTGGCGTTGACGCCTTCCTTGCCGGTCGAGGTCTTGATGAAGTCGGCGCCGGCCATCATGCAGACCATCGAGGCCTTGGCCACGTTGTCCAGGGTGACGATGTCGCCGGTGGCCAGGATCGCCTTCACGTGCGCGTCGCCGCAAGCCTGGCGGTAGGCGAGCATTTCGTCGTACAGGGCTTGCCAGTTGCCGGTCAAGACGTGCTGGCGGGTGATCACGATGTCGATCTCGGTCGCGCCGGCGGCCACGCTGAGTTCGATCTCGCGCAGCTTGGTCTCCAGGCTCGACAGGCCGGCCGGGAAGGCGGTGGACACGGCGGCGATCGGCAGGCGGCCCTGCAGCACTTTCACGGCGGGTTGAATCATCTCGTGGTACACGCAAACCGCGCCGGTGGTGAGCGATTCGAGGCCAAGGGCCTGCATCAGGTCCGCGCGCAGCGGGCGCATCGCCTTCATGCACAGGCGCTCGACGCGGCCCGGGGTGTCGTCGCCACCCAGGGTGGTCAGGTCCATGCACTGCACCGCGCGGACCAGCCAGGCGGCCTGGTATTCCTTCTTGACGGTACGGCGGTTCGCCAGGCTGGCGGCGCGGCGGTCGGCCGCGTTGCGGTTCACCTTGACGTGCTTGACCAGGCCGAGGTCGAGGCCGACGGCCATGTTACGTTTGAAATCCAGGGGCTGGGTCATAGCAGTGCGGTTCCGTTCGAAAGTGGTTTGACGCCAAGGTGCTTGGCGAGCGTGGCGCCGATGTCAGAGAAAGTGTTCGCAATCGGCAGTTCCTGCGGAGCGACCTTCGGGCCGAAGAAGATCATCGGGATGTGCTCGCGGGTGTGGTCCGAGCCCGGCGCGGTCGGGTCGCAGCCATGGTCGGCGGTGATGACGACCAGGTCGCCGTCCTTCAGTTTGCTCATGAATTCCGGCAGGCGCGCATCCAGCTCGTGCAGCGCGTTCGCATAACCGGCGACGTCGCGGCGGTGGCCGAAGTGCATGTCGAAGTCGACGAAGTTGACGAAGGTGAGCGACTTGGAAGGCGCGCTGTCCGCCACTTCCAGCAGGCGGTCGAACAGGGCCATGTTGTCGGCGCCCTTGATCAACTGGGTCACGCCCTGGGCCGCGAAGATGTCGCTGATTTTACCGAGGGCGATGACTTCGCCGCCTTCGTTCTTGACGTGGTCGAGCAGCGTCGGCGCGGTTGGCGGTACCGCGTAGTCGTGGCGGTTGGCAGTGCGCTTGTACTTGCCGTTCTCGCCCAGGAAGGGACGCGCGATCACGCGGCCGATGTTGTAGGGCTTGACCAGCTCATACGCCGCTTCGCAGACTTGGTACAGGCGATCGAGGCCGAAGTGTTCTTCGTGCGCGGCGATCTGCAGCACCGAGTCGGCCGAGGTGTACAGGATCGGCTTGCCACTCAGGACATGCTCGTCGCCCAGCTCGTCGATGATGGTGGTGCCGGAGGCGTGGCAGTTGCCCAGCCAGCCGGGAACGCCGGTGAGTTCCTGCAGCTTGTCGGTCAGCTCTTTCGGGAAGGACGGCAAGGTCTTCGGGAAGTAGCCCCAGTCGAACAGCACCGGCACGCCGGCGATTTCCCAGTGGCCGCTCTGCGTGTCCTTGCCGGTCGACTGCTCGCGCGCGACTCCCCAGGCGCCGCTGAAGCCGTCGCGCTGCTGGAAACCGGCAGCCCATTCGCCGCTGGCCTTGTGCGCGGCCGCGGCCAGGCCGAGGCGCTCGAGATTGGGCAGCGCCATCGGCTTGCCCTCGTTGGCGGCCCATTCCGCAATGTGGCCGAAGGTGTTGGCACCGAGATCGCCGTACTTGTCGGCATCGGGCAAGGCGCCCAGGCCGAACGAGTCGAGCAGGAGGATGAATGCGCGTGACATGGAATCGCTCGCTTTTAAATAATCAGGCAGCGCTGCGTGGGGTCGAACCCAGGCGCTCGATGAAGGAATGAATCAGGGTGACCAGGTCCTTGGCCGCGACCGCGGCGTACTTCAGGGTCTGCTCGTGCGACAGCGGGAACGGGGTCAATCCCTCGGCCAGGTTGGTGATGGCCGAGATGCCGGCGACCTTCAGGCCGCAATGGCGTGCCGAGATCACTTCCGGCACCACCGACATGCCGACCACGTCGGCGCCGAGCGTCTTGAAGGCGCGGATCTCCGCGGCCGTCTCGAAGTTCGGGCCCGGGCAGGCCAGGTACACGCCTTCGTTCAGGGTGATGCCCTTGCTTGCCGCGGTTTCCTTGATCATGGCGCGCAGGTCGGCGTCGTAGGCGTTGGCCATGCTGAAGAAGCGCGGGCCGAAGCGCTCGTCGTTCGGGCCGGCCATCGGGCTGCCCGGCAGCAGGTTGATATGGTCGCTCAGGACCACGACACTGCCCGCATCCACTTCCGGACGGAGCGAACCGGCGGCATTGGTCACCAGGAGCATCTCGCAGCCGATCAGCTTGAAGGTGCGCACGGCGGAGGTCATCACGTTGGCGCCATAGCCCTCGTAGAAGTGACCGCGGCCCTTCATGCATACCACCGGCACGCCGGCCAGCGTGCCCAGCACCAGTTCGCCCGCGTGGCCGTGCACGGTGCTGATCGGGAAGCCCGGCAGGTCGGCGTAGCTGATCGATACCGCATCCTCCATCTGCTCGGCCAGCACGCCCAGGCCCGATCCCAGGATCAATGCGGCACGCGGCGCGAAGCCCGGTTTGCGGGCCTGGATGACTTCTGCTGCTTCAAATGGAGTATTGCTGAACATGGCGTGTCCTTGTGGTTCGGATGCGGGAGAGGTAGGAAGAGGCTGGCACCGTTGTTGCTATCTAACCTTGAACAAAGAGCACATATCAGCCGGAATATTATAACTATGCATGAGGGGCGATATGTATGGCAAATACCATTTTTCTTGTCGATTTATTGGTTTAAAAAATAAATCAAACGGTGTATTGTCGACCTGTCGACCTTGGAGCCGATTTGGTTTGACAGCCTTCAAACATTTGTCTAGCATCTATCAACAATTGTTTATCACTATCCTCGCTGGACCCACCGACCGTGACCGAGCTGCCCAAAAAAGAACAGTTGTATGAGCTGATCCGCGCGAATCCCTTCATTTCGCAACAGGAGCTTGCTGCCCAGCTGAAGCTGTCGCGCTCGGCCGTGGCCAACTACATCGCCACCCTGGTACGCGAGCGCCGTATCCTGGGTCGCGCCTATGTGCTGCCGGACGGGCGCCCGATCCTGTGCATCGGCGCCGCCAACCTCGACCGCAAGCTGCGCTCGCTCGCCAGGCTCACGCTCGGCACCTCGAATCCGGCCAGCCAGGACGAATCCTTTGGCGGCGTCGCCCGCAACATCGCCGAGAACCTGGCGCGCCTGGGTGCGCCGGTGGCCCTGATCACGGCGGTGGGCAACGACGCCTCCGGTCGCGCCCTGCTCGCCCACGCCGAGGAGGCCGGCATCGACACCCGCGGCGCGCTGCGCCTGGACGGCGCAAGCAGCGGCACCTATACCGCGGTGCTGGACCAGGACGGCGAAATGGTGGTGGCGCTGGCCGACATGGCCCTCAACGACCATTTGAGCCCGGATTTCCTCGCCACCCGCCAGCAGCAGCGCGCCGGCGCGGCATTGGTGGTGGCCGACCTGAACCTGCCGCGCGATACCGTTGCCGCCCTGCTCGAAGACGCGCAGCGCGACGGGGTGCCGCTGGTGCTGGTGGCGGTGTCCGCACCGAAGATGGCGCGCCTGCCCGAACAGCTGCACGGCCTGCGCCTGCTGATCCTGAACGAAGGCGAACTGGCGAGCCGCCTCGGGCGCCCGCTCGACAGCGACGCCGCCATCGGCGCCGCCTGCGCGGAACTGCAGCGCCAGGGCGCGCAGGACGTGGTCGTCACACGCGGTGCGCGCGGCGTCATGTATACCTCGGTCGACGGCCTGATGCGCCTCGATGCGCCACAGGTCGACGTGGTCGACGTCACCGGCGCGGGCGACGCCTTTGCCGCCGCCGTCTGCTGGTCGCTGCACAGCGCCGGCGAAGACAGTGCGGACCTGGGGCTGGCCTGCCGCCGCGGCCTGCAGCTGTCCGCCATGACCATCGCCTGCGCGCAGACCGTCTGCCCGGCGCTCGAACCCGGCCATGTCGATGGCCTTCTTATTGAATCCGACCCCGAATCCGTATTGGACTGAACATGCAATCCTTCCTCCTGTTCTCGCCCGAAGTGGCGGCCGCACGCGCCGCCGGCAAGCCCGTGGTGGCGCTCGAATCGACCATCATCTCGCACGGCATGCCCTATCCGCAGAACGTGCACACCGCACGCGACGTGGAACAGATCATCCGCGACGCCGGCGCCGTACCGGCCACCATCGCCATCATCGGCGGCAAGATCTGCGTCGGACTGCTGGATGACCAGCTCGAGCTGCTCGGCTCCTCGCCTGACGCCATGAAAGTCAGCCGCCGCGACCTGCCCTACGTGCTCTCCACCGGCAAGCTCGGCGCGACCACCGTGGCCGCCACCATGATCTGCGCCCAGTTGGCCGGCATCGAGGTCTTCGTCACCGGCGGCATCGGCGGCGTGCATCGCGGCGCCGAGACCAGCTTCGACATCTCGGCCGACCTGCAGGAACTGGGCCGGACCAGCGTCGCCGTGGTCTGCGCCGGCGTAAAGTCGATCCTCGACATCGGCCTGACCCTCGAATACCTGGAAACCCATGGCGTGCCGGTGCTGAGCGTCGGCCAGCCGGGCTTTCCGGCCTTCTTCACGCGCGAGAGCGGCTTCCAGGCCGACTTCCAGCTCGACACCCCAGAGGAACAGGCAGCCTTCATCCGCACCAAGTGGCAGCTCGGCCTGGCCGGCGGCGTGGTGGTGAGCAATCCGGTGCCCGCGGAGTCGGCGATGCCGACGGTGGAGATCGACGCCATCATCGCCCAGGCGCTGGGCGAAGCCGAGGCGCAGGGCGTGAAAGGCAAGGCGGTGACGCCCTTCCTGCTGGCGCGCATCAAGGAACTGACCGGCGGCCGCAGCCTGGCGACCAATATCGCGCTGGTCAGGCACAACGCCCTGGTGGGTGCGCGCCTCGCGGTGGCGCTCAAGGCTTGAACCAGGGGCGCCCATGTCGATCGACCTGAAACAGCTGCGCTACTTCCTGGCGGTGGCCGAAGAGAAAAGCTTCTCGCGCGCCGCCGAACGCCTGCACATCTCGCAGCCGCCGCTGAGCCAGCAGATCATGAAGCTGGAAAGCGAACTCGGGGTGCGGCTGTTCACGCGCACCACGCGCAGCTTCGAACTCACGGTGGCAGGCAAGGCCTTGATGGGCGAGGCGGCCGAGCTGCTGGCCAAGATGCGCATGACGATCGACACCATCCGCCAGATCGACCGCGGCGAAGTCGGCCGCCTGCGCGTGGGCATCGTGGGTTCGGCGATGTGGGGGCCGATTCCGGCCCTGCTGGAACAGTTCCAGAGCCAGTATCCGCGCGTGACCTGGACCATCCACGAGCTGGGGCCGAACGACCAGTGGGAAGCGCTGCGCGCCCGGCAGATCGACGTCGGCTTCTGGCGCGAGCCGCGCATCGAGGCGGATGTGCTGAAGCAGGCCAACCTGCGCCAGGACCTGTGCTTCCGCGAAGACGTGTGCGTGGCGATCAATGCGAAGCACCCGCTGGCGCAGCACGAGGCGATCGAGCTGATCGACATCGCGCAGGAACCGATGCTCACCCTGCACCTGGACCAGTCGGCCGAGCCGCGCTACCTGATCCAGTGCTGCGTCAACGCCGGCTTCCAGCCGACCATCTTCCAGGAAGCCGCCGAGCCGCAGACCCTGCTGGCCATGGTCGGCGCGGGCCTGGGCGTGGCGCTGCTGCCGCAAACCACCAGCCGCATCGGCTGGCCGGGCGTGCGCTTCCTGCCGATCCGCACCAACCCGCCTTCGGCCAATCTGTACATCGCCTACCCGGTGGAGGGCGATGCGCCGGTGGTGCGCGCCTTCCTGAACATCCTGTTTCCCGAACAAGCCGCTTGACGGCGCCTATTGCACGCTTATTGCCGCTTGAGTTCGACCGCTACCGTGCTGAGCGAGGCAATCTGGTGGCGCCGGTCGGTCGGGCGGGTCAGCACGCGCATGGTGATGTCCATCGGCACGCCCATCTTCGCCAGTTCAGTGGCGGCGCGCGGCCGGCCCTCGCTCGCCGCTTCGTGGATGGCGGAGTCGATCAGCAATGCGGTCTTGTAGTCAGTTCGTCGGTCCATTGATCGATCCTAACACCCCCCGAGCGCACACTTCAAGGCAATCGCCTTTTGACAAAGCTGATCGCGACACCGACTTCGATAAATTTTGTTAAAGCTGCAAGTTTTTTCTGTTCTGCGTTACTTTGCGCACCGTTCTCAACCCATTCATGGTGCAAACTCTTGTCAAAAGATGAATAACTTAAACCCCTTCACAAGGAGCACACCATGAATAAATCCACCGCTACCATTTCCGCCCTGATGCTGGCTGTCGCCGTGATGGCCACCGGCTGCAAGAAAGACGACAATCCGAACATGGGTCCTGCACAGGAAGCCGGCGCCGCTGTCGATGCCGCCGCTGCCAACGCAGCACAGGAAACCCGCGAAGCGGCGCAAAACGTCGAGAACGCGACCGAAAACGCCGCCGCACGCGTTGATGCCGCCGCTGAACGTGCAGGCGAGAACCTCGAGCAGGCCGGCGCCGAAATCAAGCAGGAAACCAAGGAAGCCGCCGCTGAAGTCGATGCAGCGGCAGACAAAGTTGGCGACAAGACTGGCGCCGCCCTGGAGCGTGCCGGCGAGAAGCTGCAGGAAAAGCGTTAATCACCAGCTAGTTGTTTGAACGTGGCGTACGCAGGCGGGCGGCTCAGTGAGTCGCTCCGCCGGCGTGCGCCACGTCGCGTTCCGTCTTCACCGCCGTTTGCACGGCCGTCATGATGCCCAGGATGATGTCATCGAGGGGCATCGACGGCGGATCGTCCGCCCGTTCCTCTGCCTGCTCCGGCAGGAAGGGCACGTGGATGAAACCCGCCTTCACCGGCGTGCCCGCCGTGTGGTGCATCAGCCCGTAGAACACGTGGTTGCACACGAAGGTGCCCGCGGTCTGCGACACCCCCGCCTTCAATCCCTGTTCCCGCATCGCCGCCACCATCGCCTTGATCGGCAAGGTGCTGAAATAGGCCGCCGGTCCGTCTGCGCAAATCGGACGGTCGATCGGCTGGCGGCCGGCGTTGTCGAGAATGGAGGCGTCGTCGACATTGATCGCCACCCGCTCCACCGAAATCTCGGGACGCCCGCCGGCCTGGCCGACGGCGATCACGATATCGGGATGCAGCTCGTCGACCATGGCGGCCAGGGCGGCACTGGCTTCAATGAACACGCAGGGCAGCTGGCGCACTTCGACGCGGAAACCTTCGCCGCTCCAGCCGGCCAGGGCGCGCACGGCCTCCCAGGCCGGGTTGATGCTGGCCTGGTTGAAGGGTTCGAAGCCAGTAAGCAGGACAGTCTTGATCATTGGTTCATCAGGAAATACAGCAGGAAGATGTTCGCCACCAGCAGCGGCAGCGCGGTCGGGATCTGCGCCCGGATGACGGCGTTCTTGTCGGGCAGGTCGAGCAGCGCGGCCGGCACGATGTTGAAGTTGGCCGCCATCGGCGTCATCAATGTACCGCAATATGCGCTGAACATGCCGATCGCCGCCATCACGGCCGGGTTGGCGCCGTACACGCCGACCAGCACCGGAATGCCCACGCCGCCCGCCATCACCGGGAAGGCCGCGAAGCCGTTGCCCATCACCACCGTGAACAGCGCCATGCCGATGCAGAACACGGCCACCGCGATGAAGCGCGAATCCATGGCGATGTACGAGGTCGTCACGTGCGCGACCGCCTTGCCCACGCCCGCCTCGGTGAACAGCAGGCCGAGCACCGCCAGCATATGCGGCAGCACGACCGCCCAGCTCATCGCATCGACCAGGCGCCGCGCCTCGCGCACGCCCTGCAGCGGCGTGGCGCGCGTCAGCCAGCAGGCCGCGCCCAGCGCCACGATGGCGGCGACGCCCAGGCTCACCAGGGTCACGTGCCTGGGGTCGAGCAGCGCCAGGCCGTTCACCTGGACCTCGGAGAACACCGTGGCCCCCAGCATGGTCACCAGCGGCAGGATCAGCGCCGGAATGAACAGCCGGTTGCCGAGCCGGCTGCTACTGGCGCGGCGCACCTCCTCCGGCGGCATGTCGGGCTTGCCAGCGGCGACACCCTTGAAACCGGCGACCAGCGCCATCAGGATCATCAAGGCGCCGACAAAGCTGGGGGGCAGGCGCTCGCCTGCCAGGTAGAGCAGCGCGTACAGGCCCCAGAACAAGGCGGTGGTGACACGGCGCGGGTTGCTGCGGTCACGCAGGTTCATCACGGCGACGGCCACGAACAGCAGGCCGACCAGTACGTAGAAGAATTCGAGCGTGATCATGCCTGGCCCATGTCACGACGGATCTGCACATCGAGCCGGCGCAAATTCCAGGCGTGGATGATGAAGGCGGTGATCGCGGTCGGGATGCCCCACAGCGCCATGTGCAGCGGGTCGACCGCGATGCCCTCGGCATTCAGTATGGTCTGCATCAGGACGATGGCGCCGAAGGCGACGAAGATGTCTTCGCCGAAGAACAGGCCGACGTTGTCGGTGGCGGCGGACATGGCGCGAATGCGGTGGCGCAGGTGGTCCGGCAAACTGCCGTATTGCGTCTCGGCCGCGGCTTCGGCCATCGGCGCCACCAGCGGGCGCACCATCGAGGCCTGGCCGCCCAGGCTGGTGAGGCCGGCGGCGGCCGAGGTCTCGCGTGCGAACAGGTAGACGATCAGGAGGCGCCCGGCGGTGGCCGAGCGCACCTTCGCGATCGCCGTCTGGGCGCGCTCGCGCAGGCCGGCGCGCTCCAGCAGGCCGATGGCGGCCAGCGGCAGCAGCAGGATCAAAGGCAGGTTGCGGGTCTTGACGAAGGCGCCGCCGAGCGCGGCCAGGATGCCTTCCACCGGCATCGCGGCGGCCAGGCCGGTGACGCCGCAGGCGGCCACCACCACCAGCACGGGGTGGGCGCGCAGCAGGAAGCCGGCGACGACGACGGCGACGCCGAGCAGCGGCCACAGGTTGACGGCAGATTGCATGAACTCTCCGTTGAAAGCCGTGCAATCTTACCCGATGTTCGCTGCGAATTGCCGTCTGTAATTATCCAGGACGGACCGGGGTGAAGGCGTCGTCGCCCACCACCGTATTCCACTGGCGCACGTGGAAGGCGCGCACCAGGCCGTGGGTGACGTAGGGGTCTTTGGCGGCGAACAGCTGCACCGGCTCCGGGCCGTCGCAGCTGAACATCAGGACGGCGCGGTCGCTCGGATCGGCCAGCGCGCCGGCGATCACCAGCTCGCCGCGCGCCTGCGCCTCCCATGCCAGCTGCAGGTGCTCGTCGCGGAATTCGCCGCGGCGTTCGAGGTAGTCTGGGGCGAGGTCATACATGAGCAGGTAGTGCACGGGAACTCCGAGGTCGAGGCAGCGAATGCCGGAATGGATCATCTTACTTGAAGCCCCCCAAGCGTGCGAGTCGCTCCCCTGCCCTATGTCACACTCATCCTGAACACAACCAACGTCAGGAGCACGCCATGAACAAGATCACCATCGCCGGCCAACCTCTGCACTCGGTCCTGAGCGCGGCGCCGGCCATCCTCATTCCCTTCGGTTTCATCCTCGACGCCATGCACAGCGCTACCGGCGACGAAGACTATGCCAAGGCTTCCTACCTAAGCATGGGCGCCGGCATCGTTGGCGGACTGGCCGCCAGCGCCGCCGGCGTGGCCGACTACGTGGCCGACAAGCCGCAGGGCGAAGAGAAACGCGACAGCCAGCTGCACGCCGCCCTCACCGGCGCCGCCCTCCTCGTCGGCGCGGCCAACCTGGTGCTGCGCCGCGGGGGCAGCCACGCGCGCGGCGGTTCGCTGGCGCTGACGGCGCTGTCCGCGGCCGGCGTGCTGGCCTCGGAATACCTGGGCAAGCACTACTCCGGCAACGGCAGCAAGGGCGAGCACGCCGAAGCCGGCGTCCACGCCGACCAGCAGGATGTGCGCATCGACCATACCGCGACCGATGTCGAACAGTACGTCGCCGCCGGTCCGTCCACGCGGCATGCGCCGGACTGAACACGCCGCGGCAAGCCGACACCGTAGCTCGTAGGGTGGGCGGGTTTCCCGCCCACGCGTTCAACTAGCGAAAGAATGATCGCGCAGGCTGTTCATGTCCGATTTGAACGCGTGGGCAAGAGACTTGCCCACCCTACTGTTGTAATAACCCAACTGTTCCACTACTCTTCCAACTTGCTTAACGCTGAGCGAAGTGCCGCACAGAACAAATTTTTGCGGCAGGGGTAGACTGGAGCCATGGACACGTCAAAGAAAATGGCAGCGGGGCTCACAGGATTCGCCAGCTTTTTGTGGCTGACCGTTACTGCCGCCGTGGCCGCCAACCAGCGCCGCCTGGTGTTCAATCCCTGCATCACACCCGAAGTGGAAAGCCCGCGCAGCACCGGGCACCGCACCCGCCCGGTCGTGCTGCGCGGCAAGGACGGCACCCGCCTGTGCGGCTGGCTGCTGACCCCGCTCGTTCCCGGCCCGCGCCCCGCGGTGATGTACTTCGGCGGCCGCTCCGAAGAAGTGTCCTGGGTCGCGCGCGACGCCGGCAAGCTGTTCCCCGGCATGACCGTGCTGGCCATGAACTACCGCGGCTATGGCCAGTCCCATGGCGTGCCGGCCGAAATCCACATGATCGAAGACGGTTGCACCCTGTTCGACTGGCTCGCCGCCCTCGGCCAGGTCGACGCTTCCCGCATCGCCCTGGTCGGCCGCAGCCTGGGCTCGGGTGTCGCGGTACAGGTGGCCAAGGAACGCCCGGTCAATTCCGTGGTTTTAATCACCCCCTACGATTCGATCCTGGCCATCGCCAAGCGGCGCTTCCGCGTGATGCCGATCGAGTACATGCTGCGCGACCGCTTCGAGTCGATCAAGTACGCGCCCTCGCTCAAGGCCCCGACCTATGTGCTGCGCGCGGCCGCCGACGACGTGGTGCCCCACTCGCACACTGACCAGCTGGTAGGCAAGCTGGCCACGCTGGTGGGCGACGAGACCGTGCCGGGCTCGGATCACATGAACATCCCCTACCTCGAAGCCACCCAGGCCCTGATCGCCAGCTTCCTCACGCGCCAGTTCGCCAAGCCGGTCGGCATCCCCCAGCTGCCGGCAGTCGAGGCCGCTGCGCCCGAGACTGCGCCGGCACAGGTCGAAGTCGGCAAGGAGGTGGGCCCTGCGCCTGTATCGACATCCTCCCCGGCAGACGCCACGATGAGCGCCATGGCAAAATAATTGCTGAAAAATGTCAGCAGTTATATTTCCTTGGAATAAATTGCCAAGTAAAATCGTATTTGTCATCAATATGTCGCTTGATGCATATTTGACAGGCTGAGCTGCGTACATCGAATTTCCCACAATTTGCGCGGCGTCGCGGGCGATGTCGGCTCCGGGCTTGTCGCAGGGCCGTGCTGGCTGTTGCAGATGAGCTACATACCGCAGGCCGATGCATCCGCGATACAAATCGTAACCCCTCGTGCGCCCTGCGGCTGACACAATGCGCTTCGCATTGTCCGCCGCAATGGCGCCGTTGGCGATGCAGCTTGCGCAGCCCGTTCCAGCCTGACTGTTGGGCCGGGTACAATATCGAAATTCCAGGAGCCTCATTCATGAAACTCAAGCAACTCACCATGACCATCGCGGCGCTGGCCGTCGCCGGCAGCGCGGGCATTGCAATTGCCGCGCCGGCAGCGCCGAAGCTCGGCATGGTCTACGATGCGGGCGGCAAGTTCGACAAATCGTTCAACCAGTCGGCCTTCGAGGGTCTGCAGCGCTTCTCGAAAGAGACCGGCATCAAGGTCTTCGAAGTGCAGGCCAACAGCGATACCCAGGCCGAGCAGGTGATGCGCGGCCTGGCGCGCAAGAAGGTCGACCTGATCGCGGCGATCGGCTTCTCGCAGACCCAGGCGGTCCAGAAGGTCGCCAAGGAATTCCCGAACGTGCGCTTCGTGCTGATCGACAGCGTCGCCCAGGGTGCCAACATCAACTCGGTGATGTTCAAGGAACAGGAAGGCTCCTACCTGGTCGGCGTCGCCGCCGCCATGGCGTCCAAGTCGAAGAAGCTGGGCTTCGTCGGCGGCATGGACATCCCGCTGATCCGCGCCTTCGCCTGCGGCTACACCCAGGGCGCGAAAGCGCAGTTCCCGAAAGTCGAGATCATGCAGAACATGGTCGGCACCACCGCCGCGGCCTGGAACGATCCGGCCAAGGGCGGCGAGCTGGCGCGTGCGCAGTTCGATCGCGGCGCCGACGTGGTGTTCGCGGTGGCCGGCGGCAGCGGCATGGGCGCGCTGCAGATGGCCAAGACCAAGGGCAAGCTGGCGATCGGCGTCGACTCGAACCAGAACTACCTGCACCCGGGCACCATGCTGACCTCGATGGTCAAGCGCGTGGACATCGCCGTCTACGACTCCTTCATGGCGCAAAAGAACGGCACCTGGAAAGCCGGCGTCATCCACAAGGGCTTGAAGGAAGGCGGCGTCGACTGGGTCCTGGACAAGGACAACCGCAAGGTCGTCTCGCCGGAGATCGAAAAGCGCGTGAACGCCGTGCGCACCGACATCATCAACGGCAAGATCAAGGTCATCGACTACCGCGCCGCAGGCAGCTGCCCGGTCTGATCCACCCATCCCATTCTGAAGCGCGCCGCACCGGCATACCCGGTCCGGCGCGCTTTTGAATGAATGAAGTACAAACTCTCTTAATACAGATCGCAATGCAGCCAGCCGTAGAATTTCGCAACATCAGCAAGGCCTTCGGGGCCGTGCAGGCGAACGCTGACGTCAGCTTCTCGATCGCCAAAGGCTCGATCCACGGTGTGATCGGCGAGAATGGCGCGGGCAAGTCCACCCTCATGAGCATCCTGTACGGCTACTACAATGCCGACAGCGGGCAGCTCCTCATCGATGGACAAGAGCGCACCATCCGCACCTCGCACGAGGCGATCGCGCTGGGCATCGGCATGGTCCACCAGCACTTCATGCTGGTCGAGAACATGACCGTGCTCGACAACGTCATGCTGGGGACCGAGGGTGGATTCAAGCTGGCTGCCAAGCGCAAGGAGACCGAGGCCAAGCTGCGCGAGATCTGCGCCCGCTACCGCCTCGACGTCGACCCGCTGGCCACCATCCACGACCTGTCGGTGGGTGCGCAGCAGCGCGTCGAGATCCTCAAGCAGATCTACCGCAGCGCCGAGATCCTGATCCTGGACGAGCCCACCGCCGTCCTCACCGCCCAGGAAACCGCCTCGCTGTTCGAAATCCTGCGGCTGTTCAAGGAACAGGGCAAGACCATCATCCTGATCACCCACAAGCTGGGCGAGATCATGGAGATCACCGACCAGGTAACGGTAATGCGCGCGGGCCGCGTGGCCGGCGCCGTCGCTACCAAGGACAGCTCGAAGGAACAGCTGGCCAACATGATGGTCGGCCGTCCGATCGAGGGCAACCTGCCGCGCAAGCCCTTCAATCCGGGCGCGCCGGTGCTGCGGGTGTCGAACCTGCAGCTCGAAGACAGGAACAAGGTCAAGCTGCTGTCCGACATCGACCTCACGGTGCGCGCCGGCGAGATCGTCGCGATTGCGGGCGTGTCGGGCAACGGCCAGAGCGAACTGATGGAAATCCTGTCGGGCATGCGCCTGCCGACCTCCGGCACGGTTGAATTCCTGGGCAAGGAGCTGCCCTACGCGCGCCGCGCCAACGCCGACGGCCTGCCCGCCGAATTCCGCGCGCTCGGCATCGGCCACGTGCCGGAAGACCGCCTGCGCGACGGCGTCATCAAGGATTTCTCGGTGATGCAGAACACCGTGTTCGGCTACCAGGACCGCGTGAAAAACAAGATGGGCCTGTTCGACTTCGAGGCCATCGCCAAGCGCTGCGCCCACCTGCTGGAAGCCTTCGATGTGCGTCCGAAGAACCCGGACCTGCGCATCGGTCTTCTGTCCGGCGGCAACCAGCAAAAGGTGGTGATCGCGCGCGAAGTGTCGGCTAGCCCGAAGCTGATGCTGGTCGGCCAGCCGACCCGCGGCGTCGACATCGGCACCATCGAGAGCATCCACACCCAGCTGCTGCGCCTGCGCGACGAGGGCGTGGCGATCCTGCTGGTGTCGACCGAACTGGAAGAAGTGCGCGCGCTCGCCGACCGCATCGTGGTCGTCTCGAGCGGCCGCGTCACCGGCGAACTGAACATCGACGAATTCGATACGACCCGCATCGGCCTGCTGATGGGCGGGATGCACAAGCACTAAGCCAACAAGCCCAATGAAAACGACTGAACTCCCACGCTGGGCTTCCGGCTTCGTCCTGCCGGTCCTGAACCTGCTGTCGGCGCTGCTGGTGGCGGCCCTCGTCATCCACCTGCTGGGCGAAAGCCCGGTGGAATCGCTGCAGATCCTGGTCAACAGCGCCGTCATCAATCCGGAAGGCCTGAGCTATACGCTGTTCTACGCCTCCACCTTCGTCTTCACCGGCCTGGCGGTCTCGGTGGCGATGAAGGCCGGCCTGTTCAACATCGGCGCCGAAGGCCAGATGTACCTGGGCGGCCTGGGACTGACCCTGGCCATGCTCGCTTTTGACGCCACGCTGTCGCCGTGGCTCCTGATTCCGCTGGCGATGGTGGCCAGCGCCGTGTTCGGCGCCGGCTGGGCTTTCCTGCCCGGCTACCTGCAGGCCAAACGCGGCAGCCACGTGGTGGTCACGACCATCATGTTCAACTTCATCGCCGCCAGCCTGATGAACTACCTGATCCTGAAGCTGATCCCCGAGGGCGACCAGAATCCGGCCAGCCGCGTCTTCAGCGAAGCCGCGTGGATGCCGCGCCTGGGCGAGTGGTTCCCGGTGCTGGGCGACACGCCGCTGAACATCGGATTCTTCCTGGCGATCGTGGCGCTGGCGGTCTATTGGGTGATGATGACGCGCTCGCCCTGGGGCTACAAGCTGCAGGCGACGGGCCTGAACCAGCACGCGGCCCACTACGCCGGTGTGCGCATCAGCCGCATGATCATCGTCGCCATGCTGATCTCGGGCGCGCTGGCCGGTCTGGCCGCGGTGAACTCGATCCTCGGCTCGACCCACTACCTGAGCCTGAACTTCCCGGCCGGCGCCGGCTTCATCGGCATCGCGATCGCCCTGATGGGCCGCCAGCATCCGGTGGGCATCTTCCTGTCGTCGGTCCTGTTCGGCGCGCTGATCCAGGGCGGCTTCGACCTCTCGCTGGAAAAGCCGAACATCCCGCAGGAGACCTTCATTTTCATCCAGGGACTGATCATCCTGTTCTGCGGCGCGATGGAGAACCTGTACGCGCCCGCCGTTCTTAAAATGATCAACGCACGCAAGGGATAAGCCATGGACGACTTCCAATTCGCCAGCATCGTCGTCACGATGATCCGCAATGCGCCGGTCCTGATCTTCGCGGCCATGGCCGGCCTGTTCGCCGAACGCAGCGGCGTGATCGACCTCGGCCTCGAGGGCAAGATCCTGGCCTCGGCCTTCGTGTCGGCCGGCGTCGCCTACGCCTACCAGGACCCGTGGCTCGGTATCGCCGCCGGCATCCTGGCGTCCAGCGCGCTGGCGCTGGTGCAGGCCTTCGTGTCGATCACCCAGAAGGGCAACCAGCTGGTCGCGGGCATGGCGATTAACATTGCCATGAGCGGCCTGACCTTCGTCGTGGCCCAGTACTTCTTCCAGCAGGGCGGCCGCACGCCGGACCTGGGCGAAGCGCGCCTGGCCGAGATCGTCCTGCCGGGCACCGCGGCCGTGGCCGATATTCCCTTCATCGGCTGGCTGTATGGCAGCGTGATCGGCGGGCACACCGTGCTGGTCTACCTCGCCTTCCTGCTGCTGCCGCTGGTGCACTGGCTGCTCTACCACAGCCGCTTCGGCCTGCGCCTGCGTGCCTGCGGCGAAAACCCGCACGCGGCCGATGCGGCCGGCGTCCCGGTGCAGCGCACCCGCTACACCGCGATGCTGATCGCGGGCGTGCTGTGCTCGTTCTCGGGCGCCTACCTGTCGATCGTCCAGAGCGGATTCTTCCTGCGCGACATGTCGGCCGGCGCCGGCTACCTGGCGCTGACGGCCATGGTGTTCGGCAATTGGCGTCCGCTGCACACGGTGCTGGGCTGCCTGATGTTCGGCTTCTTCGGCGCGGTGCAGGTGCAGATCGAAGGCGTGGACCTGCCGGTGGTGGGCCGCATCCCGGGCGCGCTGATACAGATGATCCCGTATGTGCTGACCGTGATCGTGCTGGCCGGCCTGATGGCCAAGTCGGTGGCGCCCAAGGCGCTGGGCAAGCCCTTCGTCAAATCAAGGTAATCGTAGCGGCACGTAGCAATGGCCTGCTTTCCGCAGGCCATTTTTTTTGCTGGTCGTCACCGCATGTTGCACAGTTTGTTAGCAAATGTGAGCGGCGTAAGCCTTTGTAAGGCTCGTCAACAGGGTGCAAGCGGCGCCCGTTAGAGGCCGAGGTGACACGATACACGTACGCCAGAACCCGAACCGGAAAGGATTTATCCATGAAAAAAGCACTTGCTACCCTGATCGTCGCTCTGTCCGCTACTTCGGCCTACGCCCAAACCACCACCCCGGCCACGCCGGCTACCCCGGCAACGCCGGCAACCGCCGCCACCCCGGCGATGCCGACCACCCCGGCAACCGAGACTTCCGCCACTACTGACTCGTCGGCAACCGCCGGCGGCACCGGCACCACCGCGGCCACCGCAGCTTCGCCGGCAATTCCGGCCACGCCCGCCACGCCTGCCACCCCGGCATCCGCAGCCGACATGACCGACCAGGCTGCCAAGGCCGATGCGAAGCAGGCCAAGAAAGATGCCAAGGCCGCGCGCAAGGACAGCAAAGATGCAATGAAGTAATCAGGTCAGCATCCGGGCGGGCCATGCGCCGCCCGTGTAGTTCACGATGCCGTGCGGCCCCGCACGGCATTTTTCATTGATTACATGCCCGGACTGACCGTTTCCGCCCCGCGCGCCCGCGCCGCGGAACGCCTGAAGGTCCACATCACGCCTACCCCGCCCGACACGCCGCTGTCCTTCACATGCAGCGGGCTGTCACGGTTCGCCGTCCCCTGGTAGCTCTCGTAGCGCAGGTAGCCGAACACCCGCACATCCTCATTGATGCGGCGCGAGCCGAACAGGCCGAGACGCGTCAACAGCAGGCCGGAGTCGGCTGCATACGCGGGCCGCGCGGCCGTCGCATACTGCGGCGCCACCTCGTAGAAATGGCGGTTGATCCGGCGGTCGCCCAGCACCACCGACAGGTTCGTTTCCAGCGTCCACAGCCCGCGCTCGCCAGCCATCTCGTAGGCCAGGCGCGGCTCGAAGGTATAGCCACGGCCATGCAGTCCACCACGCGCCTCGATCACGGCGCGCAGCGGCAGTTCCGCGCGCAGGCGGCGGTTATTGCCCAGGTCCGCCAGCCGCAATTTCAGGCGTGGGCCGAATTCCACCAGCGGACCGAGGTCGGGCATGCCGGCACGTTCGTCGACATCGTCCGAATCGGAGGGCAAGGCGCCGGCGAAGCCGATGTCGAGCTCGGCCCGGTCGGAGCTGAACAGGCGCGCGTTGACGCCGGAACGGTCGGCGCGCAGGATCTCGCCGCGGTAAATGATGTTCGGGAAGACCAGCACGCGGTTTTCGCGCTCGTCGGAGCCGGGATAGGACGGTGTGGACAGCGCGGCGGCGCCGAGGCCGATTTCCCACAGCGGGAGATTGCGCTCCAGGCTGGATTGCGCGTCGGCGGCGGCAGGAAGCAGGCAGGCAACGATACAAGCGGCACTGCTGGCCGCCTTGAAGAGAGGGTTCATGGTCTTGGACTCGGTGTCGGCGTCGGTGCCAGTGAGCCGGATTCTATCCAAGACCATGTGCGGGGCGCGCCGCGCACGGCGCTCCCGCGAGCGATGCTAGACTGCGCTCAACCCTTCTCCGGGAAAATCGCCAGCAGGATCGCCGCCAGGTTGTAGCCGCCCTTGATCAGCTGCTGCTTGGCGATCTCCGAGCTCGGCACCGGGTAGTTCTGCGGCACTTCCAGCGCGAAGGTGTAGTAGGTCTCGCCCTTCTTGCTGGTTTGCGGGGTCAGCTTGCCGGGCGTGACGCCGTCGAAGGCCTGCTTCGCCACGTACAGCGAATGGTTGGCCCACGCATACGGCGCGGTGATCGGGTCGCCCTCGATCGCCGGCAGCTGGGGTTTGCCGTTGATCACCTTCTCGGCAAACTGTTCCGGGGTCCGTGTCTGCAGGCGGCGGAACGCGTAGTCGACCGTGGTGCTGTCCCAGTAGGAGTGGAACGGCCTGGTCAGCGCCTTCGGCACGCCTTCCCGCACCGGGACGGGCTCGCCCGCCGGGATGACGGCGGCCGCCAGCGCGCCCAGGCGCGCATCGTCCAGCAACAGGTTATTGCTGCCGCGCGTGTCGAAGATCACGGTCTCGTCGACCTCGCCCTGGGTCTTCGGCGCCACGAACTTGCCGTCCTTGCCGACGTAGGCCGCGCCCACGTGCAGCGGCTGGTGGATGTCGCCGGCAAAGTGGGTGAGCAGGATCAGCGCCTGGCGTTTTGTGAACTTGTGCGGGTTCAGCTCCGGATCCGTCTTGCCCTGCAGGACGGCGATGCACTGGCGCAGCGTCTGCACGATGTCGACGCCGGTCCGGCCGACGCCATGGTCGTCATAGTGGTCGTGCTGGAACGGCACGTTGGTGTAGTGATACTTGTCGTGCTGCGGGTTGGCGTTGACGAACTCGATCATTTCCGGGGTCTGCTCGCCGCAGAAGGTCCCCTTGACGCAGTCGGCCCAGTTGGCGACCAGCTCGAGCGACTCGCCCGGCTTGAGCAGCTTGGCGATTTCCTGCTGCGCCCTGCTGCCCTTGAGCAGCTTGTCGGCGATGGCGCCGATCGCCTTGTGGCCGTCGCGGCCCCAGGCTGCGGCGTCGAACGATGCGAATGCGCTGGTGAGCGCGAGTACACAGGCTAGTTTTTTCATGGTCTTCCTTGACTCGTATGATCGGCTTACTGTGCCTTGATGATGCGTGGCGCGCTTGCGGCAGGGGCCAGCGCCGCGCCCTGCCCTTCGATGGCGCGCAGGTAGTCGGTAAAGGCGTCGAGGTCCAGCAGGCCGGTCTCGAGGCGATTGGTTCCCTTGCCGAATTCCGGGTAGTTGTCGCCGCCTTCGGCCAGGAAGTTGTTGGCGACGATGCGGTAGGTCTTGGCATCGATGAGCGGCTTGCCGTTCAGGGTGATGGCGGTCACGCGGCTGCCGACCGGGCGCCGCTCGTCCCAGGTATAGCTGAAGCCGTTCGACACCTGCAGCATCGATCCCATCGAACCGTCCTTGTTCCACTGGCGCTCGAGCAGCGCGCGGATCTGGGCGCCGCTCAGGTCCATCACCACCAGGGTGTTCCCGAACGGGAGCACGGCCTGGGCCTGGCCGAAGGCTGCCACGTTGTCGGCGCCGGCCTCCAGGTCCTTGCGGATGCCGCCTTCGTTCATGAGGCCGATCTGCGCGCCCACGTTGCGGGTGGCCGCCAGTACGGCGTCGGCGATCAGGTTGCCGAGCGGCGCTTCGCCGGCCGCGTTCTGCTTGCGCAGCACCGGCGCCGTGGCCAGGCGCGCCACCGGGCGGTTCAGGGCGGCGCGGCTGCTGTCCTTCACCCTGACGATGAAGGCGGCCATCCGCTCGTCGGCCGGATAATCGCCCGCCTTCATCAGCACGTTCTCGACCTTGATGTCGCCGACCACGCCTGCGCCCTTCTGCACCTTCATGTCGATGCGGGTCAGGAGGTGGCCGTAGGAAGACGCCTGGGTCACGGTGCGGCCGCCGACCTTGCACAGGTAGCTCTGGTGGGTGTGGCCCGTAATCACCAGGCGGATGCTGGGATCGAGCTTCTCGACGATGCCGACGATCGGACCGGTGAGGTTGGCGCAGCCGGGCTGGGTCGGGTGGTCCTTGGTGTTGCCGCCCTGGTGCACCAGGGCCACGATCACGTCGGCGCCCTGGCGGCGCATGTCGGGAATGGCGCGGTTGATGGCCGCGGCCTCGTCGCCGAATTCCAGGCCCGCGATACCCGAGGCCATGACGACCGAACGGGTGTCTTCCAGCACCACGCCGACCAGGCCGACCTTGATGCCCTTGGTTTCCTCGATGCGGAAAGCCGGGATGAAAGGCTTGCCGGTGGCCTTGTCGATCACGTTGGCAGCCAGGTAGGTGAACTTCGCGCCGCCGTAGGTCGGCGCCATCTGGCAGGCCTTGGCCGGACGCGGTGAATCGCAGCCGCCGTGCTGCTGGCGCAGCAGCTCCTTGCGGCCGGCGTCGAATTCGTGGTTGCCGACCGCGCTCACGCGCAGGTCCAGCATGTTCATCGCCTCGATGGTCGGTTCGTCGGCCCACAGCGAGGACATCGCCGGACTGGCGCCGATCAGGTCGCCCGCCGAGACAAACAGCAGGTCCTTGTCCTCCTTGCGCCAGGCCTGCAGCGCCGCCGCCACGGCTTCGACGCCACCGGCGCGGATCGCCGGCGCCTTGCTGCCGTCCGGGTTGGTCGGGGTGAAGCGGCTCGGCTCGAGGTTGCCGTGGAAGTCGTTCATGGCGACCAGCTTGATGCTCACCGGCTCGCGGCTGGCGGTGGCGGCGCAGCCGGCCAGGCCAAGTGAAATGGCGACGGCCAGCACGGCGCGTGGGAGAGGTGCCGGGGCACGCAGATGTACGTTCATGGAATATTCTCGATGGAGGAAGGTGCCTGTCGGCCCTGCGCATTATCACATGGCTTCACCCAATGGAAAACGGCCGGTGTCGCCACCGGCCGTTCTCACATCACAGGGATGCCTTCACGCGTTCAGCTTAGAACTCGTACTTGACGGTTGCCTGGATGGCCCACTGCGACTCGCCCTTGTTCTGGCGAACGTTCAGGTCTTCCACGTTGTTGCGCACGCCGTAGACGTAGCGGCCCTGTGCATCCAGGCCGACGTAGTCGACGAAGCTGCGCGCCTGTGCGCCGGCGGACTGGAAGCCCACTTCTTCGATACGGCCCCACTTCTTGTTCAGCAGGTTGCCGAAGTTGAGGATGTCGAGCGAGAAGCTGGCCTTGTGCTTGCTGAAGAAGCCTGGCAGTTCCTGGGTGATCTTCACGTCGAAGCTGTTGGTCCATGGCGAGAAGTCGGTGTTACGACCGACCACGCCGCCCTTGGCATTGCGCAGCACTTCGTTGGCGTTGACGGTTGCCCAGAAACGCGCCTCGTTGCTCTTGTTGGTCGCGGTGTCGCCGAAGAACACGACTTCGCCCGAACCTTCGGCCGACGGGATGTACATCAGGTCGTTGCCGGCCAGTCCGTCACCGTTCAGGTCGTTGTTGAAGGTCCAGCTGTACGGCTTGCCCTCGCGGCCTTCATAGAAGACGCCGAGACGGGTGCGGTAGTTGCCGAAGAAGCGCTTCTCCCACGACATGCGGGCATTGATACGCTCTTTCACCAGGTAGGACGAATTGGCGGCGACTTCCTCGTTCGGGTTGAAGACCGAGCGGCCCGACCAGTTCGAGTTCGAGGTCGACGAGGTCAGCGGCGAGACTTCGGTCGCGTTGGTGTGCGAGTAAGCGACCGACCAGCCGAAGCCCTTGCGGGTCGGGCTCGTCAGCGAGAAGGTCAGGACCTGGGCATCGCCCTTGTCGGTGCCCTTGGCCAGCAGCACGTTACCGTAGCTCAGGTTCGACAGCGCCTTGTTGGTGTTCTGGCAGTTGGTTGCATTACCCACCGAGTTGTTGGTGAAGGTATAGCAGCTCGCCGACAGGCCATTGGCGTTGTAGTACAGCTCGCGGCCGTCCTTGCCGATGCGGGTCGGTGCGCCCAGGTTCAGGTTCTGGTAGAAGATCGAATCCTTGTTCTGGGTCGCCAGCAGCTCGGCGCCGAACACCAGACCGCCGACCGGCAGCTCATGCTCGAATGCCAGGTTGGCCTTCCAGATCGATGGCTGGCGCAGGTCCGGCGACAGGACGTCGACGTTGGCCGACGGGGTCGAGCCGGTGACGGTACGCTGGGCGTTCACGTCCGGCGTGAACAGGCCGTCGGTGCTTGGGCAGCGGGTTGCGCCCGAGCCCGAGCAGGTGATGGTGCGGGTAGCGATGCCCGGGTTCGAGAACGGGTTCGACATCCACACGGTCGCCGCCGCGCCCTGGAACAGGCCGGCACCGCCGCGCACCTGGGTCGGACGTGCCGTGTCGAACTTGTAGTTGAAGCCGACACGTGGCTGCCACAGCTTGTTGCCGTCGAAGGTCTGGGTATTGTCGACACCATAGCCGCCGGACTGGCGCAGGAAGGTGGCGGCGTTGCCGGCGACGGTCGGTGCGGCCACGGCGGCGTTGCGCAGCGGACGGTTGTCGACGCCGGTCACGTCGACGCGCACGCCGGCGCTGACGGTCAGGTTGTTGTTGACGGTCCAGTTATCCTGCAGGAACACGCCGGTGTTCTTCATCGTGAACTGGGCGATCGCGTTGCTCAGCGAACCACCAGCCACCGGCAGCTGCACGGTGTACGACGACGGACGGCCGCGCGAGAAGTTCTCGAAGATCGCAGCGTCGATCTGGGCCGCGGTCGCGGTGGCGCAGTTGATCGAGCCGAAGGTGTACGCGAAGTTGTTATCGCACTGGAAGGTGTAGTTGCCGTACACGTTCTGCAGGAAGGCGTTGTACACCTTGTTCTGGGTGTAGTCGGCGCCGACCTTGAATTCGTGGTCGCCCCACAGGTAGTTGGCGCCGGCGTACACGTCCAGGGTCTTGGTGCCCAGCACGTTGTTATGGCGGCTTTGCTCGGTACCGGTGTTCAGGAAGCGGGTGCCGGTGCGGGTGCCGCTCGGTGCGTCCGACGGCAGCGGGCCGGTGAACGAGAACGACATGGTCGGCAGCGTGGCATTGTTGACCGGCACCGAGTCATAATCGCGCTGCGAAACCTTGAATTCGGTCGACAGGTTCTCGGTCCAGTCCGAGAACACCTGGCCGACCAGGGTTTCGATGGTCTTGTCCTGGTTGTAGAACTGCGAGCTCAGGGACACGCCGCTCTGCGAGAAGCCCGGGAAGATCGGCTCGTTCTGCGAGGTCTTCGAGTAGCGCAGGTTGGCGCGGTGGTCGTCGCTGATGTTCCAGTCGAGCTTGAGCATGCGCTCTTCCGACTTCATCTTGGTACCGGCCGGCACGTCGGTGCTGCCGATGTCGAAGCCGTAGCGGCTCTGGGCGATTTCCTTGATGCGGTTGATCTGGTTCGGGCTGATGCCGACGGTGGTGCCGGTGCCGGTGCCGATGGCGCCGAATTCCGGACCGCTGCGGCTGCTTTCATAGTTCTCCGCCAGGGCGAAGAAGAACAGCTTGTCCTTGACCAGCGGGCCGCTGACCCACAGGCCCTTGGTGTTGTCCTTGAATTCCGGCGCGTCGAAGTAGTCGTCGGTGGTCTGGTTGTAACGCTTGCCGACCAGGCGGTCGTCGCGGGTCACGTAGTAGGCGCCGCCGTGGTACACGTTGGTACCCGACTTGGTGACGGCGTTGACGTTGGCGCCGGTGTAGCCGCGCTGGGTCACGTCGTAGTTGGCGACGTTGACCTGCACCGAGGCGATGGCTTCCATCGAGATCGGCTGGCGGGCGGTCGGGCTGCCGTTGGCTTCCAGGCCGAAGGTATCGTTGATGGCCACGCCGTCGATGGTCATCGAGTTGTAGCGCGAGTTCTGGCCGGCCACGGACATCTCGCCGCGGTCCTTGTCGGTCTGCGACACGCGTGGATCGAGACGCGCGAAGTCCTGCAGGTTGCGGTTGATCGATGCCTGGGTTTCCAGGTCGGCGCGGCTGATCGCGGTGACCGAACCCATGGCCTGGTTCGAGAAGATCTCCGAGCGGGCTGCCGAACCGGTCACGGTCACGGTCTGCATGTTCTGGCCCAGGGTCGCGTCCACGGCGGCGGTTTCGGCCAGCTCGGTGAACACGCCTTCGCGGCGCTCGGTGACGCCGCCCTGCGTGATGATGATGGTGTAAGGACCGCCGACGCGCAGGCCGCGTGCAACGTAACGGCCTTCCGCGTCGGTCGTGACATTGCTGACAGAACCCGACTCGGTGTGAACAATCTGCACCTGGGCGCCGACGGCAGGCTTGCCGTCAGCGGCCGAGATACGGCCGCCGATGGCCGAGGTGGTGTTCTGTGCGAAGACTGGCGTGGCAGCCAACGCAACAGACAAAGCCAGCGCCAGTTTGGTGAGCCGGATCTGTTGTTGAGTGATCATTGATAACCCCAAAAAGAACTATAGTTATAACGGGCAGCCGACGGTTGCCCCTCTCTTACAAGTACTGCAATCTTTTCTTTTGCTGCATGGTGCCCAGGCGGGCCTGCCGGCTAGCGGCGGCAAGTGTAACGTGCAAGTGTTTCAACGAAATGACACGGCGCGCACCCGATCGAACGATGATGCCTTTTGGTAATCAAACCTCAATATGCATGAGCGTTATCAAACCGGCCAATTCGTTTTGGCTTCGATATTCATACGTTTGTCGTATAAATACGCACCACTACGTCGCATCTGCGCTACAAACCTGGGTTAAACCCGAGCAAAATTACAAGGCGGGATTATAAAGGCGGCATTCCTAGGCGAAATTTTTTTAATAAGAATTTGGCCAAACCTGAGATGGAAGGGGATGTTTTGTAGCAGGCGAGCCACAAAAGATGCATTATCGATCATTTGTGATCGAAAAGTTACCGATAAAAGATGACTGCCAAGCGCTGCACCAGAGATGTGCAGCGCCTGGCCAGGCCCTTATTTCGCTGCAGCGCGCAGCTTTGCCAGGCCGGCAAATTTGGCCTCGAAGGCCGCGAAACGCTCGTCCAGTTGGCGGGTCAGACGTTGTTTTTCTGCCACTGGCAAGAAAGCGTAGCGGATGCTGTTGTACGAGGTCCGCTTCATCTCCGCATAGTCCGGCTTGTAGCGGCTGGCGAACAGCACGTATTCGTTGGACAGCGTATGGCGGGTGACGCCGGCGTCGTCGGTCGAGATCACGTAGGGCACGCCGTATGTGCGGTACAGGGTGACCGGGTGGTTGGCGCCTTCGATGCCGCTGATGAAGGCGTTCGAGGTGAGGTTGATCTCGACCGGGATGTCGTCCTTGCGCATTTTGGCCATGATGGCCGGCGCATTGGTCTCGTGGGCCAGGTCGAGACCGTGGCCGATGCGGTCGGCGTTGGCCACGACCAGCGCCTGATCGATGTGGAACTTCAGGCCTTCCGGCGGCACGTCGCCCATCGCCAGTTCGCCGGCGTGCATCGCCACCTTCACTTCCGGATAGCGCGACTTCAGGAAGCGGAACATCTTCATGTGCAGCGTGTAGTCGCGCATCGAGACCATCGTGCTTTCCTGGCCAACGATATTGACGCCCACGATCTTGTCGCTCATTGCCGCCGCCTTGAAGCCCGACACCATCGACGAGAACACCTGCGAGGGGTTCAGCAGGCGCAGCACGTAGGTCTGGTAGCGCATGGTGAAGCGCTCGTCGTCGATGCCTTCGGCCGACTCGTGGATCTTCGTGACGAAATCCTCGATCGACTTGGCGAAGCCGGCATCCTGCTCCAGCACCGCCAGCCAGGCGCCCATCTGGGCGTCGAAGGCCCGGTCATTGCCGACATTGTTCCAGGCCTGGGTGTCGAAGTCCTTGTTCACCACGAACGGGGACATCTTGAACATGGTCTCGATGTAGCCGACGTTTTCCGCGATGGCGCGCTTCTTGAGCTCCTGCAGGCCTTCGCGGAAGTTCGCGTTCGACACCGGCCCGAAGAAGCCGAAGGTCTGGAAGAACAGGCGGTCCGGCGGCGGCTGGAGCGCGCCATGGTTGCCGAAGTCCTTGTTCGACCAGCGCTGCAGCAGTTCGCGGTAGGTGTAGTCGTCGGCATAGACCTCGGCGGTCGACAGGCAGTTGCGTTGTTCCGCCGGCTTGGCGCGCTCGGCGGCGACGACCTCTTTGCTGGTCTCGATCCGGTAGGTCTGCTTGTTGAGGCAGTAGCCCTGCTTGTCGAGGAAGTCGACGTACTGCTCGGCGTAGACCGACCCCGAATAATGGTGGTGCAGGTCGCCGCCCTTGGGCATCTGGGTGAAGAACAGGGTCAGCTCGGCCGTCTTCGGCTCGCCGGCGATCAGGCTGGCGTAATGGCGGGCGGTGGCGGTTTCGTTGGCCTTGGATGCCGGGCCCTTGGCCAGGGCTTGCGGGGCGGCGGCCAGGGCCAGGGCCAGCAGGACGCTGCCGGTCAGTTTGGTATACATGGATCGGACTTTCTGGTGCGGTTATGGCAAGCTCGCGCCTGCACTGGACCGCGCAACTCTATACGGTTGAGTTAGCGTTTGCAATATGCCTACGTAGGGTGGGCGGGTCTCCCGCCCACGCGTTCAACTCCCGCATGCACTGCCTGAACGCGTGGGCAGGGAACCTGCCCACCCTACGAAAAATCCTATTTCAAGCGCCGCGGGCGTGGACTTGCTCGCCGCCGGAATACGTCGCCTTGACCACCCGGTCATCCCCCAGCAGCGCCAGCGCGAACAGCAGCTCTTCCAGCGACGCCAGCTGCGCCGTGCGACGCGCCAGCAGCGGAGTGGCCTGCGGATCGAGCACGACGAAGTCGGCCTCCGCCCCCGGCGCAAAGCTGCCGATCGTCCCTTCCAGCCCCATGGCGCGCGCCGCGCCCAGCGTGGCCAGGTAGAACATGCGCAGGGCCGGCAGGTAGCTGCCCTTCAGGCGCGCCACCTTGTAGGCTTCGTTCATGGTCTGCAGCATCGAGAACGAGGTGCCGGCGCCCACATCCGTGCCGAGCGACAGCAGCGTACGCGCCTTGTCGGCCCGGTCGAAGTCGAACAGGCCGCTGCCGAGGAACAGGTTGGAAGTCGGGCATACCGCCGCGGCACTTCCCGTGGCCGTCATGCGCGCGAAGTCCTCGTCGTCGAGCCAGATGCAGTGGCCGAACAGCGCGCGCGGGCGCATCAGGCCGAAGCGCTCGTACACGTCCAGGTAGCTGCGCGCCTGCGGATGCAGCTCGCCCACCCAGGTGCATTCGTCCTTGTTCTCCGAGACGTGGGTCTGGATGAAGGTGTCCGGGTAGGCCGCGGCCAGTTCGGCGGTGGCGCGCAGCTGGGCGTCGGTCGAGGTCGGGGCGAAGCGCGGAGTGATCGCATACAGCTGGCGGCCGCGCTTGTGCCACTTCTCGATCAGGTCGGCGCTGGCGCCGACACCGCCCTCGCAGTCGCGCAGGAAGTCGGGGCAGTGGCGGTCCATCAGCACCTTGCCGGCCACCATGCGCAAGTTGCGCGCTTCGCTGGCTTCAAAAAACGCATCCACCGATTGCGGATGCACGGTGCAGTACACGACGGCAGTCGTGGTGCCGCAGCGCAGCAGTTCGTCGAGGAAGAACTCGGCGGTGGCGCGCGCATGGGCCGGGTCCTCGAAACGGCGCTCGGTCGGGAAGGTGTAGGTCTCCAGCCAGGGCAGCAGGCCCGGGCTGGGCGAGGCGATCATGTCGGTCTGCGGGAAATGCAGGTGGGTGTCGATGAAGCCCGGGGTGATGAGCTGGCCGCGGTAGTCGTGCGGGGTTACGCCGGGCGGCAGCGTATCGATCAGGGCGGCGTAGTCGCCCGCGGCCTTGACCTTGCCGTCTTCGACGATCAGCAGGCCGTCCTCGAGCCAGGCATGGGCGTCGCCATCGAAGGCCGGGTCGGCATGGAAGTGCAGCAAGCTTGCACGGTAAGCCTGGAGCTTAGTGTTGGACATCTTGACAATCCGAAGAAACATGGGCTTGGCGGGCAGCTGCTTCCCACACGGTGAGCAGCTGGGCCGCCACGGAGGCCGCGATCACGGCCGGGGCCTTGCCCTCGATGCCGGGCAGGCCGACCGGGCAGACCATCGCGTCGAGGCGCGCATCGTCGATGCCGCGTTCGCGCAGGCGGTGCTCGAACTGGCGGCGCTTGGTAGTGGAGCCGATCAGGCCGAACCAATCCGCGCTGGGGCGCGACAGTATCGCGTGCGACAGGGCCAGGTCAAGGGCGTGGCTGTGCGTCATGACCAGGAAGGTGGTGCCGTGTGGCGCGTTTTCAACAAGCGCCTCCGGCGTGTCGGTGGCTTCGACCGTCACGTTGGCCGGCAGCGCGGGCGGGAACAAGGCGTCGCGCTCGTCGACCCAGGTGACGCGGCAAGGCAAGTCGGCCAGGGCGCGCACGATGGCGGCGCCGACGTGGCCGGCGCCGAACAGCATCAGGTGCGCGCGCGGGGACGGTACGGCGTCGGCCAGCCACAGGCGGTTTTCGGCGTCCTGGAACAGGTGGGTGCCCTGGCTGCGGTCGAAGGCCGGGACATTGCCGCCGGCGAGCTGGCGCCCGTTGCCGTCGAATATCGCCGTTGTAGGGTGGGCGGGGCACGACAGGCCAGTGGCCTGTTGTGCGCCCGCGCGTTCAACTGACGGAAGCGCAGCCACAGCGCATTCTTTAGTTGAACGCGCGGGCGGGAGACCCGCCCACCCTACGAAAACCACGCGCCAGGTGTCCTCGTTGCGGCGCTGGTCGAGCAGCGCCAGCTGCTCCGCATCCGCAAACTCAAACGCCAGCCACGCAATCCCCCCACAACACTGCCCAAGCTTCGGCCCCAGCGGAAACCGTTCGACATGCGCCGCCCCGCCCTGCCCCAGCATCGCGCGCGCGATCTCCAGCGCCCGGTGCTCCAGGTGTCCGCCGCCGATGGTCCCGCGAAACCCTTCGGCATCCACCAGCATGCGCGCCCCCGGCTCGCGCGGGACGGAACCCTCGACGCGGGCAACCGTCACCAGCACTGCGGGCGCCGGCAGCGTGCCTGTCAGCCAATCGCTCATCAGGCGCCCGCCGCTTCCACGGCCGCCACCGCCCGGAGAATCTCTTCACAGGTCGCCGGCGCATTCAGCGGCGGATTCAGCTTGTGCCCGCCGACCGCCGAGATGGCGTCGCGGATCGCGAAGAACACCGAGAACGGCAGCAGCAGCGGCGGCTCGCCCACGGCCTTGGAGCGGTGGATGCTGTCCTCGACGTTGCGGTTCTCGAACAGGCGTACGCGGAAGTCTTCCGGGCAGTCGGAGATGCCGGGGATCTTGTAGGTCGAGGGCGCATGCGTCATCAATTTGCCCGCCGGGTTCCACCACAATTCCTCGGTGGTGAGCCAGCCCATGCCCTGGATGAAGGCGCCTTCGACCTGGCCGATGTCGATCGCCGGGTTGAGCGAGTTGCCGGCGTCGTAGAGCGCGTCGGCGCGCAGCAGCTTCCATTCGCCGGTGAGGGTGTCGACCACCACTTCCGAGATCGCCGCGCCATAGGCGTAGTAGGAGAACGGATGGCCGTTCATGGTCTTCGGATCCCAGTGCAGGCCGGGCGTGGCGTAGAAGCCGTCGGACCACAGCTGCACCCGCGCCAGGTAGGCCTTGGCGATCACGTCGCCGAAACGCAGCACCTGGCCCGCCACGAACACGCTGTCGTCGGCAAAGCGGACTTCCGAAGCGTCGCCGCCGAACTGCCCAGCGACGAAGGCGGCCAGCCGGTCGCGGATGGTGCGGGCGGCGTCCTGCGCCGCCTTGCCATTCAGGTCGGCGCCGGTGGAGGCTGCGGTGGCCGAGGTATTCGCGACCTTGCCGGTGTTGGTGGCGGTGGCGCGCACGCGCTTCAAGTCCACGCCCAGTTCGTGCGCGACCACCTGCATCACCTTGGTATTGATGCCCTGCCCCATCTCGGTGCCGCCGTGGTTCACCAGGATCGAGCCGTCCACGTAGACGTGCACCAGCGCGCCGGCCTGGTTCAGGTGGGTGACGTTGAAGGCGATGCCGAATTTCACGGGGGTGAGCGCCAGCCCCTTCTTGAGCACGGGACTGCCGCGGTTGAATTCATTGATCGCCGCGCGCCGGGCCCGGTAGTCCCCGGTCTGTTCCAGCTCGGCCACCAGTTCGTGGATGACGTTGTCGACGATCGTCTGGCCGTAGGGGGTGAGGTTGCGATCCGTCTTGCCGTAGAAATTCAGGCGGCGGATGTCGAGCGCATCGCGGCCCAGGTTGCGCGCGATCTCGTCGATGATGTATTCGATGGCAATGGCGCCCTGCGGTCCGCCGAAGCCGCGGAAGGCGGTGTTCGACTGGGTATTGGTCTTGCCGCAGGCGGCGCGGATCTCGACGTCGGACAAATAATAGGTGTTGTCGAAGTGGCAGACCGCGCGCGTGGCCACCGGGCCGGACAGGTCGGCCGAGTAACCGGCGCGCGTGACCATGTCGACTTTCGCGGCAAGGATGCGGCCCTCGCGGTCGTAGCCGACTTCGTACTCGTAGTGGAAGCAGTGGCGCTTGCCGGTCACCAGCATGTCGTCGTCGCGGTCGGCGCGCAGCTTGACGGGCCGGCCGGTGCGCGCGGCCGCGATCGCCGCGGCCGCGGCCCACAGCGCCGACTGCGATTCCTTGCCGCCGAAGCCCCCGCCCATGCGGCGGCACTCGACGGTCACGTGGTGCGAATGCAGGCCCAACGCGTGCGCCACCACGTGCTGCATCTCGCTCGGGTGCTGGGTCGAGCAGTAGACGTGCATGCCGCGGTCTTCGCCCGGGATCGCGTAGGCGATCTGGCCTTCGAGGTAGAACTGCTCCTGGCCGCCGACGTACAACTCGCCCCGGACGCGATAAGGCGCGGCGGCGAACGCGCCTTGCGCATCGCCGCGGGCCAGGCGCATCGGCGGCAGCACCCAGGATTGCGCGGCGCGCGCCGCCTGCGGGGTCAGGATGGCCGGCAGGTCTTCGTAGTCCACCTGCGCCAGTCTGGCGGCGCGGCGTGCATTGTCATGGCTGTCCGCGACCACGATGAACACCGGCTGCCCGACGTACTGGACCAGGCCATCGGCCAGGATCGGGTCGTCATGGATGATCGGGCCGCAATCGTTCGTGCCCGGGATGTCCTGGGCGGTGAACACCGCCACCACGCCGCGGCTGGCGCGCACGGGCGCCAGGTCGATGCCGAGGATGCGTGCGTGGGCGCGCGACGAGAGCCCGAGCGCCGCGTGCAGCGTGCCGGCGGTCTCGCGGATGTCGTCGGTATAGGTGGCCTGGCCGAGCACGTGCAGCACGGCCGATTCGTGCGGCCGTGGCTTGCCGACTTCGGTCCACTGGGCAGTGCCGAGGATGGGTGTGCCTGCGTCGTTCATGTGCTCCTCCTCAATCGGCCGCGAAGGCATTGACCGCCGTCGACGGCAAGGGATCGTCGACGCGGGTCTCCAGCCAGAAGCGGCGCAGCAGGTTCTGGGCGGCCCGCATGCGGTAGCTGTTCGATGCGCGCATGTCGCTCAACGGCGCGTAGTCCTGGGCCAGCGCGTCCATCGCGGCGCGCATCGTCGCTTCGTTCCACGGCTGGCCCAGCAGGACGGCTTCCGCGCCGGCGGCACGCTTGGGCGTGGCCGCCATGCCGCCGAAGGCGATGCGTGCGCCGGCGACGACATCGCCGTCGAGCGTCACCGCAAAGGCGGCGCACACGCTTGATATATCCTGGTCGAAGCGCTTGGCCAGTTTATAGGTACGGAAGCGCAGGCCGGTCCGCGGCAGCGGCACCCGCAGCGTTTGCACGAATTCGCCCGGCTGCAAATCCTTCTGCTGGTAGCCGAGATAAAAATCTTCCAGCGCCAGCACGCGCTCGCCGGCCGCGCCGCGCAGCACCACCTGGCTGCCCAGGGCAATCAGCCAGGGCATCGAATCCCCGATCGGCGAACCGTTGGCGACGTTGCCGCCCAGCGTGCCGGCATTCCGGATCGGCAGCGAGGCGAAGCGCTGCCACATCTCGCCCAGCTCCTCGGAGTAATGACGGCAGACCGCCGCATAGGCATCTTGCAGCGTCACGCCGGCGCCGATGTCCAGCATACCCCCGCTTTCCACCACGGTCTTGAGGGCCTCCACCTGGCCGAGGTAGATGATGTCGTTCAGCTCGCGCATGTGCTTGGTGACCCACAGGCCGACGTCGGTCGAGCCGGCCAGCAGCAGCGCGGACGGGAATTCGCAGCGCAGCGCGACCAGTTCGTCGAGCGTGCGCGGCGTGTGGAAACGCCCGCCTTGCGCTTCATAGGTGAAACCGTGGGCGCGCTGCAGCGCTCCCAGGCGTTCGGCCAGCGCGGCCCGGTCAAAGCTTGCCGCCGGCAACTCGACCATGCGGCGGGCCGCATCGATGATGGGGCGGTAGCCGGTGCAGCGGCACAGGTTGCCCGAAAGCGCGTCGTCGATCTGGCAGCGCGAAGGCGCGCGGCCGGAAGGCCCGTGGCCTTCCCGCTTCAGGTACATGCCCCACAGCGACATGGCGAAGCCCGGCGTGCAGAAGCCGCACTGCGAGCCATGGCACTCGACCAGGGCCTGCTGGACCGGATGCAGGCTGCCATCGGGCGCCTGCAGGTCTTCGACCGTGAACAGGGCCTTGCCGTCCAGCGTGGGGGTGAACTGGATGCAGGAATTGACGGCCTTGAGTGCGAGCTTGCCGTCTTCCAGCGCGCCGATCACCACGGTGCAGGCGCCGCAGTCGCCTTCCGCGCAGCCTTCCTTGGTGCCGGTGCAGTGCAAGTCTTCGCGCAGGTGCTGCAGGATGGTCTGCGTCGGCCGCACATCCGATACTTCCTGGACGGCGCCACGGTAATAGAATCGGATCGGCTCTGGCATCAGGGTCTCGTGGAAGTCTTGTTGAAACGGTCTCGGGCAAGGGCGGAAGGCTACCACCCGCAGCCACTCGAACTATAAGATTATCTATATATTACTTATCAATATATAAGCATATCTAATGAATGACGGCACCCTGTCATTTTAGGAAAGGATGCACCGATTTCCAGTGGTTCGCGATATCGATGCGGCGCGTGATCCAGACCCCGTCGTGTCCCTGCACGTAGTCGAGAAAGCGCGCCAGCGCTTGCGCCCGTGCCGGGCGCCCGACCAGCCGGCAGTGCAGGCCGACCGACAGCATCTTGGGCCGGTCCAGGCCGTCCGGGTCGCCCTCCGCGTACAGCACGTCGAAGGCATCCTTCAGGTAATCGAAGAACTGGGTGCCGGAATTAAAACCCTGCATCGCGGCGAAGCGCATGTCGTTGGTGTCGAGGGTGTAGGGCACCACCAGGTGCGGCGCCAGCCGGCCGTCCTGCAGCGCCACCTGCTGCCAGAACGGCAGGTCGTCGCCGTAATGGTCGGCGTCGTAGGCGAAGCCGCCGTGCTCGACCACCAGCCGGCGCGTGTTGGGCGAATCGCGCCCGGTGTACCAGCCGAGCGGGGCCTCGCCGGTCAGCTCGCGCATGATGTCCACCGCCTCGGCCATGTGGGCGCGCTCGGTGGCCTCGTCCATGTTCTGGTACGAGATCCAGCGCAGGCCGTGGCAGGCGATTTCGTGGCCCAGCTCGCGGAAGGCGCTGACCGCTTCCGGATGGCGCTTGAGCGCCATCGCCACCCCGAACACCGTCAGCGGCAGGCCGCGCTCCTCGAACAGGCGCAGCACCCGCCACAGGCCGGCGCGCGAACCGTATTCGTAGAGCGACTCCATGCTCATGTGGCGCATCGGGAAGGCCTGGGCGCCGATGATCTCGGACAGGAAGGTTTCCGAGGCCGGATCGCCGTGCAGCACGCAGTTCTCGCCGCCCTCCTCGTAGTTGAGGACGAACTGCAGCGCCACGCGCGCCCTGCCCGGCCATTGCGCATGAGGCGGATTGCGGCCGTAGCCGGTGAGGTCGCGCGGGTAGTTCGAGTAGGTGTCCATGGCATCCGGGAAAGGCAGGTATATCGGCGATCATATATTGCAGGAAGCACAAGGGTATATGATTGCCCGCATACTTCAACTCAACCAGCTGATATGGGCAAACTTTCCACCCACGTCCTCGATACCGCCCATGGGCGTCCCGGGGCCGGCGTCCGGGTCGAGCTGTATGGCGTCGACGCCGGCGGCCGCACCCTGATCAAATCCGAGCTCACCAATGCGGATGGCCGCTGCGGCGCCCCGCTGCTGGAAGGCGAGCTGCTGCGCCCCGGCCAGTACGAACTGGTGTTCCACGCCGGGGACTATTTCGCCGCCCAGGGCGTGGACCTGCCCTCACCGCGTTTTCTCGACCGCATCACGATTGCCTTCGGCATCGCCGACAACAGCCAGAATTACCATGTGCCGCTGGTGATGACGCCCTGGTCCTACTCGACCTACCGGGGCAGCTAGCCGGACGAGCAGCGCTTCCGGACGCGGTCGCTGCCTGAATCTTGCTATGCTTGGGCCCACTGCGTCGGGAGGGCCCATGGCATTGCACATCGTTCATTTCATCGGACCGATCAACCACAGTTCCGCCAGCGGCATCCGCAACAATTGCTTGCAGGCGCTGCAGAACGGCGCCACCGGGATCGAACTGCACATGTCCAGCGAAGGCGGAAACATGACGGCCGGTTTCGCGCTGTACTTCTTCCTGAAGTCGCTGCCGGTACCGCTCGCCACGCACAACATCGGCAGCGTGGAATCGGTGGCGGTGGTCATCTTCCTGGCCGGGCAACAGCGCTACGCCTGCCCCGGCACACGCTTCCTGATCCACCCGCTGCACTGGGGCTTCGGCAGCCTGGTCGCGGCCGACCATTCGCGCGTGTCCGAATGGCGCGACTGCCTCGATTTCGACGCCGAGCGCTACGCCAGCATCTTCCTCGAGGCCACCACCGCGGCCGGCACGGCCACCGACATTCGCAGCAACCTGACGGGCAATGCCCGCATCTTCGACGCCGACGCGGCGGTCAAGGCCGGCATCGTGCACGAAGCCAGGCAAGCCAAGCTGCCGGCGGCAGGAACGACTTGTCACTGGTGGAATTAAAACTGACGATATAACGTTGTCATCTGACAACGCGCTGTGTCCATGCAACAACGATTTGTTAGAGGTGATTTTCTAAATTGTCACCAATTGTCATCAACTTGTTGCTTACGAAATTGCTCGCTGGATAGAATCGTTTCCAGAACCTAACGACGCTGCCTGCTTGCTGCCTTTTCAGCGCCGTCCTTCCCGAGCAGCTTTTGCAACAAGAACGATGATGAAGAAAACTGTAATTGCTAGTCTGCTGGCGCTTCCGCTGGCAGCCCCGATGGCCCATGCCCAGGATGGCAGCGGCTTCCCTCAAGTGAAGATCAGCGGCTTCGGCACCGGCGCCCTGACCTATGCCGACACCCGTCACGCCGAGTTCGCACGCCCGAACCAGGCTGGAGGTTCGTCGCGCGACTTCCGCACCGGCATCGACTCGAACCTGGGCCTGCAGGCCGACATGCCGGTCAACAGCTGGCTGTCGCTGACCGCCCAAGGGCTGGTGCGCAAGGATGCCGAAGCGAGCTACGGCGCCGAACTGAGCTGGGCCTTCGCCAAGGCACGCATCTCGGATGAGATCAGCGTCCGCATCGGCCGCGTCGGCCTGCCGGTGTTCATGATTTCCGATTACCGCAATGTCGGCTACGCCAACCACATGGTGCGCCCGCCGGCGGAAGTCTATTCGCAGGTGCCGTTCAACAGCGTCGACGGCGTCGATGTCACCTGGCAGCACAGCTTCGGCGACACGACCCTCACCTCGCAGCTGGCCTACGGCAGCGTGAAGTCGCCAGTGTCCGGCGACATCCATGTGAAAGGCAGGAAGCTGGCGGCCCTGAACGTGAGCGCCGAACACGGCCCGTTCACGGTCCGCGCCGGCCACGCTACCGGCAAGATCACCATCGACGACTCGGCCTCGCTGAACACCCTGGTCGCCGGCCTGCGCGCCGCCGGCGCCGGCTACCGCTTCGCCCAGCTGCCGGTGCTGGCGACCGACATCGCAGCCAACGGCAAGAAGGCTTCCTTCAGCTCGCTGGGCCTGGCCATGGACTGGAACGACATCGTCGTCCAGACCGAATTCGCCAAGCGCAAGAGCGACACCTACATCAACGACACCAGCGCCTGGTACGTCATGGGCGGCTACCGCATCGGCAAGTTCATGCCCTACGTCAGCCACAGCAATCTGAAGATCGACAGCGCCGTCGTCAACACCGTGCCGGCAGCCTGCCCGGCCGGCTACCCTGCCGCCTGCACCCCGACCATGCAGCAGCTCGGCGCCGGCGTGCGCCGCCTGCCGAACACCGGCGTGGGCCAGGGCGAGCAATCGACCGACACCATCGGCGTGCGCTGGGACTTCGCCAGTTCGGTGGCGCTGAAGGCGCAGATCGACCGCGTCAAGCCCAAGAACGGCACCGGCCTGTTCGTGAACGCCACCCCCGGCTTCAACGACACCGTGACCGTCGGCGCCGTCGCCCTCGACTTCGTGTTCTAAGGAGCGACGTATATGAAGAAGATGATTGCACAGCTGTTCGCCCTTGCCGCCGCCGCTGTCGTTTCGACCTCGGCCATGGCCGAAGTGGTGGTGGTGGTGAACCCGAAGGCCGGCGAAGCGTCGATGACCAAGGAACAGATCGCCCAGTTCTTCCTGGGTAAATCGACCGCCATGACCCCGATCGACCAGGCCGACTCGTCGCCGATCCGCGCCGAGTTCTACAAGAAGGTCGCGGACAAGGATGCCGCCCAGGTCAAGGCCCTGTGGTCGAAACTGGTCTTCACCGGCAAGGCCACGATGCCGAAGGAAGTCGGCGACAGCGCCGCCGTCAAGGCCGCCGTCGCCGCCAATCCGAAGGCGATCGGCTACATCGACAAGAGCGCCGTCGACGGCAGCGTCAAGGTCGTCTACTCGGCACAGTAAGCAGGCTTTCAATCAGTAGCACCCGCCGGCGGCTCCCGTACCGCCGGCGGTTTCTGCATTCTGGAGACATCACCATGAGCATCAAGCGCAGGATCTGGGCACTGCCCGTCATTTCCGCCATTATTTTCGGCCTCGGCGCCGGCGCCAGCGCGATGATCGCGAACGGCGCGCTGCATTCGATCACCACGACCGCGAGCGTCGACTACCCGGTGCTCGATGCCTCCAAGGCCCTCATTCTCGACGTCGCCGCCGTCACCGACGGCCTGCAGGACGCGGTCGCCGAAGGCGACAAGGACAAGATCGGCCAGGTCGGCGAGCAGGCCGGCAAGCTGCGCGCCAGGCTGGAGAAGTTCAGGCAGATTCCGGGGCAGCTGGAAACCGGCACGCGCCTGGCCAAGGAATTCGATGCGTATTACGCACCGGCCCTGTCGGCGGCGCGCATCATGCTCGAGATGGAACAAGGCGACCCGCAGGCTGTCGTCGGCAAGATGCAGTCGGCCCTTGCCGTGCTCAACGGCGACCTGGCCAAGGTCAACGAAGCGGCCCAGCGCCAGTTCGCGGCCGGCATCGAAGGCAGCAAGAACAGTGTGCAGAACGTCCTGTTCTCGATGATCGCGACCGCGCTGATCGTGATCGCCAGCCTGGCGCTGGTCTCGTGGTTCGTGGTGCGCACCATCTGGCAGCAGCTGGGCGGCGAACCGGAGTACGCCCGCGAGATCGCCCAGGCCGTGGCCGGCGGCGACCTGTCGACCGAGATCCGCCTGGAGGCCGGCGACAAGGGCAGCCTGCTGGTGGCACTCAAGGAAATGCGCGGCCGCCTGGCGACCCTGGTCGCGGAAATCAAGGCCTCGGCCGACACCATCGCCATGGCCAGCTCGGAAATCGCGAGCGGCAATGCCGACCTGGCGCGCCGCACCGAATCGCAGGCGGCAAGCCTGGACCACACCGCCCGCTCGATGGACACGCTGACCGGCGCGGTGCGCGAGAACGCCAGCGCCGCCAGCCAGGCCAATGCGCTGGTGGAAACCGCCAGCAGCATCGCGACCCGCGGCGGCGAGGTGGTCGGCGGCGTGGTCAGCACGATGGGCGACATCAACAGCTCGGCCAACAAGATCGTCGAGATCATCTCGGTCATCGACGGCATCGCCTTCCAGACCAACATCCTGGCGCTGAATGCCGCGGTGGAAGCAGCGCGCGCCGGCGAGCAGGGCCGCGGCTTCGCGGTCGTGGCGAGCGAGGTGCGCAACCTGGCGCAGCGCTCGGCGGCGGCGGCCAAGGAGATCAAGGCGCTGATCGGCGACTCGGTGTCGAAGGTGAGCGCCGGCAGTGCGCTGGTGGACGAAGCCGGCGTGACCATGGGGCAGATCGTGGAATCGGTGCGCAAGGTGCAGGCCATCATGGCCGAGATCAGCGCCGCGGGCGCGCGCCAGAGCGCCGGCATCGACGACATCGGCCGCGCAATCGGCAGCATCGACGAGATGACCCAGCAGAATTCGGCGCTGGTCGAGGAAGCATCGGCGGCGGCGGAATCGCTGACCGAGCAGACCACCCAGCTCACGGCGGCGCTGTCGGTGTTCAAGCTGGAACAGGCGCCGACGCCGGTGGCAGGCGCTTCCACGCGCCTGGCGCTGCGTTAATCGGCTTTCGTACGGTGGGCGGCTCCACTCGACAAGGTGATAAGCCGGGATATTCGCGCCGCCCACGCGTTCAAGCGGCACGCGAATAACCGTTCCATCTGCTCGACAGGGAGTTGAACGCGTGGGCGGCAATGACGTTGTGGATGAATCGCATTCTCGGCTGGAGCCGCCCACCCTACGATCGTCGGGCTCCATGAAGAAGCGCAAACTGCCGCCCCGGACATCGTCAATACGCAATCTTGACGCCTGCACCATACTCATTGTCGGCCCGACCACAAGCATTGTCAGCCGGTCCACGAAACGTCGCGCACCAGCCTGAGTACGTGGCGCGTACGCATCTTCCCGGGACGGAATCCTTTACAAATTTGATGCCCGTAGGCATCATCCAGAGAATCCACCCCGGGTAATCTCCGTCTTCTCAGCTCCCTCGGTCCTTTATGGCTGCAGTCCTCCCCAACACGATCACCGCTGCGCCCCTGTCGGGCCTGGCGCGCGCGCTCGTGCAGGCGAGCCGGCTGAGCCCGGCACAGGCCGACACGCTGCAAAAAAAGGCGGCCGCCGACAAGACCGCCTTCATCGACGCCCTGCTCGAGAGCGGCATCATCGACGCCGGCGCGCTGGCGAGCTTCTGCGCCGAGACTTTCGGCTATCCGCTGCTCGACCTGTCCAGCTTTGCGCCGGACGCCATCCCGACTGCCGCCATCGACGCCAAGCTGATGCAGGCGCAGCGCGTCATCGCGCTGGCCAAGCGCGGCAACAAGATGTCGGTGGCGCTGTCCGACCCGACCAATATCCAGGCCCTGGACCAGATCAAGTTCCAGAGCGAGGCCTCGGTGGAGCCGGTGATCGTCGCCCACGACGTCCTGCTCAAGCTGCTGGGGACCCTGGCCAAGAGCGCCGAGCAGGCCCTGAACGAACTGGCCGGCGAAGAGGCCGAGATCGAGTTCGCCGAGGACGATGCGCAGCAGGTGGCGCCGCCCGACGCCACCAGCGAGGTCGAGGATGCGCCGATCGTGCGCTTCCTGAACAAGATCCTGATGGACGCGGTGTCGCTGGGCGCCTCCGACATCCACTTCGAGCCCTACGAGAAGTACTACCGCATCCGCATGCGCGTGGACGGCGTGCTGCGCGACCATGCCAGCCCGCCGCTGTCGATCCGCGAAAAGCTGGTCTCGCGCATCAAGGTGCTGGCCAAGCTCGACATCTCGGAAAAGCGCGTGCCGCAGGACGGCCGCATGCGCCTGGTCATGGGCCCGACCCGCACCATCGACCTGCGCGTCTCGACCCTGCCCACGCTGTTCGGCGAAAAGACCGTCATGCGTATCCTCGACGCCACCCAGGCGCAGATGGGCATCGACGCGCTCGGCTACGACCCCGAGCAAAAGGCGCTGCTGCTGGACGCGATCTCGCGCCCCTACGGCATGGTGCTGGTCACCGGCCCCACCGGTTCCGGCAAGACGGTGTCGCTGTACACCTGCCTGAATCTGCTGAACAAGCCCGGGATCAACATCTCGACCGCGGAAGACCCGGCCGAGATCAACCTGCCCGGCGTGAACCAGGTGAACGTCAACGACAAGGCCGGCCTCACCTTCCCGGTGGCGCTGAAGTCCTTCCTGCGCCAGGATCCCGACATCATCATGGTCGGCGAGATCCGCGACCTGGAAACCGCCGACATTGCGATCAAGGCCGCCCAGACCGGCCACATGGTGTTCTCCACCCTGCACACCAACGATGCCCCGTCCACCCTGACGCGCCTGATGAACATGGGCGTGGCCGGCTTCAACATCGCCTCGTCGGTCATCCTGATCACGGCGCAGCGCCTGGCGCGCCGCCTGTGCAACTGCAAGCAGCCGCTCGAGACGGGACGCGAGGTGCTGCTGGCGGCCGGCTACCGCGAAAGCGACCTGGAAGGCGACTGGAAACCCTACGGCCCGGTCGGCTGCGACCGCTGCCTCGGTTCGGGCTACAAGGGCCGCGTCGGCATCTACCAGATCATGCCGATCACGCCTGCGATCGAATCCCTGATCCTCACGCACGGCAACGCCATGCAGATCGCCGAGCAGGCCCAGAAGGAAGGCGTGAATTCGCTGCGCCGCTCGGGCCTGATGAAAGTGAAACAAGGTCTTACCAGCCTCGAAGAAGTGCTCGGCTGCACCAACGAATAGGCGACGAACAGGAAACTATGGCTACCTCCCTCCAAACCCGGAACCGCGCCGCAGCGCAGGTCAAGGAATCGGTCTATGCCTGGGAAGGCAAGGACAAGACCGGCAAGACCGTGCGCGGCGAACTGCGCGCCGGCGGCGAGGCGATCGTCAACGTGACGCTGCGCCGCCAGGGCATCCTGGTCAGCAAGGTCAAGAAGAAGACCCTGCGCAGCGGCCGCAAGATCACCGACAAGGACCTGAGCCTGTTCACGCGCCAGCTGGCCACCATGATGAAGGCCGGCGTGCCGCTGCTGCAGGCCTTCGACATCGTCGGCAAGGGCCACGGCAACCCGTCGATGGCGCGCCTGATCATGGACCTGCGTAACGACGTCGAGACCGGCACCAGCCTGAACAACGCCTTCCGCAAGTACCCGGTCTACTTCGATCCGCTGTTCTGCAACCTGGTGGGCGCCGGCGAACAGGCCGGCATCCTGGAAGACCTGCTCACGCGCCTGGCGGTCTACAAGGAGAAGACGCTGGCGATCAAGGCCAAGATCAAGTCGGCCCTGATGTACCCGATCGCGATCCTGGCGATTGCCTTCATCGTGACGGCGGTGATCATGATCTGGGTGGTCCCGGCCTTCAAGGAAGTGTTCAAGACCTTCGGCGCCGACCTGCCCACCCCGACCCTGGTCGTGATGGCGATCTCCGAATTCTTCGTGGCCTGGTGGTGGCTGATCTTCGGCGCGATCGGCGGCGGCCTGTACTTCTTCTTCCAGGCCTGGAAGCGCTCGCGCAAGATGCAGCAGGCCATGGACCGCGTCCTGCTGCGCCTGCCGATCTTCGGCGCCGTCATCCGCAAGGCCACCATCGCGCGCTGGACCCGCACCCTGTCGACCATGTTCGCCGCCGGCGTGCCGCTGGTGGAAGCGCTCGACTCGGTCGGCGGCGCCGCCGGCAACGACGTCTACCTGGAAGCGACCAAGAAGATCCAGCTTGAGGTCAGCACCGGCACCAGCCTGACGATCTCGATGCAGAACGTGAATGTGTTCCCGAACATGGTGATCCAGATGGTGCAGATCGGCGAAGAATCCGGCTCGCTCGACGCCATGCTGGGCAAGGTGGCCGACTTCTTCGAAGAGGAAGTCGACGAGGCGGTGGCGGCGCTGTCGTCGCTGATGGAGCCGCTGATCATGGTGATCCTCGGCGTGCTGATCGGCGGCCTGGTGATTGCGATGTATATGCCGATCTTCAAGCTGGGGTCGGTGGTGTAAGGGCTGACGAAATGCCCGCGCCCGGGCGGTTCATGACGTTCAAGCCGCAGTCGAACCAGCCGGGCATGCCGACATTGCAGATCAACGCAGCACGGCGCGCGCATTCGTAGGCTGCACCGGGCGGTTGTTCGCCATGCCGAGCGCGCTGGTGAAGCGTTCTATTTGTGCTTTGGAAGCCGTGGCTGGCTGCTTCAACACGAGCCAGCGCCCCCCTTCCGAGCAGGGGGGCGTGGTCAGCGAGCCACTGAAGCTGTAGTAGTCATGCGAGGCCGGGAGCAGACCCGCCGCGCTTAATCCGGACGGCAGCGCATTCTTTATGCCCTTGGCAGGCAGCTTCTCCCAAAGCTGGCTTAACAGTGGATTGGCTTTGCCTTCCGAGAACATCACGGCCAGCACCGCGAGATTACCGTCCTTGTCAGCATGGACCAAGTGGCTTTCAAGCGGGAAATGCTTGCCGTTGATTGTGTTCTCGCTCGGCGCATGGAAGTGGAACTGCTTGAGTTCGAACTCGCGTCCGTCGACCACCAGCATGCTTCCCGGCTCGTAGTTGACCTGCACCGTATGGCCATTATTGAGGATGTCGGCGGCTACCGGCCGGCCCTTGTGATGGATGTCAGTGGCGGCTGTTCTGTAAATCACTTTAAGCGGCTTCAGTTCGGCATCCGTAAACTGCGCCAGGTCGATCGGCGATTGGTTCTTTCCCATGCCGCACATGACGAACTTGGGATCGAGTTTCGCCCAGTTGGCCGGCCCGCCGTCGCCTTCATAGGACCAGTGCTGCGCCAGCGCGGCTTGCGGCGCGGCGAGCGCCAGACCTGCAAACACGGCGGATGCAGTGAACGTTTTCATGTGGTTTCCGATTTAATTCGACCTTGGGGGGCGATCGTGCAGTTTTTATGACTGCGCTGTCAGTGGCTTAGCAGACATTTTCCTTCCGGCGCCCAGGTCATTTATTCTTATCATCAAAAGAGCTTCCTGAGTTATCGCGGATAACTCTATGCTGCGGTAATCGGGCGCGGTATTGGACCTTTGTCTCACTCGCATGTCATTTGCATCGAAGAGAATTGTGCCCGAGGGCGGGAAACGGGGCGCTGACGACAAAGTCCGGCGCTTGGCAGCGTCCCGTCAGCCAAAGACCTCGGTGAGCTTGGCACGCATCAGGACGTCATAGTCCACGCCTGCGCCGGCGTTCATCCATTCACGCATTTCCAGCTCCTTCACATTGTTTCGGCTTGTCTGCTTGACGTTCGGGTGCCCAGCAGCAGCTCACGACCGGCAAACTTGCCGCCAAGGCTTTCCAGGTCGAGGCGCTGCGCATCACGGCGCCGCACAAAGTCCATCGTTTCATCGGCCTCGTCCTCGGTAGCACCAGCGGCCAGTACCGCTTGCCGCCCGAGCTGTAGCGCCGATTCAAACGTCTCCCGTATCACGTAGTCGGCACCGGCCCTGGTCAGCGTCAGCGCGTGTTCACGGTCGTAGGCGCGAACGAGCAGCTTGGCACCTGGGAAAACGTCTTTGGCAATCTTCGCAATGTGGCTGGCCGCATTCCGATCGTTGATACAGACCATCACTACGCTCGCCGTACCCGCCCCGGCCGCGCGCAGGACGCTGGCTTGACTGCCGTCACCGTAAAAAACCTTGAAGCCGTATGCCTGCGCCTCCCTGATCACCTCGACGCGGTTGTCGATCACCGTGAGCGACGCGCCGCGAGCCAGGACGCCTTGACTGGCGATTTGCCCCATGCGGCCAAATCCGATGATCAGCACACTTGTGCTGCGGTCCACCGCAGCTTCGTGCACGCCCGCCGCTTGCGTGCGCTTCGGTCCCCAGCGCTTGTGCCCGGAGATCATGATGGGGGTCAACGCCATGGACAGCACCACGATGGCCGTCATGTTGGCGTTGACCTCGGGACTGATCACGCCGGCTGTAGCGGCGGCGGCAAAAAGCACGAACGCAAACTCGCCGCCTTGCGCCATCAGCACTGCACGGTCCACAGCCTCGTCGTGGACGCTGCCGGCAGCGCGCGCGACCAGGTAAATGCACATGGCTTTCGTCGTCATCAGGGCGAGCACCCCGGCGATGATGAGTCCTGCATTCGCCGACACGACCGACAAGTCCAGCGACATGCCCACGCCGAGAAAGAAAAGACCCAGCAACAGCCCGCGGAACGGCTCGATGTCTGCCTCGAGCTGGTGCCGGAAGCTCGACTCCGAGAGCAGTACCCCGGCCAGGAAAGCGCCCAGCGCCATGGACAGGCCGCCCAGTTGCATCAGGAGCGCGGCGCCTAGCACGACCAGCAAGGCCGCTGCGGTCATGATCTCCCTTGCCCGTGCCCGCGCCAGTATCTGGAACATCGGGTTGAGTAGCCAGCGTCCGCCGATGACCAGAGCACCAATCGATCCGAGCGCGGTGGCTACCGGGATCCACCCACTGGATGCGGCACGCAGGGCGCCCTCGGCTTGTGGCGCCAGGAGCGCGACCAGGGCGAGCAAGGGGACGATCAGCAGATCCTCGAGCAGCAGGATGGCGACGATCCGCTGCCCGCGCGGCGACGCAGCGTCCCCTCGCTCGGCCAGCGTTTGCATGACGATGGCGGTGGAGGTCAGCACGAACCCCATCGCACAGATCAGTGCAACCGGCAAGGTCAGACCGAACGCCATTCCCACCATTGTGAGCAGCGCACCGCACACCAGCGCTTGCAGGCTCCCCAGGCCAAAGATGGCGCCCCGCAGCGCCCAAAGTTTCGAAGGGCGCATCTCAAGGCCCACGACAAACAGGAACATGACCACACCCAGTTCGGCGACATGCAAGATGGCGCCGGGATCGCTGAACAAGGCAAAGCCAAACGGGCCGATGACGAGGCCTGCACTCAAGTAACCAAGGACCGATCCGAGACCGAGCTTTCGAAACAGGGGCACACCGATCACGGCCGCTGTAAGGAGCGCCACGACCGGCAGCAAGTCGCTTCCCGCGTAATCCGCGTCCATAGTCCCATCCTGATTCAATATAAAAAAGCGCCGCTGGCCAGCGAGACGCTTGTCCCGCCAGCCACCCGCGCATCGACGACCTGAAACAGCATGTTCCTGATCAGGACCGCAGCCGCGTAGTCAGTGGACTATAGGCGGCCTCACACTTCATTGCCCGCTGCTGGCGCTGTCGAGCCTGTCGGCGTGGGCGAACTGGATAGGTGAGACTTCATCTTGCAGCACGTCCCAGTGCTCAGCCAGCAGGCCATCCTCGATGCGGAAGATGTCCACCACGACCTGCGGTGCAGGAGCCCACCCCCGGATGCGGCCGTGAATGGCAACGTAGTCGCCCTCGGCGATCATCAAACCTGGTTCATAGAAGACGTCACTCGAGAGCTGCGCTACCAGCTCCTCCAGCGCCTGGCGCCCTTGCGCGATGCCTGGATTGTGCTGGACGTAGTTAGCCGCGTAGTAGCGCGCAACAGCGGACGGATCACGCCGTTGAAACAGTGCGGTCATTGCTTCAAGCACGAGAGTTTTGTTTTGGTCTGGCGTGTTTTTCATCATGGGGCTCGTTGGTCAACAATATTCATTGCGCCTTGCATGCGCAAAAAGGTTCCGTCAGGCAGCGTGGCGTGTGAATAAATTTTGTTTTCTACAAAATCTTCCACATGCACAACCGTAGCGCCGCTGCTCTCCGTCCAGCTGACCAGGAATACCCCGGTACGAATGCAGTCGGCTGCCATTTTCACGATCTCGGTTTTGGCGTAGACGCCGGTATCGATGTGAAACTGCATTTTGCTGTTGGGCAGCGTCGTCAGGCGGGCAGAGAATTCGTTGAAGCTCACATCGAAAACCAGTCCGATCGGATATTGGTTCGCGAGTGCTGGTGAACTTGCTTGATTCATATATCTCCGTTGATTAATTTAAACAGGGCGTCCAAAATTGGCACTACCGGCCGTTTGCAATGGTGTTCAGTGTCGCCCTTGCGCATGCCTGATGCACTGTCTAAAGATGCGACGGATAGTCTTGTTTTGCTCAAATGCCTGTGTCAATTCCACCGGCGATGGCTCGTCAGCTTTGCCGGTCGAGACGCCATGCGCCGGGGCTTGCCTGTGTAAGCTTGCGAAACGTCCTGCCGAAGTGGACCGAGTCAGCAAAGCCCGTGGCCTCGGCGATATGATCCAGAGAAAAATTAGTGTCCATCAACAGACGCTTCGCCCGCTCGATACGTGCGTTGAGTTGCCACTGGTAGGGCGCTAAACCCGTCGCGGCCTTGAAGGCGCGGCAGTAATGCGACGAGGACATGCCTGCCAGGCGCGCGAGCGCCGATAGCTCCACGCGCTCAGGCATATGGGCGTCAAGAAAGCTCATGGCGTCCTTCAGCTGCATGCTCGACAAGCCAACCGACTTCCTGCTGGATGTGGGCGCACTGCTGATCAAGCAGCTGGCAATGGCAGAAATCAAGGAGTCGCCGTACAACTGTACAGATGGATCCGGATCTTCAATCACGTCAGCCAGCAGGCGCACAAGATGCCAAATGCGATCGTCGGTAAAACGAAGCTTGGGCACGCTGGCCAAGTCAGCGTCTGCCTTGATCTGTAGCTGATCCGCGAACGGCTTGAGGTCCAGCGTGATATGCACATCCTTGGCGTAGAGCACATCGGCACTGTAACCCCAGATCTCCATACCCGCTGGCATGAAACTCATATCGCGGGGCCGCGATTCGTGCGGGCATTTCAGCCAGCGATTTTCCCGCGGTTCGCACCGATATTTACTGACCTCGTCGACGATCACACTCAAGCGGGTCTTGTCGCTGTGTGGAAGTCGGTGCAGGACCTCACCGTTGCAGTTGTATTCGGTCACCTCTACAAGAACTCCGCTCCAGTCACGCCGAGAGGTGCTGGCCAGAAGATTTTCGGGAACTTCAGACGCTGTGGACATCGCTCTTCTTGCCATTGATGAAGTCAAAATACTGTGTCATGCCGCTTACAGTGTGTGTGCCAAGCCCAAAGTGGAGTGTTTAAGCGCGGCAAGATATTACTGACATGGTCCAACCGAGTCACTGATCATTCTTGCTTGCAGCAGCACGATTTTGTTGCGAAGACGGGCTTGCCTGAAGGGCATATCTTCAGGCATTCGAACATGCGTTAATGTGCACCTGTGATGTCGCGTTAGCACCTACCCTTTGTCAGTGGCCTGGCAGCGTTTGGTGTGATATCAAGGATGCGCGCACTTCAATAAATCTAGGACAAGAATGACCTTACCTTTCAAGTATCCATCGCGATGCACGTCTGTTGCAGCTTCGCTTGCGATTTTTTATTCGGTCGTACTGCCTGTCGGAAGTTCTCACGCGGCTCAGCCACAACCGGCGTGGAAAGACATGGCGCAACGCGACATCGACTTCACTGCCAAGGAACTGAAGACTCTCTATATTTCCGCCGTGTTTCCCGATCCGCAGGCATTTGAGCGACGTATCGCGGCCTCCTATGCGGCAGCGAAGCAGGAGGCGATGCAAGTGAAGGATTTCGGCGGATATCGCGCGGCGATAAGCCGCTTCGTTAACAGCATGGATGATGCGCATGTGGGCGTCAGTTTTCATCTGACTCAAACAAGTTATGCCTGGCCTGGATACATGGCGGTGTTCCAGGGAGGCCGGTTTCTGACAACTGCGTCAGACAGCGAAGCGATCGCGGATGGCTTGGAGATTACGGCCTGCGACGGCGCTCCCATGAGCGAGTGGAGTCGCCGCGTGGCCGCCTACGAGGGCGGGTTCCCGGGCCTGGAAAGGACCAATCATTCGATGGCGCGCGCAATATTCGTAGACCGAGGCAATCCGTTCTTGCAGCGGCCCGCGAATTGTACGATTGGCGGACGCAATGTGGCCCTGGCCTGGCGACCGATCAGCACGGTGGACTATACGAACAAGATCAGGGCCCAGCGTTCAACGCGAAGCCGCGAGGCGACAGTGACGCCTTTCGGAGAAAATAGCGCCTGGGTCCGGATGGGCTATTTTTATCCAACCAACAAAAAAGAAGCCGAGGCATTCCACCGACTGATCGCCGACGCGCCAGGCCTGCGGCAGAAGGATGCCGTGGTACTCGACGTACGCGGGAACGGGGGTGGCAGTTATCACTGGCCAATGGGTTTCTTGCGAGGGCTTTACGGACAGTCTTATACCGACTACTTCGCCCGGGCGCGGCTGGCAATCGTACCAGTCAGCCGTGCGCACGAACGTGTGGTCGACTTGTTCGCGAAATATGGCGCCGTGGACGACGAGTTCAAGGCGCCTGCGGACTTCGCTACGCAATGGGATCCCGAGGACGCAGGCTTGAAACGTGCAACCGCGTCAGGCGCCCCGTATTTCAGGCCGTCAGGAGACCTGCCCAAGGCGCCGGCTGGCTCGGCGCCTGTCAATCCAGTGAGAGCCAAGGTGTACGTGCTGACCGACGCTCATTGCGCAAGTGTCTGCCTGTCTTTTATCGACGAGACCAAGCGACTGCCAGGTGTGACACAAATCGGGCGTGAAAGCGGTGTCGACTCCCGCACAGGCACGCCGATGGACATCGATCTACCAAGCGGCAATGGTCGAATTACGCTCGCGGTCATGACCCGGGACGGTCGAGAACGCGACGACAATGTACCTCACCGTCCGAGCCACGAGTTCCAGGGCGACATCACGGATACTGCCGCCGTCCAGCATTGGGTTCTGAGCGAAGTGCTGAAGAAGGATAAAGTGATCCGTTGAGCTTACTGGAAACGCCGGCCTTGAACCTGAGCTATCACGACGTCGGGCGGGCTCCGATACCGTCTCTCATCTCGGCCACCTGGTCGAACTCCGGCGCAAGCTAGCTGTAAAGATCGTCGTTGCCCTGCCCTTCCTCCGTTACCACCTCCAGGCCTGGAAGCGCTCGCGCAAGATGCAGCAGGCGATGGACCGCGTCCTGCTGCGCCTGCCCATCTCGGCCCGGTTCGGAACAGGACCGCGACCGTCACCGCATGGCCGCACCTGCCGCAGCGGAGCGTCAAGTGCTGGGCCTGGCGGTCGCACACCTGGATCCCCGATGCTTGCGAGGATAGCCAAGCATCGGCATTCGCTCCCTTATTCCTGGCTTAATACTTGTTCGGCAGCTTGACATATCGCGAAATGCCGATATACTGGGTGCATGGACCTTCTCGAAACATTCAAAGCGCTTTCAAACCGTACGCGACTTGACATCGTGAGGCGGCTGAAAGATCCGGTACGGAACTTCCCGCCGCAAGACGAAGGGGACGTTCATACGGTAGGCGTGTGCGTCAGCAGTATCCAGGAAGGCGTTGGATTGTCGCAGTCGACGGTCTCCGACTATCTTGCAACTTTGCAAAGGGCTGGTTTGATCGAAGTCCAGCGCATTGGTCAGTGGACCTACTACAAGCGAAACGAAGAAGCCATCAGTGCTCTCGCCAAACTCATCGGCACAGACCTGTAAATTTTTTTTACCACTAAATATCGAAATTTCCCGATATCCCTTTTTAACGAAGCGAGGATGAAATGAAAGCAATGACACTCAAGACTTTTGGCGGTTCGGAAGCATTTGAGCTGCGCGACGTGCCCAAACCCGTGCCTGGCCCAGGGCAGGTTCTGGTCCGGGTTCACGCCACTTCCATCAACCCCCTGGATTACCAGGTACGCCGCGGGGACTACCAGGACTATGTGCCACTGCCGGCCATCACCGGACACGATGTTTCCGGCGTCGTCGAGGAAGTCGGCGCCGGGGTAAGGTCCTTTGTCCCTGGCGACGAGGTCTGGTACACGCCCCAGATCTTCGATGGTCCGGGAAGCTATGCGGAGTACCACGTCGCTGCCGAAAACATCATCGGGAAGAAGCCTGCTTCGCTCAGCCATCTGGAAGCCGCCAGCCTGACCCTGGTCGGGGGTACGGCCTGGGAAGCGCTAGTCGGGCGTGCCCAGCTTCGTGTGGGAGAAAGCATCCTGGTGCATGGCGGCGCGGGTGGGGTGGGACATGTCGCCATTCAAATCGCAAAGGCCATCGGTGCGAAGGTATTCACGACCGCACGTGCGGAGCAGTTCGACTTCGTCCGCAGCCTGGGGGCAGACGTCGTCATCGACTTCGAGAAGGAAGACTACGTCGAGGCCGTCATGCGTGAAACCGCGGGCCAGGGCGTCAACGTCGTCTTCGACACGATTGGCGGAGACACCCTTGCCCGTACGCCCGACGCGCTGGCCCAGCTCGGCCGCCTGGTCTCGATTGTCGATATCGCGAAGCCACAGAACCTCATCCAGGCCTGGGGCAAGAATGCGAGTTACCACTTCGTGTTCACGCGGCAGAATCGCGGCAAGCTCGATGAACTGAGCGCCCTGGTCGAACGCGGGCAGCTGCGGCCCCACGTCGGTGCAACGTACTCACTGGCCGACATTCCGCTTGCGCACGCGCGCCTCGAAAGCCGCAATAACGGGCTGCGCGGAAAAGTCGCGATCGAGGTGGTGCCGGCAGCGAATGCGAACGCGCCGCAGGCCAAGTCATAAGCACTGTCGGGAGAGCACATCATGATCTACGAAATTGCTTCATTACCGGTCAAGACCGACCGCATCGATTCCTTCCAACGCGCGTTCGACGAGGTCGCGCCCCTGCTGGCGCGCGCGAAGGGCTACCAGGGCCATCGGCTGATGCAGGGGGTCGAGACGCCATCGCATTTCACGCTCATCGTGCGATGGCAGACGCTCGAGGACCATACGCAGGGCTTCGAACCGAGCAGCGACCACCAGGCATTCATGGCGGGTCTGGAAGCGTTTCTGGCGGCTGACCCGGTTGTTTATCACGTTCGGGCGGAGGAGTCGGCGAACGGCGCCGATCTCCTTGCGCAGTAAAGGGCACTGGCCAGGATCGGTTCCTGGCCAGCTACTCAAGTGAGCATGTCCGTCCGCCAGGCGGCCGGGCTGGCGCCCGTCGATTTCCGGAAGGTGCGGCCAAAATGCACAGCGTCTGCAAAACCGGTCGCTTCTGCGATTTCTTGTAGACAGCGATTGGTGTTCAACAGCAGGAACTTGGCGCGATCGACCCGCGACTGCAGTTGCCACTGGTAGGGCGCCAGCCCGGTCGACGCCTTGAAGGCACGGCAGTAGTGCGACTGGGACAAGCCGGCCAGCTCCGCGAGCGTCGAGAGTTCCACCTTCGCCGGCATCCTTGCCTCGAGATAGCCGAGCGCATCCTTGAGCTGGATCTCGGAGAGCTTGCCCTCGCTGCCTTTGGCCTCTTTCGGCCGCTCGAAGAGCTTCGCTGCAATCGCTGCGGTGAGCGAGTCGCCGTACAGTTGAGCGGTCGGGTCGGTGTCCTCGAGCGCATCGATCAGCAGTTTAATCAAGGTCCACATCCGGTCATCCGCGAAGCGGAACCGCGGCACGTCGATCAATCCCAAGGCGTCGGATATGCCGAGGCGCTCTTGCAGCATGGCGCCGTCGAAGCTGATCGTCGCGCACTTGAGATAGCTGGCGTCGCCACAATGCGCCCACAGTTCCATGTCGGCCGGTGCGATGTACAAAGGACGCGGCTTGTAGGCGCGTGGATTGGGTGTATTGGGCCTCAACCTGGCCTCGATGTAGTCCCGTCCGACCTCTTCGATCTGGGCGGCAAGCCAGGTCAGTTCCACCGGGCGCTCGATCGGAAACAGGATCCTGCCCGTGCAGGTGTATTCGTGCCGCTCGACGGTCACACCGTTCCAGCATCGATTGACGCTGGTCAGGCCGACCACATTTTCAGGGAGTTCCAGTACGTCCGACATTCCAATCCTTGTAAGTACATTCTCAACGTAGCACTGAGCCGTTGCCCAAGATATGGTTAATTTGTAATCAGGTGAGCAATTCGAACTGTCATCCGCAAGATCGGACAGTGACGGGCACGTCGGGCTCGATAACAATCATTCCATCCCACCCATGCAGCAACCCGATTGAAATGGAGGCCCTATGAATTCAGTCAGCGACATCCCCTTGTCGTCCACCGTCGTCCCCCGGCGCGTAAGCTACCGCACCCGTGGCGTCACGCACGGTCCCATCACCCGCTTGATGAGTCCATCGGACCTGGGCCACCAGCTCAAGCCCTTCGTGTTCCTCGACCTGTTCGACCTGGACCTCCACGATCCGCGCGCGGGCATGACCGTCCACCCCCACTCGGGACTGGCGACGATCACCGTGATCGTCGACGGCGACCTGCGCTTCGACGATCCCACCGACGGCACCGGCCAGCTCGGGTTCGGCGGTTTCGAATGGATGCGTGCCGGTAGCGGAGTCTGGCACGGCAAGGAACTCTCGGGTGGCACTTCTCCCCGGGCCAAGGGTTTCCAGCTGTGGATCGCTCTCGGCCCCGAACTCGAGCACGCGGCCGTCGACAGCCAGTACGTGGAAGCGCGCCATGTTCCCGTCACTGGTCCGGCCCACGCCATTCTCGGCAGCTACGAGGGCGTGCGCAGCCCTGCCCGTTCGCCCGACGGCATCACCTACCTGCTGGTGAAGCTCGCTGCGGGGACGGCGTGGACGTTCACGCCGCCCCATGCGCAGCCGCTCGCCTGGCTCGGGCTGGCAAGCGGCCAGCTGGTCGGCGCGGCGCATGCCGAGGCGGGAGAAATGCTCGTCTTCGAGCAGGCGCAGCAGCCGATCACGCTGGAGGCAGGCGCGGACAGCGAGGCCATCTTCGTGATCGGTTCCGCCGCGCCGCACCCGCATGATCTGCACCTCGGGTATTACTCGGTTCACAGCTCGGCAGCCTCCCTCGCCAGGGGCGAGGCCAACATCGAACGCTTGCGCAAGCTGCTGGTCGAGGCTGGAGACCGTCGTACCGCCAGCGGCAGCATTCCCGTGTTCCGCGAGTAGCGTTCGCTGCTTCAAAACCGGTACTGCGCACCGAGGCTGATGAAACCCAGCACATCATCCGCCCCGGTCTCGCGCAGGAAGGGCCCCGGCCGTGCGTAGGCGGCCACCGCGGTCGATGACCAGCCGCGGCCCAGCGTCCACACGGCGCCGAGCGACGCGATCGTCGCCACGTAGCGGGCGCGGCTGTCACCGGCGGGCCGCATCAGCGTGCCGTTCGGCGCATACACGCCGTCGCGGGTGCTGTGGCGCCAGAAGAAGTCGACACTGGCGTTCAGCTGGACCCGGGGTGCGAGCCGCAGGACCAGCGCCGGATGGATGTTGAAGAAGTTGCGTGGCCCGAGCGTCGCTTCGTCCCCAAAATAATTACCGCGCGGGTAAAAGGGATGCAGGGTGCCGAGGCGCTTGTCACCGGGATCCTTGTCGCCGCTGGCGATGGCGACCAGCAGCGCCACCCTCGGCCGGCCGGCCACGCCGGCGAAGGTGTAGCCGGTGTCGGTGGCAAGCGACCAGGCGCGGATCGCGGCCTCGCCGAAGCGCCCGCCCTGCACGGCGGCTTCCCAGTTCCAGTCCCAGGCGTCGCGGGCGCCGAACACGCGGGTGCCGGCCGACCAGCGGCGTTCGTGCCCTGCCCCCTGACCATAGCGCGCAAGCGCATCTTCGTAGTGCAGCCCGTAGATATCCCAGGAGCCGAGTTCCCCGGAGTAGGTCGCGTAGATGCCGCGCAGCGCCTGCGTCGGCGATTGGGTGTCGTCGAAGCTGCCTGCAAGATTCTGCCGCGGTGCGGCGGCGAAAGCGTCGACACGCCAGCGACCGCCTGCCGCATACGCGCGCACCGCTTCGAAGCTGCGCCGTACGTTCGGGCCCTCGCGGGCATCGATGGCGCGTCCCGATCCGAACTGCAGTTCCTGGATGCCGACCCGCATGCCGATGCCGTGCGCGCCGTGCGCCGCCGATCGCCACTCGACGAACAGGTTGGTGGGGTCGAGCCTGTTCTCGTCGACGGGGGATGGGCCGGCGGCGCGGCCCTGGGTGTGCGAGCTGGCCAGCTGGGCGAAGCCGCGCCAGTGCTGGCCCAGGCGCAGGTCCGCGAAGACCGAGCCGCGCAGCTGCAGTACCCCCCAGCGGTCCTGGCGTTCCAGCCCATAGCGCGGATTGCGGGCGTACTCATGGCGCATGCGCAGGTCGCCGCCGATACTCAGGCGCACATCGTCCGTGACCGGGCGGTCCTTCCAGCATGCGCCGGCGTCCCTGTTCCCGGCGCAGGCCCGCCCCTGGGCGCTGAAGTCGTCGTCGAAGCGCAATGGCTGGAACTGCGCCAGTGCGGCATCGGCGGCCAGCAGCAGGGGCAGACCGAGCCAGGCCGCGCGCATGCCCACCTTACCTGGCCTGGTAATAGCCGCCGAAGTGCTTGATCGGCGACCAGGCCGGCAGGACCTCGGGCAATGCCGGCGTCAGCGACTGGTAATCCTGCGCGCCATATACCACCCGGCCATCCATGACGGTGAGGACCGAGGACACCGATGCGATCTGGGATTCCGGCACCGTGAAGTAGTCGCGGTCCAGCAGCGCGAAGTCGGCGAGCTGGCCGGGGGCGATCATGCCCATCTCGGATTCCGCATGCATGAACCAGGCAGCCTTGCGGGTGAACAGTGCCAATGCTTCTTCGCGCGTCAGGCGGTTGCCCTTTGCCAGCACTTCGGCGCCCGACACCGACTTGCCCGACACCATCCAGCTGATGCCGACCCAGGGATTGAACGACGACGCGCGGAACGCGTCGGTGGTCATGGCCAGTGGAACGCCGCTATCGACCAGCTGGCGCAGGCGCGGGGTCTGCAAGGCCTTGTCACGGCCGTGGGTCTTGATGAAGGCCTCGCCGTGCAGCGCCATCTTGGCGTCCAGGGCAATGCCGCCGCCGAGCGCCTTGACCCGGGCGATGTTGGCGGGACTGATGGTCTCGGCATGCTCCAGGCTCCAGCGCAGGCCGTCGATCGGCGTCTTCCGGTTCAGCTTCTCGAGCGCATCGACGAAGGGCGTGATGTTTTCGTCGTAGCTGATGTGCTGGCGGAAGGGGATCCGCCGCTGGACCAGCTTGGCGATGTCGCGTTCCACCAGTTCCCGCATCTTGTCCGCTTCGACGATGACTGCCGGCCGGTCGAAGTTCTCGTGATCATGAATTTCCGCCGACAGCACCTCGCCCATGGCGCGGTAGGTGTGGCCGTGCGCCAGCTGCGGGTGCAGGTTGTGCCCCGGAGCGATCGGCGCCGTCTTCGTGACGGCCTTGATGTGCTCGTCCACCATGTTGATCGGGCCGCCGTCTCCCAGCTGGATGTCCATGAAGGGCATGCGGATGTTGAGGCGGTTGTCGCGGGCGACGGCATCGACGGTAGGCTTGGCCTTGGGATACCCGCGGAAGGCCGTGCCGCCATCGACGGCGGACGTGACCCCGAAGCGATTCATGCTGTGAACGGTCTGGACCAGCGAACTGACCTCTTCCTCGAAGCTGAGCTGGGGAACCATGGCCTCGATGGCGACGAACTGGAAGGTGAACGCATGGATCACACCGGTGTACCTGCCCTGTGGGTCCTTCTCCAGCTCGGTGCCCGGCAAGATGGGAAACTTGCTGGTGCCCACCCCGAGGGCATCCATCGCCTGCTGGTTCATGAAGGCCCGGTTATAGGCGTACTGCACGATGAGCGGACGGTTCGGGACGGCCTTGCGCAGTTCGTCCAGGGTCGGGAAGCGCTTCTCTTCGAACTGGTAAGGGGACCAGCCGCCAACCACCTTGACCCAGTGGCCTTCCGGCGTCCGCCTGGCCTGTTCGCTCAGCATCTCCAGCGCGCGCCGCAATGTCGGGACGCCATCCCAGCGCAAGGTATAGTTGTATCCGCCCTCGTTGAGCACGTGCGTGTGTGCGTCGATCAGACCAGGAATGAGCCGCCGGCCGCGAGAATCGATAACCCGGGTCCTGGCGTCCTTCAAGCCTAATATCTCGGCATCGGTGCCCACCGAGTAGACGCGGCCGTTCTTGACGGCCAGGGCGGAGGCCGAGGGTTTTGCGGCATTGCCGGTGAATATCCTGGCGTTGTGGACAATCAGGTCTGCGCCCGGCGACGCTTGCTTGACTTGTGCATGGGCGTTGATTGCGCCATTGAACACGATGCATCCGATCAGTATTAGTCGTTTCACTGCCATTCCCCATTAACGGATGTAAAAGAACGCCGTGCGGCGTTAGTTGGGAAGATGCTACTGACTCGGTACAAGCCCGTCACTGATCATTCTTGCTGGCGACAGCACGATTCGCTCATTGGGTTGAATGGGCAGCCGCCGTCCGGCGGCACAGGCTCACCGCGCCTCCGGCGGGCCTGTTGACGGGCAAGCGCGCTATCGTCATCGAATCGCGTGGCGGGAAATATTCGGAGGGACCTGACCAGGCCAAGGATTTCCAGGAACCCTACCTGCGCCACCTGCTGGGCTTTATCGGGATCACGGACGTCGGCTTCATTCGGGCCGAGAACATCGGTCTCGGCGCCGATGCCCGCGAACTCGCGCTCTCTTCCGCTAGACAGCAAATTGTCGAAGCGGTTGCCCGGCTTTCCGAACGCAGCCCGGGCACGGAAGATCGACCCGGCTTGAGCCGACTGGAAGAAACAGCATGATCAGCCCGATGCGGACAGCGAGGAGGTCATTCCCTTGCCCGACAAGCCTGTTCAGATCACGTAGGCTTTTAGCTCCACCATTTTCCCGGCATCGAAGCGCCACACGTCACAATAGGCATGGGTGACCGGCTTTCCGGATGCATCGCGGCCTTCAATCTCGCCGATCGCGACGACGTGATCATCCTCGGCGACCATGTGATGCACAGTGAACCTGGGTGGCTGCGTGTACTCGGCCTTCATCCAGGCGCGCACGGCTTCCTTGCCGCGCATGGATTCGCCCCCGACCGTCGTCCACGCGATATCGTCAGCGCAGAACGCCAGGAATCCTTCATTGTCCCCAGCGAGTACTGCGGTATTAGCCTGCTGCAAGATGTGCTTGTTTGACTCGGACATGCTTGTTTTCCTTTGCAAAGAACTAACGGGTACCGATATGCCGGTCGAGGAAGCGGCGCATCTCCTTGGCGATTTCCGCACCGTGGGTCTCGATCGCAAAGTGTCCCGTGTCGAGGAACTTGAGCTCCGCCTTCGGATTGTCGCGCTTGAACGCTTCCGCACCGGCAGGCTGGAAGAACGGATCGTTCTTCCCCCAGATGGCCAGGGTAGGCGGCTGATGTTTCCGGAAGAAAGCGTGAAGTTGCGCGTACTGGCGAATGTTCGAACCATAGTCAGCCATCAAGTCGATCTGCGGCTCGACGCCGATCCGGTCGATCGCGGCGGAGGCCAGCAGATATCCTTCAGGCGCAATCACGGACGTATCCTTGACACCCTCCTGGTATTGCCACTTGACCATGTCGGGAGAATTGAACTTGCGTAGCGCTTCCCTGTTCTCCCGACTTGGGTTTGCCCAAGCCTTGCGCGGGTCGGCCCATGCTGCAGTCAGGCCTTCCTCGTACGCGTTGCCGTTCTGGCTCACGATGGCCGAAATCTTCTCGGGATGGCGCACTGCAAGACGCCATCCAACCGGCGCCCCGTAGTCGAACACGTACATGGCATAGCGATTCAGGCCTTTCGCTACCGTAAAGGCGTCGATGACATCCGCCAGGTTGTCGAAGGTGTAGCGGAAATTCTTGTCTGCGCTCGTCAGGCCGAAGCCGGGCAAGTCCGGTGCGACGACCCGATAACCGTCCGCCAGGAGCGGCATCAGGTGACGGAACATGTGGGAAGACGCACCGAAGCCGTGCAGCAGCAACACTGCGGGGGCGTGCTGCGGCCCGGCTTCCCTGTAGAACACGTCGACACCCTTGACCTGTATCGATGCATGACGCACGACGACCGGCTCAACCGCCGGGCTCGCGCTTGCGCCTGCACTCGTTCCGGCGATTGCTGCTGCCGCCAGGATGGACTTCACACCAATCTTCATGACTTTTCCTTGAAAGCGAGTTAATATGAGTAACCGGCTATTCTTATTTTATGCGGTTATGTGATCGAAGTATTTGACAAATCGCGTAACCTGTCAAATTGTTTTTTTGAGGTTATTGAATGAATTCCTTGTCAAGCGAAGGCGCAGCTGAGCCGGTCGAACCGGTCCTGGTAGGCGATCATGTGGCGCTCGACCTGATCAATACGCAGGCGATGAATGGCGCTTTCCTGCATGACTTCTGGCGTACGAACGACGATGTGCTGCGGTGGTTCAAACAAGTCGGCATCGCGTGCGGCGAGGTCGGGAAGGATGATGACCCTTCCTTGCTGGACCGCGCACGCGAGTTGCGTCGCATCGCGCGTGAACTGGTCGGCTTGCGCAAGCAGGGCGGCCGTGGCGATCCGGCGGCCTTGAACCGGTATCTGGCAGCGCTGCGCTCGGTTCCCATGCTGTCCTGGCCCGATGACGGCCCCTGCCTGGTCAGGCAAGTCGAGAACCCATCGCCTGCGACGGCATTGGGCACGGTTGCCGAAGCACTCGCCCTCCTGCTGGCGGAAGGGAACTTTGACCTGGTACGCCAATGCGAACATCCTGACTGCGTCTTGTGGTTCTACGATCGTACGAAATCGCATCGCCGGCGCTGGTGCAGCATGGCCGTCTGCGGCAACCGGCACAAGGCCGCGGAATTCAGAAAACGGAATGCGAAAACATGACATCGCGCGTCATGCAAGTGATGCGGCGACTGACCACCTACAAGCTCATCATCCACTCCCGGTTCTTCTCATGGCAAACCAGACCGCACTTCCCGAAAACCTGCTCGATGTGACCAGCGTCAGCCGCACCTGGAATGGCGTGGCCGTCGTAATCTCCGAGTTTTTCTGCACCGGCCGGGTGCTGCACCAGCTGCCACACGATGAGCAGTCGCGGCTGGGCATGATCCTGGACGAAGTCGGCGAAGGCCGCAGCGAGCCGCGGCTGCGCAGCGATGCGCCCTGCCCGGTCGACTACAAGCCACGCCAGATGCACTTCACACCCGCGGGGATGGAGCTATGGGGGTACTGCGCCGACATACGCTACGTCCGTGACATCAACCTGTGCTTCGATATCGACGCGCTCGGCGAGCACTGCGCGATCGAGGGATGGCGCGACCTCGCCAACACCCCGCGGCTGCGGTTCAGCGACGATGGCATCTTCGCGCTCATCAAGCTGCTGGCGGGCGCAGTAGGCGATCCGGATCCGTCCGCGCAGCTCTACGGCGACGCGCTCGTGACCTCGATTGCGATCCGGCTGTACCGCGGCAACCGACCGCCTGCCAAGGCCCCGACCAAACTGTCGCCACTGCAGTTGAGCGATGCGCTGGGCTTCCTCGAAGCGAACCTGCCGTCAAGGGTGGACCTGGCCACGCTGGCCAAGCTCGCCGGCTTGTCCCAATCGCACTACCACCGGGCGTTCAAGGCCTCCACCGGCCTGGCGCCCTACGCATGGCAGCTACAGGCGCGCATCGAGCGCGCCAAGGCACTCTTGCTCGACACCCGCGGTTCCCTCGAAGACGTGGCTGAAGCGACCGGCTTCGCGGACGCCGTCCACTTCGGCCGGACCTTCCGCAAGCTGACGGGCGCGACGCCGTCGGCCTGGCGCAGGGATCGCATCGGCTAGGCAAGCGAGCCGTGCATGCCTGGCCCGGGGATCAGGCCTGGGCCGCCGCTTGCAGCAGCTGTATTTTCCAGGCCAGCGCCACGCCGCTTGCGCCGCCATGCTCCAGCACGACCTGCGACAGCTCGGTGGCCGACTCCACCCGCGCCCAGTCACGCTGCCACTCGGAGATCACCGCCATCCAGGTGATCGGCACGGCGCCGGCCTGCACCATTCGGCGCACCCCCATGTCGTGCGCTTCGGCCGACACACCGCCCGACGCATCGGTCACGATGAACACGTCGTAGCCTTCGCCCAGGGCCTGGATGGTCGGCATGGCCAGGCAGATCTCGGTCCACAGGGCCGCCAGGATCAGCTGTTTGCGGCCGCTCTTCTTCACCAGGTCGGTGACCTTGGGGTCTTGCCAGGTATTGATGAAGGTGCGATTGATCGGTTTCTGGTCGGGGAACACGTCTTGCAGCCCCTTGATCAGATTGCCGCCCCGCTCCTCGACGACCGTGGTGAGGATGGTCGGGACCTGGAAGATCTTCGCGGCCTTGGCCAGGCCGACGACGTTATTGACGATCATGGTCGGTTCGTGACTGTGCAGGTTCGCGAACTGGTAGGGCTGGTGGTCGATGAGCACGAGGATACTGTCTTCGGGGCGAAGCAGTGCGGGAAGTCCGTTCTTGGCCATGTAAAGCTCCTGGATGCGGCGTTTGTGCGCCCTTGTGGAAAATCCGGGAACAGGTGGCACACGCCATCTGTCCGTCTCCAGAAGATGGTGCCATGGCAGGGCGAGCATGGCACTGACCGGTCTTGCGCCGGACAGACTGAATTGATCGCCGTACCGGCTTTCAACCGGCCCAGGTCCTTGTCAGCCTGCCGTGCCGAACACCGCCCCCGCCCCATCCAGGATCCGACGCACCGCCGGATGCCGCTCCCGCCGCTCCACCGACACCGCATAGAAATGCTCGACGATGCTGTCGATCGTCCCGATGGCCTCCAGCCCGTTCTCTGAGCGCACGATATCCAACAGCACCGTCGGCGCCACCATGAAGCCGGCGCCGGCGCGGGCAAACGACTTCAGCAGCGCGCCGTCATCGAATTCGCCCACCGTGATCGGGCGCAGCTCGTGGCTCTCGAACCAGCTTTTCAGCTGGGTGTGGATGGCCGCATCCTGGCCCGGCAGCAGGAAGGGCGCGCCGCGCAGGCGCTGCGGGAAGGCGCCGGGCCAGGCGGCGCACAGCTCGGGATGGCCGAACACGGTCAGGGTGCTCGAACCCAGCAAATGGGTGAAGCCGCGTACCGCGCCGCCGGTCGGCAGGCCCTGGTCGGCGATGACGAGGTCGAGCTTGTGCGCAGTGAGCTCGAGCAGCATGTCCTCGAAGCGGCCTTCGTGGCAGATCAGGCGCATCGCCAGGCCGGCTTCGCGCGCCGGCTGCAGCAGGCGGAAGGCGAGCGTCTTGGCGATCACGTCGCAGATGCCGACCCGCAGCGTCTCGTCGCCGTTGAAGGCGCCGCGCCGCACGGCCTGCTCCAGCTCGTTGCCGAGGTCGAAGATCTGCACGGCGTAGCGCAGCACGGTCTTGCCGGCCTCGGTCAGTTCCAGCACCCGTCCCTTCTTCTTGAACAGCTCTTCGCCAAGCTGCTCTTCCAACACCTGCAGCTGCATGCTGATCGCCTGCGCCGTCACGTGCAGCTGCTCGGCCGCGCGGGCCACCGTACCCAGCGTGGCCACGGCGTGAAAATAATGCAGGTGCTTATAGTTGATCATGGAATTCTCAATTAAAACTTACGCTTTACGAAAGATTAATCGATTTTACTTTAGATACGCGCGCTTCTATAGTGACTTCACTACTTTTACAGCGAGGTCCACCATGCACAGTTATCACACCAATAGTCCCGAAGCCGTCAGCCGCATCCTGGCCCTGACCATGATCGTCGATGGCCACGTCAGCCCGTCCGAAGTCCGCGCCATGCACGCATCCCCGTATCTGCAGCAGGTCAGGATCGACGACGACACCTTCGATCGCACCCTGCGCGAGCTGTGTGAAGACTTGCTCGATGCGGCGGTCAACCGGCCTGCCGGCATGGTCGAGATCGACCCGAGGCTGATGGACGCCTTGTTGCAGGATATCCGCGACCCGCTGCTGCAGATCCGCATGTGGAGGACCATGGTCGACATCGTCCATGCCGACGGCCACCTGGACGGCCGCGAGTCGACGCTGGTGCGGCGCGCGGCGCGCGCCTGGTTCGGCCAGGACCGCGCCGAGGATGCCTTCACCACGGCGGCCTTCGCCGCCTGAGGCAGCGAAGCTTTCATCCCCATGTAAACGGAGTCCATCATGGAATTCCTTCACGTACTCTGGTTGGGTACGCCAGCCTGGACCTGGCTGGTGTTCCTCACGATCGTCGTGGTCCTGCTGGCTTTCGACCTCGGCGTCCTGAACAAGAAAGACCACGTCATCGGGGTCAAGGAAAGCCTCAAACTGTCGGCGCTGTACCTGACGGCGGGCCTGCTGTTCGGCCTGTGGGTCTGGCATGAGCTCGGCAGCGAGAAGGGCTTGCACTTCTACACCGGCTTCCTGATCGAGAAGAGCCTGTCGCTGGATAATATCTTCGTGATTTCGCTGATCTTCGCGACCCTGGCCATCCCGCCGCTCTACCAGCACCGCGTGCTGTTCTGGGGCATCATGGGGGTGATCGTCACGCGCGGCATCATGATCGGCGCCGGCACGGCCCTGGTGGAAAGCTATTACTGGACCCTGTACCTGTTCGGCGCCTTCCTGGTCATCACGGGCATCCGGATGTTCTTCGTGGACACCAGCGGCGACGACATCCGCGAAAGCAAGGTGCTGTCCTGGCTCAAGCGTCACCTGCGCGTCACGCCCGAACTGCATGGCAACCACTTCCTGGTGCGCCAGCCAGACCCGGCCCAACCCGGCAAGACGCTGCTGTGGGCAACGCCGCTGTTCCTGGCGCTGTGCATGGTCGAAATCACCGACATCGTGTTCGCGGTGGACAGCGTGCCGGCGATCTTCGCGATCACCAGCGACCCGTTCATCGTCTACACCTCGAACATCTTCGCGGTGCTGGGCCTGCGTGCGCTGTACTTCGCGCTGGCCGCGATGGTGGCGCGCTTCCACTACCTGAAGTACTCGCTGGCCGCGGTACTGGTGTTCATCGGCTCGAAGATCTTCCTGGGCGACTTCGTGTTCGGCGGTAAGGTGCCGCCGGCCCTGTCGCTGGCCGTCACCGGGCTGCTGATCGCCTCGGGCATCGCCTACTCGCTGTGGAAGACCCGCAAGGACCCGCCGGCAATCGTTGGCTAAGTGATCCACCATGGCGGCACCGGAACGGCAGGTTCCGGTGCCGCTAAGCAGTTGACTCTGTACTAAGCCTCAGCCATACTCGGATAAATGCTAGCGCTATCATTTATTGATATATGAATGGTAGTGACTGGTTTCGGCGCGCAAGACGCCTGACGTATAACGATAACCGAGACGACATGAGCAATCAGAGAACGACACCTCCACGGCTGGGAGTCATTGAAAAACTCGGCTACAGCCTTGGCGACCTTGCCGCCAACCTGATCTTCCAGACCCTGCTGACCTTCATCGCCTTCTTCTACACCGACGTGTACAAGGTTCCCCCCAGCGCCGCGGCCTCGATCATCTTTGTGGGCGGCATCGTCGGCGCCTGCTTCAATCCCCTCATGGGCCTGCTGGCGGACCGCACCCATACACGCTGGGGCAAATTCCGTCCCTGGATCCTGTGGACCTCGATTCCGTTCGGACTCACCGCGCTGCTGGCATTCAGCACGCCCGACCTCGGCGAACGCGGCAAGATCATCTATGCCCTGCTGACCTACATCCTCCTGATGCTGGTCTACTCGGCCAATAACCTCCCCTATTCGGCCCTGAGCGGCGTCCTGACCGGCAATATGGCGGAGCGCAACAGCCTGTCGGCCTATCGCTTCACCGCCGTGATGGTGGCCCAGTTCATCATCCAGGTGCTGCTGCTCCCACTGGTACTGATTTCGGGTGACGGCGACAAGGCGCGCGGCTTCGAGAACGTGATGACCGTGTTCGCGATCGTCGGCACCATCTTCTTCCTGGTCACCTTCTTCACGACGCGCGAGCGGATCGTCCCGGCGCCGTCGCAGCGTTCCACCATCCGCCAGGACATCGCCGACCTGCTGGGCAACCGTCCGTGGGTCGTGATGCTGGTGCTGACCATCCTGGTGTTCGTGACGCTCGCGCTGAAAGGCGGCATGTATGTCTTCTACTTCAATGCCTACCTGAGCGAAACGCACGTGGCGGCCTTCCTGAACGACATCGGGTTCAATGCCTTCATCGGCGGGCTGAACGCCCTACTCACGGGCGTCGGACTGACGGCCTTCCAGTGGCCGGAAGACGCCGCCACCTCGGGGTTCAGCCTGTTCAATGCCGTCGGCATCCTCATGATGATCATCGGGATCGGTTTCTCCAAGTCGCTGGCGGACCGTTTCGGCAAGCGCGACGTGTTCGGCGCCGCGCTGCTGGTCTCGACCCTCTTCATGCTGGCCTTGTATTTCTTCCCGCCCGAGTCGATCGGCCCGGTGTTCCTGTGCCAGCTGCTGCACGGCTTCTTCTACGGCATTACGATCCCGCTGCTGTGGGCCATGATCGCCGACGTCGCCGACTACTCGGAATGGAAGAACAACCGGCGCGCGACCGCCCTGCTGTTCTCGGCGATGATCTTCGGCCTCAAGGCGGGCCTGAGCATCGGCGGCGCCCTGGTGGCCGGCCTGCTCTCGCACTACGGCTACGAGGCCTCGCTCGCGGACCAGTCGCGCGAGACGGCGAACGGCATCCTGCTGTCGGTCAGCGTATGGGCCTCGATTCCTTTCCTGCTCGGCGTCGCCATCCTGGGCCTGTACCACATCAGGAAGCCGGTCGAACTGCAGATCGAGCGCGAACTCGGCGAGCGCCGGGCGTCGGTGCAGCACTGAATCCCTTCAACGACAAACCAGGTCAACCATGTCCGAAATCATCGACAAGGAGCGCGTGCGGGAACTGCGCGCGCGCGCCATCTCCGCACCGCTCGTCACGCACCTGTATACCGCCGACCCCTCGGCCCACGTCTTCGACGGCAGGATCTACATCTATCCGTCCCATGACATCGAAGCCGGCATCCCCTTCAACGACAACGGCGACCATTTCGCCATGGAGGACTACCACGTCCTGTCGCTCGCGCATCCCGGCGCGCCAGCCGTCGACCATGGCGTCGCCCTGCATGTGAAGGATGTGCCCTGGGCGCAGCGCCAGATGTGGGCGCCGGATGCCGCCTGCAAGGATGGCAAATACTACCTGTACTTCCCGGCCAAGCGCCCCGACGGCATCTTCCAGATCGGCGTCGCCGTCGGCGACCATCCGGCCGGCCCCTTCGTGCCGGAGCCGCAGCCGATCGAAGGCAGCTATTCAATCGATCCGGCCGTGTTCGAAGACAGCGACGGCCACTTCTACATGTACTTCGGCGGCATCTGGGGCGGGCAGCTGCAGAAGTACCGCGACAACGTGCATGACGCGGCGAACGAAGAGCCGGCGCCCGACCAGGCGGCGCTGGCGCCGCGCGTGGCGCGCTTGAGCAGCGACATGAAAGCGTTCGCCGAAGCGCCGCGCGCGGTGCAGATCCTCGACGAAGACGGCCAGCCCCTGATCGCCGGCGACCACGCGCGCCGCTATTTCGAGGCGCCCTGGCTGCACCGGCGTGACGGCAAATATTATTTCTCGTATTCGACGGGCGACACCCACCTGCTCTGCTATGCGGTCGGCGACAGCCCCTACGGTCCCTTCACCTACCGCGGGCAAATCATGAGCCCGGTGATCGGCTGGACCACGCACCATTCGATCTGCGAGTTCGAAGGCCGCAGCTACCTGTTCTACCACGACAGCAGCCTGTCGGAAGGCGTGACCCACCTGCGCAGCGTGAAGCTCACCGAGCTGCACTACGACGAGCAGGGCAACATCCTTCCGATCTCACCCTACGACGAGCGCTAAGGTGCATTCAATTACCCCGCAAACCGCAAGACCGTCGCACCTGGGGAGGCGCGAACGATGCCGCCGGCATCGTTCGCCCAAGTCATTTACCTAGTAATAACGACCGCAAAATCAAGCGGAGCGGTACCAGCCACACTGCTCCACGCTTCTCCAGACCTTTGCGCTTCAGTGGAGCGTGCGAGGTATTTCGCCGTGCGGAACTGACGCTACGAGCAGCTCATCCGAAATCCTCCCTGCTCTTCGAGCAACAAGCCCCATGCACTGAGCCTGATAGACGTCCGCGTTCGGGTCGGAAGCGGACGCCATGACGGGTTCGCTATCCGCATAAGCAATCCTTCCACCTAAAAGCTTGCCCTGCAAGAATATTCAACCAACATGGCACCATGCTCAAGCTCTTGGTCTCGTAGAGATGTTGCTGCTCTTCTGCAGAAGATAGACAGATAGTGAAGCGATTGGGGTTACTATTCCTTTCGGATTGATCTTTCGCTAGTCTGCGCGTAGTCCCGATCATTGCTACGGAATGATTGCTTACTTTTCGACCAGAAGGCGCATCTATGCTAAGTAGCTTTCTTGCCAATAACCGAGCCGATTTGATCGCTCGATGCGCAGCCAAGGTCGCCGTACGCCCGGCGCGAAATGCCTCTCAAGAACAGCTTGAGACTGGTGTTTCGATGTTTCTTGAGCAGCTGATTCAGACACTCGACGCCGAAGACGAGGGCGATACATCGGAGGGTGTACGAATTTCCGGACCGGCAGGAGGCGATCACGCAGCCGTTTCGGAAATACGTGTGACAGCCTTGGCACATGGTAAAGCGCTCCTCTTGCTTGACTATACCTTCGACCAGGTCGTACACGACTACGGCGATTTATGTCAGGCGGTCACGGACTTGGCCGTTGAACGCGACGCTCCATTCTCGATCGAAGAATATCGAACGCTCAACCGTTGCCTCGACAACGCAATCGCGGCCGCAGTGACGGAGTTCAGTGTGCAGCGCGACATCGCAATCCAGCTGCGTCAAACGAGTGAGGGCAACCAGCGTCTAGGCTACTTGATGCATGAGCTTCGGAATGCGCTGAGTTCCGGCATGCTGGCCGTGGAGGCCATGAAATCAGGAAATTTGTCAGTCAGCGGCGCTACTGGCTCCGTGCTTCAACGTAGCCACGCCGCCATGGCTCGAATAATTAAACGAGCTTTAGATGAGGTGAAAGCCGACAATGCCCAGCTGGAAACCCCGTCCATTTTCCCTGTCGACGAGTTTATTCGCGAAGCCCATGAGGCCGGGCAGCTCGACGCCGAAGCGCGGGGACTTCAACTCGTCGCGTTAGAGGTCGACCCACATCTTGCAGTAGAGGCCCATCGGGATCTTTTGCTTGGGGCGTTGATCAACCTAATTGGCAATGCCTTGAAGTTCACGTTGCCAAATACGACGGTAACATTAAGGGCACATGCGGTGACCGACCGCGTTTTCATCGAGGTGAGCGACCATTGCGGTGGACTGCGCCAAGGCGACGCAGAACGCATATTTGTGCCATTCAGCCAGCGTGGGGACGACAAGACAGGCGTTGGTTTAGGCCTGTCCATCGCAAGAGAAAGTGTGTGTGCCGATGGCGGAACCTTGACTGTACGTAACCTACCCGGTCACGGATGTGTTTTCACGATCAGCCTTCCTATACGTCTGCAACGCCCTGCTAGTACTCCCTGACGTCGCTAATACTACTGATGGTTTCACTTCCACAAAAGTCGTGGCTACATCCGCATGTATCCGGATGGACGCTCACTGAATGCATTGATTAAGTTCAACTTCAATCTCGTCGCCAAGTGCCCGGCGCAGCAAATCCGTCTAGCTACACTGGTCCCCGCAGGATGATCCCCTGAACGATCATCTCGAGAACCCGACGGCGGGGCTGCGCCGGCGGGGTTGGGTTAGCAAGTGTGCAAGGCCGTGCGCATTAGAACTTCATGCGCATGCCCACCGAGAAGGTGCGGCCCGGCTTGTAGCTGGTGAAGGTCGCGTTCGTGAACTGGAAGTAGGTGCGGCGCACGGTGTCGGTCGCATTCACCACGTCGAAGCTCAGGGTCGGCAGGCCGTCGCGATCCAGCAGCTTTTCCAGGTCCAGCTGCGAGGAGAAGTCCAGCTGCTTGAAGTCGTCGCTGTACAGTGCGGCGGCGGCGATACCGTTCTGGTTCAGGCCGGAGACCTGGCTGCCCTGCGAGTAGGAGTGCGACAGGCGCGCCATGAAACCGCGGTTCTCGTAGTAGAGCTGGAAGTTGTTGCTCTTCTTCGGCACGCCCAGCGCGACGAAGCCCTGGGTGCCCTCGCCGGTCGCCTTCTGGTCGATCAGGGTCAGGGTCTCGGAGAAGCCGAAACCGCGCCACGGCAGCAGCTTGTCGAGCGGCTGCACCCAGCCCAGCTCCAGGCCGGTGATCTTCAGCTGGCCGCCCGCATTGCGCTGCGAGGTCATGACCACGTTGGCGCTTGATGGGCCGCCTCTAGCGTCGAGCGCCTGCTGCATGGTCGGGGTGATGCTGTCGTAGGTGACGCCGTACTGCGCAAGGGCGCTGAAGGGCAAGGTGTTGTTCTGGTTGACCGTGAAGCCGTTCAGCTTTTTCTGGAATACCGTCGCCGACAGGTAGCCCTCGCGGCCGGTGTACCACTCCACGCCCAGGTCCAGGTTATCCGAGATGTACGGCGCCAGGTCCGGTGCACCCAGGCTGCCGATGTCGGCCGACGGGTTGGAGAAGTTGATGCCGGGACGCAGGGCTTCCGGGTTGGCGCGGGTCATCGAACGCGAGGCCGAGGCGCGCAGCACCACGTTCTTCGCCAGGTCCAGCGCGGCGCTGGCCGAAGGCAGCGTGTTGTTATAGGTCTTGTCGACGTAGACCCACTGGTTCACGTTCGGGAACGGCGTGGCCCCTAGCGGCAGGCCGGCATTGCGCGGATCGGCCACCGAATTGTAGGCGCCCACGCTCTGCTCGGTGCGCACGTAGCGCACGCCGGCGTTGTAGCGCAGCTGGAAGCCTGCCAGCTGGCTCACGCCGTCGGTCTGCAGGAACACGCCCTTGGTCTTCTCCTGGATGAAACCAGTGGCCGCGCCGGTGTTGGCCGCACCCGTGATCGGCGCCTGATTCAGCAGCTGCTGGTAGTTGGTGTCGCCCGCGAAGCGCTGCCAGTCGACCTCGATCAGGCCGTTCGGGCCGTTGCGCAGGTAGTCGCCGACGCGCGCACCGACCGTGCCGGCGCCCTGGCAGCCAGCGACACCGCCGCAGATCAGGTTCTGCCAGGCGGTCGAGTTGTCGCGCGCGGTGATGCGGCGCAGGATGTCGTCGTAGGCAAAGCCGCCCTTGATGCTGAATTCACGGTCGCCCCAGGTCAGGTCGCTGCGCAGACCCTTGGTGCTGGTCTCGCGCAGCTCCTGCTGCAGGTTGACGCGTGCGCCGTTGGCGGTGTCGAGCCGGTAATTGGCCGGGTTGCTGACGTCGATCGAACTGACGATGCTCGGGACCGGGCCGTTGGTGAAGCTCACGGTATTGCCCGAGTTAACCTGCGTCACCGGCAGCACGGTCGGCGACTCGCGCGAGAATTCGGACTTCGTGTAGTTCAGCTGGGCGTTGAGCTTGAGGCGGTCGCCGAGTTGCCATTCCATGCCCGGGTTGATGCCCTTCAGGCGCACCTTCTCCATGTAGGGGCGGTATTCGGCGAAGAACTGGGCGTTCGCGAAGGTGCCGCTTTCGACCACGCAGCCGGCCGCGCAATCGCTGCGGTCGACCTTCAGGCCGAGCGGGATGATGGCGCCGTTGCGGCCGATCCAGTTGGTGTCGATCCGCTGCAGGTCGTTGTCCTTCTCGCTGTACATCGTGTCGACGTAGAAGTGCAGGTCGGCGCTGGGACGGAATTCGCCGGACAGGATCGCGGTGACCTTGTCCTTGTCGCCGTACTGCGCCATCTGGCGGCCCAGGCGCGGGATCAGGGCGTTGTCGATCTGCTGGATGCTCAGGCCCGGGTTACGCGCCAGCAGCAGGGCCTGGTCGATGGCGGCGCCCGGGGTCAGGCCGTTGCCGGCGTTGCTCGGGACGGTGGCCGGGATGGTCCAGTTGCCGCCGCCGGTATTGTTGCGGGTCGGGCTGTTGCTCTGGGCCGCGGTCAGGTTCGGGTTGGTGAAACCGATGGTCTCGTAGCCGGTGGCCTGCACCTTGGACTTGTTCCAGGCGACGCCACCCAGGATGCCCCAGGTGTTATTGAAGGTCTTGCTGGCCAGGACCGAGCCGCGGTTGCCCCACTTGCCGGCGACCTGGTTGCGGGTGCCGCCCACGTTGGCGGCGACATAGCTGCCCTTGCGGTCGAACGGACGCGCGCTGCGCATGTCGACCACGCCGGCGGCGCCGCCTTCGATCAGCGAAGCCGTCGGGCTCTTGCTGACGGTGAGCTTGGTGAACAGGTCGGTCGGCAGGAGGTCGAGGTCGACCTCGCGGTTGGTGTTCTGGCTGTCGGTGCTGCCGGTGGAGGCCACCGCGATCGGGGAGCCGTTGAGCAGCACCTTGGTGAAGCTGGTGCCCAGCCCGCGGATCTGGATGTTGACGCCCTCGCCCGTGATCTCGCGCGATACCTGCACGCCCGGGATGCGGTTCAGCGATTCGGCGATATTCGTGTCGGGGAATTTGCCGAGGTCTTCGGCGAAGATCGAATCCTGGAAGCCGGTGGCTTCGCGCTTGTCGCGCGCCGAGGTCTCGAGGCTGCCGCGGTAACCGGTCACCTGCACGGTCTGGATCGGGCCGGCCGGTGGCGCCTCCTGCGCGTACGCTGCCGAGATCAGGCTGGCGAGGATCGTCAATTGAATGAAGCGGCCGCCGGAATGCCCGGGGCGCAGGAAGGTGCTGCCTCGCTGCTGGTGCATGGATCGTCTCCTGAATTTATGTAGAACATCTATAGATGATGCTTCCAACGCTTCAATAACATAAATGTTATCGCAATCATTTTTAGTCTAATCCCGGGCTTTTATACTTGTCAACTAATATATTTGCGGCACTGGAAGGCACATGAAAAGGCTGGGAACGCGTGAAAAATCGTTTTCCATTTGAAAACGATTGCGCTAACATCGGCGCTCCCACATACGTTCGGCGCTGCTGGCCGACCTGAAAACGATGGAGACAATCTTGCAGCGATCCCTTGCATTCGTGCTCGTTCGCGTCCTGGCAGCCTTGCTGCTGGGCGCCCTGTTCGCGACCGCCGCGCGCGCCGACGAAGACGGCTACCAGCTCTGGCTGCGCTACCGGCCGCTGCCGGCGGCGCAGGCAGCCTCTGTTCCTGCGTCGGCGATCGTCACGCTGGCGCCCGACACCCCGACCGTGCTGGCGGCGCGCACCGAACTGCAGCGCGCCCTGGGCGGCATGCTGGGCCGGGTCCCGCCGGCCGCTGCGGCCATCCGCGCCGGCAGCGTGGTGCTGGCGCGGAGCGACCGCCTTCCCGCCGGCCTGCCTGCTGCGCTGCGCGCGTCCCTAAGCCGTGTCGGTCCCGAGGGCTACCTCCTTGCACGCACCCGCCTGCAGGGACAGGACGTCACCCTGGTCACGGCAAACACCGACATCGGCCTGCTGTACGGCAGCTTCGCCTGGCTGCGTGCCCTGCAGGACGGCAGTGCCGCCACCCTGGCCCACACCCCGTTGGTGTCGAACCCGGCCCTGCCGCTACGCGTGCTGAACCACTGGGACAACCTGGACCGCAGCGTCGAACGCGGCTACGCCGGCCAATCGATCTGGAACTGGTGGGAGCTGCCGGCCATCGTCGATCCGCGCTACCTGGACTATGCGCGCGCCAACGCGTCGCTCGGCATCAACGGCACGGTGCTGAACAACGTCAATGCCAAGGCCGAGGTGCTGAGCCCCGCCTTCATCGCCAAGGCGGCGGCAGTCGCGAAAGTGCTGCGTCCCTACGGCATCCGGGTGTTCCTCTCGGTGCGCTGGTCGACCCCGCTGGACCTGCGCGAAACCGCCAGCGCCGACCCGCTCGACCCGACGGTGGCAAGCTGGTGGCGTCGCAAGACCGACGAGATCTACCGCAGCATCCCCGACTTTGGCGGCTTCCTGGTGAAGGCCAACTCCGAGGGCCAGCCCGGTCCGCAGGACTATGGCCGCAACCACGTCGACGGCGCCAACATGCTGGCGCGCGCGCTGGCGCCGCATGGCGGCACCGTGATGTGGCGCGCCTTCGTGTATGAACCGCCGCAGGCGAACAAGCGCGCGGATGGCAGCCCCGACCTGAAGCACGACCGCGCGGTCCACGCCTACGACCAGTTCCAGCCGCTGGACGGCAAGTTCGATGCGAATGTGCTGGTGCAGGTGAAGAACGGCGCCATCGACTTCCAGCCGCGCGAACCCTTCCATCCGCTGTTCGGCGCGATGCCGGACACGCGCCTGATGATGGAATTCCAGATCACCAAGGAGTACCTGGGCTTCGCCACCCACCTGGCCTACCTCGGCCCGATGTTCCAGGAAGTCCTGCGCGCCGACACGCGCATTGGAAACAAGGCGCTCACCGTCACCCAGGTGCTGCAGGGCGCCCAACAGGGGCGCGTCGGCGGCATCGCCGGCGTGGCCAACATCGGCAGCAGCCGCAACTGGAGCGGCTCGACCTTCGACCAGGCCAACTGGTATACCTTCGGGCGCATGGCCTGGGACCCGATGCTGGACGCGGGCGCCGTCGCGCGCGAATGGTCGGCCCAGACCTTCGCGCCAGGCCCACGGGTCAGCGATCCGGTGGTGACCATGATGATGGCGTCGCGCGAGGCCGTGGTGGACTACATGACGCCGCTCGGCCTGCATCACCTGATGGGCACCGGCCACCACCATGGCCCGGCGCCGTGGGTGGACAACCTGGAACGCCCGGACTGGAATCCGGTCTACTACCACCGCGCCGGCCGCGACGGCATCGGCTTCGACCGCACGGCGCGCGGCAGCAATGCCGTGGCCCAGTACGCGCCGGAGGTCGCGCGCCGCTTCGCCAATCCTGCCACCACGCCGCCCGAGCTGCTGCTGTGGTTCCATCACCTGCCCTGGGACTACCGCATGCCTTCCGGCCGCAGCCTGTGGGAAGAGCTGGTCGCGCATTACGACCGCGGCGTGCTGGAAGTCGCGCGCATGCAGGAGCGCTGGAACGGCCTGCGCCACGTGGTGGACGCCGGGCGCTGGAACGACACCGCCCAGCGCCTGGCCCAGCAGCGCGTCGAGGCGCAGTGGTGGCGTGACGCCTGCCTGGCGTATTTCATGCACGTTTCGGGACGGGCCTTGCCGGCTGGCGCCAAGCCGCCGGCGCAATCGCTCGAGTATTACCGCGCGCTGAGTTTCCCTTACGCGCCGGGGAATGGCTGACCCAGTGTCTGGTTTTTCGTAGGGTGGGCGGCTATGCCGCCCACGCGTTCAAACCGAGCACGAACAAATGTAAGGGTCCTTTGGAAGCTGGTTGGACGCGTGGGCGGGAGACCCGCCCACCCTACCGTCGGCAGTCCTTCAGCAACTCGAGGGGCACCGCCTCCGCCATCGCCTTGTACCCTTCCATGTTCGGATGCAGCCCATCGTTGTCGTAAGCCTTCAGCAGATGATCCGGCCGCGCCGGATCGCGCAGCGCCGCATCGAAGTCGATCACCCCGTCGAACACGCCCGAGCGGCGGATCCAGTCGTTGTAGGCCTGGCGATCCTGCTCGTTGGGCGCTTTCGGGTGGTAATACGCGCTGCCGGCATACGGCGTGATGGTGGCGCCGATCACGCACACGCCGCGCGCATGGGCGCGCGCCACCGACTGGCGCAGCGCTTCCTGCATGTCGGCCAGCAGCCGCCCGCGCGCGGCCGGGCTGTCGTCGGTGTTGCGGTGCAGGGTGCCGAAGTCGTTCACGCCGATCAGCACGATCGCATGGCTGACACCGGGCCGATCCAGCACGTCGCGACCGAAGCGCGCCGCCAGGTTCGGGCCGAGGCCATCGCGCAGCAGGCGCCCGCCGCCGATGCCCGCATTCACCACCCCGACGCCGGTCATGCCGGCCTGGCGCAGCCTGGCCGCCAGGCCGTCGGTCCAGCGCAGGTTGGTGTCGGGTGCGACGCCATAGCCGTCGGTGATCGAGTCGCCGATGGCCACCACGGCGTGCGTCCCAGCTGCGGCCTGGACGTCGATGCCGGCCAGCTGGTACCAGCGCGTGAAGCTGGCAGCCCCGGGCAGTTCGGCCGCAGCCAGGTGCTGTCCCGGCGCGATGAAACTGGTGGCGCGTGCGCCCGGATGGCTGGTCTGCCGAGCCGGCGCGGCCGGGAAGTGGATCGATACCGCCAGGTCGCTGCCGGCTGCGTGCGGCAGGTCGACCGGGTCGCTCAGGTACTCGGCGCCGGCCGGGATCGAGACCGAGGCCGCGCCGCCGAAGCGCAAGGGACGGCTGCTGGCGGAGTCGATCGTTGAGCGGCCAGGCCCGTTCGAGATGGCCACGGCGGCGCCGCCAATCACCAGGGGTTCGGTGCCGAAGACATTGCTGAGCCTGACGCGCAGCCGCTCGCCGCCCAGCGACACCCGCACCACCTGGCGCATGGTGGCGTCGCGCCACTGGGCAGGCGCCAGCTCGTGCTCGGCGCCCGGCGCCATCTGCGCCGTTCCCCACGATGCTACCCAGCGTCCTTCCTGCGTCGACGGCAGGCTGGACGTGGCACATCCTGCCAGCAGGATGGCAGCCAGGACGGCTGCCGGAATCGATTGACGCACCATCGCAAATCCTTCACACTCGTTATGTTAGCGCAATCATTTTATTTGATACCAATGTTACGAGCAAGCTCCCTCCTTGCTCGCACGGAGACCCCCCCCCCATGATTCCCATCCAGCGACATGCAAGCCCGACCATCACCGAGATGCGGGTGATCCCGGTGGCCGGCATGGACAGCATGCTGCTCAACCTGTGCGGCGCCCACGCGCCCACCTTCACGCGCATCCTGGTGCTGCTGAAGGACAGCGCCGGCAACACCGGCATGGGTGAAGTGCCGGGTTCGGATGGCATCCTGCGGGCGCTGGAGCGCCTGGTGCCGCTGGTGACCGGCAGCCCGATCGCCCGCTACCACCACACCTTGAACACGCTGCGCGCGGCAATCGCAGGGCCGAACCACCAGGTCACATCAAGCGCGGAAGCGGCCGTCCTCGCCCAGCCGCACGAGATCAACCTGCGCCTGGAGAACGTGATCACGGCGGTCGAAGCCGCCCTGCTCGACCTGCTCGGCCAGCACCTGGGCGTGCCGGTCTGCGAACTGCTGGGCAACGGCCAGCAGCGCAGCCATGTGCCGATGCTGGCCTACCTGTTCTACATCGGCGAGCGCCGCCGTACCGACCTGCCCTACCTGGCCGGCAGCGGGTCAAGCGACTGGTACGGCTTGCGCACCGAAGAAGCGCTCACGCCGGAGCAGATCGCCGACCTGGCCGAGGCCAGCGTCGACAAGTACGGTTTCCGCGACTTCAAGCTCAAGGGCGGCGTGATGCGTCCCGACGAAGAGATCGCGGCGGTGGCGGCCATCAAGCGCCGCTTCCCGGATGCGCGCGCAACGCTGGACCCGAACGGCGCCTGGTCCTTGGACGAGGCGATTGCCGCCTGCCGCGGCCAAGGCCACATCCTGGCCTATGCCGAGGACCCATGCGGGCCGGAAGCGGGCTATTCCGGACGCGAGATCATGGCCGAATTCCGGCGCGCCACCGGCATCCCGACCGCTACCAACATGGTCGCCACCGACTGGCGCCAGATGGGCCACTCGCACCTGCTGGGCGCGGTCGACATCCCGCTGGCCGATCCGCACTTCTGGACCATGGGGGGTTCGGTGCGCCTGGCCCAGCTGTGCCACGACTGGGGCCTGACCTGGGGCTCGCACTCGAACAACCACTTCGACGTGTCGCTGGCCATGTTCACGCATGTCGCCGCCGCCGCGCCCGGCGCCATCACGGCCATCGACACCCACTGGATCTGGCAGGAAGGCTTGGCGCGCCTGACCGTCGAGCCGCTGCAGATCGTCGGCGGCCAGGTGGCGGTGCCTGAGCGCCCGGGCCTGGGCATCGAACCGGACATGGCGCGCATCGACGCGGCGCACGACCTGTACAAGAAGGTGGCGGCGGGCGCGCGCGACGACGCCATGGCGATGCGCTACCTGTTCCCGGACTGGCGCTACGAGCCGAAGCGCCCGAGCTACGCGCGCTGAGTTCTCCGGACGGCGCCAAGGACGGCACTCAAACAGCGTTCAGCGCAGCGCCGCCTGCAAGCGGCGCGTCATCCGTCCGACCAGCGCGCGCCACAGGTAACCGCCCATCTTCAGCGGCCGGTGCCGGTCGGCCCCGCGGCGGCCCATGCGCTGCGGCAGGAAAAAGCGCCCGAAGCTCGACAGGCCGCTGCGCCGCAGCGTCCAGAAGCAGCCGCCCGCGTACACGGTGTCGAAACCGTCCTCGGCGCGCAGCAGCTGCAGCGCGGTTCCCGAGAACATCGCCACATGCGCGGCGGTTTCACGGGGCCGCAGGCGGAAGCCGCGCCGGTAGGACAGTTCGACGGTCTGGCGCAGGTCGGGCAGGTGCACCAGCAGGGGCTGCAGCAGCCCGCATGCCTCCAGCAGCCGCGGCAGCACGTGCACCGCCGTGGTGACCCGCTCGTGGTAGCGGGAAAAAGCGGCCTTCAGTTCGCCCAGCGAAGCCTGCGGCAGGCGCGGCAGGGGCGGCGGACGGTTGCGCCAGCGCTCGGTCCAGTGTTGCAGCGCCCGCTCGTGCACCGACGCCAGCGTGCCCGGCGTGTCGCGCTGCAGGTCGATGCTGTTGCCGGGCGCCAGGAAGCGGATCACGCCGCGTACGTTCTCCAGCCGCGACAGCTCGATCAGCTCCGCCGGCGCCAGCCTGCCGCCGTTGAGCCAGACATTGTCGACGCGCGCAAAGCGTGCGAACGAGGCGATCGGCACCACCAGCTTCGGCCGGAAGCACTCGACCTGCAGCGCCAGCCGCTCCACCGCCGCCTTGGCCGCGGCTTCGCGCACCGCGAAGCCCTCCGGGTTGCCGCACCAGCCCATGCTGCCGAAACCGGTGAGCAGCAGGTCGATGCGCGACGCGGCCTTGCCGATGCGCGGCGCCGCCGCATGGCAGGCGGCCGCGGTGGCGAGCGCGCGGTCGCCCAGGTTGAGGATGCTGCGCCCGCCGCAGCCGATCAGGCAGGCGGTGTCGCCGTCGCCGTTGGCAAGCGCGGTCAGGCGCAGGTCGCCGGCCAGCGCCACGGTGACGCCGTCCGGGCACTCGGCCACCGGCAGCCGCTGGCGCCGCAGTTCCTCGGCGATGCGCATGTCGCGCCCCGGGCGGTAGAGAAATGTAGCGATGCCGCGGAAATCGGACCGGAAACGCCGCAGGAAAGCCGGCGAAAAGTGGTCGGGCTGGGCGCGCGAACACCATATATAGACGGGCACCCCGGCGGCGTTGAGCGTGTCGAGCAGGGCTGCGTTGCAGGTGGCGCCGTCGACCAGGTTCCAGGCGCCGTCGAGTACCGCGCCCTCCATCCATGGATCGGACACCAACAGGGCGCCCTCGGTACGCACCATGAAGCTGGCATGGTTCAGGAAAGTCAATGTAGTGCGTGGCATCGCAAGACCCCGGCAGTGGCTGAAGATGGATGGTTTGACCCAGCCTAGCCGCGCGCCACGGCGCGGGCATGATCCCTCACAATCGTGCGCCGGGGCCGCATGTGTCGCAAAAACGCCGGCCCCGTGCCGAAGCTTCGCCAAATCGCAGGAAAGCTCTACAATAGGTTGATGTAAAGAATCTTTTCCTGATCGGACCTCCCTGCCATGCCCCTGGAATCCTTCCTGTTCGCCTCGCCGGCTACACTCGGCGCCACCCTGGTGGCGGCCCTGTTCGGGCTGCTCGTCGGCAGCTTCCTGAACGTGGTCATCCACCGGATTCCGAAGATGATGCAGCGCGAGTCCGACAACTATGTGGCGCAGGAAAGCGGCAAGGAGCCGCCCCATACCGACCGCTACAACCTCATGGTGCCCAGGTCAAGCTGCCCGCACTGTGGCCACCAGATCACGGCCATGGAAAACATCCCGGTCGTCAGCTGGCTGGCGCTGCGCGGCAAGTGCCGCAAGTGCAAGGCGCCGATCTCGTCGCGCTATCCGGCGGTCGAACTGCTCACCGGGGTGCTGGCGGGCGTGCTGGTCTGGACCTTCGGCAGCGGCGTGGCCGGCCTGGCCACCCTGCTGTTCCTGTTCCTGCTGGTGGCGATGACCTTCATCGACATCGACACCCAGCTGCTGCCGGACGACCTGACCTATCCGCTGCTGTGGGCCGGCCTGCTGGTGAACCTGCAGGGCACGTTCGTGCCTCTGCAGGATGCCGTGATCGGCGCCGCCGCCGGCTACCTGGTGCTATGGTCGGTCTACTGGCTGTTCAAGCTGGTCACCGGCAAGGAAGGCATGGGCTACGGCGACTTCAAGCTGCTGGCGGCCCTGGGCGCCTGGCTCGGCTGGCAGATGCTGCCGACCATCATCCTGCTGTCCTCGGTGGTCGGCGCGCTGGTGGGGATCAGCCTGATCGTGTTCGCCAAGCGCGGCCGCGACAAGCCGATTCCCTTCGGCCCCTACCTGGCGGCAGCCGGCCTGATCGCCTTGCTCTACGGCAGCCAGATCAGCGACCAGCTGCAGGCCGTGGTTACCGGCTGAGATCGCCGTGCCCACCCAACTTGCCTTCTCGGTCGGCCTCACCGGCGGCATCGGCTGCGGCAAGAGCACCGTGGCCGACATGTTCGCCGCCCGCGGCGCCTCGGTCATCGACACCGACCAGATCGCCCATGCACTCACCGCCCCGCAGGGCGCGGCAATGCCGGCCCTGCTTGCCGAGTTCGGGGACGATTTCGCCACGCCTGACGGCGCGCTGGACCGGGCCAGGATGCGCGCGCTCGTCTTCAGCGACCATACGGCGCGCGCACGGCTGGAGGCCATCCTGCATCCGCGCATCCGCGACGCCACCGCGGCGGCAGCCGGCATCGCCACCGGCGACTACGTGATCTTCGTCGTGCCCCTGCTGATCGAGTCCGGCACCTGGCGCGAACGCGTCACCCGGGTGCTGGCGATCGATTGCCCGGAGCAGGTGCAAGTGGCACGGGTGATGGCCAGAAGCGGCCTGGCGGAGGCCCAGGTGCGCGCCATCATGGCGGCCCAGGTCACGCGCGAAGAGCGCCGGGCGGCGGCCGACGACATCATCGTCAATGACGACGGACTGGCTGCGCTGGGCCCGCAAGTGGACAATTTGCACGCAATGTATTTATCCCTGAGCAAAAAAACGTAAAAGTACATTGAATTAAGTCAATGCGGGATTTGTAATTTTGCGCAGCATGGTTCAGAATCATGGGGTTGCTCGCCAGCCTACATTCAGAGGAATGTCATTTTGATCGTCTACGAATATCCTTTCAACGAGCGGATTCGCACGTTGTTGCGGCTGGAAGACCTGTACGACAAGTTCAAGTTCTTTGTGCAACAAGAACACCCGATGCAGCACCACGTGGCCCTGGCCACGATCTTCGACATGCTGGAAGTGGCCGGCCGCGCCGACCTGAAGTCCGACCTGCTGCAGGAACTCGAGCGACAGAAGCAACACCTGCTGTCCTACCGCAGCAATCCCAACGTCGCCACCGAGATGCTCGACGCCGTGCTGGCCGAGCTGGACGCCGTGAGCGGCGCGCTGGGAGCAAGCCAGGGCAAGACCGGCCAGAACGTGCGCGACAACGAATGGCTGATGAGCATTCGCGGCCGCACCATCATCCCGGGCGGCGCCTGCGAGTTCGACCTGCCTTCGTATTACGCCTGGCAGCACCACCCCGCGCAGCAGCGGCAAGCCGATATCATGGGCTGGTTCGCCCCGCTGGCCCCGCTGTTCGAGGCGCTGGCCCTGGTGCTGCGCCTGCTGCGCGATTCCGGCGGCCCGGTCAAGATGATCGCCACGGGCGGCAGCTACCAGCAGATGCTGCAGGGGAAGGTGTACCAGATGCTGCGCCTGTCGATCGACGAATCGGTCGGCGCGATCCCCGAGATCTCGGCCAACAAGTATATGCTGTGGGTGCGCTTCACCTCGCACGGCGGCGACTGCAAGCCGAAGGCGCTCGAGGAAGACGTGCCCTTCGACCTGACCCTCTGTAATTTTTAAGTATTGAGTGATTCAGACATGACTGTTGTAGCCTGCCCGACCTGCGGCAAGAAGGTCGAATGGACCCCGGCGAACACCTACCGCCCGTTCTGCTCCGAGCGTTGCAAGCAGATCGACCTGGGCGCCTGGGCCGAAGAGAAGTACACCATTCCCGGCGCGGCGCCGAGCGATCCGCAGGACGACAAGCTGGCCGACGACTGAGGTCCCGGGCGCTTACGCGAAGCGCACTTTGTCCAGCCACTCCAGCAGCGGTATCGTCGCCGGCAGCAGCGGACTGACGCTGTACCCGCCCTGCCACGCAAAGGCCTGCCCTTCCAGGCCTTGCGGCTCGCCCGCCCACTCGCGGCAGATGTAGAAGTAGAGGCGCACGTGGGCGTGCTCGTACACGTGCTCGACGCAGCACCAGGCTTCGCCGCCGAGCACCTTGATGCCCAGCTCTTCGACGAACTCGCGCTGCAGCGCGTGGAAGATATCCTCGCCCGGCTCGACTTTCCCGCCCGGGAATTCCCAGTAGCCGGCATAGGGCTTGCCGTCCGGTCGCTGGCCCAGCAACACGTCGCCGTTGGGTCGCATCAGGATGCCGACTGCGACGTCGACCGGTTTTTCCTTCACTTCTTTATCCATGGGGTGCGCTGTCCGGCAGTCTGCCGGCGTAGTCCTTCGCAAACTGCCACGCCACCCGGCCCGAGCGCGAGCCGCGCTGGAGCGCCCATTGCAGGGCTTCCATGCGTGCGGAGCCGATCTGTTCCGGGGTGCAGCCGAAGCTGGCCAGCCAGTGCCCCACGATGCCCAGGTAGTCGTCCTGCCGGAACGGATAGAACGACAGCCACAGGCCGAAGCGCTCCGACAGCGAGATCTTCTCTTCGACCGTCTCGCCGGGATGCAGGTCGCCATCGTCGCCGTGCGTGTAGCCGGCATTGTCCGACATCTTCTCCGGCATCAGGTGGCGCCGGTTCGAGGTCGCGTAGATCAGCACATTGTCCGACGCTGCCGCGATACTGCCGTCCAGCGCCACCTTGAGCGCCTTGTAGCCCGCCTCGCCCTCCTCGAAAGAAAGGTCGTCGCAGAAGATCACGAAGCGCTCGGGCCGGCCGGCCACCAGCTCGACGATGTCGGGCAGGTCGGCCAGGTCGGCCTTGTCGACTTCGATCAGGCGCAGGCCTTCGCTTGCGAAGCCGTTCAGGCAGGCCTTGATCAGGGATGATTTACCGGTGCCGCGCGCACCGGTCAGCAGCACGTTGTTGGCCGGACGGCGCTGCACGAACTGGCGGGTGTTGCGCTCGATCTGGCGCTTCTGCGCGTCGACGTGCTGCAGGTCCTCTAAGCGGATGGTCGACGCATGCAGCACCGGCGCCAGGTAGTTCCCTCCGCCGTTGGCACGCTTGCGCCAACGGAAGGCAAAGCTGCGCTTCCAGTCCGGCTCGCGCGGCACGGCGGGCGGCAGCACCGCCTCGACCCGCGCCAGCAGGGCTTCGGCGCGGTGCAGGAACTGCTCGAGAGGCGTCACTCGCTTACCCCGGCTTACGAGCGATAGTCCGCGTTGATCGAGACGTAGTCGTGCGACAGGTCGCAGGTCCAGACGGTGGCCGCGGCCTCGCCCCGGCCCAGCGTGACGCGCACGGTGATCTCGGCCTGCTTCATGACGCGCTGGCCGTCTTCTTCCTTGTAGTCAGGATTGCGGCCGCCACTCTTGGCCACCCACACGTCGTCCAGGTAGAGATCCAGCTTGCTCGTGTCCAGGTCGTCCACGCCGGCGTAACCGATGGCGGCCAGGATGCGGCCCAGGTTCGGGTCGGACGCGAAGAAGGCGGTCTTGACCAACGGCGAGTGCGCGATCGAATAGGCGATCTTGCGGCATTCCTCGACATCACGCCCCTGCTCCACCGTGATGGTCATGAACTTGGTCGCGCCTTCGCCGTCGCGGATGATCTGTTGCGCCAGGTTGCGCGAAATGTCGGTCACGGCCGCCTTGAGCGCTTCGTATTCGAAACCGCTCGCGCTGTCCACGTTCAGGCCGCCGGCGCCGGTGGCGACGATGATGAAGGAATCGTTGGTCGAGGTGTCGCCGTCGATCGTGATGCTGTTGAAGGAATGGTCGGCCGCGTGCTTGACGAGTTCGTCCAGCACCGGCTGCGCCACCCGCGCGTCGATCGCCAGGTAGCCCAGCATGGTCGCCATGTTCGGCTTGATCATGCCGGCGCCCTTGCTGATGCCGGTCATGGTCACGCTGTGCTCGCCGATGGTGACCGTACGGGAAGCCGCTTTCGGCTGGGTATCGGTGGTCATGATCGCCTCGGCGGCGTTGAACCAGTTGTCCGCCTTCAGGTTCGCCACGGCGGCAGGCAGTCCGGCCACGAGCTTCTGGATCGGCAGCTGTTCGAGGATCACGCCGGTGGAGAACGGCAGCACCTGCTGCGCTTCCAGGCCGAGCAGCTTCGCCGCTTCAAGGCAGGTGGCCTGCGCGTTGGCCAGGCCCTGCTCGCCGGTGGCGGCGTTGGCATTGCCGGTATTGACCACCAGCGCGCGAATCGGCTTGCCGCCATGCGCAACCGCTTCCAGGTTGGCCTTGCTCACCTGGACCGGCGCGGCGCAGAAGCGGTTCTTGGTGAAGACGCCGGCCACGGTCGCGCCTTCGGCCAGCCGCATCACCAGCAGGTCCTTGCGGTTGGGCTTCTTGATGCCGGCTTCGGCAAAGCCGATTTCAATGCCGTTGACGGGTTTCAGGTCGGCTGCGACTGGAAGTGGGGAATTGACGGCCATGGCGATCTCTTGAAAGAAAAGATAGGTAATCCGATATTGTACGCCGGGCGGCATTTTTCTTTGCTGCCAGCTGTGCGAAGATCGCTTGACCCTCACGCCACGTGAGGCTCCAGACTGCAGCCACGCTCGAAGAACAGGAGAAGCCTCGATGTTGAAAGTGGGAGAACTCGCGGCGCGCGCCGGCCTGACGGTCCGCGCGCTGCACCATTACGACGGCATCGGGCTGCTCTCGCCTTCGGCGCGCTCCGATGCCGGCTACCGCCTCTACAACCGCGACGACGTGGCGCGCCTGCATCAGATCCAGGCCCTGCGCGCGTTCGGCATGGCGCTGGCCGACATCGGGGCTTACCTGGACAGGCCGGATGCCTCGCCTCTGGCCGTCGTCGAACGCCAGCTCGCCAAGCTTGATCGGCAGATTCTCGAGGCGGCGCACATGCGCGATCAGCTGCTGCGCCTGCGTGCAAGGCTGGCCGCCGGCGAGGAAACCGACCTGTCCATCTGGCTAACCACTCTGGAGCAGATGAACATGTACGAAAAATACTTTTCGAAAGAAGAACTGGCGCGGCTGCCGCTGTATCGGAACCGCGAAGCGCAGGCCGAATGGAAGGAGCTGGTGCGGGAGGCGCAGTCGCTGATCAACCGTGGCGTCGCCCCGGATGCGCGCGAGGCCAAGGCCTTCGCCGAGCGCTGGCTGGGCTGCGTGGAGCGCGACAGCGGCGGCGACCCCGCCTTCATCCTGCGCCTGACCGCCATGAGCGGGCAGGATCCGGAGGCGCAAAAAGAAATGGGCTTGACGCCTGCCCTGCTGGCCTACATGCGCACGGCAATCTCCGAACTGCGCTTCGCCATCTACGCGCGCTATCTGCCGGAAGCGACACTGACGCGCATGCGCCGCCACGAAGCATCCCATTCGGACGAGTGGATCGTGCTGGCGATGCAGATTCGCGAATGCATGCAGGCCGACCCGGAGGCGCAGTCCAGCCAGGCCCTGGCGCTCACGCGGCAGTGGTTCGCGCTGTTCCACGACATGGTCGGCGACGATCCCGAGGTGGTGGCGCAGTTCCGCCGCGCGGGCAGCACGGAGCCGATGCTGCACCTCGGCACCGGCATCGGCGACGACCTGGTCGGCTTCTTGCGCAAGGCCATGGGACGCATCCAGGCGCAGGCGCACGCCGGCTGAGCTCTAGCGCGGAATCGACAAGGCCAGCGTTTCCTTCAGCTCCTCCATCACCACGTAGCTCTTCGACTGGCCGGCGTCCGCCACGTGCAGGATCTCGCCCAGCAGGCGCCGGTATTCCGACATTTCCGGGATGCGGGCCTTGATCAGGTAGTCGAAGTCGCCGGATACGAGGTGGCACTCCATCACTTCGGGAATGCCGAGCATGGCGCGGCGGAAGCGGTCGAAGGCTTTTTCCGATTTCTGGTGCAGGGTAATTTCGACGAATACCAGGATCTGCAGGCCCATGGCCTGCGGATTCACGCGCGCGTGGTAACCCGCGATCACGCCGTCGCGCTCCATCCGCCGGACCCGTTCGATGCAGGGTGTCAGCGACAATCCGACCTGCTCGGCCAGGTCCTTCATGACGATGCGGGCATCATCCTGCAAGATGGATAAAATGTGCAGGTCGATCTTGTCGAGCACGCGATGGGAATTTTTCTGGACGCGCATGATTTTTCACTGAAAACGGGCGTAATAACAGAAACCATTATTCCACCCGCGACTGTATCATGGCAATCTTTTCTAAATCCGCCTTTTTTACTTCATTCAGGAGCCAGGAACATCATGCGCGTTCTCGTACTCGGCAGCGGCGTTATTGGCGTCACCACCGCCTACTACCTGGCCAAGGCTGGCCACGACGTCACCGTCGTCGACCGTCAACCCGGCCCCGCCCTCGAGACGAGCTTCGCCAATGCCGGCCAGATCTCGCCGGGCTACGCCTCGCCGTGGGCGGCGCCGGGCATCCCGCTGAAGGCCGCGAAATGGCTGTTCCAGAAGCACGCGCCGCTGGCGATCCGTCCGGACGGTTCGCTGTTCCAGTTGCAGTGGATGTGGCAGATGTACCGCAACTGCACCGCCGACCGCTACGCCGTCAACAAGGAACGCATGGTGCGCCTGGCCGAGTACAGCCGCGATTGCATCCGCCAGCTGCGCGCGGACACCGGCATCGAGTATGAAGGCCGCAGCCTGGGCACGATCCAGCTGTTCCGCACCCAGCAGCAGCTGGACAGCGCGGGCAAGGACATCGAAGTGCTGAAGGACGCCGGCGTCGACTACGAGCTGCTGCTCGGCCATGACCTGGGCAAGGCCGAGCCGGCGCTGGGCAAGCACGGCACCCTGGTGGGCGGCCTGCGCCTGCCGAACGACGAGACCGGCGACTGCCAGCTGTTCACCACGCGCCTGACCGCGATGGCGCGCGACCTGGGCGTGCGCTTCGAATTCGACACCGACATCCAGGCGCTCGACATCAGCGCTGGCCAGATCACCGGCGTACGCACCGGCAAGGGCCAGCTCAGCGCCGACCGCTACGTGCTGGCGCTGGGCAGCTACTCGCGCCTGCTGCTGAAAGACCAGTTCACGCTGCCGGTGTACCCGCTGAAGGGCTACTCGATTACCGTGCCGATCACGGACGCCTCCCGCGCCCCGGTGTCGACCATCCTGGACGAGACCTACAAGATCGCCGTCACCCGTTTCGAAGACCGCATCCGCGTCGGCGGCATGGCCGAGATCGCGGGCTACAGCAACTACCTGAATCCGGCGCGCCGCAAGACGCTCGAGATGGTCGTCAACGACCTGTTCCCGGGCGCCGGCGACACCCGCCAGGCATCGTTCTGGACCGGCCTGCGCCCGATGACCCCGGACAGCACCCCGGTGGTCGGCGCCACCCCGCTACGCAACCTGTTCGTCAACACCGGCCACGGCACCCTGGGCTGGACCATGGCCTGCGGTTCGGCCAGCGTCATCGCCGACCTGGTGAGCGGCAAGAAGCCGGCCATCCGCGCCGACGACCTGGCGGTGTTCCGCTACGCCGGCACGCCGCAGCGCGGCGCGCAGCCGGAACTGGTCAAGGCGTAAGACAGGCATGGTGGATTCGGTGGATGCGTCCCGGGCCGGGGCGCGGTTGACGGTCGACCTGGGCGCGGTGCGCGCCAACTATCGCGCGCTTGCCGACATGGGCAAGGCGGCCTGCGCGGCCGTGATGAAGGCCGATGCCTACGGACTCGGCATGGAACAGGTGGCGCCCGCGCTGGCGCTCGAAGGCTGCCGGGTGTTCTTCACCGCGCACCTGGAAGAAGCCATCCGCCTGCGCCAGCTGGTGCCTGACGATGCCGTCATTTATGTACTGCATGGCCCGCCGCCGGGCACTTCCCGCGACTGCTTCCAGTACGACCTGCGGCCGGTGCTGAACGATCCGGGGCAACTGCAGGAGTGGCGCGGGCTGGCGCGCACGCTCGGGCGCGAACTGCCGGCCGCGATCCAGCTCGATACCGGCATGTCGCGCATGGGCATCGCTCCGTCCGATCTCGCGGCGCTGAGCGCCAGGTCCGACTGGCTGGACGGCGTGCGCCCTGCCCTGGTGATGAGCCACCTGGCCTGCGCCGATGAAGCGGCGCATCCGATGAACGAGGCGCAGCGCCGCAAGTTCGACGAACTGCGCAACCTGTTACCGGGCGTGCCGGCGAGCCTTGCCAACTCCTCGGGCACCTTCCTCGGCCCTGCCTACCACTACGACCTGCTGCGCCCGGGAGCGGCGCTGTACGGCATCAATCCGCAGCCGGGCAATCCGAATCCATTAACGCAGGCGGTGTCGCTGCATGCGCGCGTGGTGCAGGTGCGCAGCGTGTGCGAGGGCGCCGTGGTGGGCTATGGCGCGCATCACGCCTGTGTAGGCGAACGGCGCATCGCGACCGTGGCGGTCGGCTATGCGGATGGCTGGCTGCGGTCGCTGTCGGGGCGCGGCTGCGCGTTCGTGGATGGCGTCAAGGTGCCGGTCGTCGGGCGGGTGTCGATGGACAGCATGGGGCTGGACGTGACCGGGATCGCGCCGGAGCGCGTCGTGCCGGGAGCGGAGGTCGAGCTGATGGGGGCGTCGCACACGGTCGATGATGTGGCGGCGCTGGCAGGAACGATCGGGTATGAAGTGCTGACGCGGCTGGGTGGCCGGTTCAATCGGCGCTACGTGTAGGCATTCAAGATTGGCCGAAATGATGCTGGGGGCATCATGTCGGCCTTCGCCGGAACGAGCTTGTTTTTAGACTGCCGGAGTATCTGGCTACGTGATTTCTACCGCGCCTTTTGAACCGTTCTTTGTTGCTGTGACTGCAAGACCTGACTTCAATCGCTGACGCGGTTTCCATCATTGCGATTTCTCCCACGGATTGATGAGGGGCACCCCGGTTGACTCAAAATCAGCAGTGTTTCGAGTGACCACCGTCATGCCATGCACAAGAGCGCTGGCAGCGATGAGCGCATCGCGCTCGCCGCGCTTGTCGGGGACATGCAGCCGGGCGCAGCGTTGTGCCACGGCGGTATCGACAGGCAGCGTGCGTCCTGAGAACTCAGGCAATACATGCTGCTCCAGCCAGGAACGCAACATGGCCCCCTGGGTGGCGTCCTTTCTCTCGATCGACAGGACGCCAAGCTCCAGTTCCATGACCGTGATAGCCGACACAAAGAGGTCGGCAGCATCGACGCTTTCCGCCCATGCCGTCACATTTGTATCGGCCTTGCCTGCACGCACCTTGCGGAGCTCTGACACCACGTTGGTGTCGAGGACAAACATCATGAGAAATCAGCCGGCCGTGTTCCGATGGTCACACGCGGAGGCTCAAACTCGATGTCGGCACCAGCCGGCATTGCAAGCGCGTCGGCAATGTTGCGACGCTGTTTCGTCAGTCGCTGATAATCCTCAAAGCTCATCAGCACATGGGCCGGCCGGCCGCGGTCCGTGATGAATACCGGCCCCTTGGTTGCGGCACGTTTTGCTTCGCTCGCGCCCTGGTTGAACTCGCGGCTTGATATGGTGGTGATGGTCATGGCAAGGCCTCTTGCACCCAAATGATGTAGTCAGGTTACTACATCGATCGAGCGGGTGCAAGCGTTGTGGACAAACCATTGGTACATCGCTTGTTGCTCGGACGCAGTTGTCCTATTAGTCCATCGACACGCCAAGGCCGCGGGCGCACCCACAACAAAAAGGCCGGGCTTCCACCCGGCCTTTTCATTCTTGCTTGAAGCAGCTTACGCCAGCCTGCCGTGGCACTGCTTGAACTTCTTCCCGCTGCCGCACGGGCAGGGATCGTTGCGGCCGACCTTCACGCCCATATAGGTGCTGTGGTCTTCCGCCGATACCGCCTCGGCGCCGTCGCGGCCCACCGGGTTCGGGTTGAGCAGCTCTTCCGGCGCGGCCGCCGGATTGAAGTCCGCGTGCTGGAAGTTGAGGTTTTCCAGCTGGGTCGCCTGCGCCGCCATTGCCGCTTCGGCCGCCTCGACTTCCTCGCGGGTCTGGATGCGGACCGTCATCACGGTGCGGATCACTTCGTTCTTGATCAGGTCCAGCATGCTGCTGAACAGCTCGAAGGCTTCGCGCTTGTACTCCTGCTTCGGGTTCTTCTGGGCGTAGCCGCGCAGGTGGATACCCTGGCGCAGGTGGTCCAGCGCCGCCAGGTGCTCGCGCCAGTGGGTGTCCAGGCTTTGCAGCATGACGTTGCGCTCGAAGCCGCCGAAGGATTCGCGGCCGACCACGGTTACCTTGGTTTCGTACGACTCCTCGGCCGCCTTGAGCACGCGTTCGAGGATGTCGTCGTCGTTCAGGTTCGGATCGTCGGCCAGCATCTTCTGCAGTGGCACGCTCAAGCCCCACTCGGCAGCCATGGTCGATTCCAGCGTCGCGATGTCCCACTGCTCTTCCACCGATTCCGCCGGCACGTACTGGCGCACCAGGTCGGTGAACACGCCGGCGCGCAGCGAGGAGATCAGCTCGGCCATTTCGATTGACTCGAGCAGCTCGTTACGCTGGGTGTAGATCACCTTGCGCTGGTCGTTGGCGACGTCGTCGTATTCCAGCAGCTGCTTGCGGATGTCGAAGTTCCTGGCCTCGACCTTGCGCTGGGCGGTCTCGATGGAGCGGGTCACGATGCCCGCCTCGATCGGCTCGCCTTCCGGCATCTTCAGGCGTTCCATGATCGCGCGGACGCGGTCGCCGGCGAAGATGCGCAGCAGCGGATCGTCCAGGCACAGGTAGAAGCGCGAGGAACCCGGATCGCCCTGGCGGCCCGAACGGCCGCGCAGCTGGTTGTCGACCCGGCGCGACTCGTGGCGCTCGGTGCCGATGATGTGCAGGCCGCCCGCGCCCACCACGTGGTCGTGCAGCGACTGCCATTCGTCGCGCAGTTGCTGCGACTGCGCCGCCTTGTCGGCGTCCGCCAGCGCGGCGTTCGCTTCGATCAGCTGGATCTGCTTCTCGACATTGCCGCCCAGGACGATGTCGGTACCGCGGCCCGCCATGTTGGTGGCGATGGTGATCATCTTCGGACGGCCCGCCTGCGCGATGATTTCCGCTTCGCGTGCGTGCTGCTTCGCGTTCAGGACGTTGTGCGGCAGGCTGGCCTTGGTCAGGATGCCGGACAACAGTTCCGAGTTCTCGATCGAGGTGGTACCCACCAGCACCGGCTGGCCGCGCTCGTAGCAGTCGCGGATGTCGTTCAACATCGCGTTGTACTTCTCTTCGGCCGACTTGTAGACCTGGTCCTGGCGGTCCTTGCGCTGCGACGGCTTGTTCGGCGGGACGACCACGGTCTCGAGGCCGTAGATCTCCTGGAACTCGTAGGCTTCGGTGTCCGCGGTACCGGTCATGCCGGCCAGCTTGCCGTACATGCGGAAGTAGTTCTGGAAGGTGATCGAGGCCAGGGTCTGGTTCTCGTTCTGGATGCGCACGCCTTCCTTGGCTTCCACGGCCTGGTGCAGGCCGTCGGACCAGCGGCGGCCCGTCATCAGGCGGCCGGTGAATTCGTCGACGATCACCACTTCGTTGTTCTGCACCACGTAGTGCTGGTCCTTGTGGTACAGGACGTGGGCGCGCAGCGCCGCGTACAGGTGGTGGACCAGGGTGATGTTGGCGGCGTCGTACAGCGACGCGCCTTCCGGCAGCAAGCCCCATTCGGTCAGGATCTCTTCGGCGCGCTCGTGCCCGGTCTCGGTCAGCAGCACGGTGTGCGCTTTCTCGTCCTTGGTGTAGTCGCCCGGGACTTCGATCTTGCCCTTGCCGTCCGGGGTCTCTTCGCCGATCTGCTGGGTCAGCAGCGGCGGCAGCGCGTTCAGGCGCTGGTACAGGTCGGTGTGGCTCTCGGCCTGGCCGGAAATGATCAGCGGGGTACGGGCTTCGTCGATCAGGATCGAGTCGACCTCGTCGACCACCGAGAAATTTAGGCTGCGCTGCACGCGTTCGCGCACGTCGTAGACCATGTTGTCGCGCAGGTAGTCGAAACCGAATTCGTTGTTGGTGCCGTAGGTGATGTCCGAGGCGTAGGCCTTCTGCTTGCTGTCGTGGTCGAGCTGCGACAGGTTCACGCCGGTCGTCAAACCGAGCCAGCCGTACAGGCGGCCCATCGATTCGGCGTCGCGCTGGGCCAGGTAATCGTTGACGGTAATGACGTGCACGCCCTTGCCGGACAAGCCGTTCAGGTAGACCGGCAGGGTCGCCATCAGGGTCTTGCCCTCGCCGGTGCCCATTTCCGCGATCTTGCCCTCATGCAGGACCATGCCGCCGATCAGCTGCACGTCGAAATGGCGCATCTTCATGACCCGCTTGGCGGCTTCACGGCAGACGGCGAACGCCTCCGGCAGGATGCCGTCGAGCGTCTCGCCCTTGGCCAGGCGGTCCTTGAATTCGGGCGTCTTGGCTTGCAGTTCGGCGTCAGACAGCTTTTCCATCTGGGGCTCGAGCGCGTTAATCTGACGCACGGTCTTTTGGTATTGCTTGAGCAGACGCTGGTTGCGGCTGCCGAAAATCTGGGTCAGGAATGACATTGCTGTGTTCTAGAAAATTACGCCGCAAAAAGAGCCCGGGGAGAGTCCTTATCAGACCCGCCGAAGACCGCCTATGGCAAAAAGCTACTGATTTTATCATGCGATCCGGCCACACTTGGGGACAATGGGCAGGATAACAAGGCTGCTGGACCGCACAATGTTATCAAATTGCATTTAACGCCACCACTTCGCGACAGTCGCGATGGCTTGCGCCAGGTTGAAACGCGCATGATGCACATTTGATGCGCAGCGCTGGCGCTTTGTGATATGTTGCGGGCATACGCATTCCCGCCTGTTGGTTTTCCTGTTGGCCTTCCTTTTGCTTCCCTGAACCCCTTGCATATCTACGGCACCAAAAACCGGCAGACGTCGATCGTCGCGACCGATTTCCTGCGCAAGAACGACCGCATGGCCAGTCTGCTGCCCGTGGCGATGCGCATGGCGCGCCTGCAGACGGACTGCGCCGCCATCCTGCCCGTCATGGCCGGCAATACCGATGTGATCTCGTTCCAGGACGGGGCACTGGTGCTGGCCGTGCCGAGTTCGGCCGTGGCGGCCAGGATGAAGCAGATGCTGCCCAAGCTGCAGTCGGCGCTGGTGCAGCGCGGCTGGGTGGTGGAGTCGGTCAAGCTGAAGGTGCAGGTGGCGCGCGCGATGCCCGAGAAGCCCGAGATGCGCGTCCTGGCGCTGCCGAAGACGGCGGTGCAGGCTTTCGAAGAGCTGGCGGAATCGCTCGAGGACACCAGCCAGAACAAGGACCTGGTGGCGGCGCTCAGGCGCTTGGCGGAGAAGCGGAAGTAATTTTAGAGCGCTACGCGCCTCACATCTGCGCCCACTCGCGCGTCATCTGCCGCAAATAAGAAGGCGGCGCCTCGCTCAGCGACTCGAACTCCACCCATTCATAGGCATCCGGCGTCGCCAGCAGCTTGCGCAGCAGTTCGTTGTTGAGCGCGTGGCCCGACTTGTGCGCCGTGTAGCTGGCCAGCAGCGGGTGCCCGACGATGTACAGGTCGCCGATCGCATCCAGGATCTTGTGGCGCACGAATTCGTCTTCGTAACGCAGCCCGTCCGCATTCAGGATGCGGTACTCGTCCATCACGATCGCGTTTTCCAGCGAACCGCCGCGCGCCAGGCCCATGCCGCGCAGGGTTTCCACGTCCTGCATGAAGCCGAAGGTGCGCGCACGCGCTACGTCGTGCACGTAGGAGACGTCGCCGAAATCCACGGCGGCGCGCTGCATGGTGCCGTCCACGGCCGGGTGGTTGAATTCGATGAAGAAGTCGAGCTTGAAGCCGTCGTAGGGCGACAGGCGCGCCCACTTCTCGTTGTTGCCGCTGCCCTGGCGGATCTCGACGTCTTTCAGGACGCGGATGAAGCGCTTCGGCACGTCCTGCTCTTCGAGGCCCGCCTGCTGCAGCAGGAACACGAAGGAAGCCGCCGAACCGTCCATGATCGGGATTTCTTCGGCGGTCACGTCGACGGTCAGGTTGTCGATCCCCAGGCCTGCGCAGGCCGACATCAGGTGCTCGACGGTGGAGACGCGCGCGCCATCCTTGATCAGGACCGTGGCCATGCGGGTCTCGCCGACCACGTCGGCCGCGCTCGGGATGGCGACGATCGGGTCGTAGTCGACGCGGCGGAAGGTGATGCCGGCGCCCGGCGGCGCCGGACGCAGGGTCAGTTCGACCTTGGTGCCCGAGTGGACGCCGACACCGGTGGTGCGGACGACCTGTTTGATGGTTCGTTGTTTCAGCATCCGGCGATTATAGCCCAGCGTTTTCAGCTGCGCTGATGGCCCCCGCCAGTTACGGGTGGTCCGACTCCACGTGCACTTTTTCGTGGCGAATCAGATACATACCGCTACCGATGATGATCGCCGCCCCCACCACCGTCCAGCCGTCCGGCAGGGTTTGCCACAGCAACCAGTCCAGGCCCACCGCCCAGGCCAGGGCCGTGTATTCGAAGGGCGCCACGCTCGAGGCGTCGCCCCTGGCGAATGCTTCGGTGATGGCCAACTGGCCGATGAAGCCGCTCAGGGCCAGGCCCAGCAGCAGCGGGATGTCGCCCGTTTGCATGCCGACCCAGCCCGGCGCCGCCAGCAGGCCGGCGCCGATCGACATCATGACCATCAGCCAGAACACCATGTGTTCGCTGCGGTCGGTACGGGCCAGGATGCCGACCGTGATCGCCGAGACGGCGTACATCGAGGCCGCGCCCAGCACCGCCAGGCCGCCGATGGTGAGGAATCCGGCGCCGGTCGGGCGCAGCACCACCAGCACGCCGCACAGTCCAACGGCAATCGCGATCCAGCGCGGCAGGTTGACCCGCTCCTTCAGGAACCAGACCGACAGCGCGGTGATGATCGCCGGTGCGATGAAGAAGATCGTGTAGGCCTCGGCCAGCGACAGCTTGCGGATGCCGAAGGCGAAAAAGCTCAGCATCGCAATGCCCAGCACCGCGCGCAGCAGGTGCAGCGGCCAGCGGATGCGGAAGATATCGCCGTAGCCGACCTTGATGCCGACGTAGATGACGATCAGCGGCAGCGAGGTGAGCGAGCGCAGCGCGGCTACCTGGATCGCCGGGTAGCGCTGCGACAGCAGCTTCATCACCGTGTCCATCAGCGCGAACATGAACACGGCCAGCACCATGGCGTAGATGCTGTACAGGTTACCGGCGGGTCGTTTCAAAGGGTCTTTTCCATGAACAGGCTGAGCGGATCAAGCCTGTAGTCGCTAAAGGGTTCGCAGCGCGTGAAGCCGGCGCGCTCGTACAGGCCGATCGCTTCCGGCTGGTGGATGCCGGTTTCCAGCTTAAGCGCCTGCAGGCCCGACATGCGGGCGAACATCGCCAGCTGGTCGAGCAGCTGGCGGCCCGTGCCGGCGCCGCGGCGTTCCGGGTCGACGAACATGCGCTTGACTTCACCGTAGCCGCCGCGGTTGACCAGGGCCGCGCAGCCGACCGCCCTGCCCTCCACGTCGCGGGCGACCAGGAACAGCACATCACCGGCCAGCAGCGAAGCGATGTCCATCAGGTGGTTCGATTCGGCCGGGTACAGCGACGCGCAGTAGGCGTCGAGCTGTTCCAGCATGGCCCGCACTTCGGGCTGGTCGGGGGATTCGGCGTTGATGATCATGATTGAAAAACGGCGCCGCAGCGCCGTTTGCACAGGGTAGCGGGCAGTTTAGCCCAGTTGTTCCAGCATCTTTTCGGCGCTCGAGACTTCGAAGCCGGCGGTTTCCACGTTCAGCTGCTTGACGACGCCGTCTTCGACCAGCATCGAGTAGCGCTTGCAGCGGGTGCCCATGCCGTGCTTCGAGAAGTCGGCGTCCAGGCCCAGGGCCTTCGAGTAGTCGGCGTTACCGTCGGCCATCATGCGCACGATGCCGGTAGCCTTCTGGTCGCGGCCCCAGGCGCCCATCACGAAGGCGTCGTTCACCGAGATGCACCAGATCTCGTCGACACCCTTGGCCTTCAGCGCCTCGGCGTTCTGGACGAAGCCAGGCACGTGCTGGGCCGAGCAGGTCGGGGTGTAGGCGCCCGGCAGGCCGAAGATGACGATCTTCTTGCCCTTTGCCAGTTCGGTAACCTGGAACGTGTTCGGGCCCAGCGAGCAGCCTGCGGTTTCGGTTTCGATGAATTCCGACAGGGTGCCTTCCGGCAGGCGGTCGCCGATCTGGATGGTCATGAGCTGTTCCTTTATGTGTTTTGAGAATCCGGCAATTATCGCCGATGTCGGACGAGTCTGCAGACGCGCCGGTTTACCGTAGCGTGGGCGGGTCTCCCGCCCACGCGTACAGCCAGTGCAAGCGTCGTCGCGAATCGACCATGAGTTGAACGCGTGGGCAGGAAACCTGCCCACCCTACGAAAAGAAAAAGGCCAGCTTGCGCTGGCCCTTGGGAGTTCACTTCAAACCGGCTTAGTCAGCCTGCTTGCGCAGGAAGGCCGGAATGTCATAGGTCTCGACACCATTGCGCTGCATCGCCTGCACCTGCTCCGATGCCTGCTCGCGGCGCCACACGGCCGGCTGCTTCATGCCGCCCATGGCGTCGCCGCCTGCCTGGCCCATGGTCACGTTGCCGGTCATGGCCTGCGCACCCTGCATCACCGGGGCGTTGTAGGTGCCGGTCTTGAGCATCTGCTGCGGCTGCACCAGCTGCATCTTCTTGTTCTTGCCCAGGCCGGTCGCGACCACGGTCACGCGGATCTCGTCGCCCATCGCGTCGTCGTAGGCGATGCCCTGTGCGATCGACGCGTCCGGTGCGGCGAAGGCGCGCACGGCGGCCATGACTTCCTTGATCTCCTTGCCTTTGAGGCCGCGGCTGGCGGTCACGTTGACCAGCACGCCCTTGGCGCCCGACAGGTCGATGCCGTCCAGCAGCGGCGAAGCCACGGCCTGCTCGGCGGCGATGCGCGCACGGTCCACACCCGCGGCGGTCGCGGTGCCCATCATGGCCTTGCCCTGCTCGCTCATGATGGTCTTGACGTCGTTGAAGTCGACGTTGATGTGGCCCGGGACGTTGATGATCTCGGCGATACCGGCGACGGCGTTGTTCAGGACGTCGTCAGCGTGCTTCATCCACTCCAGCATCGATTCGTCTTCGTAGATGTCTTCCAGCTTTTCATTCAGGATGACGATCAGCGAGTCGACGTGCTTGCTCAGCTCTTCCAGGCCCGCTTCGGCAACCTGCATGCACTTGTCGCCTTCGTAGGAGAACGGCTTGGAGACCACGGCCACGGTCAGCGCGCCCATGGTCTTGGCCACTTCGGCCACGATCGGTGCGGCGCCGGTACCGGTGCCGCCGCCCATGCCGGCCGCGATGAAGACCATGTGCGCACCGCGCAGCGCGTCTTCGATGCGCGAGCGCGACTGCTCGGCGAGCTGGCGGCCCACTTCCGGACGCATGCCCGCACCCAGGCCGGACTCGCCGATCTGGATGATGTTGTTGGCGCCCGAAACCGCCAGCGCCTGTGCATCCGTGTTTGCGGCGATGAACTCGACACCGGACACACCCTTGTTGATCATGTGCTGAACCGCGTTGCCGCCTGCGCCGCCGACGCCGACAACTTTGATCACGGTCCCCAGTGCTGCGTTATCGACCATATCGAACTCCATATGAACTCCCAATTTTCAAGATGCCGCTTCCGTTTCAAGGCTGGTGCCAGGCCCCTGGCAGGGCCCTGAAAACCGGAAGTAGCGATTGTATTTAAAAAAGCTTTACCCGTGGACGATTTGTTGCTGCCGTGCTTAAAAATTTTGTACTAAATGCCCTTGCCTGCTGCCCTGCTTAGAAGTTCCCCGCTATCCATTCCTTCATGCGTTGCCAGACTGCCTTCACCGAACCATCCTGACGCGTGACGATGTGCCCGCGCAGGTACTGCTTCTTTGCTTCCAGCAGCAGGCCGAGCACCGTGGCGTAGCGTGGGCTGCGCACGACGTCGGCCAGCTGGCCGCGGTACTCCGGCGTGCCGAGGCGCGCCGGTTTGAGGAAAATGTCTTCGGCCATTTCGATCATGCCCGGCATGATCGAGCTGCCGCCGGTGAGCACGATGCCCGACGAGAGCACGCCCTCGTAGCCCGATTCGCGCACCACCGTGTGCACCATCGCGAACAGTTCCTCGACGCGCGGCTCGATCACGGCCGCCAGGGCCTGGCGCGACAGCGCGCGCGGGCCGCGGTCGCCCAGCCCCGGCACTTCCAGCGTCTCGCCCGGATCGGCCAGCACCTGCTTGGCCACGCCGTAGCGGATCTTGATGTCCTCCGCTTCGCCGGTCGGCGTGCGCAGGGCCATCGCAATGTCGCTGGTGATCTGGTCGCCCGCGATCGGCAGCACGGCGGTGTGGCGGATCGCGCCGTCGGAGAACACGGCGATGTCGGTGGTGCCGCCGCCGATGTCGATCAGGACCACGCCGAGTTCCTTTTCGTCGGCGGTCAGCACGGAGTCGGCCGATGCCATCGGCTGCAGGATCAGGTCGGACACCTCGAGCCCGCAACGGCGCACGCACTTTACAATATTCTGGACCGCAGACACCGCACCGGTGACGATGTGGACGCGCACTTCCAGGCGGATGCCGCTCATGCCGATCGGCTCGCGCACGTCTTCCTGGTTGTCGACGATGAATTCCTGCGGCACGGTGTGCAGCAATTGCTGGTCGGTCGGGATGTTCACCGCCTTGGCGGTCTCGATCACGCGCGCCACGTCGGTGGCGGTGACTTCCTTGTCCTTGATCGCAACCATGCCGCTCGAATTGAACGAACGGATATGGCTGCCGGCGATGCCAGCATAGACATTGCGGATCTTGCAGTCGGCCATCAGCTCCGCTTCTTCGAGCGCGCGCTGGATCGACTCGACGGTGGCCTCGATGTTCACGACCACGCCCTTCTTCAATCCTTTCGACTCGTGCTGACCGAGGCCGATCACCTCGTGGCGTCCGTCGGACATCACTTCGGCCACGACCGCCACCACCTTCGAGGTGCCGATGTCGAGGCCGACGATCAGGTTCTTCGCGTCTTTAGTCATTGCTGTTGCCTGCTTATGTTTGCTTGGTTGTTTTGTTGGGTTGATTCGGTTTTTTCTTTGCCGGCTTCACCGGCTTGGTGGCGTCTTCAGGCACCGCCAGCGCCGCCGAGGACAGCGCCAGGCCATTCGGATAACGCATGTCGATGGTGTCGATGCGCCCCTCCTGCAGCCGCGCGACCAGCTGCGGGTAGACGCCCACCAGCCGCTGTACGCGTTTTTTCAGCGTATCCCTGTCCTGCTCGCGCCCCAAAGCCACGCTCATGCCGTTGTCCAGCTTCACGGTCCAGGCATACCGGTCGGACAGCGACAGCGCCTGCGGCGCCAGCTCCACTTTCGCAAACAGCGAACGCAGCTCGGTGAAGCGCGCCAGCACTTCCTTCTCGCTGCCCTTCGGGCCCTCGAAGGCCGGCAACGCGTGGTCGTCGTCCGCCTCGGCCAGGTTGGCGGTAAATACATCGCCCTTGACCGACAGCAGGCGGCCATCCTCGCCCCACGTGCCGAGCGCCTCGTGCTCTTCGACCTCGACGATCAGCTGGTCCGGCCATTCGCGGCGCACCGTGGCGCGCCGAACCCAAGGTACCGTCTCGAAGGTGGCGCGCACGCCCTCCAGGTCCGTGGTGAAGAAGTTGCCGCGGATCTTGCCGATCACGCCGTTGCGCACCGTGAGCTCGTTCACATGGCGCAGCGGCAGCTGGTACATGCTTTCCACCGTCACCGCGCGCAGCGAGAACATCGGACGCTGCGACAGCCACCACACGCCGGACGCCAGGACGGCGAGCACGGTCAGCGCCACCAGGCTGCTGGCGCTTGCGTTGAGGGCGCGGACGTCATGCCACATCTGTGCTTATTCCTTTGCTTTTGCCATTTTCAGGCGGGCCGATGCCAGGATTTCCAGGCACAGGTCTTCGTAGCCGATGCCCACCGCGCGCGCGGCCATCGGCACTAGCGAGTGCGAGGTCATGCCCGGCGAGGTATTCACTTCCAGCAGGAATGGACGCATGTCTTCCTTGCGCACCAGCACGTCGATCCGGCCCCAGCCTTCGCAGCCGAGCGCGCGGTAGGCGTGCACGGCGTGGCGCTGGATCTCTTCGGTCAGTGCCGGGTCCAGTTGCGCCGGGCAGTGGTATTTGGTGTCGTCGGTGAAGTACTTGTTCTGGTAGTCGTAGTTGCCTTCCGGGGCGACGATCTCGACGATCGGCAGGGCGCGCGCGGTCTTGCCGGTGCCCAGCACGGCGACGGTGAACTCGCGGCCGGTGACGAATTCCTCGGCCAGCACCACGGGGTCGAAGCCGATGGCCAGGTCGACCGCGGCCTTGAGTTCATCGGCCTTGTTCACCCTGGTGATGCCGATGGTCGAGCCTTCGAGCGGCGGCTTGACGATCAGCGGCAGGCCGAGTGCGACCAGCACTTCGTCGAGGTCGGTGGACGCATCGATCGCCATGTAGTCGGGCGTCGGGATCTCGTCCATCTTCCAGATCTTCTTGGTGGTGATCTTGTCCATGCCGACGGCGGATGCCATCACGCCGCTGCCCGTGTAGGGAATGCCGAGCTGCTCGAGCGCGCCCTGCAGGCTGCCGTCTTCGCCGTAGCGGCCGTGCAGCGCGATGAACACGCGGTCGAATTTCTGCTCGGCCAGCTCGGCCAGGCTCTGGGTGCCCGGGTCGAAGGGATGGGCGTCGACGCCGCGCGATTTCAGGGCGTTGAGGACACCGGTGCCGGACATGATCGAGACGTCACGCTCGGCGGAACGGCCGCCGAACAGCACGCCGACCTTGCCGAAGGATGCCGGGTCGAAGGTAGAGGTGGGAACGTTCTGGGTCACGATGATTCAAGCCTTTGCATTGGTCAGTTGGTGCGGGACGCCGCTGATCGAGCCGGCGCCCATGGTAAGGACGACGTCGCCGTCGCGCGCCACATTCATGATGGCGGCGGGCATGTCGGCAATCGCCTCCACGAAAATCGGTTCCAGCTTGCCGCCGGTGCGCAGCGCACGCGCCAGGGCGCGGCCGTCGGCGGCCACGATCGGCGCTTCGCCGGCGGCATACACGTCGGCCAGCAGCAGCACGTCCGGGGTCGCCAGTACTTTGACGAAGTCCTCGAACAGGTCGCGCGTGCGGCTGAAGCGGTGCGGCTGGAAGGCCAGCACCAGGCGGCGGCCCGGGTAGGCGGCGCGCGCCGCGGCCAGGGTCACCTCGGTCTCGACCGGGTGGTGGCCGAAATCGTCCACCAGGGTGAAGCTGCCGCCCGCGGGGATCGCCACTTCACCGTAGCGGGTGAAGCGGCGGCCGACGCCGCGGAATTCGAGCAGGCCCTGCGCCGTGGCCTCGTCGGGCAGGCCGATCTCGCGCGCGATCGCGATCGCCGAGCAGGCATTGAGCACGTTGTGCATGCCCGGCTGGTTCAGCACGAACTTCGTGTCCGGGTAGCCTTGCTGGCGCACGCTGAAGTGCATGTGCACGCCCTCGGCATGGGCATCGAAGGCTCGCACTTCGGCGTCCGGCGAGAAGCCGTAGGTCGTCACCGGCTTGGTCACCTGCGGCAGGATGGCTGCTACGTGAGGATCGTCGACGCACAGCATCGCGCGGCCGTAGAACGGCAGGCGGTGGGTGAAGTTCACGAACGCCGCCTTCAGCTTTTCGAAGTCGTGCTCGTAGGTCTCCATGTGGTCGGCGTCGATATTGGTGATCACCTCGATCATCGGCGACAGGTTCAGGAAGGATGCGTCCGACTCGTCGGCCTCGGCCACGATATAGTCGCCCGAGCCCAGCTTGGCATTGGCGCCGGCGGCGGTGAGCTTCCCGCCGATGACGAAGGTCGGGTCCAGGCCGCCCTGGGCCAGCACCGAGGCCACCAGGCTGGTAGTGGTGGTCTTGCCGTGGGTGCCGGCAATCGCGATACCGCGCTTCAGGCGCATCAGTTCACCGAGCATGATCGCGCGCGGCACCACCGGCACCTTGGCGGCGCGGGCCGCCACCACTTCCGGGTTGGCTTCGTTGACGGCGGTCGAGGTCACGACCACGTTGGCGCCGATCACGTGTTCGGCCGAGTGGCCGGTGTAGACGCGCGCGCCCAGGTCCGTCAGGCGCTGGCTGGCGGCATTGCTCGACAGGTCCGAACCGGACACGTTGTAGCCGAGGTTGAGCAGCACTTCGGCGATGCCGCTCATGCCGCTGCCGCCGATACCGACGAAATGGATGTTCTTGATCTTATGCTTCATGCGGCCGCCAGTCTTTCGAGTTCATTTGCAATTGCTTCGTTCGCGTCGCGCTTGCCCACCTTGTGCGCCGCCTGCGCCATCGCCAGGCAGTCCGCACGCGTCGTCGTTTGCAGCAGGCTTGCCAGCCGCTGCGGATTCAGTTCGCCCTGCGGCAGGTGCACGGCCGCCTTCTGGCCCGCCATCCAGACCGCGTTGTCGCGCTGGTGGCTGGTGGTGCTGGCCACAAAAGGCACCAGCACGCTGGCCACGCCGGCCGCGGTCAGTTCGGACACGGTGATGGCGCCGGCGCGGCAGATCACCAGGTCGGCATTCGCGTAGCTTGCCGCCATGTCGTCGATGAAGTCGACCACGTTGGCTTCGACGCCGGCCGCGGCATATGCGGCGCGCAACGCATCGATGTTCTTCTTGCCGGACTGGTGGGTGACGACCGGACGCAAGGCCGGCTCGAGCATCGCGAGCGCGGCGGGCACGCTGTCGTTCAGCACCTTGGCGCCCAGGCTGCCGCCGACCACCAGCACGCGCAGCGGGCCGCTGCGGCCTTCGAAGCGTGCGGCCGGCACAGCCAGGTCGAGGATCTGCTGGCGCACCGGGTTGCCGGTAACGACCGCCTTGCCGGCCGCCTTGCCGAAATCGGCCGGGAAGCCGAACAGCACGCGGCCGGCGATCGGGGCCAGGGTCTTGTTCGACAACAGCAGTGCGGCGTCGGCATTGACCAGGGCCAGGGGAATGCCGCGCGTGCGCGCCATCATCCCGCCCGGCACGGTCACGTAGCCGCCCATGCCCAGTACCACGTCGGGCTTGCGCCGGCCGAGGATGCGGCGGCAGGCCAGGAAGCTCGCCGCCATCTTGAAGACGCCGCTGACGGTGTGCATCAAACCCTTGCCGCGCAGGCCGGCGAAGTCGATGCTGTCCATCGGGATGCCGGCTTTCGGCACCAGCTCGGTTTCCATGCCGTGGGCGGTGCCCAGCCAGGACACGTCCCAGCCGCGCGCACGCATGGTCTGCGCGATCGCGATGCCGGGGAAGATGTGGCCGCCGGTGCCGGCCGCCATGATCATCAGCTTCTTCATGTGCGGCCTCCCCGCATGCGCACACGGTTCTCGTAATCGATCCGCAACAGGATCGCCAGGCCGACGCAGTTGAACAGCACGCCCGAGCCGCCGAAACTCATCAAGGGAAGGGTCAGGCCCTTGGTCGGCAGCAGGCCGAGGTTCACGCCCATGTTGATGAAGGTCTGCGCGCCGATCCAGATGCCGATCCCCTTGGCTGTCAGTCCCGCGAAGATCTGGTCGAGGGCGATCGCCTGGCGGCCGATGTCGAAAGCGCGCTTCACCAGCCAGTAGAACATCGCGATCACCACCAGCACGCCGGCCAGGCCGAGCTCTTCGCCGATCACGGCCATGATGAAGTCGGTGTGCGCTTCCGGCAGGTAGAACAGCTTTTCCACGCTGCCGCCCAGGCCCACGCCGAAGAACTCGCCGCGTCCGAAAGCGATCAATGAATGGGTCAACTGGTAGGCCTTGTCCAGCGCATGGCCGTCGGCCCACGGGTCGAGATAGGCGAACATGCGGGCGCGGCGGAACGGCGACAGCGCGATGATCGCGCTGAAGATCAGCACCAGCAGCGCGCCGATGCCGCCGAACCAGACGATGTTGATCCCGCCCAGGAACAGGATGCCCATGGCGATGCAGACGATGACGCCGAAGGCGCCCAGGTCCGGCTCCATCAGCAGCAGGCCGCCGACCAGGCCGATCGCGACCATCATCGGCAGGAAGCCCTTGGTGAGCTTGTGCATGTATTCCTGCTTGCGCACCGTGAAGTCGGCCGCATACAGCACCACCGCGATCTTCATGATCTCGGACGGCTGCAGCAGCATGATCTTCAGCGGGATCCAGCGGCGTGCGCCGTTGACGGAATGGCCGATGCCGGGGATCAGCACGATCACCAGCAGCACCAGGGTCCCGATGAACATCATCGGCGCCCATTTCTGCCACATGGCCACCGGAATCTGGAACACGACGGCGGCGGCCGTCATCGAGACGATGATGTACATCATCTGGCGGTACAGGAAGTATTCGTTCTTGTCGTTCAGGTAGGCGAACTTGGGCGAGTCCGGCAGCGCGATCGAGGCCGAATACACCATCACCAGGCCGAACATCATCAAGAGCACGGTGACCCAGACCAGCGGCTGGTCGTAGTCCATCATTTTCGACGGACGGCTGCGCGCCGCGATGGTCGCGTCGCTGCTCGAGCCCGAAAACTTGAAGGGAAGCTGGAAAGCCATCAGATTTCCTGCCCCCGCTCGAGTGCGATGTCGCGCACGGCATCGACGAACACCTGCGCGCGGTGCGCGTAGTTGGTGAACATGTCGAGGCTGGCGCAGGCCGGCGACAGCAGCACCGCGTCGCCCGGACGCGCCAGGCCGCTGGCCCTGCGCACCGCTTCGGGCAGGCCCGGGAGGTCGAACAGCGGCACGCCGGTCGGATCGATAGCGGCCCTGATCGCGGGCGCGTCGCGGCCGATCAGCAGTACCGCGCGCACGTAACGTGAAGCCGGTGCGGCGAGCGGGCCGAAATCCTGGCCCTTGCCGTCGCCGCCGGCGATCAGGAGTATCTGCTGGTCTTCGCCCGCGAATGCCTTGCCAAGGCCTTCCAGCGCGGCGACCGTGGCGCCCACATTGGTGCCCTTGCTGTCGTCGTAGTAGTCGACGCCGTCGATGTTCGCCACCAGCTCGACGCGGTGCGGCTCGCCCGCGTATTCACGCAGGCCGTGCAGCAGCGGTGCCAGCGGCAGGCCGCAGGCGCGGCACAGGGCCAGCGCGGCCAGCGCGTTCGAGGCGTTGTGCAGGCCGCGGATCTTCAGCGCGTCGGCCGGCATCAGGCGGTGCACGCCGGTTTCCACCGGCGGCGCGATCTCGCCCTTCTTGAGTTTCCTGGGCGGCTCGTCATCCAGCGCCACCGCGTTGGCGAGCCACAGCACGCCGCGCTCGTTGACCAGGCCGAAGCTGTCCGGCGCCGACGGTTCGCCGGTGCCGAAGGTGAAGCCAGGTGCGTCCACGGCCGTCATGCGCATGACGATGGCATCGTCGCGGTTCAGCACGCGCACGGTGTCGCTGCCGAAGATACGGGCTTTGTCGGCGGCGTAGGCATCCATGCTGCCGTGCCAGTCGAGGTGGTCCTGTGTCAGGTTCAGCACGGTGGCGGCGTCGGCCTGCAGGCTGAAGGTGGTGTGCAGCTGGAAGCTCGACAGTTCGAGCACCCAGGCCTGCGGCAGATCTTGTCCGTCCAGGCATTCGCGCAGCACGTCGAGCGCGGCCGGGCTGATGTTGCCGGCCACCCGGGTCGACAGGCCGGCGCGGCGGCACAGCAGGCCGGTTAGGCTCGTGACGGTGGTCTTGCCGTTGGTGCCGGTGATGGCGATGACTTTCGGCGCGTAGCCGGTTTCCTTGCGCAGGTGCGCGAGCGCCTGCGCGAACAGTTCGATCTCGCCCCATACCGGGATGTTGCGGGCGCGCGCGGCCGGTGCAATCTGCGCCAGCTCGCGGTTCGGCGCCAGGCCCGGGCTGACGGCGACGAAGTCGACGCCGTCGAGCAGGCTTTCGCCAAATTCTCCGCCCACGAATTCCGCGTTCGGCACTGCCTGGCGCAGCGCAAACAGGCGCTGCGGCTCGGTACGCGTGTCGGCGACGCGCACGCGGGCGCCGCAACGCGCCAGCCATTGCGCCATCGCCAGCCCGGATTCACCCAGGCCCAGCACCAGTGCGGATTTGCCTTCGTAGGTCATTCTTCAGCGCAGTTTCAAGGTAGACAAGCCGACGAGGACCAGCATCATCGTCACGATCCAGAAGCGGACCACGACCTTGGTCTCCTTCCAGCCTTTTTGTTCGAAATGGTGGTGCAGCGGCGCCATCAGGAACACGCGACGCCCGGCGCCGTAGCGCTTCTTGGTGTACTTGAACCAGGTCACCTGGATGATCACCGACAGGGTCTCGGCCACGAACACGCCGCCCATGATGAACAGGACGATTTCCTGGCGCACGATGACGGCGATGGTGCCGAGCGCGCCGCCCAGCGCCAGGGCGCCGACGTCGCCCATGAACATCTGGGCCGGGTGCGCGTTGTACCAGAGGAAGGCCAGGCCCGCGCCCGCCATCGCGCCGCAAAAGATCAGGAGTTCGCCGGCACCCGGGATGTAGGGGATGAGGAGGTATTTCGAAAAGGTCGCGCTGCCGGTCAGGTAGGCGAACAGGCCGAGCGCGCCGCCGACCATCACGGTCGGCATGATCGCCAGGCCGTCCAGGCCGTCGGTGAAGTTGACCGCATTGGATGAGCCGACGATCACGCAGTAGGTCAGCGCGATGAAGCCCCATACGCCCAGCGGGTAGCTGATCGACTTGAAGAACGGGACGATCAGGTCGGCCTTGGGCGGCAGGGTCATCGAGAAGCCCGACTGCACCCAGGCGTAGAACAGCTGCAGCACTTCCCACGGATTCGCGGCCGAGACCGAGAACGCCAGGTAGAGCGCCGAGGCGATGCCGACCAGCGACATCCAGAAATACTTCTCGCGCGAGCGCATGCCTTCCGGGTCCTTGTAGACCACCTTGCGGTAGTCGTCGACCCAGCCGACCGCGCCGAAGCCCATGGTCACGACCAGCACCGGCCAGATCAGGCGGTTCGACAGGTCGCACCACAGCAGGGTCGAGATGCCGATCGAGATCAGCACCAGCACGCCGCCCATGGTCGGGGTGCCGTGCTTGGCCAGGTGGGTCTGCGGACCGTAGGTGCGCACGGCCTGGCCGACCTTCAGCGCGGTCAGCTTGCGGATCACGGCCGGGCCGCACACCAGGCCGATGGCGATGGCGGTGATGGTCGCGAAGACCGCGCGGAACGTGATGTAGTTGAACACGCGCAGCGGACCAAGGTAGTCCTGGAAATATTGGGCTAGCCAGAGAAGCATGTCAGTGGGCGTCCTTGATGGTGGTTTGTCCGGTCAGGTGCTGGACCACGCGTTCCATCTTCATGAAACGCGAGCCCTTCACCAGCACAGTCGCTTTGCTATTGCCGCCCAGTGTTGAATCCAGTGCTGCCAATAATGCGTCGAACTGCTCGTAATGCCGTGCTCCCGACGCGCCGGGGGTAACCATGTTGCGCGCGAGTTCGCCAGTGGCGAGCACGTGTTCGATGCCACGCTGCTGCGCGTAGGCACCGACTTCTTCGTGAAACTCTTTTCCCTGCGTGCCGACTTCACCCATGTCGCCCACCACCAGGATGCGCGGGGCCGGGTAGGCAGCCAGCACGTCGATCGCGGCGCGCATCGAGTCGGGATTGGCGTTGTAGGTGTCGTCGATGACGGTCGCGCCGTTCACGGCCTGCTTGCGCTGCAGGCGGCCGCCGACCGGAGCGAAGGACTCCAGGCCGCGCACGATGGCCTCTTGCGGGATGCCCGCCGCCAGGGTACTGGCGATCGCCGCCAGCGCATTGCGCACGTTGTGGTCGCCTGCGGCCGCCAGCTTGAGCGTATATTCGGCGCCGCATGCCGTGACGGCCAGTTCGTTGCCGAAGCCGGTGGACGTAAAGCTGGCGCGCACGTCGCAGGCATCGGTCAGGCCAAAGGTCAGCACATCGCACTTGGCCAGTCCGCGCCACAGCTCCGTGTATTCGTCGTCACCCGGGAACACGGCCACGCCGTTCGCCGGCAGCGCCGCCAGCACCGAGCCGTTCTCGCGCGCCACCGCTTCCACGGTGTGCATGAATTCCTGGTGCTCGCGCTGGGCGTTGTTCACCATGGCGACGGTCGGCGCGGCGATCGCCGCCAGGCGGCCGATCTCGCCCGGATGGTTCATGCCCATCTCGATCACGGCCGCGCGATGGCCGGCGCCCAGGCGGAACAGGGTGAGCGGCACGCCGATCTCGTTGTTCAGGTTGCCCCGGGTCGCCAGGCGGCCGTCCTCGCCGAAGGCCGCGGCCAGGATCGAGGAGATCATCTCCTTGACCGTGGTCTTGCCGTTCGACCCGGTCACGCCGATCACGGGGATCGCGAACTGCGTGCGCCAGAAGTTGGCGATGCGGCCCAGCGCCACCAGGGTATCCGGCACCACGATGGCGGGCAGGGTCCAGCCTGGCGGCAGGACATGCAGCTGGTGGACGACCACGGCGGCCACGCCGCGTCCGGCAACCTGCTCGAGGAAGTCGTGGGCGTCGAAGGTCTCGCCCTTGAGTGCGACGAACAGCGCGCCGGCGGCGGCGCTGCGGCTGTCGGTCGACACGCCTTCGAAGGCAAGGTCGCTACCCACCAGGCGTGCGCCCGGGATCGCGGCGACCAGTTGTGCAAGCGTAGCGCGCATCAGTGCGTCCTCATCATGGTGAGCCGCGCGGTCAACGCCAGCGAAGCATGGTCGGCATCGGAGAACGGCATCTTCTTGCCCTTGATTTCCTGATAGGGTTCATGGCCCTTCCCTGCCAGCAGGATCACGTCCTGCTTGCCGGCGTTCTTGACGGCCAGCAGGATCGCGGTCGCACGGTCTTCCACCGCTTGGTACTCCTTGTGGATGCCCGCCACGACCTGCGCGATGATGGCCGACGGCTCTTCGCTGCGCGGGTTGTCGCTGGTGACCAGGATGTAGTCGGCCGCCTGGGCAACGGCGCCCATCTGCGGGCGCTTGCCCGGGTCGCGGTCGCCGCCGCAGCCGAACACGCACCACAGCTGGCCGCCGCGTTCCTCGGCCACCTGGCGCAGCGCGTGCAGGGTCTTTTCCAGCGCGTCCGGGGTGTGCGCGTAGTCGATCACGACCATTGGCGCATCCTGGCCGCCGATCTGCTGCATGCGGCCCGGGGCCGGCACCAGCGCTTCGATGGCGTCCACGGCGTTTTTCAGCGGCACGCCCCTGGCCAGCAGCGCGCCCAGCACCGCCAGCGCGTTGCTGACGTTGAAGTGACCGACCAGCCGGGTCTTCACGCTGGCCGTACCGGCCGGGGTGTCGACCGTGAATTCTGTGCCCGCGGGGCGGCTGCGCATCTGCGAGGCGCGCAGGATGCCGACGCCGTCGATGGCCTGCTGCTGCGCTTCGCTCTTGAGTGTGTAGCCGGTGACCGCCAGTTGCGCGACATGCTTGCGCAGGTACGCCACCAGGCGCAGGCCGGCCGGGTCGTCGAGGTTGACGACGGCGTGCTTCAGGCCTTCCCACTCGAACAGCCGCAGCTTGGCCGCTTCGTAGTCTTCCATCGTGCCGTGGAAGTCGAGGTGGTCGCGGGTCAGGTTGGTGAAGATGGCGACGTCGAAGTGCATGCCGGCGGCGCGGTCCTGCACCAGGCCGATCGACGAGACTTCGATGGCCAGCGCGCCGGCCTCCCTGGCGCGCAGGTCGGCCAGCGTCTGGGCCAGCAGCACGGCGTCCGGGGTGGTGTAGCCGGTGACATCAAACTGCGGCTCGCCTTTGCCTTTGACGATGCCGACACCCAGGGTGCCGATCACGGCGGCGGTCTCGCCGAGGCGCGCGAGCGCCTGACCCAGCCACACGGCGCACGAGGTCTTGCCATTGGTGCCGGTAACGCCGACGGTGAACATGCCGGCATCCGGGTGCTGCAACACGCCATGGGCGATCGGGCCGGCGTTCTTTTTCAGGTCCGTGACAGCCAGGTGCGGGACGTCGTGCGACGCGTCCCATTCGAAGCCGTTTGCTTCGTAGACGATCGCAGCCGCTCCGGCGGAAACCGCCGCGGCGATGTAGCTGCGCCCGTCCGATGCTTCGCCCGGATAGGCGAAGAACACGTCGCCCTGCGCCACGCGGCGGGAGTCGGAAACGAGTCGGCCGCCTGGTGCGGCGGCACGGATCCAATCGCAGATGTTATCGAGGCTCATCGCCATCACAAGCTCTCCTCTACCGGCTCGTCCGGACTGATGATGTCGGTGATCGATGAGTCGGGCGGTACGTTCGCGGCCCGCAAGGCGTTCGAGGCCAGGTCGGCGGCGGTCGGCGCGGCGACGCTGCCGCCTGTCCTGAGGGCGCCGCGCGGGTTGTCGATCATGACCGCGATGACGAAACGCGGCCGGGACATCGGCGCGATGCCGACGAAGTAGCCGATGTTGTCGGTCTTCGAGTAGCGGCCGTTGACGATCTTCTCGGCGGTGCCGGTCTTGCCGCCCACGCGGTAGCCGGCCACCCGGGCTTTTGTTGCGGTGCCGCCCGGCTCCACGACGGATTCGAGCATCGTGCGCACCTGGGCGGCGCTCTTCGGCGAGATCACCTGCTGGCCGATCGGCTCTTCGGTGACCTTCAGGAAGGACAGCGGAATGATGTCGCCGTCGCGCGCAAATACCATGTAGGAGCGCGCCAGCTGCAGCAGCGAGACCGACAGGCCGTGGCCGAAGGACATGTTGGCGTACTCGATCGGCTTCCAGGATTTCCATGGACGCACGCGGCCGGCGACGGCGCCCGGGAAGCCGAAGCGCGGCGCCTGGCCGTAACCGAGCTTGGTGTACAGCTCCCACATGTCCTTCGGCTCGAGCATCTGGGCGATCTTGACGGTGCCGACGTTCGACGATTTCTGGATGATGCCGCTGACCGTCAGGGCGTCCTTGGGGTGCATGTCGCGGATCGGGCGGCCGCCCACGACGATGCGCCCGCCCGAGGTGTCGAACACGGTGTCGGGCGTGATTCTCTTCTTCTCCAGGCCGAGCGCCACGGTGACCGGCTTGAGCGTCGAGCCGGGCTCGAAGGTGTCGGTGATGACGCGGTTGCGCAGCTGCGCGCCGGTCAGCCTGGTGCGGTCGTTCGGGTTGTAGGTCGGGTAGTTGGCCATGGCCAGCACTTCGCCGGTGTGCACGTCCAGCACCACGGCGCCGCCGGCCTGGGCGTTGAACTTCTCGACCGCGTTCTTCACGCTGGTGAAGGCGATGTACTGCAGCTTGCTGTCGACCGACAGGGTCAGGTCCTTGCCATGGTGCGGCTCGCGGAACATGCCGAGGTCTTCGGCGATGTGGCCGAGGCGGTCGCGGATGACGCGGCGGCTGCCCGGCACCCCCATCAGGTCCTTCTGGTGGAACAGCTCCATGCCTTCCTGGCCGCGGTCTTCGACGTTGGTGAAGCCGACCATGTGGGTCATCACTTCGCCCTGCGGGTAGTAGCGCTTGTATTCCTTGCGGGTGTCGATGCCGTCGATCTTGAGCTTTTCGATTTTCTCGACCGTGTCCATCTCGACCTGGCGCTTGAGGTAGACATAGCTGCGCTTCGGATCGAGCTTGGCGCGCATCTCGGCTTCGGGCATCTCGAGCAGGCGGGCCAGCTCGGCCAGCTTGTCGGCGGGTTCCTTCAGCACTTCCTTCGTGAAGGCGGCGACCGCCTTCACCGGCAGCGACGAGGCCAGCACCTGGCCGTTGCGGTCCATGATCTTGCCGCGCGCGGCCGGCAGTTCGACCAGGCGCTCGTAGCGGCTCTTGCCCTGCTTTTGCAGGAACTGGGTGGACACGCCCTGCAGCCAGAGCGCCCGCACGGCCAGCGCGGCGAAGGCCGCGAACAGCACGAACAGCACCAGCCGCGAGCGCCAGCTCGGCACGTTCACGGCCAGGACCGGGCTCTTGGAGAATGCCACGCCCTTGGAAGCGGCCACCCGCGCCGTACCGCGACGTTCGGCTCGGCTCATTTGGCGTCTTCCGTCAGGTATTGGGTACGGGCCGGGCTCAGCGGGGACATGTTGAGGCTGGTGCGTGCGATCTGCTCGATGCGCTCGTTCTTGCCGAGTGTCGACTGGTCGAGCTGGAGCTGGGCCCAATCGATCTCGAGCTGGCGTGCGTGCTGGTTCAGGCGTTCGAGTTCGATCAAGAGGTGGCGCGACTGGTAGCGCGCATTCACCACCGACAGCGCGCAGGCGACCACGGCCGCCGTGAGCACGATGTTCAGCTTGACGCTCATAGGCCGCCCCCGAGGCGCTCGGCCACACGCAGCACCGCCGAGCGGGCGCGCGGGTTGCCCTCGACCTCGCGGCTCGAGGGCTTGGTCTTGGTGATCAGTTTCATCAAGGGCTGCGGCAGGTCGACGGCACGGATCGGCAAGCGGCGGTCCGGCTGCTCGACTTTCGCCTTGGAGGCGAGGAACTGCTTGACCATGCGGTCTTCCAGCGAGTGGAAGCTGATCACGGACATGCGCGCCCCCGGCGCCAGCACCGCATAGGCGGCACTCAGACCTGCTTCAAGGTCTTCAAGCTCTTTATTGATGAAAATCCGGACAGCCTGAAAGGTCCGGGTTGCCGGATCTTTGCCCTTTTCGCGAGTCTTGACCGCGTTTGCCACGATTGCGGCAAGCTCTCGTGTGGTCGAAATTGGCTGGACTGCGCGGCGAGCAACAATCGCCTTTGCAATCTGGAAAGCAAACCGTTCTTCTCCATAATCCCGAATAACCTTTTCCAATTGTTGTTCCGTCGCGATGGCCAGCCATTCGGCCGCCGACATCCCGCGCGTGGTGTCCATGCGCATGTCGAGTGGACCATCCTGGCGGAAACTGAATCCGCGAGTGGCGTCGTCCACCTGGGGCGACGAAATACCAAGGTCCAGCAAGATGCCGTCCACCTGGCCGATGCCGCGCGCGGCAAGCGCGTCGATCATCGTGGCAAAACTGTCGTGCACGATCGTGAAGCGGGGATCATCGATGCCTTCCGCGGTCGCGATCGCCTGCGGATCCTTGTCGAAGGCGACCAGGCGGCCGTGCGGGCCCAGTCGCGACAGGATCAAACGGCTATGGCCACCGCGGCCGAAGGTGCCATCTATATAAGTACCGTTGCTGCGCTCGCCGGTCAGGTCGAGCGCGTCGACTGCTTCATCCAGCAGCACCGTGCGATGCTGGTAATCCATCGATCCAGGCACCGTCATTGTTTCCGTCATCGGCGCCTCAGAAGGAGAAATTGGAAAGGACATCGGGCATGCCGCCGGCCACGGCCTCGGCTTCGCTTTCGGCAAGCTTGGCGGCATCCCAGATCTCGAAGTGGGTGCCCATGCCCAACATCATGACTTCCTTCTCCAGTCCCACGGCGGCGCGCAGCTCGGGCGAAATCAGCACCCGGCCGGCGCTGTCCAACTCGACATCGCAGGCGTTACCAAGGAAAATACGCTGCCACGCCCGGGCCGACATCGGCCAGGCGGCGATCTGCTCGCGATGCTGTTCCCACACCGGACGCGGGAAGAACAGCAGGCAGCCGTGCGGATGCTTGGTCAGCGTCATCCGGCCCTCGCACTGGACCGTGAGGGCGTCACGATGCTTTGCCGGAATCGACATCCTGCCTTTTGCATCGAGATTGATCGCTGACGCGCCCTGGAACACTGCTTTACCTAGCTTGGAGAATTAGCAATTTAGAATTTTTTGGCCGCTTGGGGTTACGAAAACCTCCCACAATTCGACACTTTTTCACACTGTTTCCCACTTTATTGGAATCAATGTTGGTGGTCAAGCGAATTCACGCTTGGCAAAACCTAATTTTTCTAATGAAACCAAGGACTTAGCGGCAGGTATTGAGCGAACGTCAAGCTAAAATGTCTCCTAAATCAGTCACTTAGGAAACAGAATGAAGGTTGGACCTCACTTGTAAAGACAATCTTTCTGTTTGATCAAGCTCACACCAAAACGCTGCATTTCACCTTGGAAACTAAAGTTTCCTTGCGGAATTGCAAGGCCATGCATTGGCGGCGCTCGACTGGAAGCGGTAGGATCGGAGCCAAGCGAAGACCCATCCAGCCAGGAGGAACCGTGAGCATCACACTTGCCCGTACCCGCCCGGTCTACGACCTGACCGACGTCCAGGAGGCGCTCGACCGCAGCCGCGGCCGCTCGCCGGAACTCGAGGCGTTCTACGAACGCATGCTGGAGACCGGGGCCGAGCGCTTCGTCACCAAACCCTCATCGCTCGACGCCCTCGACCCGCTATTCGAGGAATGCCCCAACTTCGACGAAGTCCTGGACGATCTCGCCCGCTACCTGGGATTGGCGCATGCCGGCAACCGCGGCTTCAATGTCATGCCGATCCTGCTGCTGGGCGGCCCCGGCGTGGGCAAGACCCACTTCGCCCGGCGCCTGGCCCGGGTGATGCAGACCGAATGCGAACTGATCAGCATGAATGCGCTGTCGGCCGGCTTCGTCATCACCGGCAGTTCGGCCAGCTGGCGCGGCGCCAAGTGCGGCAAGGTGGCCGAGCGCCTGGTGCGCGGGCAGTACGCCAATCCGGTGATCGTGCTGGACGAGGTGGAAAAGGCGAGCGGCTCCTCGCAGTCCGACCCGCTGGCCGCCCTTTACCAATTACTGGAGCCGGAAACGGCCAGCAGCTTCCGCGACGAATTCATCGACGTCGAGATCGACGCCTCGCAGATCTTCTGGGTCCTGACCGCCAACTCGGTCGCGGGCATTCCCCACCCGCTGCTCAACCGCATGGCGGTGTACGAAGTGCCGACGCCGACCCCGGCGCAGGCGGCCGGGATCGCGCAGCGCATGTATGCCGGCCTGCTCGACGAACTGAACCTGGCGGCCTTCGACCCGCGCCTGGGGGATGTGGTGCTCGACTGCCTGGCCGGCGTGTCGCCGCGCGACCTGCGCAAGACCCTGCTCGACAGCCTGGGCCACGCGGTGGCGGCCGGGCGCGAACATGTGCGGGTGGAGGATATCCGCCTCAAGCCGACGCCGGGCAAGGGACGGATCGGATTCTGACGCGCGGGACGCGGCGCTTAGTCTCGCTCCCAGCCCTTCGCATGCGCCACCGCCCTGCCCCAGCGCGCCATCAGTTCGGCGCGGCGTCCCGGCGCCATCGCCGGCTCGAAGCGGCGCTCGACCTGCCACTGGCGCGCGATGTCGTCCACGCCTTCCCAGTAGCCGACCGCCAGCCCGGCCAGATAGGCCGCGCCGAGCGCCGTGGTCTCGGTAACGCGCGGGCGCAGCACCGGGATGCCGAGCAGGTCGGCCTGGAACTGCATGAGCAGGTCGTTGCGGGCGGCGCCGCCGTCGGCGCGCATCTCCGTGACGGCGCAGGCGGCGTCCTTCTGCATCGCGGCGAGCAGTTCGGCGCTCTGGTAGGCGATCGCCTCGACCGCGGCGCGGGCGATGTGGGCGCCGGTGGTCCCGCGCGTCATGCCGACGATGGCGCCGCGCGCGTACTGGTCCCAGTGCGGCGCCCCAAGGCCGGTAAAGGCCGGCACCAGCATCACGCCGCCGCTATTTGGCACGCTCAGGGCCAGCGCTTCGACATCCATGGACTGCTTGATGATGCCGAGGCCGTCGCGCAGCCACTGCACGGTGGCGCCGCCCATGAAGACGCTGCCTTCCAATAGATAATCGGTCTTGCCCTCGATGGTCCAGCCGACGGTGGACAGCAGGCGGTTATGCGACACCGGCGGCGTGGCGCCGGCATGCATCAGCATGAAGCAGCCGGTGCCATAGGTGTTCTTGACCAGCCCCTTGCGGTGGCAGGCCTGGCCGAAGGTGGCGGCCTGCTGGTCGCCGGCGATGCCGGCAATCGGCACCGCCGCGCCAAACCATTCCTCGGCCGCCAGGCTCACGACCTCGGAACTGGCGACGACTTCCGGCAGCACTGCGGGCGGGATGTCGAACAGGGCCAGCAGCTCCTCGTCCCAGCGCAGGCTATGGATATTGAAGAGCATCGTGCGCGCGGCGTTGCTGGTGTCGGTGACGTGACGGCCGCACAGGCGGAACACCAGCCAGCTGTCGACCGTGCCGAAGGCCAGCTCGCCGCGTTCGGCGCGGCTTCGTGCGCCCGGCACCTCCTCGAGCAGCCATTGCAGCTTGGTGGCGGAGAAGTAGGCGTCGACTTCGAGGCCGGTGCGCTGCTGGATCTCCAGCGCCCTGCCCTCTTCGCGCAGGCGGTCGCACATGGCGGCGGTGCGGCGGTCTTGCCAGACGATGGCGCGCGCGACCGGCTCGCCTGTGGCGCGGTCCCACAACACCGTGGTCTCGCGCTGGTTGGCGATGCCGATGGCGGCCAGCTGGCGGCCGTCGATGCCGGCCTGGCGCAAGGCTTCGCGCGCGCAGGCGAGCTGGCTGTGCCAGATGTCGAGGGCGTCGTGCTCGACCCAGCCGGGCCGGGGGAAGTGCTGGGGATATTCGTGCTGGCTGCTGGCGACCGGCTGGCCGGCGCGGTCGAACACGATGGCGCGCGAACTGGTGGTGCCCTGGTCGAGGGCAAGGATGTATTTCTGCATCGTCGACTCGCGAGGGCGGGCCGTGGACGACCCTGAATTCGTGTGTAAAGCAGGCCGATAGGCCGGATTCTGTGTAGTGGTTTCCCTTGCGGGACGCCCCTATGACAACCATTCCTCTAGGCGCTGGATTACTCCAGCGCTCAAGCTTCCTACCCGCACGCTCCGCGAGCAACATCAACGCGTGCCTATTTGGAATTGCTCCGAGTGGAGGTTACCGCGTTTCACCGTAACTTAATACGCTCGTCTCTGTGGCCCTATTCCTCGCCTTATACCTTGCGGCTTTCAGCGGACGGCCGTTAACCGTCACCCTGCTCTATGGAGTCCGGACCTTCCTCCCGCCATCACCCGAAAGTGACGGCCAGCGGCTGCCTGGCCTGCTTCACGGGGGCATTGTAACCGATTGGGCGCGCGCAACCTGCCCACGTTTTCTGAAATTTCGTGTCGCCATTTCAAAATCCTTCCCCACCTCATCCACATAGAATGCCTGGATAACAACCTGCAAGGATGACCGACACCATGACGCACCCTTCCCGCACCGGCGGCCAGATCCTGGTCGATGCACTGCATACCCACGGCGTGGACACCGCCTTCGGCGTGCCCGGCGAAAGCTACCTCGACGTGCTCGATGCGCTGCACGATTCGGATATCCGCTTCGTGATCAACCGGCAGGAAGGCGGCGCGGCGTTCATGGCGGAGGCCTATGGCAAGATGACCGGCAAGCCGGGCATCTGCTTCGTCACCCGCGGCCCGGGCGCCACCAATGCCTCGATCGGCGTGCACACCGCCTACCAGGATTCGACCCCGATGATCCTGTTCATCGGCCAGGTCGGCAGCGACTTCATCGACCGCGAAGCCTTCCAGGAAATCGACTACCGCCGCATGTTCGGCCAGATGGCGAAATGGGTCACCCAGATCGACCGCGCCGACCGCATCCCCGAATACCTCGCGCGCGCCTTTCAGGTCGCCACCAGCGGCCGTCCCGGCCCGGTGGTGCTGGCCCTGCCGGAAGACATGCTGGTCACCAAGGCGGCAGTACCCGACGCGCGCCCTTACCAGCCGGTGCAGGCCGCCCCGTCGGCGCAACAAATCGCAAGCCTGCGTGCGATGCTGGCGGAAGCAAAGCGCCCGATCGTGCTGCTGGGCGGCGGTTCCTGGTCCGATCAGGCCTGCGCCGACCTGGCGCGCTTCGCCGAAGCCAACCGCCTGCCGGTGGGCTGCACCTTCCGCTTCCAGGACCTGCTCGACAACGACCACCCGAACTACGTGGGCGACGTCGGCATCGGCATCAACCCGAAGCTGGCGGCGCGCGTGAAGGAGGCCGACCTGGTGATCGCCATCGGCCCGCGCCTGGGCGAGATGACGACCAGCGGCTACTCGCTGCTGTCCTCGCCCGTGCCGCGCCAGAAGCTGGTCCACATCCATGCCGACCCGGACGAACTGGGCAGCGTCTACCAGGCCGACCTGATGATCGCCAGCGGCGCGCCGCAGGCGTGCGCCATGCTTGCCGCGATGGAACCGGTCGATTCCTCGGCCTGGGCTGATACCGTGGCAGAGGCCAAGGCCGAGCTGGCGGCCTGGCAGGCGCAGCCGCCGATCTTCCGCGAAGGCGGCGCCCCGCTCGACCTGTGGCAGGTGGTGCAGGAGCTGATGAAGCAGGCGCCGCGCGACACCATCATCACCAACGGCGCCGGCAATTACGCGACCTGGGCGCACCGCTTCTACCGCTACGGGGGCAAGCGCACCCAGCTGGCGCCGACCAACGGCGCCATGGGCTATGCGGTGCCGGCCGGCGTGGCGGCCAAGATCATCGATCCGCAGCGCACCGTCGTGACCTTTGCCGGCGATGGCGAATTCATGATGACGGGGCAGGAACTGGCGACGGCGGTGCAGTACGGGGCGGGCGTCGTGCTGCTGGTATTTAATAACAATATGTTCGGCACCATCCGCATGCACCAGGAACGCGACTACCCGGGCCGCGTGTCGGGCACCAGCTTGCACAACCCGGATTTTGCGGCGCTGGCGCGCGCCTATGGCGGCCACGGCGAGGTGGTCGAGAAGACCGAGGAATTCGCGCCCGCCCTGCAGCGCGCGCTGGCGCATGCGAACGAGCGCAAGCTGCCGTCCGTGATCGAACTGCGCTACGACGGCAACCTGATTACGCCGAATGCGACCTTGGAGACGATTCGGAAGAACGCCGAGGCGGCCAAGGCGAACCCCTGATTTTGTAGCGTGGCCGGCTGCGCCGCCCACGCGTTCAAATCACGTGGAAACAGACAGCGCGGCTGATCGTAAGCCGGTTGAACGCGCGGGCGGGAAACCCGCCCACCCTACGAAAGGCCAGCTCGCTACTGTCCCAAACCCAGCTCGGCTGGCAAGGGAATCGGCTTGTCGAAGAAACTGACTGGTTCACCATTGGTCAGGAACAATGCGACGAGGGCGATGAACGCCCACACGATAATGTTGCGCATGTTTGCAGCGCTACCATCGGTGGCGTTGTCGCCGTAGATGAGGCGCTTCAGGAAATTTGTGAGTTTCACGGTGTGCCCCGTTGTGTTTTGTGGTTTTCTCTCTGTGTTCAATTTAACGCAACTCGCCAAGTTTTTCCAGAAGCGCACTGTTGAGTAGCCAATCGGTTTCAGCAATAACACAACAAATAGTTCCTCCGGCGCATCTTCCAACACCGCCATGCGGCGCCGGGGGAAGCATCTTGCTGCTCTGGTAAAATATTGGCACTCTTTTTCATCGCCGGCGCCCCGCCGGCACCGTGCCCAGGATTCGCCCCCACATATGTTTAGTTTCTTCAAAAGAAAGAAGCCTGAGACCGAGGTCCCGGAGCCGAGCCAGCCCGCGTCTGCCCTGGAAGCAGCAGCGGCGCCGATGTTCGTCCCCGGCGCACTCGACACCCCGGCGCCAACGCTTGCGCCAACCCCCGCACCAACTCCTGCCCCGGTCACGGCGGTGGCGGCCGACATCGGCGAGCTGTTCCCTGAAACCGCGGAACGCCCGACCACCGACGCCGAGAAGAAGCAGTCCTGGATGACGCGCCTGAAGGCTGGCCTGTCCAAGACCTCGAGCAACCTGTCGCTGCTGTTCGTTGGCGCGCGCATCGATGAAGACCTGTACGAGGAACTCGAATCGGCGCTCCTGATGTCCGACGCCGGCATGGACGCCACCCAGCACCTGCTCGACTCGCTGCGCCGCAAGGTCAAGGAAGACAAGCTGCTGGACGCCGCCCAGGTCAAGGCCGCACTCAAGGGCCTGATGATCGAAATGCTGCAGCCGCTGCAGAAGCCGCTCGAACTGGGCCGCCACGAACCGCTGGTGATGATGATCTCGGGCGTGAACGGCGCCGGCAAGACCACCACCATCGGCAAGCTGGCCAAGCACATGCAGCGCTTCGAGCAGTCGGTGCTGCTGGCCGCGGGTGACACCTTCCGCGCCGCCGCGCGCGAGCAGCTGATGGTCTGGGGCCAGCGCAACAACGTCACCGTGATCTCGCAGGCCTCGGGCGATCCGGCCGCCGTGGCTTTTGATGCGGTCCAGTCGGGCAAGGCGCGCGGCACCGACGTGGTCATGGTCGATACCGCCGGCCGCCTGCCGACCCAGCTGCACCTGATGGAAGAACTCAAGAAGATCAAGCGCGTCATCGGCAAGGGCATGGATGGCGCCCCGCACGAGGTGCTGCTGGTCATCGACGGCAACACCGGCCAGAACGCGCTGGCCCAGGTCAAGGCCTTCGATGACGCGCTGGGGCTGACCGGCCTGGTGATCACCAAGCTGGACGGCACCGCCAAGGGCGGCGTGCTGGCCGCGATCGCGCGCACGCGTCCGGTGCCGGTGTACTTCATCGGCGTCGGCGAGAAGCTGGACGACCTGCAGCCCTTCGACGCCGAAGAATTCGTCGAAGCCCTGCTGGGCTAAGGGTACAACCAGGAACAGCCCGCGATGATCGAATTCCAGTCCGTCTCCAAGCAATATTCCCATGACGCCTACGCGCTGCGCGACGTCTCCCTCAATATCGCCAAGGGCGAGCTGGTCTACCTGGCCGGCCCGTCCGGCGCGGGCAAGTCGACCCTGATGAAGATGGTGGCCGCCGTCGAGCGGCCCACGGGCGGCGTGGTGACCGTCAACGGCCAGGACATCGGCCGCATCCGCAAGGCCGGCATTCCCTTCCTGCGCCGTAACCTGGGCCTGATCTTCCAGCACCAGCGCCTGCTGAACGACCGCAACATCCTCGGCAACGTGATGCTGCCCCTGCTCGTCACCGGCGCCCACAAGGCGCAGGCCGAGGGACGCGCCAGAGCAGCCCTCGACAAGGTGGGCCTGCTGGATCGCGCGAAAGCGATGCCGCTGGAACTGTCCGGCGGCGAGCAGCAGCGCGTGGCGATCGCGCGCGCCATCGTCAACCGCCCGCAGATCATCCTGGCCGACGAGCCCACCGCGAACCTCGACCGCGCCGCGGCCGACCGCGTGCTCGACGCCCTGCGCGCCTTCCACGCCGCCGGCGTGACCTGCGTGATCTCGACCCATGACGAGCAGGTGCTCGACAGTGCGGCGCGGGTGATCCGCCTCGAGCACGGCCAGCTTGTCGGTGCCGGCCACCCCGGAGGTGCGGCATGAGCCCGTGGTTCCGCCAACACCGCTTCGCGCTCGGCGCGGCGCTGTCGACCGTGCGCAAGTCGCCGGGCAGCTTCCTGTTCAACGTGCTGGTGGTCGCGTTTGCCCTGATGCTGCCGCTGGCCGGCATCACCCTGCTCGACAACGTGCGGCCGCTGTCCGACCAGCTGTCGGTCGATCCCGAGATCAGCCTGTTCATGAAGCTCGAGTCCACGCGCGAGGATGCCACGGCCCTGCAGCCGCGCATCCGCGCCATCCTTGCCCCGAGCGGCAAGGCCGCGGTCGAGTTCGTGCCGCGCGAACAAGCGCTGGCCGCCATGAAGGACACGAGCAGCCTGGGCGACGTGATCGACACCCTGGGCGAGAACCCGCTGCCGGACAGCTTCAGGATGCGCCTGGAGGGCAGCGGCGCCGCCAGCCGGGTCGACGCGGTCACCGAACAGCTGCGCGCGCTGCCGGGCGTCGATGTGGTGCAGGTCGATTCGGCCTGGGTCAAGCGCCTGGCTGCGATGCTGGCCATCCTGCGCCTGGCCCTGCTGCTGCTGGCGGTCACGCTCGGCATCGTGGTGATCGCGGTGGTGTTCAACACCATCCGCCTGCAGGTGCTGACGCAGAAGGAGGAGATCGCCGTCTCCAAGCTGCTGGGCGCGACCGACAACTTTATCCACCGTCCCTTCTACTACACGGGCGCCCTGCTCGGCCTGTGCGCCGGCGCGGTGGCGCTGGGCGCGGTGCTGCTGGCGCTGAACCCGCTGAACGGTGCGATTGCCGATTTCGCACGGCTGTACGCCTCGGAATTCCAGCTGGTGCCGCTCGGCGCGGCGGAAACGGCGGGCGTGCTGGCGATCAGCGCAGGACTGGGCCTGATCGGGGCGATGCTGTCGGTGCAGCGCCACCTGGCGCGGGTTCGCTAAGTTGGTATTTGTGCATCGTGCGGGCAGGTCTTCCTGCCCGCTGACCCGCCATACCCTACGCTCAGACGAGCGCTCCTCCTACAAGCTGCCTCCGCCCTGCGTGCGCCATTCAACAGAAGGCCGCTCTTGGGACCTTTAACCTGTCCTTGACAGGTTTTCCAGCCGTTTTTTTGTCAAATTTGAGCTAAATCAATCGAATCAGAGTCGCCTGCACTACAGTTTAAACGGTGCGATTTTAATTCCCAAGGGCAATACTTTAGCCAAACTTAATCGATTTCGACAAATCGATGGTCGCCTAGCACTCGATGGTGGAGAGTGCTAATATATGTCTCGAATACAGCGAAATCAAGGAAGGCATCCAGTCACAAGCAGTACGCTGGTGTCGCGCGACATGGGTCGGCGGCACGCAGGATGCAGCAGGATTACTACAAGGGAAATGAACATGTCCGCACAATCCGCATTGGTCCCTGCCGGCAGTCGCGCCCTGAACCTGGGTTTTACCGGCAATCTCGGCAATATTGACGCCTATATCTCGGCCGTCAACCGCCTGCCGATGCTCACCCACGAAGAAGAAGTCTCGCTGGCGAAATCGCTGCGCGACCAGAACGATCTCGACGCCGCGCAAAAACTGGTGCTGTCGCACCTGCGCCTGGTGGTGTCGATCGCGCGTGGCTACCTCGGCTACGGACTGCCGCACGCCGACCTGATCCAGGAAGGCAATATCGGCCTGATGAAAGCCGTCAAGCGCTTCGACCCGAACCAGGGCGTGCGTCTCGTCTCGTACGCGATGCACTGGATCAAGGCCGAAATGCACGAATACATCCTGAAGAACTGGCGCCTGGTGAAGGTCGCAACGACCAAGGCCCAGCGCAAGCTGTTCTTCAACCTGCGCAGCAACAAGGTGGGTCTGGACACCATGACCCCAAGCCAGGTCGACGAGCTGGCGAAGATGCTCGACGTCAAGCGTGAAGAAGTGATCGAGATGGAAACCCGCCTGTCGGGCCGCGACATCGCCCTCGAATCGCCGACCGACGACGACGACGACAAGTTCGCCCCGATCGCCTACCTGTCGTCCGAGAAGCAGGAGCCGACCCGCGTGCTGGAGGCCGAGCAGGTCGACCGCCTGCAGTCGGAGGGCCTGGAAACCGCGCTGGGCAAGCTGGATCCGCGTTCGCGCCGCATCATCGAAGCGCGCTGGCTGGCCAACGACGACGGTTCGGGCGCCACGCTGCACACGCTGGCCGAAGAATTCGGCGTGTCGGCCGAGCGTATCCGCCAGATCGAATCGGCTGCGCTGAAGAAGATGAAGGGCGCGCTGGCGGCTTTCGTGTAAGCCTGCCTGGTCCCAAACAGAACCCCGCCTCGGCGGGGTTTTCTTTTTCCGGGGCCGAAAACGCATTCCGCTCACCCCGGCTAGAATGCTGCTTTGATCCTGCATGTCCAAGGAGAACTTGATGACCGACGAGTACGTCCCACCCAAAGTCTGGACCCCGCCCGCCTCTTCCGGCGGCACCTTCGCCAACATCAACCGCCCGGTCGCCGGCCCGACCCACGACGCCCCGCTCCCGGTCGGCAAGCACCCACTGCAGCTGTATTCGCTGGCCACGCCCAACGGCGTCAAGGTGACCATCATGCTGGAAGAGCTGCTGGCCCTGGGCCACAAGGGGGCCGAGTACGATGCCTGGCTCATCAAGATCAACGAGGGTGCCCAGTTCTCCAGCGGCTTCGTCGACATCAACCCGAATTCCAAGATCCCGGCCATGGCCGACCACAGTGGCCCGGAACCGGTGCGGGTGTTCGAATCCGGCTCGATCCTGGTCTACCTGGCCGAGAAGTTCGGCGCCTTCTTGCCGACAGACGGTGCGGCGCGTACCGAAACCATGAACTGGCTGTTCTGGCAGATGGGTTCGGCACCCTTCGTGGGCGGCGGCTTCGGCCACTTCTACGCCTATGCGCCGGAGAAACTGCAATACCCGATCGACCGCTACGCAATGGAAACCAAGCGCCAGCTCGACGTGCTGGAGCGCCAGCTGGCCCACCACCGCTATGTCGCCGGCAACGAGTTCACGATCGCGGACATGGCGATCTGGCCATGGTACGGCGGCATGGTGCGCGGCGAGCTGTACGAGGCGGGCGAATTCCTGTCCGTGCACGAGTACGAGCACGTGCGCCGCTGGGCCGACGAGGTCGCGGCGCGCCCGGCAGTGATTCGTGGACGCAAGGTCAACCGCGTGCGCGGCAATCCGGAAGAACAGGTGCCGGAACGCCATGACGCGTCCGACCTCGACTGATCCTTCCTGAGCCAGACCCGGGCAGCTACCGGACGGCCACGTGATTGCGTTATGCTGACGCGCGATGTTCTCGATTGATTTGCCAACGATTGGAGAAGCCATGGTCAGTAAAAACACGATTTGCCTCTGGTTCAACGGGTCGGCGCTGGAAGCGGCCCAGTTCTACGCGGCGACCATCCCCGATAGTAGCGTCGGCCAGGTCTTCCGCGCGCCGAGCGACTATCCCGCGGGCAAGCAGGGCGACGTGCTGACGGTCGCCTTCACCGTGGCCGGCATTCCGTGCATCGGACTGAACGGCGGCCCGGTGTTCCCGCAGACCGAAGCCTTCTCGTTCCAGATCGCGACCGACGACCAGGAGGAAACCGACCGCCTGTGGAACGCCATCGTCGGCAACGGCGGCCAGGAAAGCGAATGCGGCTGGTGCAAGGATAGGTGGGGCCTGTCGTGGCAGATCACGCCGCGCGTGCTCACCGATGGCATCGCCGACCCCGACCCGGCCGTGGCGAAACGCGTGTTCGAAGCGATGATGACGATGCGCAAGATCGACGTGGCGAAGATCGAAGCGGCGCGGCGCGGCTGAAACTGGCTTCCTGCACTATACTCTTGCCTCCCGGGCGGCAGGCAAGCACGCCGCCGCCCACTCCACGATCCAGTACGACGCAATACGAAAGAGCAGCATGCAAGGTGAAACGATCTTCAAGAAGGTCCGGTCCATGGTCCGCTCCCTGCCGCCTGGCGGCATCACGCTGAGCGAACTGATTCACCGCGTCGGCAACGAAGGCCTGCTGATGCTCACAGCACTGCTCACCCTGGTGTTCCTGATCCCGGTATCGATTCCGGGTGTGAGTACCGTATTCGGCGCTGCGATCCTCCTGATCGGCATCAGCCGCCTGTTCGGCCGCGAACTCTGGGTTCCGGCAAAGCTGAAGCACCGGATGATCTCCACCAGCAAGCTGCGCCCGGCGCTGCGCAAGGCGCTACCCTGGCTGTACCGGATCGAACGCGTCTGCAAACCCAACCGCATCCAGTGGCTGGTGGAAAACGGTCCGATCCAGCATTTCAATAACGCCGGCCTGATCCTGGGCGCCGTGCTGCTGATGATGCCTTTTGGCCTGATCCCCTTCAGCAATACCTTCCCCGCGGTTGCCCTGCTGTTCCTGGCGATCGGCCTGCTGCAGCGCGACGGCGTCAGCGTGCTGCTGGGCCACATCAGCAACGTCGTCACCATCCTGTACTTCGCCCTGCTCATCGGCGGCGGCGGGCTGGCGGTGCGCGAGGTGTTCCAGCGCATGACCGGCTGAACGCTTATTCTCTAACTTCTGGCACGACAGCCTGCAATGCCACACAGGCAATTTTTGTAAATACGCCACCAAAACATCAACTTGTCGAAAACTCTTACGAATTCACTTTAAGTGTATTTATCGCTCTGTTAGCATCCTTCGCTCGCATGAAAGGAAGCACATGGTGGAGCAAAGCAGAAACGATGCACGCACCGACAAGGTGACCGCCGGCCAGGTCGATGAAGGGCTCAAGCTGTGCGCCCGCTACGGCGTCCACCCTGCCCTGCTGTTCATGGAACAGGTCGGGGTGCCGCGCCCGGTGGCGCTCAGGGTACTGTGCTCCCCCGAACACTACCGCCAGCGCGACCGCCGCCGGAAACCCCGGCCCGTGCGCTGACAGCGTCAGGCGCCGGCGTCCGGCGCCTGCGGATCCTGGCGGCGTATGCCGACCCGCACGATGCGCCGGTCTTCCACCGCAAGAATCTCGAAGCGCAGTCCGCTCACCTCGACCGACTGGCCGGCGGCGGGCAGGGTTTCGAAGCGCGCCAGCAGGAAGCCGGCCAGCGAGTTGTAGTCGGCCTCGCTGTCGACCAGCGCATCGGTCTGCAGTTCCTGCTCGAGCAGGTGCAGGTCGGCCGTGCCGTCGGCCTCCCAATGCCCCGGCCCCTGCTGCCGGATGGCCGGCTGTTCGTCCTCGTCCGGGAATTCGCCGGCGATCGCCTCCAGGATGTCGATCGGGGTCAGCAGGCCCTGGATGACGCCATATTCATCGGCCACCAGCACCAGCTGGCCTCGGGCGCGCTTGAGGGTCTCCATGGCGCCGAGCACGCCCGCGGTGTCGGGCAGGAAGATCGGCGCGCGCAGCATCCCTGCGTCGGACGCATCGATGTGCCGGTGCAGCAGGAGCGCGCCGATCAGGTCCTTGGTCCGGGCCACCCCCACTACCCGGTCGATGTCGCCATGGCAGACCGGCAGCCGGTTGTGCGGGGTTTCCTGCAGCTGCTGAAGGATGATGCCCGCTTCCTGCTCCAGATTCACCCAGGACATCTCCGCGCGCGGCGTCATGACCGAACGGATCGAGCGGTCGCCCAGGGTCAGCACGCCGCTGACCATGTTGCGCTCCTCGACCGCGAAACTGTCGTCCTGCGGCCGCACCTCTTCCGGCGTTTCTTCCGCGGCATACCGGGGTTTCCCGAGCAGGCGCATGACCGTGTCGGCGGTGCGCTCGCGGAAGGGCATGCGCGCTTCGTTCTTCAGGAAGTTACGGCGCGCGAACTGGTTCAGGGTCTCGATCAGCACCGAGAAACCGATGGCGGCGTACAGGTAGCCCTTCGGGATATGGAAGCCGAATCCTTCGGCGACCAGGCTCAGGCCGATCATCAACAGGAAGCTCAGGCACAGCACCACCACGGTCGGGTGCGCATTGACGAAGCGGGTCAGCGGCTTCGAAGCCAGGATCATGACGCCGATCGAGATGATGACCGCGGCCATCATCACGCCCAGCTCGTCGACCATGCCCACGGCCGTGATCACCGCGTCGAGCGAGAACACGGCGTCGAGCACCACGATCTGCGCCACCACGGCGCCGAAACTGGCATACACCCTCGGACCGGACTGGACGAGGGCAACACCTTCGAGGCGTTCATGCAGCTCGATGGTGGCCTTGAACAGCAGGAAGAAGCCGCCGATCAGGAGAATCAGGTCGCGCCCGGAAAAATCGAAGATCCCGACGGAGAACAGGGGCGTGGTCAGGGTGACCAGCCAGGAGACGATCGTGAGCAGGCCGAGGCGCATCGCCATGGCCAGGGACAGGCCCAGCAGGCGCGCCTTGTCGCGCTGGTGCGGCGGCAGCTTGTCCGCCAGGATCGCGATAAAAATCAGGTTGTCGATGCCCAGGACGATTTCCAGGAACACCAGGGTCAGCAAACCTACCCAGATAGTGGGGTCGAATAGCCATTCCATATTGCTTGCCTTGTCAAATGTGGTGAAACGTCCGGCCGCGGGCACGCGCGCAGCGCATGCCGGCAATGACCGGAGCGATGACGGGAGTGGGGCGAGCGCCCCGTCTCAGGCGAGGCGGGGTGGCTTGATGGGGGGCGGGAAGGAATGGCAGGTCGGCGCCGCATCGTGCGGCGGCACCGCGCCGGCATGGAGGCCGGCCAGGTGCAGGCAGCGTTCCTGGTTCACCAGGTCGTGCAGCTCGGCCACCGAGGGCGGCTCGTCGGGATCGATGTCCGATTTGGTGTCGCCCGCGAAGGCATCGCCGGCCGGCGCCGCCACGGTGACCTGCGCGGCCGCACTATCCGGCTGCGACTGCGGCAGCGCCACGGACATCGACAGCGCCAGTACGTTCAGGGGGAACAGCAGGATCAGGAAGATGACGAGGAGTCGTCTCATACGATGGAGGAACACATGACGAAGCCAGTATAGCATGGGCACCTGCCGCTCCCTGCCGCAGCTGGCGCCCGAACTCAGTGCGACAGGTGCTCGATCAGGATCGTCGTGCCGACCAGCACCAGCACCACCCCGCCGATGCGTTCGGCATTGCGTCCGACCGCCGCGCCCAGGCGTCGCCCGAGCAGCACGCCGATGGTGACCATGACCGTGGTGGAGATGCCGATCGCCACCGCCGCATGCACGATCGAGACGTCAACAAAAGCCAGCCCGACTCCGACCGCCATCGCATCGATGCTGGTCGCCACCGCGGTCAGCACCAGCACCAGCAGGTTCTGCGAGCCCGCGCTTTCCTCGTCTTCATCTTCGCCGAACGACAGCCAGATCATGCGCCCGCCCAGCCCGAGCAGCAGGAAGAACGCGATCCAGTGGTCCCACTGGCGGATGGTGTCGGCGGCCAGCGAGCCGAGGGCCCAGCCGATCACCGGCGTGATGGTCTCGATGCAGCCGAACAGCAGGCCGATGCGCAGCGCCTGCGGCAGGCCGGGATTGCGCAGGGCGGCGCCCTTGGCGATCGCCGCGGCAAAGGCGTCGGTCGACATCGCGAGGGCGAGGAAGATGAGGGCGGTGAAGGTCATGCGGGTCTTTCGGTCGAGCGCGAGACAATAGCATATCCGCAACCTTCCCCACCAGCATCGGCCGGTTCAGGCCGCGGCGGCCACGTCGAGCAGGAAGCGGCGCCGCATCATGGCTTCCATGTCGCCAGCCGGCACCGGGCGCGCAATGTAGAAGCCCTGCACCTCGTTGCAGTCAAGGCCGCGCAGGATATCGAGCTGCTCTTCGGTCTCGACGCCCTCGGCCACCACCGACATCCCGAGCGCGTGCGCCATCGACACGATCGCCTGGAAGAACACCTTGCCCTCCTTCGAGTTGCCGAGCTCCATGGTGAAGGCGCGGTCCACCTTCAGCACGTCCATCCTGAGGCGCTGCAGCTGCGACAGCGAGGAATAGCCGGTGCCGAAATCGTCGACGTGCAGCTTGACGCCCAGCGCGCGCAGCGCGGCCAGTTCGGCCAGGATGTCGTCGTGGTCGCCCATCATGGCCGATTCGGTGATCTCGACCTCGATCAGGCTGGCCGGCACGCGGTGGCGCGCCATGGCGCAGCTCAAGTGGCGCTGCACGCCGCCGCGCCCGAACTGCTTGGGCGAGACATTGATGGATACCGGCACCAGCCGCAGTCCGGCGTCGCGCCAGGCCGCCAGCTGGGCGCAGGCCTTGTCGATCACCAGGTCGCCGATGGCGCGAATCAGGCCGGTGCTTTCCGCCAGCGGGATGAATTCGCCAGGGGACACCACGCCCAGTTCAGGATGGCGCCAGCGGATCAGCGCCTCCATGCTCAGCAGCTCGCCGCTGCGGGCGTCGACGCGCGGCTGGTAGTACAGGGTGAACTGGTCGTGCTCGATCGCCTCCAGCATGCGCTGCTTCAGGCGGGCGCGCGAATTCAGGCTGTTCGAGAGCGCCGGGTCGAAAAAGCGGTACTGGCCCTTGCCCTCGTTCTTCCCGGCGTACATCGCGATGTCGCTGTGGCGCACCAGGGTCTCGGCATCCTGGCCGTCGCGCGGGAACATGCTGATCCCGATCGACGCGCCCACCGCGTGCAAGTCGTCGCCGATCAGGAAGGGCAGGCTGAAGGCCTCCACGATGCGCGCGGCCACCGAGGCGGCCTGGCGCTCGCCGTCGCCGGGGTGCAGCAGCACCAGGAATTCGTCGCCGCCGAAGCGCGCCACCCGGTCGCTCGGGCGCAGCAGCGACAGCAGGCGTCCGGCCGCCGACTTGAGCAGCTGGTCGCCGGTGGCGTGGCCGTGGGTATCGTTCACGTGCTTGAACTCGTCGAGGTCGATGAACAGCAGCGCCAGCCCCGCCCCGCTCGCACGCGCCTGCGCCAGGATGGCCGGCATCGCACCCAGGAACGCATGGCGGGTGGCCAGGCCGGTCAGCACGTCCTCGTTGGCCAGGCGTTCCAGCTGGGTCTCGTGGGCCTTGCGCTCGCTGATGTCCTGCAGCGTCACCGCCAGGCCGTTCCCGACCCGCACCAGGCGCCGCCGTCCCCAGCTGATGTTCAGGCAGTTGTCCACCGGCATGCGGCGGTCGTCTTCATGGAAGCCGGTCTCCATCGCCTTGCGGTAGGTGTCGAGCAGCTCCTCGCCGAACAGGCCGCTGTCGATCTTCGACAGGCTGCTGCCGACCAGCGCGGCGCGCGTCATCCCGTAGAAGAAGGCGCCGCGCTCGTTGCAGTCGACGATGCGGAAATCGACGATCTCGCCTTCGCGCGTGCGCACCGCCGCCGCCATGTAGAAGCCGTCGTTGCCGCTTTCGGTGGCGGTGCGGTAGGCGCGCTGTACTTCTTCCTGCTCGCGCTCGCGCAGCACGGCGCGGCGCGCCAGCACCGCACCGGCGGCGCCCAGCAGCAACAGGCAGGCGCCGATGGCGAGGGCACGATCGCGGCTCTCGATCCAGGATGCGTGCGCCGCCTCCAGCGCGGTCCCGTACGACAGTCCGACCAGGGCCACCAGCGGATAGGCGCGCGAGTGGCGCCAGCCGAGCACGCGGGCCTGGCCGTCGGCGAAACCATCACGGCCCTCCAGCAGGCGCACGCCGCGTTCGCCCAACCACAGGCCGGCGCGGGGCGGCAGCAGCCTGAGGCCGCCCTCGACGAAGGCGGTGCCGTCGCTGCGCTGTTCCGCGCGCAGGCGGCTTTCGCTGCCGGCCAGCGCCACCACGCCGCCCGCGCCCAGCGTGGCCGGGCTGACGAAGGAGGTGAAATAGCGCGCGTCCACCGCCATCAGGACGATGCCGTCGAATTCGTCGTCGCGGGTGTCGAGGCGGCGCGTGAACAGCACAAGGTCGCCATTGCCGCCATTCGCGCCGGTGGCGCCGAACGCCGGTGGCGCCGCGCCGATGCGCAGCGCGGTCGAGATATGGTCGCGGTGCTGGACGAATGCGGGCCCGGACGACAGGTCGCTGCCGAGCAGCGCCGGCCGGGTCGATGCCCGGACCACGCCGCCGCGGTCGACGATGGCGACCAGGCTGAAGGCGCTGTCGGTGAACATGCCGTCGCGGCGCAGTGCGTCGAGCAGCCCGGGGTCGCGTCCCTTCTCCCAGCTGAACTTCAGCTGCATCGTGATCTGGTCCATCTGGCCGACCGAGCGCGTGATGTACTGCTCGTAGGCTTCGGCGTAGGCGCCGGCGTCCTTGCGCGCCTGGTTTTCGGCGCGCGCGGAATCCAGGTCGGCGCGCACGATGGTGACGATCCATAGCGCCGCGCACAGGAGCAGGGCCAGGGCCGGCCATATGACGACGAGGGTGCGGTTGGTGCGGGAAGTGGTGCGAACGGCGGCGTGGATGCTCATGCAGACTGGGTCAAGGGCACAGAATTGCCGCCAGTCTACTTATCAAAGATGTCAGCGCGATGACACGGCGGTCTCAGGCCGGGGACAGCATGTAGCCTGCGCCGCGCACGGTCTTGATCAGCGATTTGGCGCGTCCCAGCGCCTTGCGCAGGCGCAGCACGTGGACGTCCACGGTGCGCTGGTCGAGGGTGTCATGCGATTCCCACAGGTGCGCGAGCAGCTGGGCGCGCGAGAATACCTGGCCCGGATGGCACAGCAGGAAGCGCAGCAGCCGGTATTCGGCGTGGCGCACCTCGACCTTGTGGCTGCCGACCCGAACGCTGCAGCTGAGCGGGTCCAGTACCAGGCGGCCGGAGCGCAGCAGGCGCTCGTCCGGCGTTTCCTCGGGCGGCGGCTGGGGGATGAATTCGGGGACCGGGGGCAGCACGCTGCGTTCGCCGTCGCTGCATTCGGCGGCCAGCAGGATCACCGGCCGCTCGCGCAGGCGACGATCGCCGCGCAGGCGCGCCAGCAGGCGCATGCCGCCTTCCTGGCGCAGCATCGATTCCTGCAGCAGCAGTTCGGGCCGTTCACGCCCGATGAAATCCCAGGCCTGCGCCAGGTTCGGGACGCTGTGCCAGATCCACTCGTCTTCGTGCAGCGAATACTTGAGCAGCTCGGCGATGGCCGGCTTGTCGTCGACCACGAGGACGATGGTGTTGGCGGTAGTCATATTGTAGGGTGGGCGGGTTTCCCGCCCACGCGTTCAAGTGGCATATGCATGTCGTACGGCTAATCGTAGGCAAGTTGAACGCGTGGGCGGCAGAGCCGCCCACCCTACGTGTCAGCGGTGCGTCGGACGATCAATAAATCGCCTTGCCCGATGCATCCTTCAGGTTGGCCTTCCAGTTGGCCTGCACCAGCTTGACGACCGATGCCGGCATCGGCACGTAGTCCAGCTCGGCGGCAGACGGGGCGCCATTCTTGAAGGCCCAGTCGAAGAATTTCACGACTTCGGTGCCCTTGGCGCCGTTGGCCTGGCTCTTGTGCATCAGGATGTACGAGACGCCGGTGATCGGCCAGCTACCCTTGCCCGCCTGGTCGGTCAGCACCACGCCGAAGCCCGGGGCCTTGGTCCATTCGGCGCCGGCGGCGGCGGCCTTGAAGGCCTCGTCGTCAGGCTGCAGGAAGCTGCCGTCCTTGTTCTTCAGCTGGGTATGCGACAGCTTGTTCTTCTTGGCATAGGCCCACTCGACGTAGCCGATCGCGCCCTTGATGCGCTGCACGTTGGCGGCGACGCCTTCGTTGCCCTTGCCGCCCACGCCCACGGCCCACTTCACGGTGGTGCCGGCGCCGACATTGCTCTTCCACTCCGGGCTGGTCTTGGCCAGGTAGTCGGTGAACAGGAACGAGGTGCCCGACGAGTCGGCGCGGTGCACGACGGTGATGTCGGCATCCGGCAGCTTGACGCCCGGGTTCAGCGCGGCGATCGGCTGGGCGTTCCACTTGGTGATCTTGCCCAGGTAGATGTCGGCCAGCACGGGACCGGTCAGCTTCAGCTGGCCCGGGGCGACGCCCTCGACGTTGACCACGGCGACCACGCCGCCCATGATCGCCGGGAACTGCATCAGGCCTGCTTCTTCCAGCTCTTCGGCCTTGAGCGGCATGTCCGAGGCGCCAAAGTCCACGGTCTTGGCCTTGATCTGCTTGATGCCGGCGCCCGAACCGACCGACTGGTAGTTCAGGCCGTTGCCGGTGGCTGCCTTGTACGACTCGGCCCACTTGGCGTAGATCGGGTACGGGAAGGTCGCGCCGGCGCCGGTCATGTCAGCGGCGTAGGCGGTCGACATCGCGAGCACGGCGGCAGTCGTGGCTGCAGCGGCGAGGATCTTCTTGAACATTGGCTTGTTATTCCTATTGCTGGTTGAGGGGGATGTAAAGTTCATATCGGGACCACGCGGCAAAGTCTAGTCCGCGAATGTGACCGCAATGTGACCGCGCGTGCGCGACCGCAGCCGGCAGGTTTGCTATGATGGGCATTCCAAAAAAACAACTGGACGACATCGCATGCATACCCTGCTCCGTGTCTTCACCCTGGGCTGCGCCGCAGCCTTGCTGGGCGGCTGCGGCACCGCCCACGACCGCCTGCACGAGGCGCGCTACACCCTGAGCGAGCGCCAGGTGCTGCCGCTGGCCAAGCGCCTGAACATCACCTACGAAGGCGCGGAAGACAGCCGCTGCCCCGACAACGCGCGCTGCATCTGGGCGGGCCGGCTGGCTTACCGCTTCACCATGCGCATCGGCAGCGTGGCGCAGGGCTTCTACCTGGTGCAGGGCCAGCCGGGCTATATGTCGCCGGTGCTGAAAGGCTCGCGCATCGAGCTCGATCACCTGACGCCGCCGCCGCCGCGCGGCATGGCGGGGTCTGGTCCGGCGTCGTATCCGGTCAGCCTCAACATCTACGCGCAGTAAGCGCCCGACCGGGGACACACCTCATGAAAAAAGCGACGCTGCTCGCTTGCGGGCTGACTTTGTCCATCGTCCTGAATGCCGCGCCCGCCGCTGCGAAGACGCCGGTGGCCACCGGGACGGGTGGCGCGGTCGCCACCATCAGCCAACAGGCCTCGCAATCGGCGATGTCGATCCTGAACAAGGGCGGTAACGCCATCGACGCCGCGGTCGCCGCCGCGGCCACGCTGGGCGTGACCGACCCGTTCAGCTGCGGCATCGGCGGCGGCGGCTTCATGGTGATCTACCTGGCCAGGGACAAGCGCGCCATCACCATCGACCACCGCGAGACCGCGCCGGCCGGTTTCACACCCAAGGTGTTCCTCGAGGACGGCAAGCCGGCCGACTTCGACACGCTGGTTGCGAGCGGCGCCTCGGTGGGCGTGCCCGGCACCGTGCGCGGCTGGCACGAGGCGCTCGCGCGCTACGGCAGCATGACGTTCCGGCAGGTGCTGGCGCCGGCCATCGAGGTGGCCGACAAGGGCTACCGGGTGACTGAAATATTCAGTCATTTAACGGCCCAAAATGAAAGAAAATTTCAGCTCTACGCGCCCACCAGTGCGCTCTACCTGCGCAAAGGCAAGGCTGTCCAGCCGGGTGAGCTGATCCGCAATCCCGGCATGGCCAGGGCCTACCGCGAGATCGCCGTGGGCGGCGTCAAGGCCTTCTACGAAGGACCGATCGCGCGCGCCATCGTCGACGCCGTCAACAAGCCGCCTTTCGCCCCCGGCCGGAGCGCACGCGCCGGCCGCATGAGCATGGCGGACCTGGCCAACTACGAGGCGCGCATCCGGCCGCCGCTGCGCACCAGCTACCGCGGCTACGAGATCATCGGCATGCCGCTGCCCAGCAGCGGCGGCGCCACCGTCGCCGAAGCGCTCAACATCCTGGAAGGCTACGACCTGCGCAGGATGCCGCGCGCCCAGGCCGAACACCTGTACCTCGAAGCCAGCCGGCTCGCCTTTGCCGACCGCAACGCCTACCTGGCCGACCCCGAATACGTCGACGCGCCGGTGGCCGGCATCCTGTCCAAGGACTATGCGGCGCAGCGCCGCAGGCTGATCGGCCAGCGGGCCGCGCGCAGCGTGGCGGCGGGTAACCCCTACGGCTACCAGGACGACCAGAGCGTGCCGCTGCCCCCGCGCTCCGCGCGCATGCAGATGGAAAACGCCCACACCACCCACCTGACCGTCTCGGACAAGGACGGCAATGTGGTGTCCTATACCTTCACCATCGAATCCTGGGGCGGCAGCGGCATCGTGGTGCCGGGCTACGGCTTCCTGCTGAATAACGAGCTGACCGATTTCGACTTCAGCGGCCCGCACCCGAACGTCCCCGAAGCCGGCAAACGCCCGCGCTCGAGCATGGCGCCGACCATCGCGCTCAAGGATGGCAAGCCGGCGTTCACGATCGGCAGCCCGGGCGGCTCGACCATCATCACCACGGTGCTGCAGACGATTGTCAATCATGTGGACTTCGGCATGCCGATGGACCAGGCCGTGAACGCCCCGCGCCTCTCGGAGCGCAATGGCGAGGCCACCTCGATCGAGCCGGACTTTGCCGGCAGCGAAGCGGCACGCGCGCTGGAACGCTTCGGCCACCGGTGGGAGGCGACGCCGGAAGAGATCGGCGCGGCCAATGCGCTGGTGTTCAATCCGGACGGCACGGTCACCGCCGTCAGCGAAGGCAAGCGCCATGGCGTCGGCACGGCGCTGGTCCAGCGCCGCGGCCACTGAACGCTCCTGCCTGTTGGACATTCAACACATGTTCAATATCTTTCGTAGTTAGAAAAACAAGTTCTTGTAGGAATGATCTTACGTTGGGATAACATGCGGTAATCAGCACCCTTGCTTATCGTTATGCCTTCGTCCTACGTCGTGCCAGCCCTGCCGCTCCGCCGGAGCGCCACCACCCTGGCCCTCGCGCTCGTCATCATCGCAGCAATGAGTCTCTTTTTCGTCGGCGAGGTCCTCGACCTGCGCAAGACGATGGCCCAGCTCCGGCAGAACGATGCGGCGCGCATCCAGGTCCGCAATGTGCTGATGAACCTGATCAATGCCGAGACCGGGCAGCGCGGCTTCCTGCTCACCGGCGACCCCACCTACCTGGAACCCTACCAGCTCGGACGCAACAGCGTCCGCGACAACCTGGCACAGGCGCAACAGTCGGGCTATCACGACCCGCAGTTCCTGGCCAATGTGCGCGCGCTGGCGCTCATCACCGAGAGCAAGCTGGACGAGCTGGAACGCACCGTGCAGCTCGCGAAGCGCGGCGACGCCGCCGGCGCCCTGAATATCGTGCGCGAAGGCTTCGGCCGGGCCAAGATGCGCGAAGCCCGGATGCTCATCCACGCCGAAGTGGCGCGCCTGCACGTGCTCAGGGACGGGGTCATGGACGACTTCAACGAGCGCCTGCTGCGCGCGGCGCTGATCCTGGTCCTGATGCTGTGCACCGTCATCGCCATGACCGTCCACGCCTGGCGCTCGCTGTCCGCAGCCGCGCGCCGCAACAACGAACTGGCCAAGCGCCTGGCCATGGAAGCCTCGCACGATGCCCTCACCGGCCTGCCGAACCGGCGCTTCTTCGACCGCTGGGCGCGCCGCCAGGTGGCGCGCAGCCAGCGCAGCGGCAAGCCCTTCAGCCTGCTCGCCATCGACCTGGACCGCTTCAAGGAGGTCAACGATACCCACGGCCACGCGGTCGGCGACGGGGTGCTGAAGGAAGTGGCGAACCGCTTCCAGTCGGCCCTGCGCGGCGGCGAGTTCCTGGCGCGCGTGGGCGGCGACGAATTCGTGGTGCTGGTGGAAGGCGACATCTCGCGCAACGAGGTCACCGGCATCGGCAGGCGCCTGATCGACTGCCTGTATCCCGCGCTGCGCCCGGGCCTGGCGGCCAATGCCGTCGGCGCCAGCATCGGCGCCGCGAGCTTCCCCCTGAACGGCACCGACCTCGAAGGCCTGATGCAGGCCGCCGACAATGCCCTGTATGTGTCCAAGCACGGCGGGCGCGGCATGTTGTCCTTCGCGCGCACCGAACTGGCGCCGGCGTCGGCTTCCCCGTCCGGCAGCGCTGCCCAGGCCGCGACGCGCGACGCTGCCCCCACCGCAGGGGCTGTTTCCTAGCGCGGCGCGACGCTACAGTCATATCCGCCCCCCCTGCGGAGGACCGGTATGACCCAGCGACGCTTCTCCCCTGCCCTGCTGCCGGCGCTGTTCGCCGCGCTGCTGGCGGCACTGTTCACGGCCCAGCCGGCATCGGCCAAGGACTTGCTCGACAGGCTGGCGAGGCAAGCAGTGGGCAGCGCCGTGCAGGCGCTGGCCAACGGGGTGGCGTCGTCGTCCCCTCAGCCCGCAACGGCCGCGGCCAGGGCCCCTTACGTGCGCGCCGGTGCGCAGCCGCCCCGCATGCGCCTGGAGGACGGCACCGTCTTCTACGCCGACTACATCGCGGATTACTGGAGCCGGCCGGATGCCGTGACGCGCGGCGGCACGCCGGATCTCGACGCGCCCGGCCACGTCATTCCCCGGCCCGCGAAGTTCGGTTCCAGCAAGAAGCAGCCAGAGTACGCCGCGCTGCAGCGCAAGCTCGAGCGGGTCATCGCACGCGTGATGGAGCACCCGGCGCTGGTCGGAATCCGCGGCGCGAGCCTGCGCTGGGCCGCGGATTTCGGCTACGACGGCGGCAAGCAGCCCCTGGTGGCCAAGCTGTCGATGATCGCCTATCCGATCACCCTCGACGACCGGGACACCACACGCTTCCCCGACGGCACTTTCCATACCCCTGGCGAAGGGCCGATCCTCCGGATCACCGTCAACGATCCGGAAGAAATCGGCACGCGCCAACCCTCCGGCGGCCACAAGGGCATGACGGTCCTGCGCAGCGGCTACATGTTCGTGGTGCCCAATACCGACCGGCCACTGTTCATCGACGCCGACGGCATGAAGGCGGTCAACCCGGACCTGCTCGACGCGTCGCGGCCGCGTTCGGACATCCAGTTCATGACGGTCTACGTCGGCGCCGCCGGGCCCACCATGAGCAACCTGACCCACAAGCGGGTCGACCCGGTCGGCAACACGGGGCGCCTGATCGGCGTCCTGTACAACACCGACTGGCGCGCCATCCTGCAGGAGGCCAACGCGCTTCCCTGAAGCGCATGGTTTGCGGCAGGTCGCATTTTTTTTGAAGTCTCCAGCTCATCCAGGCACTACACTGTCTTGACGGCGCAGCCATGCCCCACCGGGCATAGGTGGCCGCAACAACGACAATAACGGAGACGATGCATGAGCAATTTCATTACCCTGTTGCCCACCCTGCTGATCGGCGCACTGGCGCTGATCATGTTCGGGCTGGGCCTGTCCCTCACCCTCGGCGACTTCCGGCGCCTGCTCGGCCACCCGAAGGCCGTGGTCCTCGCCCTGGTGCTGCAGGCCATGGTGCTGCCCGCGATCTGCTACGGGCTGGTCAATGGCCTGGACGTGGCGCCGGTCTACGCGGTCGGCCTGATGCTGCTGGCGGCCTCGCCCGGCGGCGTATCGGCCAACCTGTTCAGCCACCTGTTCGGCGGCAATGTGGCGATGAACATCTCGCTTACCGCGATCAATACCGTGCTGTCGATCGTCAGCCTGCCCCTGATCGCCAACTTCGCCATCGACACCTTCGCGAAGAGCGGCCAGGTGGTGCCGATGCAAACCGCGAAGGTGATCGAAGTCATCGTCATCGTGCTGATCCCGGTGGCGATCGGCATGTTCGTCAAACACCGCGCGCCGGGCTTCGCCGCGCGCATGGACAAGCCGATGAAGCGTTTCTCCATGGCCGTGCTGGCCCTGCTGGCGGTCATTGCCATCGCCAAGGAATGGACCGCGATCACCACCTCCTTCGCGTCGATCGGCCTGGCCGTCATCCTCTTCAACATCCTCAGCCTGGGCCTGGGCTACTACGTGCCGCGCCTGCTCGGCCTCGACAAGCCGAACGCCATCGCGATCGGCTACGAGATCGGCATCCACAATTCGACACTGGCGATCTTTGTTGCGGTGTCGGTGCTGGGCGACTTCCAGCTGATGCTGCCGGCGGCGATCTACTCGGTCAGCATGTACGTGTTCGCCACCGCCTTCGGTTTCCTGGTACTGGGCCGCAAGCACGCGGCCGGCGTGGTGGCGCCGGCTTCGAGCTGAGGGCTTCTCAATCCATGCGTGCTGCCGGGAAGGCGCAGGGCGCAAGCGCCATTGTGCACAGCGGCGCACGGCGACACTACCCGACCGTTCGGCTCAACGAAATTCAGGTAGGTCGCTTGGCTAGGCGTGCGAGTTTGTTTTGAAGGGCGCGGACAGGGTTGGCGTCCCAGGCCGGGCCTGAAACCGACCCAAGTAGGCCCAGCGTTCCACGGCGGAGCTGGAAGGCGTCTGCTGACAGCTGCCCGCCGCTGCCAGTCGTGCGGGTGACGACAATAATCTCGGGCGAGCGGTCCTCGTGTACTGGCATCACAGTTCCTGACGCTAGTGCGTTGACTTCGCTGAGCGAAGCACTTACAGGCAGTCGTGATGAGTTCGCTTCAGCGACAACCTGAAGGTCTTACGGTCTGGAGGGCTAATCGAATCCTCAACTCTGAACTTGCGCCCAGTGCTCGGACGACATGGCTAGCGATCCTCATCGTCGTACTGCACCACCCAAGTGCATCCGAGTCAACAAAAGGAACTGCGGAATTTCTTGAACACCAGACTGCTTAAATCCCGGTTGATGTCTACGTCCATCGCCGCGCAGGTCTGAAGAATCTCTGGAAATTGTGTAGCAACCGGCGGCGGTTGGACTGGAAGAAGATTCCGCTGGCAGTTCACGAGAAATATTGGCGATCCGATACCGAGTTTTTGCAGAGACGTCCGGCCCGCCTTTTATGCGGTGCAAGCGTCGGGATACATGTGCGGTGACACCCGGGAACATGCGATTTCTGGCTCGATGCGCTCGAGCGCGCCACGGCGCCGGCGTAATCCGCTCCCGGCGAGCCCGCGCGCGTGAGAAGCGGGATAGTAGATGGGCGCTCAGTGCGCTGCCACCACCTCCTTGCGCCACCAGTCCTCGACCATCTGCTTCTCGTGCGAGTACATCTCGTGGGTGTAGCGATTAACTCCCATCAGGTAGTTGGGATTGGAAAGCTTGGCTTCCCCGGTGCGCACTGCCTGCCCGTCTTGCTCGATGGTGTAGCGCAAGTGCAGACGCGGCCAGTCGGCGCGACCCTTCAGCACGCGCACATCACGAATCGCCACGCGCGGAAACTCGTCCCCGGCCAAGTCGATATCGAGCATCTCGACCTTCAGGTTCTGCCCCGCCGGCAACTGTTTCGACAGGTGCGCGAAATGCTCGCTAAAGTGCCACTCCATGTTTTCCCGGTCGATGGCCGAGCGCGGCACGTCTGCCATGTTTGCAGGATGGGCGAACGTCACGATTGCCTCGGCCGATACATTCGATGAAACGATCGTCACCGCCACTGCCAGCGCGCCTTTGTAGATGAGCTTATTCATTGCGAACCCCTTTGCGTGTTCCTATTCATTCAATCGATAAATATACCCTTATTTGGAGGCGTCGGTCTCATTCACAATGCCCGCTCTTTGTAGACCAACTGAGGGCTTTTCAATCCATGCGCCCTGCCGGGAAGGCGCAGGGCGCCAGCGCCATCATGCGCAGCCGGCGCATGGCGACGACCACGGTAAAGGCTATGCACACCAGCGCCGCCACCGGCAGCACCGGCAGGTAGCTGAAGGCGTTCACCACGCCGCCGGCGATCAGGCTTTCCACGGTCGAGATCAGGAGCAGCGTCGCCGCAGCGGCAGCGGCGCTTTGCGTGCGGCTGGCATGGTCGCGCAGCGGTACCGCGACCACCGGCAACACCATGCAGCACAGGCTGGCCGTACGCAGCAGCGCTGCGCCGTCCGCCCCGCCGAGCGCCGCCAGCAGCACGGCGCCGCCGGCGCCGAGCCCCCAGGCCGCCAGCGCGTGCAGCAACAGCGACCTTCCCAGGTGGGCGTTGAATGCCGCCGCGCCGGCCGGCGCCGCCGGCGCCAGGCGCACCAGGGCCTGCTCGGCAGCCAGGTTGCTCGGCAGCTGGCCGAGCCGCACGCAGTAGAGCAGCGGCACGGCCAGCAGCAGGCAGGCGAACAGCCAGCCGATTCCCGCCGCAATCTCCGGATCGAGGCGCCAGGTCGTGAAGATGCCCAGTACGATCACGACCGCCGCAATCAGGGCAATGCCCACCGCGACCTCGCCCAGGTGATGGTTGGGGCCGAGCGCATGCAGCATCAGGCCCCTCGCCTTGCGCCGGGCGCTGTCGCGGCGCAGCGAAGCGGCGTACCAGCCCCTGCTGTAGACCGCGGCCATACGGTCGGCCAGCGGCTCGGACTTGCCTGCGGCGGCGTCCGACCAGCGGGCGCGCCGGGCCAGCATGTCCCAGTGGCGCTCTCCCCCTTGCGGGAACATGGCGCGCACCGCCACGACAATGACGCCGGCGTACAGCGGCAGCGACAGCAGGACCACCAGGGGATGGGACAGCATCGCCACCAGGCCTGCCGGCACCCTTTCCAACAATATCCAGGCGAAGCTCGCCGCGACGATGATCGCGCTGCCTGCCCGATGGCCAGCGGTGGCAAGCCCGGTTCCCGCGACCAGGGCCACGACCCAGAACAGCCAGCCGCCCAGCACGCTCGTGTCGGCATACGGCGCGCTGGCAATGCCGGCGACACCCAGGATGCACATCAGGCAGGACAGTTCCACCAGGCGCCCCCGCATCTGCGGCACCAGCGCCGCATTGGCCGGCGTGGCGAGTTTCACCGCCCCGGGCATAAAGCGCCAGGCCCAGTCCAGCAGGAGCCAGGCGGAGGCTGCGCACCAGAACCAGGCCAGGGCCGCGCGCGGGCCGTCGTTATACGCCTCAGACGTGCCCATCACCAGCACCAGGAAAACCCCGCCCCAGCGGAAGATGCCGGACAGGCGTGGGCGGGCATGCGTCGTGGCGGCGCGCCACAGCATCCGGTAGTCGCGCAGGCGCGCATGCATCGCCGCATTCACCGGGCTGCTCATGCGCTCACCTCGCGCGTTACTTCGATAAACAGGTCTTCCAGGCTGACCGGCTCGGCACGCCGCCCTCCGGTCGTGCTGCGCGCGCCTTCGAGCAGCTCGTCCAGCGGTCCCTGCAGCGCGATGCGGCCGTCCTTGAGGAAGGCGACGTCCAGCGCCACCCGCTCCAGGTCGGTCAGGATGTGGGTCGAGAACAGCACCGTGGTGCCGCGTTCGATGACGCCGTCGACCAGCTCGGAGAGAAAAGCGCGGCGGCCGGCCGGATCCAGTGCAGACACCGGCTCGTCCAGCACCAGCAATTCCGGATCGTGCGCCAGCGCGCGGATGATCGACAGGCGCTGCTGCTCGCCGCCGGACATGCGGCCGATGGGCTTGCCCAGCTCCAGCGGGCCGAAGCCCCAGCGCTCGAGCAGCGCGTCGACCTTCACCGTGTTCCAGCGCGGGTACATGGCCTTGAAGTAGTCGAACATCTGCCTTGGGGTCATCCACTCGAACAGGCCGTGCTTCTGCGGCACGTAACCGATGCGGGCGCGGGTCGCGTCGGACAGCGCGGCCATGTCCTCGCCGAACAGGCGCACGCTGCCGCCATCGAGTTCGCGCAGGCCGAGCAGGCATTCCATCAGGGTCGACTTGCCGGCGCCGTTGCGGCCCAGCAGGCCGATGACCTGGCCCTGCCCGACTTCCCAGTCGAGGCCACTTAACACGATGTTGGCGCCAAAGTACTTGGCGACGCCGTGCAGCTGGATGATGGGTGCGGTCACGATGGTTCCTTCAGGATGTGGGTGAAAAGGGAAAGGACGGTATCCGGGTCGAGTTCGAGTTCGCGCGCCTCGCGTGCGGCGCGCTCCAGGGTCGGGCGCAGCAGCGCGCTGCGCTCGGCCTGGCTGCTGGATCCGACCCGTGCACGCGGACGCTCGGCCACCAGCATTCCGAGCCCGCGCCGGCGCGCCAGCACGCCCTCGGTCTCGAGCAGGCCGTAGGCCTTCGATACGGTCATCGGATTGACGGCGAGGCTGGAGGCCACCTCGCGCACGGAAGGGAGTTCGTCGCCCGGCGCCATCTGGCCGCCGGCGACCAGGCGCCGCACCTGCTCGACGAGCTGGCGGTAGATCGGCTCGGTCGAGCCGGGCGTGATCGAAAACAGCTGGGCGGTATGGGTCGACATCGTGTCTATGAGTATGTGTATTTGTGTATTAGTTAATTAATACAGTAGATGCAATCTGCTTGCCTGTCAAGCTGCCGACACAAACGATGCACATTGGCCTTGTACTGAAAACAAAGAAATGCACGACAGAAACGAATATGTGACATCATTCGCAGTCAATCGGCCCGGGCGGCCCCTTCTCCAGACAACGCAGACCTTCCATGCCGCACAGTTCAGACCCGGTCGGGGCTTCCGACACGGACCTTCAAGCCAATCTCGAAGTACGGTTCCAGGAACTGTTCGAACAAGGTCCCGGCAGCATCCAGATCCTGGATCCTGCCGGCTACACGGTACGCGTCAACCATGCCTGGGAAATGCTGTGGCATATCCACGAAGGCAGCGAGGCCAAGCGGTACGTGCTGAGCAGGGACTACAACGTCCTGCGTGATCCGCAGGTCGTCGCGGCCGGCGTCACGACCTATCTCGAGCGTGCCCTGGGTGGCGAATCGGTCGCGATCCCGGCGATCCATTACGACACTGCCGCCCTTGGCCTGCCCGGCAGGACGCGCTGGGTTACCGCACGTGCCCACCCCATCAAGGACAAGCGGGGCAAGGTCGTCGAAGTCATGCTGATGCACGAAGACATCACCGACCGGGTCGAGGCCGAGACCGCCCTCCGCGCGCGCGAAGAGCGCTTCCGTACCTTGGCGATGGCCACTTCGCAGATCGTCTGGACCAATACCTCCGATGGCCGGGTCCAGGAAGATTCGCCTTCGTGGCGCGCATTCACGGGACAGACCTACGAGGAATGGAAGGAATTCGGCTGGCTCGACGCGGTGCATCCGGACGACCGCGAACCGACCCGGCGGATATGGCTGCAGTGCGTCGCGCACCGTTCGGTCTTCGAAACCGAATACCGCCTGCGCCGCGCCGACGGCGTGTACCGCTGGACCGCCGTCAAGGGTATTCCGATCCTCGACCGCAAAGGCGAAGTACGCGAGTGGGTCGGCGCCAACCGCGATATCCACGACAGCATCACCGCGCAGGAAGGCCTGGCCATGCGGCTGGACCGCGAGCAGCGCCAATCCGCGCTGCTGGCCAAGGTCGCCAGCGCCTCCCGTACGCTGCACACGGTCCTGTCGGCGCCCGACATCGCCGACGTCCTGGTGCAGGAAGTGCGCGCCATCCTCGACGTGCACCAGGCGGTCGTCTCCCTCACCGAAGGCGACAACTGGGCACAGGCCATCAACGCGGTGTCCCTGTCGGATAAATACGCCGGGTATGGCGACTTCAATGCCCGGACCGACGGCAGCGGCATCTACGCCGAGGTGTGCCGCACCAACGCGCCGATACGCCTCACCCAGGCGGAACTCGAAGCCCATCCGGCCTGGAAGGGTTTCGGCCGGCACGCCGCCAGCCATCCGGCCATGCGTGGCTGGCTGGCGGTGCCGCTCATCAACCGGAAGGGCCGCAACATCGGGCTGATCCAGGTGTCGGACAAGCACGAGGGCGAGTTTACCGAACAGGACGAAGCCATCCTGGTGCAGCTGGCCTCGATCGCGGCAAACGGCTTCGAGAACGCCCGCCTATACGGTTCGCTGCGCGAACAGGACCGGCGCAAGGACGAATTCCTGGCCATGCTCGCCCACGAGCTGCGTAATCCGCTCGCGCCGATCGCCTCCGCGGCGGAACTGCTCAAGATCTCCACCAGCCCGGAGCGCATCCGCGCGTCGAGCGAGGTGATCGCCCGCCAGGTGCGGCATATGACCTCGCTGGTGGATGACCTGCTGGACGTATCGCGGGTCACCCGCGGGCTGATCAAGCTCGACAGGGCCCCGGTCGCGATCGCGCCCGTTCTGGCCAATGCGGTGGAGCAGTCACGGCCGCTGGTCGCCGCGCGCGGCCATCATTTGAGCGTCGAAGTGGCGCCCGATCTCGCCGCTTCCCGGGTCCTCGGTGACAAGACGCGCCTGGTGCAGGTCATCGCCAACCTGCTCAACAACGCCGCCAAGTACACCCCGGGCGGCGGCGCCATCGGCCTGCAGGCCGCGCGCGACGGTAGCCGCGTGAAGCTGAGCGTGAGCGACAACGGCATCGGCATCGACACCGCCCTGCTTCCACACGTCTTCGACCTGTTCACCCAGGCCGAGCGCACGCCGGACCGTTCCCAGGGCGGCCTGGGCATCGGGCTGGCGCTGGTCAAGACCATGGTCGCGCTGCACGGCGGCGAGGTGCAGGCGCACAGCGAGGGGCTGGGCAAGGGCTGTACATTCACGGTCTGGCTGCCGCTGGCCTGAGCCGCAATAAAAAAAGCCGGGCAAGCCCGGCTCTTCGTACCATCAATCGACGATCACAGGTGCGGCGTGATCAGCGGCATCAGGTCATCAAACGTGCGGCCGGAGCCGTTTTCGCCGATCGCGTGCATCTTCCATTCACCGTTGTGGCGGTACAGCTTGGCCATGATCTGGGCCGTGTGCGAGCCCTGCACCGACAGGTTGAAGCGCGCCACTTCCTGGTTGTTGCCCGCGTTGATCAGGCGGCAGTAGGCATTTTCCACGGTCGAGAAATTCTGGCCGGTGAAGCTGTTCACGGTGAACACCAGCGACTTGACGTTGGCGGGCACGCGCGACAGCTCGACCGAGATCTGCTCGTCGTCGCCGTCGCCGGCGCCGGTGCGGTTGTCACCGGTGTGGGTGATGCTGCCGTCCTTGCTCTTGAGCTGACGGAACCAGACGGTGTCGACCGGACGGTTCGATTCGTCGAACATCACGACCGATGCGTCCAGGTCGACCGCCTGGCCCTGGCCGCCGCCGAAGCCGAAGAAACCCTTCGACTTGGCCACGTCCCAGCCCAGGCCCATCGTCACGCGGCTCAATGCGCCGCCCGCTTCCTTGTCCAGAGAGATCTTCTGGCCCTTGCTCAGATTGACTGACATGTGTTTCTCCCTAATTGGTTAACGTTCAGCGCGCCGGCTGCTGCATCCAGGCTTTGAATGCATTCCGGTTGCGCGAACATACATAAACTTTCCCTTTGCCCGAGAAGCGCAATACCATGCCCTCGCCGCTGGTCTGGCTGTTGATCAGGTTGCCCAGGAAGCCGCCGCTCTGGCCGGTCGTGATCGAGATCTCGTAGCGCAGCCCGCTGTCCCAGCACACCACGTGCGCGTTGTCGATGATCGCATCCTTGCCCGGTTCCACATCGAGCACCGACATCGAGCCGAAGCCCGACACCACCACCTGGCCGCTGCCGGTGGTCTCGGTGACGAAGAAACCGCCGCTCTGCGCAAACAGGGCGTTGCCGATGTTCTGGGTCCGCACCTTCAGGTCCACGCCGGAGGTGGCGGCGACAAAAGCGCCGTCGCTGATGATGTACTGGTTCGGGCCGCAGTCGACGGTCTGCATCGCACCGGGCAGGGTCGGCGACAGCAGGCAGTCGCCATCGCCGCGGGTCGCTTCGATGTGCTGCTGGAAGAACGACTCGCCGTTGGCGAAGGTGCGCATCAGCGCGCTGCCCAGGCCGCCCTTCATCTTGCCCTTCAGGTCGAGCGTCGATTCCATCATCACCATCGCATCCGATTCGCAATAGATGGTTTCTCCGCGCCGCATCGAAACATGCAGGAAGGGATCGACATCCCCGGTCACGGTAAATACTGGCATTTGGCTTCCTTTTTTCAGATACGGCCCGCGTGCGCGGGCCGCATGCGGGGAGGGTTAGACGTTGACGCCGTAGTTCTTGGCGAGGGGCCCGAGGCCGCCCGCGAAGCCCTGGCCGATGGCGCGGAACTTCCAGTCGGCGCCGTTACGATACACCTCGCCGAAGATCATCGCCGCTTCGGTGGAGCTGTCTTCCGACAGGTCGTAGCGCGCGATCTCGGTGTTGTTGGCGGCGTTGAGGCAGCGGATGAAGGCCTTGCCGACCATGCCGAAATTCTGGCGGCGCGCTTCCGCGTCGTGGATGGTTACGCCCAGCACGACCTTGTCGACGTCGGCCGGCACCTTGGACAGGTCGATGTTCACGGTTTCGTCATCGCCCTCGCCCGCGCCGGTGGTGTTGTCGCCCGAGTGGACCACCGAGCCGTCGGCCGACTTCAGGTTGTTATAGAAGATGAAGTCGGCATCCGAACGCACCTTGCCCGACGAATTCAGCAGGAATACGGCGCCGTCGAGGTCGAACGCTGCGCCGTCGGTGGCGCGGGTGTCCCAACCGAGACCGACCTTCAGATTGGTCAGGCCTGGAGCTTCTTTCGACAGGTTGACGTTGCCGCCTTTTTGCAGACTGATTGCCATGATTGTGACTCTCCTAAAAAATACTGCTTGAACACCGGGGTAGTAGCACAGCGAGCTGGTGTTCTGCCGCTCGCCGTGCGGTTCGTTACATGCACCGGTTTCGGTGCCGCATTTGCCGTTGCAGGGTGGGCGGGTTTCCCGCCCACGCGCTCAACCAGCGCGTGCCTTACTGCTCATCGCTTAACTATCACCGCGTGGGCGGCAGAGCCGCCCACCCTACAATTACTTAAGCTGCCGCTGCGCCGTGCAGCTTCTTGTGCCTCAACGAGCTCCACAACGAGGCCAGGATGAAGGCCACGCCGATGCCGCCGGTGATCAGCTCGGGCACGTGCATGTGCATGCTGAGCAACATGATCACGGCCAGGATACCGATCGCATAGTGCGCGCCGTGCTCCAGGTAGACGTATTCGTCGAGCGTGCCCTGGCGTACCAGGTAGACCGTCATCGAACGCACGAACATCGCGCCGATCGCCAGGCCCAGCATGATGATCACGACGTCGGTGGTGATCGCGAAGGCCCCGATCACGCCGTCGAAGCTGAACGATGCGTCGAGCACTTCGAGGTACAGGAAGCCGCCGATACCGCCCTTCTTGACCATGTCGCCGACGTTGCTGTTCTCGTCCGACTCGCTCTTCTCGAGCAGGCTGGAGATCATGTCGACACCGATGTAGACCAGGATGCCCCACAGGCCGGCCACCAGCACGACCATGCGCTGGGCGTCCGGCACGTAGCTGGTCGCGAACATCAGGGCGCCCAGGGACACCAGCACCGCGATCGAGGACACCTTGCCGAGCGAACCGAGCTTCTTCTCGACGTTGCCGAGCCAGTGGGTTTCCTTCTCGTCATCGAGCAGGAAGTTCAGGAACACCAGCAGCAGGAACATGCCGCCGAAGGCTGCCACTTCCGCGTGGTGGTTGGTCAGGTGCAAGGAGAATGCCTTCGGATCGCTCAGCGCCAGGTTCCACACCTCCATCATGCCGAGGTCGGCCGCCACGGCGACGATCACCAGCGGGAACACCAGTCGCATGCCGAACACGGCAATGATCATGCCCAGGCCCAGGAACAGCTTGAGCCAGAATTCGTTCCAGCCTTTCAGCACCGAGGCGTTCACCACCGCGTTGTCGAAAGACAGTGAAACTTCCATGACCGACAGAATGGCGCAGACGCCAAGCGCCGTGACCATGCCGGCGATGCCGCCATGATCGTAACCCCACCAGCCTGCCAGCGCCATGCAGACGGCGGTCACGATGAATGACCAGGTAAAGTGCTTCATGTTGTTGTTTCCCCTTGTTGTCGAGTTAAGTTGTCAAATAGTGTGCGCTGAGTTACCAGCTTGTTCAATCAACACATGCACTATACGGGCTGGTGCGATATTGAAAAAGCGAAGATAATCGAAGAGTTACTTCGATAAAACAGAAGAAATGAACCATAGCCCCCCGAATTTCCGTCACCTGTATTACTTTTGGGTCGTCGCCAAGGAAGGCAGCATCACGCGCGCCGCCGACCGCCTTGGGCTGGCGATCCAGACCGTCAGCACCCAGCTGGCACAGCTGGAGCTGTCCATGGGCAAGTCCCTGTTCACCCAGCAGGGCCGGCGCCTGACTTTAACCGAGGCCGGGCGCCTTGCCTTATCCTACGCCGACCAGATCTTCCTTTTGGGAGAGCAAATGCAGGAAGCGCTGGCCGAGGCCGACAGCGCCCGCACCCGCCTGACCGTCGGCATTTCCGATTCCCTGCCCAAGCTGACCGCCTACCGCCTGCTCGAGATCGCGACCCGGCTGCCGCGCCCGGTGCGCCTGGTGTGCTACGAAGGCGAATTCGACGAGCTGCTGGCCGACCTCGCGCTGCACAAGCTCGACGTCGTGCTGACCGACCGCGCGGTGCGCTCTGGCACGACGCTGCGCGTGTTCAGCCACCTGCTGAGCGACAGCGAAACCATCGTGGCCGGCGCCCCGGAACTGTACAAGGACTGGGGCGGCGACTTCCCGCGCTCGCTCAACGGCGCGCCCTTCCTGCTACCGACCCGCAATAATGCCTTGCGCGGCAAGATCGACGAATGGTTCGAACTGAGTGGCGTGCGCCCGGATGTTGTCGGCGAATTCGAGGACAACGCCCTGCTCACCACCTTTGCCCGGCGCGGCCTGGGCCTGTTCTTCGCGCCGGCGGCCCTGGCCCACGACATCGAGGAACAGTTCAACGCGCTGCTGGTCGGGCGCGTGCCGCAGGTGCGCGAGCACTTCTATGCCGTCTCGAACGAACGCAAGATCAAGCATCCGGCCGTGGAAGCCATCCTGTCGGCGGTCCACAAGGGCATCCTGGCCGGCACATGACGGTACAATGGCGTCGGCTATTGCCTTTTTTTAACTAAATCTCTTCAATGGAAAACCTTTTATTCGTCGCTCTCGCCCTGTTCCTGGTGGCGCTGAACGGCTTCTACGTGGCGGCTGAATTCAGCATCGTCACGTTGCGCAAGACCCGCGTCCACGCCATCGCCAAGACCAGCGGCCTGCGCGGACGCATCCTGGGAAAGGTCCACGACAAGCTCGACGCCTATCTCTCCGCCTGCCAGCTCGGCATCACCCTGGCCTCGCTCGGCCTGGGCTGGGTCGGCGAACCGGCCTTCGCCAGCCTGCTCGAACCGGTGTTCGCCATGCTGGGCGTCACCTCCCCCGAACTGATCCACGGCGTCTCCTTCGTGGTGGCCTTCTCGGTCATCTCCTTCCTGCACATCGTGGTCGGCGAGCTGGCGCCCAAGTCGCTCGCGATCCGCCTGCCGGAAGCCGTGGCGCTGTGGTGCGCCATTCCGCTGTACGCCTTCTACTGGGCAATGTACCCGGCAATCGCCCTGCTCAACGCCAGCGCCAACATGGTGCTGCGCATCGCCGGCCTGGCCGGCGCCGGCGGCCACGACACCCATTATTCGGTCGACGAGCTGAAGCTGATCCTGCGCACCAGCAAGCCGGGCGAGAAATTCAACAGCGACGAACGCAACATCCTGGCGCAGTCGCTCGACTTCAGCCAGCTCGCCGTCTCCGACCTGATGCGGCCGATCAACGAGGTCAGCGCGCTGTACGCCGGCCGCACGCTCGCGGAGAACATGGAGACGGTGCGCCGCAACCGCTTCTCGCGCTACCCCTGGTTCGACGAGGAAGGCGAGGAAGTGCTCGGCGTGATCCACCTGAAGGACCTGTTCTTCGCCCAGCAGGCCGGCCGCGCCATCACCGACCTGACCCAGTACCTGCGTCCGGTGGAAACCATCTCGGCGCGCACCAAGGCCCAGGATATCTTCCGGCGCTTCCGCAGCGGCGCGCCGCACTTCGCCCTGATCGGCGAAAAGGGCAAGCGCCCGGTCGGCTTCATCACGCTCGACAACCTGCTGGGGGCGATGGTGGGCGAGATCCGCGATGAGTTCCGGATGAACGAGAACGACTGGATGTCCCAGCCCGACGGCACGTATATCGGCAAGGCCAGCCTGCCGATCTTCTCGCTCGAGCGCCTGCTCGGGATCGACATCGACAACGAGGCGATGGGCCTGGACGACGTCGAGTCGGTCGGCGGCCTGCTGATGGCCAAGCTCGGCGACATCCCCAAGCAGGGGCAGCGCATCGGCTTCCCGCAGTTCGATGTGGTGGTCAAGAAGATGAACGGGCCGCGCATCCTGCTGGTCAAGGTGTATCCGAAAGGCGAACGCGCCGACGGCCACGACGAGCGTGACTGAAACCTTTCCATCGCCTGAATACACAAAGTTGTTGCGCGTACAACACTCCTGACGCATACTCGGGGACGAGGGAATTCCGTCCAGTGGCAACCAGGAGGAGCAACGATGGCTGTGCAAGTCCACAACAACGAGCCCTTCGCGACTGCGCTGTACGACGACGCCCCCTGCGGCCTGCTGCTGGCCGACGCCGACGGCCTGCTGCTGCATGCCAACGCCACCGCCTGCGGCTGGCTCGGCTTCTCGCCGGCCGAACTGGCCGGCATCGTGCGCATCCAGGACCTGATGACCGTGGGCGCACGCCTGTTCCACCACACCCACTGCGTGCCCCTGCTGCAGGTGCGCGGCTCGGTGGCCGAGCTGCAGATCGACCTGCGCCACCGCGATGGCACGCGCCTGCCGATGCTGGTCAACATCGTGCGCCGGCACGTGGGTGATCAAATGAGCGGCGCTGTGCGCGACCAGCTGGCCCTGTTCATGGCCACCGAACGCGAGTCCTACGAGCGCGAGCTGCGCGAGGCGCGCCGCGCCGCCGAAGAAGCCCTCGACGCGCGCCGCGACGCGGAACAGCAGCTGCAGGCCGTGAACGCCGCGCTGTCGGCGGCCGACCGCCGCAAGGACGAATTCCTGGCCACGCTGTCGCACGAACTGCGCAACCCGCTGGCGCCGATGCGCAGCGCGCTCGAGGTAATGCGCCATGCCCCGGCCGCCGAGGGCCCGGGCGCGCGCCTGCTGTCGGTATTCGACCGCCAGCTGCACCACCTCACCCACCTGGTCGACGACCTGATGGAAGTCTCGCGCATCACCCAGGACAAGATGGAACTGCGGCGCGAAACGGTGGACCTGGCCCAGCTCGCGCGCGCCGCCGTGTGCGACACTGCCGGCCTGATGGAGCATGCCCGCCACCGCCTCGAGCTCGATCTGCCGCCGCACCCGGTCACGGTCGATGCCGACCCCACCCGCATCAACCAGGTGGTGGTCAACCTGCTGACCAATGCCGCCAAGTACACGCCGGACGGCGGACGCATTGCGCTGAGTCTGGCGTGCGAGGATGGAACGGCAGTGCTGTCGGTGCGCGACAACGGCATCGGCCTGCCGCAGGACGCGCTGGCGACGGTGTTCGACATGTTCTCGCAGCTGGCGCCGGCGCTGGAGCGTTCGCGCGGCGGACTGGGGATCGGACTGTCGCTGGTGCGCGGCATCGTCGAACTGCATGGCGGGACCATTGCCGCCGACAGCGCCGGCGAAGGCCTGGGCAGCTGCTTCACGGTGCGCCTGCCGCTGGCCCCCAGCGCCGCGCTGCCGGAAGCGGCAGTGCCGGTGGCGCCGGCGCCGGCCCGCATCCTGGTGGTGGACGACAACGCCGATGCCGCCGAGATGCTCCTGATGGCGCTCGAACTGTTCGGCTGCGAGGTGCGCGCGGCGCACAGTGCCGGCGCGGCGCTGGCAATGGCGCAGGAGTTCGCGCCGGAGGTCGCCCTGCTCGACATCGGCCTGCCCGACCTGAACGGCTACGAGCTGGCGCGGCGCCTGCGTGCGCTCGACGTGGGCCGCGACATGCGCCTGATCGCCGCCACCGGCTGGGGCCAGGAAAAGGACCGCCAGCGCGCCTTCGACGCCGGCTTCGACCATCACCTCACCAAGCCGATCGACTTCGAGCGGCTGCGCAGCGTGCTCGCACCAGGCGGCTCATCCTGAGAGAGTTCCATGGAATACGATCCCCAGAACCCGTTCGCCAGAATACTGCGCGGCGAACTGCCCTGCGTGAAGGTCTACGAAGACGATGCCACGCTCGCCATCATGGACATCATGCCGCAGGCCGCCGGGCATGTGCTGGTGTTGCCGAAGGAGGCGGCCGTCGAATTGTTCGGCCTGTCCGATGCATCCGCCGCGGCCTGCATCCGCACCACGAAGAAGGTGGCCGCCGCAGTCAAGGCGGCGATGGGGGCGCCGGGCATCATGGTCGCCCAGTTCAACGGCAGCGCGGCGGGCCAGACCGTCCCGCACGTGCATTTCCATATCGTTCCGCGCGAACAGGCGGCGGCGCTCAAGCCGCATGCCGCGGTGCCGGCGGATGGCGAGCAGCTGCGCGAGATCGCCGCGCGCATCATCGCGGCCCTGGGTTAGCCAGACGTGCCGGGCCCGGCGCCATGTGCTGATACCATGGCGTTTTCCACAAGGGAGTGCGACCATGGAACTGCTGGCCGACCCGAACGTCTGGATCGCCTTCCTCATGTTGAGCGCCCTCGAGATCGTGCTCGGGGTCGACAACATCATCTTCATTTCGATCCTGGTCGGCCGCCTGCCGCCGGAGATGCGCGACAAGGCAAGGCGCCTGGGCCTGGGCTTCGCCATGGTGTCGCGCCTGCTGCTGCTGTTCTCGCTGAGCTGGGTGATGGGCCTGACGGCGGACCTGTTCAACGTGTTCGGCCAGGGCATCAGCGGACGCGACCTGGTGCTGCTGTTCGGCGGTTTGTTCCTGCTCTACAAGGCCTCGCACGAGATCTTCGTCGAAGTCGAAGCCAAGGACGCGGCCGGGCCGCAGGAAGTCGTGGGCAGCGCCGCCGCGGCAGCGGCGACGAACAAGCTGTTCTGGGGCATCATCGGCCAGATCGCGGTGATCGACATCGTGTTTTCGCTCGACTCGGTCATCACGGCGGTCGGCATGGTGGACGAGATCAGCGTGATGGTGGCGGCCGTGATCTTTTCGGTGCTGGTGATGCTGGTCGCGGCCAAGCCGATTGGCGACTTCGTCGACCGTCACCCCTCGGTCAAGGTGCTGGCACTGGCCTTCCTGGTCATGGTCGGCATGGCGCTCACGGCCGAAGCCTTCGATGCCGACATCCCCAAGGGCTATATTTACGCCGCCATGGCCTTCTCGCTGGCGGTGGAAGCGCTGAATATCCGTGCGCGCGCCAGGCGCCAGGCCCTGCTGCCGAGGATTTAGCACGCCGCTACTGATTCGGCATTGCCTCTCCAGGGCGCAGGGTCAGCACCTGCACGCCGTTCCGCGTCACGGCGACCGTGTGCTCGAACTGCGCCGACAGCAGCCCATCGACGGTGACGACGGTCCAGCCGTCATCCTCGGTGCGCACCGCATGGCGCCCCTCGTTGAGCATCGGCTCGATGGTGAAGGTCATGCCTTCGCGCAGCACCATGCCGGTCCGTGGCCGGCCCCAGTGCAGCACCTGGGGCGGTTCGTGCATTTCGCGCCCGATGCCGTGGCCGCAGTAATCCCGGACCACCGTGTAGCCATGCTTGCGCGCATGGCGCTCGATCGCGTGGCCGACGTCACCCAGGCGCGCACCGGGACGCACGGCGCGGATGCCCTTCCACATCGCCTCGTAGGTGGCCTGCACCAGCCGCCTGGCCGAAGGCGACACCTCGCCGACCAGGTAGGTCTTGCTGGAATCCGCGATGTAGCCGTTCTTCTCGAGCGTGATGTCGAGGTTGACGATGTCGCCGCCCCGCAGGATCTCGGTGGGTGATGGCACCCCGTGGCAGACCACCTGGTTGCGCGAGGAATTCAGCGCGTAGGCGTAGCCGTACTGGCCCTTGCTGGCCGGCCGCGCCCCGAGCGACGCCACGATGTAGCGGTCGACCAGGTCGTTGACCGCCATGGTAGACATGCCGGCCAGGTCCAGGCTGTCGAGGTGGGTGAAGACGCTCGCCAGCAGCCGCCCCGACTCGGCCATCAGGGCGATTTCTTCTGGCCGCTTGATCACGCCGCTGACGCCTTCACGGCTGCCGGCGGTCCCCCTGCCGCCCTCACCGCCTCGGGCGCAACGCCGGCGGCCTTGAGTTCGCGCCCGACGACCTCGTTGAAGCTCAGCGTCGGGTTCATTTCACACAGCATGCCGATCTTGATCCAGAACGCGGCTTGCGCGTTGATCGAACGGCACGAGACGCTGCTCGCCTTGCGGATCTGGTCATGCACTTCGTCGTCGATGTTAACGATGCCCATTTTTCTCTCAATATATGAATCGTATATGGATTATATATAGATTTCGAACGGGCGCAAACGATTCTGATCAACAAGACCAGGCAAGCCTGTCGGGAAGATGTGAGCGCTCCGCCTCAGGCGTCCACGTCCTGGCGGATGACCCGGTCCGGCGTCCCGGTCCAGTCGGTCATCAAGGAATAGCCGACCGCCAGCAGGGTCGGCCCGATGAACATGCCGATGAAACCGAAGGCGATCAAGCCGCCCAGCACGCCCAGCAGGGTGAGCAGGAAAGGCAGGCTGCTGCCGCGGCTGATCAGCATCGGGCGCACGATGTTGTCGACGCCGCTGATCAGGACCGCGCCCCAGATCGCCATGAAGATCGCCCAGCCGGTTTCGTGCTGCAGGAACAGCCAGAAGGCGGCGCCGCCCCAGATGAGGGGCGGGCCCACCGGGATAAGGGACGCGATGAAGATCATCACCGACAGCAGCGGCACCGCCGGCACGCCGGCGATGGTGAAGCCGATCGCCGCCACCAGCGCCTGCGCCAGCGCGGTGCCGAGCAGGCCGTACATGACGCCGCGCACGGTCTGGCTCACGGTTTGCGAGACCGATTCGGCGCCCTCGCCCATCACGCGGCGCATGGTCACGGCGACGACCTCGAGCAGGGCCTTGCCGTCGCGGTAGAAGAAGAAGCTCACGAACGCGGCCAGGCTGAGCTGGACGACGCCGGTGCCGAGCATCAGGCCGCCCGCGAGCAGGTAGCGCCGCGCCGGCTCCAGCATGCGCTGGGCCAGCGCGATCATCTGCTCGCGGCTGGCGACCAGCTGGCGCAGGTAGTTGTCGATCGTCTCCCCCACCAGCGGGAGCTCGCGCACCCAGGGCGGCGGTATCAGCTCGCGGTGTTCGATGGCGGTGCGCAGTTCGGTGAAGCCCCTGGCGACGTCGTCGACCAGGTTGTAGGCGACCATCGCCAGCGGGATGATGACCAGCAGCGTGAGCGACAGGGTCATGGTCAGCGCCGCCAGCGTGCGGTGGCCGCGCATGGCGACCTGCAGGCGCAGGTACAGCGGCCAGGAGGAAATCACGACGCAGGCCGCGAACAGGATCGCGGCCAGGAAGGGCTTGAGGACGTAGAGACAGCCCAGCGTCAGCAGGACGACAATGGCGATGCGTGTGTAGTTCCTGCCCTGGCGTTGTTCCATGCCGTCCCTATTATGTGGTGTTTACACCATCATAACAGCAGACCGATATGGCTGACGTAGGGTGAGCGGCTTCGCCGCCCACGCGGTGATTGTTATCGGCTCCGTGATCGCGCCGGATGATCTTGCTGTCAACTATCACCGCGTGGGCGTTCGTGTTTCAGGCCACTGGCCTGAAACACCCCGCCCACCCTACGGCGCTGCTTACAGCAGCTGGCGCAGGTCGGACGCGATCGCCCCCGGTTCGCTATCGTGTTTCAACAACAGGCGCACCCTGCCCTCGCGGTCGAACACATAGCTGCCGGCCATGTGGTCCACGGTGTAGTTCTTCGGATCGTCGCCGGACGGGGTCTTGGAATAGAACAGCTTGAATTCCTTGGCCGTGCGCGCGGTGGCTTCCTTGTCGCCGTACAGGCCGATAAAGCTCGGATGGAAGGCCGGCACGTAGGCGGCCAGCAGCTCCTGGGTGTCGCGCTCCGGGTCGAGCGTGACGAACAGCACCTGCACGTCCTTGGCGGCCGGACCGAGTTCCTTCAGCACGGTGGCCATCTTGGCCATCGTGGTGGGGCACACGTCCGGGCACTGGGTATACCCGAAGAACAGCACCACCAGCTTGCCCTTGAAGTCCTGCAGGGTGCGCGGCTTGCCGGTGTGGTCGGTCAGCGAGAAACCCTTGGCGTAATCGAGGCCGGTGATGTCGGTATGGACGAAGGCCGGGGTTTTGGAAGACAGCTTGTCGCAGCCGGCGCCCAGCACCGCCACGGACAGCATCAGTGCGGTCAGCAGTTTTTTCATGGTCAAAACTTGAAGTAATGGTCGACCAGCAGCGCGGCGAACAGCAGCGACAGGTAGACGATCGACCAGGTGAAGGCGTTGCGCGCGGCCAGGTCGCTGTAGTTCTTGTGCACCCGCCACGAGTGGCGCAGGAAGACCGCATTGAGCACGACTGCGGCGGCCAGGTAGATCAGGCCGCTCATGCCGACGGCGAAGGGCAGCAAGGTGGTGGCCGCCAGCGCGATGGTATACAGCCACACCTGCAGGCCGGTGTACTGCATGCCGTGCGTGATCGGCAGCATCGGCAGGCCGGAACGGGCGTAGTCCTCGCGCCGGTACATGGCCAGCACCCAGAAGTGCGGCGGGGTCCAGACGAAGATGATGAGCACCAGCAGCCAGGCTTCCATCGGCACGGCGTCGGCCACCGCGGCCCAGCCCAGGGCCGGCGGCATGGCGCCCGACAGGCCGCCGATGACGATGTTCTGCGGCGTGGCCGGCTTGAGCAGCATGGTGTAGATGAAGGCGTAACCGACGAAGGTCACGAAGGTCAGCCACATGGTGAGCGGATTGACGAGAAAATACAGGATGCCCATGCCGAGGCCGCCGATGATCGCCGAGAAGATGATCGTCTGGGTACTGCTGAGCTCGCCCATCGCAGTGGCGCGGCGGGCCGTGCGCGCCATGCGCGCGTCGATCTCGGCCTCGACCAGGCAGTTCACGGCGAAGGCGGCGCCCGCCAGCAGCCAGATGCCGGCGGTGCCGGCGACCAGCACTTGCCAGCCCGGGAAACCATCGGTGGCGAGGAACATGCCGATGACCGCGCAGAACACGGCCAGCTGCGTGACCCGGGGTTTGGTCAGGGCCCAGTACTGGGCAACGCGGCTCGGGGGTTTATGGAGGGCTGTCTGGGTTGTCATCAATGGGCTGCGTGCAGGCGCGCTTGATTCGCTGCTCATCCTGCGCGGTTCACTTCAAGTTGGTGCTTCACCCGGTAGTTTAACATGGTCACCAGCAGTACCAGCAGGGCTGCCCCTGCGTTATGCATTACCGCAATGGCGAGCGGGAAGTCGAGGTAGACGGTGGCGACCCCGGTCAGCAGTTGCACGACGAGTAGCAATGCCAGCCAGCGCGCGTGCTTCGCCAGGTAGGCATGGCGCCATGCGCGCCACGCCAGCAGGCCGACGACGCCGACGACGACAATGGCGAAGTTGCGGTGCACCCAGTGGATGGCCACCAGCGCCGGGAACGGCAGGTAGTGGCCGGCCGCCGTCTTGCCCAGTTCGCGCCACAGGTGGAAGCCATGCTCGAAGTCCATCTCGGGCACCACCCGGCCGTCGCACAGCGGGAATTCGTCGCAGGCAAGCGTGGCGTAGTTAGTGCTCACCCACCCGCCCAGTGCGATCTGCACCGTGATGACGACTGCCGCGACCAGCGCCAGCGTGCGGATGCCGCGCAGTGCGGCATCGCCGCCGGCCGGGGCCGGTTTATGCATCAGGTAATCTTCGCGCCCGCCGAGCCAGGCCAGCAGGGCCAGCAGGCCCATGCCCAGCAGCAGGTGGATCGTCACGATCGCGGGCTGCAGCTTGAGGGTGACGGTCCAGGCGCCGAAGGCGCCCTGGATGCACACGAAAATGAACAGCGCCAGCGGGATGCCCGGCTTGAATGCCTGCATTTTCGTTTTGCGCCATTGCACGGTCGCGGTGATGAGCAGGGCCATGATGATCACGCCGATGCCCATCGCCAGGTAGCGGTGGATCATCTCGATCCAGGCCTTGGCCACGGTGACCGGTCCGGTCGGCATCGCCGCCTCGGCAGCCGCTATCTGCTCGTGCGCCAGGAACGGGTTGGCCATGCCGTAGCAGCCCGGCCAGTCCGGGCAGCCGAGACCCGAATCGGTCAGGCGCGTGAACGCGCCGAACACGATCAGGTCGAAGGTCAGGAACACGGCCACCCAGACCAGCTTGCGGAACTTGTTCGGATCCGACGACATCCACACCATCGACAGCGGCAGGATCGCCACCAGCACGCCCATCAGGGCCAGTTGCAACAGGGTAGAAGCTTGCATGATGTTGCGCCCTAGCCGACCGCGGAAGCCTTGAGCAGCTTGGCGATGTCCTTGTACACCTTGCGCGGATCCGGGTCAGCCGGGAAGCGCATCATCAGGTTGCCGAGCGGGTCGATCAGGTAGATGTGGTCGGCCGGCTGCGTGCCCTTGTCGGCCGGCAGCCACTGCGTGACGGTGTCCTGCGGTGCGCGCAGCAGGTGCATGCCGTCGTACTGGCGGATCGTCATGGTGTCGAGCGGCTGGCTGTCCGTCACGAGCCAGACCCGTTCGACGCGGTCCATGTTCTTGCCCTGCATCAGGCGCCACTGCCGCATCGCAAACAGCTGCTTCTGGCAGGCGTCGAGGCATTCGCCGCCGCCGACCTTCAGCATGATCCACTTGCCCGCGTATTGCTTCAGCGTTTCCGGACGGCCGTCGAGCGTGGTGCTGGCCATGGCCGGGATCGGGCGCTCGCGCGGATCGATCAGGGTGCCGTAGTTGGTGCGGCCGGTGGGCTTGATGACGTAATAGGTCAGGTAGGACAGGATGATGGGCGCCGCGCAGACCAGCAGCACGGCAAACAGTTTCCAACGGCCCGAGCGCCTGGCTTTGACCGGATCAGTTGCTTGCGTCACTTGTTGCTGTTTCACGTTTTCCTGCATCACGTTGTTTCGATCCACTTCGGAATCCCGTTATCACAAAGAATAAGATGGCCATGGCCGCCAGCGCATACCACTGGAAGGCATAGCCGCGATGCTTGTCGATGCCGCTCGAGGGCGAGGGCCAGACGCGCAGCAGTGCGCCGTCGATATCGCCTGGCTCGTCCGGCCCGGTCTGCTGTATGAAAAAGCTCTGCAGCGACAGTCCGGCCGCGCTCGCTACCGGCGCCGGGTCGATGTTCTGGAGGAAGGCGCCAGGGGCCAGCGGCGTTTGCTCGCCCAGTTCCATCGCATGCCCGGCGGAAGCCACGACCGTGCCCTCGATGGTCACGATACCGGTCGGCGTGTTGAAGGCCGGCAGCTTGCCGTATTCCGCTTCGCGCGGCAACCACCCGCGCAACACCAGCACCGACATTGTCGAGTCCGCGATTGTAAACGGCATCACGAGGTAGTAGCCAGGCCGTCCGGCCATCGGGCGGTTGGCCAGGAACAAGGGCCAGTCGGCGACGAACTCGCCGGTGACGCGCACGCGGCGGTATTCGAGTGTCTTGGCGAGGGGCGCAGTCGCGCCGGCGATGGCGACCCGCAGCGGCACCGGCGCCTGGCTGGCGCGGGCGGTCAGCTTTTCCTGCACGGCTGTTTTCTCTGCGGCCCTGCCCGCTTGCCAGTTACCCAGTGCAATACCCAGCACGGCAAGAAGGAATGTGGCGATGAAGGGAATACGGCGAAAATGGAAGGGGAAGCGCATTACAATGATGCCTCAACTTTTCCCGGGCCGACCATGAAACTGTTCGTTGCGATTGCCTTCATCCTAATCCTTGCCAGCCTCGCGTCGGCTCTTTTCTTCCTGATGCGCGACAAAGGCCAGAGCAACCGGACGGTGCATGCGCTGGCCATGCGGGTCGGCCTGTCGATCACCCTGTTCCTGTGCCTGCTCGGCGCCTACAAGATGGGGTGGATTGCGCCGACCGGTATTCGCTGACGCACCACCATAACGTAGGGTGGGCGGCTCCGCCGCCCGCGCGTTCAACCTGCGTATGAAAAGCCACGGAGCGGGCCAGGATACGTGATTTGAACGCGCGGGCGGGAAACCCGCCCACCCTACGAAGCGGCCAGGCCGCCTGTTGATCTTACAGCCAGTACACCACCACGTACAGCCCCAGCCACACGACGTCGACGAAGTGCCAGTACCAGGCCGCACCTTCGAAGCCGAAGTGATTGTCCGCCGTGAAGTGGCCCTTGAGCACACGGTACAGGATCACCGACAGCATGATCGCGCCCATGGTCACGTGGAAGCCGTGGAAGCCGGTCAGCATGAAGAAGGTCGAGCCGTAGATGCCCGAGGTCAGCTTCAGGTTGAGGTCGGCATAGGCGTGCATGTATTCATAGACCTGGAAGCCCATGAAGATCGCGCCCAGCAAAATGGTGGCGAACAGCCAGAACGCGGTCTTCGAGCGGTGGCCGGCGCGCAGCGCATGGTGCGAGATCGTCAGCGTCACGCCCGACAGCAGCAGCAGCGCGGTGTTGATGGTCGGGATCGGGAACGGACCCATGGTCTGGAACCCGTCGACCACGCCGGCCGGGCCGGTGCCGCCCCAGGTCGGCGTGAAGTCCGGCCACAGGATCTTGTGGTCGAGGTCGGCCAGCCAGGGCATGGAGATGACGCGGGCGTAGAACAGCGCGCCGAAGAAGGCGCCGAAGAACATGACTTCCGAGAAGATGAACCAGCTCATCGACCAGCGGAAGGAGGAATCGATGCGCTTGCCGTACATGCCCGACTCGGATTCCTGGATGGCGTCGCCGAACCAGAAATACAGCACCACCAGGGTGGCGGCGATACCGGCCAGGCACACTGCAGGGCCCCAGGGGGCGCTGTTGACCCAGCCGGAGGCGCCGATCATGGTCACCAGCAGTGAAATGCCGGCGAACATCGGCCAGCGGGACGGGCCTGGCACGAAATAATACGGCGCGGCGGTGTGTGGCGAACTCATTTTGATCTCCTCAACTCTTCGAATTATCGGTAACTCTGAATCGCGAAACTTGGGCCCCGGCCTTCGCCGAGACGACGTCATTGTATGCTGCCATGTTGCTCAGGCGCCGACTTCGGCCCCGCGCCACATCACCCTACTGCGAAACTGCGAAGCGCACCGCCAGCACCAGCAGCCCGATGAAGATCGCCGCCCCGATCAGTCCCGCGATGATCACGTGGACCGGGTTCAGGTTGGCGGCGTCCTGTTCGTAGTCGCGGCGTTTGCGCACGCCGAAGAAGGACCAGAACACTGCCTTCATCGTGGCAAGGAAACCTCCCTTGCGCTTGTGTACTTGCGGTTCATTCTCCATTTACTTCACCGCCGCGGTGCCGGCCGAGGCCGTCTGCACCGCGCCGCCGATCTCGAAGAAGGTGTACGACAGCGTGATGTTCTTCACCTCGCGCGGCAACGCCGGATCGATGAAGAAGACCACCGGCATCTGGCGCGCCTCGTTCGCGGCAAGCGTCTGCTCCTGGAAGCAGAAGCATTCCACTTTCTTGAAGTGCGGCGTGACCAGCTGCGGCGCATAGCTCGGGATCGCCTGCGCCTTGACCGCCCTGCCCTGCGTGTTGACCACCTCGTAGGTCACGGTGGCCAGCTCGCCGGGATGCACTTCGATCGTGCGCTGGGTCGGGCGGAATCTCCATGGACCCTGCGCATTGCCATCCAGTTCGACGACGATCTTGCGCGTCTTGTCGATCTGGGAATTCACGGGCGCCGCGACGAACTCGCCCGGCTGGGTCAGCACGTTAATGCCGAGCACTTCGCAGATCTGGCGGTACACCGGCACCAGCGCATAGCCAAAACCGAACATCATGACCGCCACCACCACCAGTTTTCCCAGGGTGGAGCGGTTCAGGCGCCGGGTTCGGCTACTGAGTCGGCTGCTCAAGGGCGTCATCTCAGCCCAGCAGCGTGAACTTGGCGAATACGCTGGCGAAGAACAACAGCGCGATTCCGCCCAGCACCAGCGCGGTCTTCAGGTTGCTCTTCTTTTGCGCTTGGGTAGCCATGATTACTTCACCAGCGGCGGGGTTTCGAAGGTGTGGAACGGCGCCGGGCTCGGCACGGTCCACTCCAGGCCTTCCGCGCCTTCCCATGGCTTGGCTTCCGCCTTCTTGCCGCCACGGATGGTCGGCAGTACCACCGCGAACAGGAAGTAGACCTGCGACAGGCCGAAGCCGAAGGCGCCGATCGACACGATCATGTTGAAGTCGGTGAACTGGGTGGCGTAGTCCGCATAGCGGCGCGGCATGCCGGCCAGGCCCAGGAAGTGCATCGGGAAGAAGGTCACGTTGAAGGTGATGAGCGAGAGCCAGAAGTGGATCTTGCCGCGGCCTTCCGGATACATGTGGCCGGTCCACTTCGGCGCCCAGTAATAGTAGCCGGCGAACAGCGCGAACAGCGAGCCCGCCACCAGCACGTAATGGAAGTGCGCCACCACGTAGTAGGTGTCGTGGACGATGATGTCGATCGGGGTCACCGCCAGGATCAGGCCGGTGAAGCCGCCCATCGTGAACACGAAGATGAAGCCGACCGCGAACAGCATCGGGGTCTCGAAGGTCATCGAGCCCTTCCACATGGTGGCGACCCAGTTGAACACCTTCACGCCGGTCGGCACGGAGATGAGCATGGTGGCGTACATGAAGAACAGCTGCGAAGTCACCGGCATGCCGGTGGTGAACATGTGGTGGGCCCAGACGATGAAGGACAGGATCGCGATCGAGGCGGTCGCGTAGACCATCGAGGCGTAGCCGAACAGCGGCTTGCGGGCAAAGGCCGGGATGATCTGCGACACGATGCCGAAGGCCGGCAAGATCATGATGTAGACCTCGGGGTGACCGAAGAACCAGAAGATGTGCTGGTACATCACCGGGTCGCCGCCGCCGGCCGCGTTGAAGAACGAGGTGCCGAAGTGGCGGTCGGTCAGGGTCATGGTGATGGCGCCCGCCAGCACCGGCATCACGGCGATCAGCAGGAAGGCGGTGATCAGCCAGGTCCAGCAGAACATCGGCATCTTCATCAGGGTCATGCCGGGAGCGCGCATGTTCAGGATGGTGACGATGATGTTAATCGAGCCCATGATCGACGACGCGCCCATGATGTGCATGGCGAAAATCGCCATGTCCATGCCCGGGCCCATCTGGGTCGACAGCGGTGCGTACAGCGTCCAACCCGCTGCGGTGGCGCCGCCCGGCGAGAAGAACGAGCCCGCGAGCAGGATCGCGGCCGGCGGCAGCAGCCAGAACGAGAAGTTGTTCATGCGCGCGAAGGCCATGTCGGAGGCGCCCACCTGCAGCGGGATCATCCAGTTGGCGAAGCCCACGAAGGCCGGCATGATCGCGCCGAACACCATCACCAGGCCGTGCATGGTGGTCAGCTGGTTGAAGAACTCGGGTCGGAAGAACTGCAGGCCCGGCTGGTACAGCTCGGTGCGGATCATCAGCGCCAGCACGCCGCCCGAGAGCAGCATGATGAACGAGAACCACAGGTACAGGGTGCCGATGTCCTTGTGGTTGGTAGCGAACAGCCAGCGGCGGTAGCCGCTCGGATGGTCGTGCGCGTGATCGTGGTCGTGGTCGTGCGCGTGATCGATGGTGCTGGTAGTCATGTCGATATCCCTGAAGCTAAATAGCTAATCACTTGCTGCGTGCAGCCAGCACTTCGGCCGGTTGGACAATGTTTTCCGCAGCCTTGTTCGACCAGGTATTGCGGGTGTAGGTGATCACGGCGGCGATCTCGGTGTCGGACAGTTGCTTCCAGGCCGGCATCGCCGACGGGTAGGCCGGGGTATCCTGGCCGTTGAGCAGCACGTCGACGTTGTGCGCCTTGGCGCCGTTCACCACTTGCGAACCGTCCAGCGCGGCGAAGGCGTTCGGCACGCCCTTGCCGTTGGCCTGGTGGCAGGCCACGCAGTTGGCGTTGTAGACCTGCTCGCCGCGGGTCTTCAGTTCATCGATGGTCCAGACCTTGTTCGGGTCGTCGGCCAGGGCGGCCATTTTCTTCTTCTCGCCGGCGACCCAGGCAGTGTAGTCCTCGGCGGAGACGACGCGCACCACGATCGGCATGAAGGCGTGGTCCTTGCCGCACAGTTCGACGCAGTTGCCGCGGTAGACGCCGATCTTGTCGGCGGTGAACCAGCCGTCGCGCACGAAGCCCGGGATCGCATCCTGCTTGATGGCGAAGGCCGGGATGGTCCAGGCGTGGATCACGTCATTGGCGGTGAACACCATGCGGATCTTCTTGCCGACCGGGACAACCATCTCGTTGTCCACTTCCATCAGGTAGTTTTCGCCCTTGGTTTCGGTCGCTTCCTCGCCCGGCAGGCCGATCTGGGCGCGCGGGGTAGCCAGGTTCGACAGGAAGGAAATGCCTTCGCCTTCACCGTTCAGGTAGTCGTAACCCCACTTCCACTGCATGCCGGTGGCCTTGATGGTGATGTCGGCGTTCGAGGTGTCCTTCAGGGCGATCACGGTCTTGGTGGCCGGCAGGGCCATGCCGATGACGATCAGGAAGGGAACGACGGTCCAGGCGATCTCGACTGCGGTGGACTCGTGGAAGGTGGCGGGCTTGTGGCCGAGCGACTTGCGGTGCTTGAACACCGAGTAGAACATGACGCCGAACACGGCGACGAAGATCACCAGGCAGATGATCATCATCAAGTTGTGCAGATCGTAGATGTCGGTGCCGACGGTGTTCACCGGGGTCTGCATGTTCAACTGGTGTTCCACCGGCCGGCCCGTGATGTCCGGAGCCGCCCATGCTGGGATGCCGGCCGTTGCTGCGAGGCCGAACAGCATGGCCCCAAGTCGCGTTGCGTATGTCATGTTGTCCCCAACCACCCAAAATAAAATATTTTTAACGGTCGACAATTCCATGAACGAACTGCCGCCGCTCCGAAACATGTTCGCAGAACGGTTCATACCCTATCCGCGAACTGCGCTGCGGAAACGGTGGGGAACCTGCGCGCGGGCGGCGCCCGCGGCTCTGCTGATGCTGCAATTCATTCTCTTTTTGCGCCGGACTGCTGCTTTTTTCAGCGTTTTCCTCGTCCAAGCGACAAAAATAGCCACTGATTATAATCAAACCAGTAATTTTTATTCAAGGAAAATCGGGCGCTGTTGTTGCCACACGTTATTGAGGCTTGCGCGGCTGGAAACGCACGATCGCTTCTCCGGCAGCGGTGGTCTTCGGCGCCGGACGAAACGCGTGTCCGTAGATGACCTCGAAGCTCAGCGCGAGCTTGCCGTCCGGGCGGCGCTGGGCCTCGAAGGCATCCAGCATGCGCTGCCATGCCGCCCGCCCGACCAGCCCGCGCCGGCGCGTGGCCAGCGGGTTGCCGCCGAGCGCGCGCACGTCGGCCAGCAGTGCCGTTACCGTGTCGTAGGTGACGGTGATGCGCTCCATGTCCATGACCGGAGTGGAAAAGCCCGCCTCGACCAGCTGGTCGCCGAAGTCGTGCATGTCGACGAAAGGCAGCGTGTGCGGGGTGTCGTCCAGCGCGGCAAAGGCGGTGCGCAGCTCGGCAAAGGTGTCCGGGCCGAAGTTCGAGAACATCAGCAGGCCGTCGACCCGCAAGGTGCGGCGCCATTCGGCGAACACGCGGTCGGGCTGCGGATGCCAGTGCAGCGCCAGGTTCGACCACAGCAGGTCGAGCGAGTTCGTCCCAAACGGCAGGTTGCCGAAGTCGCCGCACAGGATGTCGACGCCGGCCTTGGCCGGCAGCAAACGGCTGAGCATCTGGTTCAGCGAACGCATCGCCGGCGCAGCCGACGGCTGGCTGGCCGCGCTCGCCATCGCGGGCGCGGCGTCGATGCCCAGGATCTGGGCTGCCGGATAGGTTTTCTGCAGCAGGGCCAGGTCTCTGCCTTCGCCGCAGCCGGCGTCGAGCACCTGTTTCGGGGCGATCTTCACGAGCTGCAGGCGCTCGTGCATGCGCTGGGCGATCTCGCGGCGCAGGAAGTCGGATGACTGGACGCGGCCGGGCTGGGCGAACAGGGAACGGACGCGCGCCTGATCGATCGGCGCGCTCATCCGGGAAGGTTGCGGTGAAGCCATGGTGATGAAACGGATGGTGAGATAATGGCGGAGTGTACATGCTCCCGTGGTTTCGCGTAGATGGCCCGCCCCTCCTCCTCGCTTTCCCGCTCCCTGCTCGATGCCCTGCTCCCTTCCAGCTGCGTGCTGTGCGGCGCCCTGGGCGCGGAAGCGGTCTGCCGGGCCTGTTCGCAGGCCTATGTGGGTGAGGTCCAGCCGCGCTGCTCCCGCTGCGCCAACCCGGCCGGCGCCGAGGACGGCGAACGACCTTGCGGCGCCTGCCTGGCCGATCCGCCGTCCTTCGAGGCCACCGTCACCGCCTGCGCCTATGCCGAGCCGGTCGACCGGCTGATCCTGCAGCTGAAGTTCGGCAGCCGGCTGGCTTTGGCGCCGTGGATGGCGGGCCGCTTGCGCGACGCAGTGCTGTCACGCACTGCGTCCCGGCGCCTGGCGTTGCCGGACCTGCTGTGCCCAGTGCCGCTGGGGCCGCGCCGCCTGGTAGAGCGCGGCTACAACCAGGCGCTCGAGATGGCCCGGCCGCTGTCCGCCGCGCTCGGCATCGCGCTGGCGCCGCGCCTGCTCGAACGGCGCGTGGAAACGGCCGCGCAGTCGGGCGTGGCGCCCGGCGAGCGCCGCCGCAACGTGCGCGGCGCCTTCGCCGTCGCCGGCAGCCAAGGGAGCTTGCAGGGACGGCACGTCGGCGTGGTCGACGACGTCATGACCAGCGGCCATACACTCGATGAAATTGCCGGCGTACTCAAGTGCGCCGGCGCGGCGCGCGTGACCAATTTCGTGTTCGCCCGCACGCCGCCCCACTGAACTGTCGTCACTGTAGTAAGAGAGGAGAACCCCTTGTTTCATGTCGTCCTGGTCGAACCGGAAATCCCGCCGAATACCGGCAACGTCATCCGCCTGTGCGCCAACACCGGCGTCCAGCTGCACCTGGTCGAGCCACTCGGCTTCCCGCTCGACGATGCCAAGATGCGGCGCGCCGGGCTGGACTACCACGACTACGCCTCCATGAAGGTGCACAAGAACTGGGAAGCGTATCTAACCGATGCCCAGCCCGACCCGGCGCGCATGTTCGCCCTGACCACCCATGGATCCTCGTCCTTCGCCGATGCGGCATTCAAACCGGGTGACGTGTTCGTGTTCGGCGCCGAATCGCGCGGCCTCGACCCAAGCCTGCGCGAAAGCTTCCCGCCCGCCCAGCGCATCCGCCTGCCGATGATGCCGGACAACCGCAGCCTGAACCTGTCCAACACGGTGGCGGTGGTCGTCTACGAGGCATGGCGCCAGAACGGCTACGCCGGCGGCGCCTGAATCCCATCCTCGGCATTCCTCACAGCAATGTTACTTATTGTCGCGCAGGCACGACACAAATTGGAAATTTCCACAAGTTAGCGCGACAGTATCCGGCGAACAGGAGTAGGCTGATTATGTGTCCCGATCGGAATTTCCTGTTTTGCCCGAGGTTTCAAATGAAGAAGTTTCTCTCTACCGGCGCCCTGCTTCTGTGCTGCAGCGCCGCCCACGCCGCACCTGGCTCCCCTTCCTCCGATACCATTTCCTGGGGTTTTTCCTTCACCGGCTTCTACGACAGTGTGTCGAACAGCTTCCTGCCCGAGGAAATCATTTCCGGCTCCTTCCGCGGCAATGACCTCGACAGCGACGGCCTGCTCGAAAAAGATGAGCTGCTGAGCCTGGTCGTTGGTGAGCTCGACTACGTAGCCTGCGCCGCCGCCAGCAACGCCTATTACACCTGCGGCGCAAGCGGCTTTTCGTTCTCCCGGGATGCGGGCCTGCACTTCAGCGTCGGCAGCTACGGCAGCGACCCCGAAGGCTGGGTCGGCGGCGGCCGCTTGATCACCACCGGCGACCAGCACTATGCCTACGAGTTCAACCCCGGCATGACCACCGAGCGCCACCTGTACTGGACCAGCGACACCCAGCTGAACATCATGTCGCAGGCGCCCGAACCGCACACCTGGGCGATGCTGGTTGCCGGCCTGCTCGGGGTGGGCTGGCGTGCGCGCCGTACCCGGCAGTAGAAGGATGTGCTAGGGTTCGGGTTCACCATGAACCCACGAACCGACATCGCAGTACTGCGCGCCCCACGCCGGATGCGCGCATGAAGACACTGATCCATCCCGCCCGGGCGGTCGCCCTGGCCTTCCTGCTGGCGATCCTGGCCGGCACGCTGCTGCTCACGCTGCCGGCCGCGCGCGCCGACGGGCTGCCGGCGCCGCTGCTGGTCGCTTTCTTCACCGCGGTGTCGGCGGTGTGCGTGACCGGCATGGCCATCGTCGATACCGGCAGCTACTGGTCCGGCTTCGGCCAGGCCATCATCATGCTCCTGTTCCAGCTCGGCGGATTCGGCCTGATGACGGCCGCGACGCTGCTCGGGCTGATGGTCAACCGTTCGCCGCGCCTGCGCACCCGCATGATGACCCAGACCGAAACCCGCCTGCTCGGGCTCGGCGACATCTCGAGCGTGGCGAAGATCGTGTTCAAGGTGGCCCTGGCCTGCCAGCTCCTTTTGTTCGCAGTCCTGACGCTCAGACTGCACCTGGGCCATGGTCTCGACTGGGGCGATGCCGCGTGGAGCGGGCTGTTCCATGCTGCGTCCAGCTTCAACAATGCCGGCTTCTCGACCCATGCTGACAGCCTGGTGCGCTACGCCGGCGACGCCTGGATCCTGGTGCCGGTCATGTTCGCCATCGTCATCGGCGGCATCGGCTTCCCGGTGCTGCACGACCTGCGCCACCGCTTCCGCGACCCGCGCCACTGGTCGCTGCACACCAAGCTGACCCTGGCCGGGACGCTCATCCTGCTGCTGGGCGGCTTCGTCGCGGTGGTCGCGCTGGAATGGAACAATCCACGCACCCTGGGCCCGTTCTCCATGCTGGATAAACTCTTGAACAGCATGTTCATATCGGTGGCCGCGCGCACCGCCGGCTTCAATACGGTCGATATCGGCGCCTTGACGCAAGAGACCTGGGCCGTGCACTATCTGTTGATGTTCATCGGCGGCGGCAGCGGCGGCACCGCGGGCGGCGTCAAGGTCGGCACCATCGCCGTGCTGGCCCTGCTGGTCATCGCGGAAGCGAAAGGCCACCCCGATTCAGAGGCTTTCGGGCGGCGCGTCGGCGCCTCGGTCCAGCGCCAGGCCATCACGGTGCTGGTCCTGGGCAGCATCATCGTGGCGCTGTCCACCGTGGTCCTGCTGCGCATGACCGACCTGCCGATCGGCCGCGTCATTTTTGAAGTGATCGCGGCCTTCGGCAGTACCGGCCTGTCGACCGGCATCACGGCCGACCTGCCCGCCGAAGGCCAATTGCTCCTGACCCTGCTGATGTTCGTCGGCCGGGTTGGCACCATTACCCTGGCCACCTCGCTCGTGCTGGGGGAACGCCGCATGCCTTATCGTTATCCGGAGGAACATCCAATTGTTGGGTAGGATTTTTACTGAGCAGTTCGCCTTTTCGGCGAGCGACAGCGTGGTCGTGATCGGCCTCGGACGCTTCGGCGGCGCCGTGGCCCAGTCGCTGATGCGCATGGGCCATGACGTCATGGGCATCGACAACAAGGACGACCTGGTGCAATTCTGGGGCGACCGCCTGACCCATGCCGTGCAGGCCGACTCGACCAACGAGAACATCATGCTGCAGCTGGGCGTGGCCGATTTCTCCCATGCCATCGTCGCGATCGGCTCGAACCTGGCCGCCAGCCTGATGACCCTGATGGTGCTGACCGAGCTCGGCATCAAGGATATCTGGGTCAAGGCGCAGACCCCGGAGCATGGCCAGATCGCCCAGCGCATCGGGGCGCACCACGTGATCTTCCCCGAGGCGGACATGGGCGCGCGCGTGGCGCACCTGATCACGGGCCGCATGATGGACTTCATCGAATTCGAAGATGGCTTCGCCATCGCGAAGATCCGGGCGCCGGCCCATACCCATGGCCTGACGCTGGCCGAGTCGCATGTGCGCTCGCGCTTCGGCGTCACGGTCGTGGGCATCAAACGTGCGAACGAGGATTTCGAGCATGCGCTTCCCGAGACGCGGGTGCTGCCGGCCGACCTGCTGATCGTCTCCGGCCCGACCAAGAAGATCGAAGTCTTCGCCGGCGGCAAGGACAAGGAAAAGCGCCGCTAGCGCCGGCGCGGCGGCGGCAGCAGCACCAGGCGCGCGCCCGGTGACTTGGTGCGGGTGACCAGCCAGGCCTGCGCCCGCTCGACATCCGCCTTCCCGAGCGCGCGCCTGCAGCTGGCCGTGAGGGTCGGCACGTCGGCCATCTTTCCGTCCGCGCCCGCCACCAGGGTCACGCCCATCAGCACTTCCGCGCAATCCGGATGCTGGGCGACGAATTCGGCGCCGACGTCGGCGGCGATCTCGCGCCAGGCATCGCGCCGCGCCAGCTCCTGGCGCAACCCGGCAATGGTGGCGTCGCGCTCGCGCAGGCCTTCCTGGGTGTCGCGGTAGATCTCGGCCAGGATGTCGGCCTTCAGCACGCCGACGTCGACCCGGCTGTCCTCGGCCTGGTGTACCACCAGCGAACTGCCCTCCAGTCCGGCCTGGGGGAGCCGCTTCTCGATGGCCTGGATCGCCGCGGCCGGCATGCGCGGGCCGATCAGGGTCAGCTCGATCTTGCGCTGCAAGGGACTCAGGCGGGTGTCGACCACGTGCGTGGGGCCACCGCCGAACTCCTCGCGCACGAACTGGCGCGCGCGCTTGCCGAACACCTCGTTGTCCACCAGCTGGATCGCCAGGTAGATGCTGGGAAGACCGGTCAGCAGGACGACAACGAGCAAGGTACGCTTGACGCGGCGCTCGACACTGCCGTCGACGAACTTGCGGTGCGGCAGGCGCAGGTATTCGATGACGATCACGGTCGAGACCGCGATGAAGACGCAGTTGATCGAGAACAGGTAGAAGGCCCCGCCGAACACCGCCCAATCGCCATTGGCCAGGCCGTAGCCGGCCGTGCACAACGGCGGCATCAGCGCGGTGGCGATCGCCACACCGGGAATCACGTTCGATTTTTCGCGCCGCGTCATGCCGATGATGCCGGCCAGGCCGCCGGCCAGCGCGATCAGCACGTCCCACAGGGTCGGGGTGGTCCGCGCCAGCAGCTCGGACTGCGCCTCGTCGAGCGGCGTGACCAGGAAATACAGGGTCGAGGTCGCCAGGCTGATGAGGGCGGCGATCCCGAGGTTGGCCAGCGAGCGCCGGATCAGCGGGAAGTCATAGATGCCGATGCCGTAGCCGATCCCGACGATCGGGCCCATCAGCGGCGAAATCAGCATCGCCCCGATGATCACGGCCGGCGAATTGATGTTCAGGCCGATCGACGCGACCAGGATCGCGAACATCAGGATCCAGGGCGTGGCGCCGCGCAGCTCGACGCCGGAGCGCAGGCTGCTGTCGATGACGTCGTCGTCGGCCTTGTCCAGCAGCAGACTGAAGCGGTGGGTAACGCGCCCCGCTGTCTGGGGCGCGAACATGTTGTCGGATTCACTCATGGCTTGGTCTTTTCGGCACGGCGCTTGCGCGCCTCGGGCGCGGACATGATACCAGCACAGTCCGGCTTTCCGCGCTGTTGCCTTTCGAGTTGGAACATACATTTGTTCAAATGTATTATTTCGGGTACACTGAATGCTCGACACATTTCAGTTCTGCGCCGGTGTCCCGGTGCTCTCCTCCTTCCCGGCCATCGCTCATGAGGGCGAACCGCTCTCCGCCGACCGCGACAGCACTGCAACCGACGCATCGCGCGTGCGCCGCACCGTGCCGGGCTTGTGGCAACCTGAACAAGAATCGCGCATGGAAAGGAAAGCTATGAATTATGTTTTTTGGGGCAACGACCTGCTCACCTGGTCGATTGCCGCCGGCATCGCCCTCGCCACCTGCGTGGTCTTGTACGCGGCTAACAAGCTGATCGTCCGGCGCCTGCAAAAAATCGCCTCGCACACCGCGACCTGGGTCGACGACCTCGCCATCCGCGTGCTGTCGGCCACCAACCTGCTGTTCATCCTGGTGATGGGCATCTACGCCGGGTCGCAGTGGCTGACGCTGCCGGCCAAGAACACGACCCTCCTGTCGCACCTGGCGGTGGGCGCATTCCTGCTGCAGGTGGCGCGCTGGGGTGACGTCGCCGTGCATGGCTGGCTGCATTACTACCGCACGCGGCGTACCAGCGGGGATGCCGCGGCCACTACCTCCACCGCCGCGCTCGGTTTCGTTGCACGCACCGTGATCTGGGCCGTGATCATCCTGATGATCCTGGATAACTTCGGGGTCAATATCACCACGCTGGTGGCCAGCCTCGGCATCGGCGGTATCGCCGTGGCATTGGCGCTGCAGAACGTCCTGGGTGACCTGTTTTCGTCGCTGTCGATCGTGCTCGACAAGCCTTTCGTGGTGGGCGATTTCATCTCGGTGGACGACTTCTCGGGTACCGTCGAGTACGTTGGCCTGAAGACGACCCGCATCCGCGGACTGGGCGGCGAGCAGATCGTGTTCTCGAACAGCGACCTGTTGCAGAGCCGGATCCGCAACTTCAAGCGCATGCAGACCCGCCGCATCGTGTTCGGCATCGGCGTCACCTACGAGATCAGCAAGGCGCAGCTGCGCGCCATTCCCGGCATCCTGCGCGAGGCGGTCGAAGCGCAGCCCGACGTGAAATTCGACCGCGCCCACTTCAAGTCGTATGGCGCTTCTTCGATCGACTTCGAGGTCGTCTACATCGTGCAAAAGCCGGATTACAGTGTCTACATGGACATCCAGCAGGCGATCAATTTCGCCCTGTTCGACCGCTTCGAGCAGGAAGGCATCGAGTTTGCCTACCCGACCCAGACCATCCACCTGGCCAACCCGGAAATCCGGCTGACGGGCCTGGAAGCGGCAAACCGACCGGCGGGCGTGCGCCACGCCGAAGGCCCCCACAGGGCGGCGTGATGCGGGCGCCGCCCGGGGCCAGGACGTTTATTTGCCGACGAGCTTGAGCTGCTTGACCTCGAAGCTCGCGTCGCCGAAGGTTTCCTTCTCGTATTCCCCGCTCAGCTCGACCAGCGTGTTCTGGTCGATGCTGCTGCCTGCCGGGAACAGCTTGGCGTCGATCTCGACCGTCAGCTTGCCGCTCTGGTCGGCGAACACGTAGTCTTCCCCGCCCTTGTGGCTGACCAGCCTGCCCTGCAGGCGCGCGTGCTGCTCGTCCTTGCCCTTGTCGAGTAAGTCCTTGGCCGTCATCAGCGGGACGCTCGATGGCCCGGTGTAGGCGCCGGGCGCTGCCTTGGCACTCGGCGCCGCTGTGCTCGGCCCCGTATAGCCGGCCGGCTGGCCGACGGCGAATGCCGATGCGGCCAGCAGGCCGGTGATGCAGGAAATGTGAAGAATGCGTTTCATGGTCGCTCCTGGTTGATGGGACACAGGCGCATTGGACCGGGCGAACATTAACCGTATCTTAAGGCGCTGTCACCGTTTTATGTTGATGACGTCGATTGCGATGCGCAGCCATTGTTCGACAGAAGTGGCCCTCTCTCCATCAAGTGCCCGATGCCAGCCCAGGTAGTTCGGCAGGTAGCGTGAAGCCACGCCATGAAACCGGAGCAGCCATTGGTGCAAGCGCTGGTGGTAGGCATTGACGCTCTGCACATGGATTGCGCCGGCAGCGCCGTGACGTACCCGCTGCCCTGCCCGCAGGTTGACCGCCTGGTGAGCGATGCCATGTTTGCGTGAAAATGCGCGGTAAGCCGCATTCGAATCGCTGACCAGGAGCACGTGATCATCCAACCTGGGCAACAGATGGCGCTCCAGTTGCGCCATTTTGAGAGCGCCGCGGCCGACCAGTGCACCGATCGTCTGCCTGCTGCGGTCGCGTGCCACCAGGATGCAGTCGAGTTCGTTCGAGATGCCGCGTTTTCTTGCACTGCCACCCCGTTTGCGCGGCGTCCGGTCCAGCTTGCGTGAACCCTTTTGCGATTCCAGGATGAACATCTCGTCGGCCTCGACAATGCCGTGCAGGCGCTGCGGCAGGTCGTGCTTGACCCGGTCGAGGAAACGGTGGCGCCAGCGAAAGGCGGTGTTGCGGTGAACGCCGGTGTCAACGGCGGCGGTGCGCACCGGCTTCGATTCGCGCAGCGCACTGAGATAATCGAGCCATTTCTCGCGCAGGCGCAGCCGCGCCAGCGGTGTGCCGCTCAGATCGTTGAAGGTGCGCCCGCAGTCACGGCAGCGGTAGCGCTGCAGGTTATTGGCCTGGCCATGGCGGTAATGGCGGGCGCTAGTGCAACGCGGGCAGCGGCGCGCCACTGCGCCGATTTGCCCGATGAGCGCGATTACCTGGTCGAGACCGGCGGCCGGATGCAGGGCGGCCAGTGTTTGCAGGCGCTGCGGCTGGTTGAGCGCAGGCAGTCGTGCGAACCATTTCTTGAAACTGGGTGCTTTCATGGCCGGCTCCCGTCGATGCAGACGGGTGTTCGACCGTTAAGGAGCTCAGCAGTTCAATCCTCATCCATAGCTAAAGGTGACAGCGCTTATCTTAAAGCTCGGTGGCAGGCCAGTCGAGCGTCACCCCCAGCCCGCGTCCGTCGAGGCCGGGACCGAAGCCGAGCGTCACGCCGTGCAGGTCGGCGATGCGCCGGACGATCGACAGGCCGAGCCCGCTTCCATCTGCCTCCTGCCCCAGCACGCGGAAAAACCGCTCGCTCAGGCGCCGCAGGCTGGCGGCATCGACGCCGGGGCCGTCGTCGCGCACGCTGATCCTGGCGCGCCCGCCGTGGCAGCGGGCCGCGAGCTCGACCCGGCTGCCGGCCGGGCAATAGCGCAGGGCATTGGCGAGCAAGTTGCGCAGCACGATGCCCAGCATCTGCGGGTCCGCGCGGACGCTCTCGATGTCGCTGCGCAGGCTCAGGGCGATGCCGCGCTGCGCCGCTTCGTCGGCATGCTCGGCCGCCAGCGCATCGAACAGGGGCCGCAGCGCGACCGGCTGGCCGGCCAGTTGCGCGCTGGCGAGCGGATCGAGGCGCGCCAGGGTGAGCAGGCTGTCGACCAGGGCCGTCAGGCGCGCCACATCCTGGCGCAGTTTCTGGAAAGGCGCCGCCAGCGCCGGATGCTGGCGTTGCAGCAGTTGCACGTGCATGTGCAGGCCCGCCAGCGGGGTGCGCAACTCATGGGCCGCATCGGCGGTGAAGCGGCGCTCGGCCTGCAGCGCCGCCTCCAGGCGCGCCAGTACACCGTTCAGGGCGCCGACGATCGGCAGCAGCTCGCGCGGCTGCCCGGTATCGGCCACCTGGGCCAGGTCGTCGGGCGTCTTGGCCGCGATCGCGGCGGCCGTGCGCCGCAGCGGCGCCAGCACGCGTCCGGTCAGCCACCAGCAGACCAGCGTCAATAGCAGCAGGAAGCCCAGCACCGGCAGCCACAGGGCTTCGCCCAGCTCTTCCAGGATATCGAAGCGCTTGTCGGCGCGCTGGCCCACCTGCACTTCGAAGCGGCGCGCCTCGTCGCGCACCACGAAGACGCGCCAATGGTCGCCATCCACGCGCAGGTCGGCGAAGCCGTGGTCGTCGTCGAAACCGCCGACGAAGGGCCGGGCCGGCGCGTCGGCGCTGCGCTGGACCACCTGGCCGCCGGCGACGACCTGGTATTGCATGTCGACCCGGCGCATCCCGTCGCCATCCGGCGGCGGCAGCGGCGCCAGCAGGCCGCGCGCATCGAGGTCGGTGGTGGCCCCCATCAGCATATAGGCCGACTCTTCGAGCGCGTCGTCGAACACCTCGCCGGTTTCGCGCCAGGCGATCGCGGTCAGCGTGGCGAGGCTGGCCAGCCACAGCACGGTACTGGCGGCCAGGATCGCGGCCAGCAGGCGCCGCCGCAGCGACCAGGCGCCGGCCGGGCTAGGCATCTTCCTTCATGCGGTAGCCGAGCCCGCGGACGGTGACGATGCTGTCGCTGCCGAATTTCTTGCGCAGGTTGTGGATGTAGACCTCGATGGCATTGCTCTCGACCTCTTCGCCCCAGCCATACAGGTTTTCCTCGATCTGGGCGCGGGTGACGATGCCGTGCTTGCGCTGCAGCAGTGCGGCCAGCACATGGTATTCGCGCGCCGTGAGCGCCACCGGCTGGCCGTGCAGGCTGGCCTGCCGCGTTTCCAGGTCGAGTGTGATGCCGGCATGCGCCAGCAGGTTGCTGGCCTGGCTGGCGCCGCGCCGCACCGCGGCCCGGATGCGCGCCGACATCTCCTCGAGCTCGAAAGGCTTGACCAGGTAATCGTCGGCGCCGAGGTCCAGCCCCCCGACCCGGTCGGACAGCGTATTGAAGGCGGTGATCATGATGACCGGCACGGTGTTGCGGGCCGCGCGCAAGGCGCCCAGCAAGGCGTCGCCCGACAGACCCGGCAGCCCGCGATCGAGCAGCACGCAATCGTAGCGGTGGGTCGCCAGCGCGGTTTGCGCCGAATCGCCACGGCGTACCCAGTCGACCGCATGCCCGTCCAGGCGCAGCCAGGACTGGATGGTGTCGCCGAGGGAGGCGTCGTCTTCGGCCAGCAGGATGCGCATCAGGGCTTGCTCGTTGTGTAGATGTCCGCAATATTGCCACGGAGCCGGCGATTCACTGCGCCCGGCGCGCGTCGATCAGGGCGCGCACCTTGTAGGTCAGCGCGGCGATCTCGAACGGCTTCGTGATCAATTCCATGCCTGGCGCCAGCTTGCCGTCACCGACGGCCGCCGTATCGGCATAGCCGGTCACGAACAACACCTTGAGGCCGGGACGCTGCAACCTGGCAGCATCGGCCACCTGGCGACCATTCAGCCCCCCGGGCAGGCCCACATCCGTCACCAGGAGATCCACCCGCGCGTCCGAGTTCAGTATCTGCAGGCCGGTCGGGCCATCGCGCGCCGTGAGCACGCGGTAGCCGGCGTCGCGCAGCACTTCTTCGACGATGTCGCGCAGCGCGTGCTCGTCTTCGATGAGGACGATCGTCTCGCCATGGCCCGAACTGACCGGCACAGGGTCGACGGCCGCCTCGGCCTGGTCCGCACCGGAATGGCGCGGCATGTACAGGCACATGCTGGTGCCGCGACCGACTTCCGACCTGACGCGCACTTGTCCGCCCGACTGGTGCACGAAGCCGTAGACCATCGACAGTCCCAGGCCCGTGCCTTCGCCCAGGGGCTTGGTGGTGTAGAAGGGATCGAAGATGCGCGCCACCACCTCGGGCGGCATGCCGGTGCCGGTATCGGAGACGCGCAGCGAGATGTACTGTCCGGGCGCCATGTCCTGTTCCTCGGCATGCGCGTCGATCCAGCGGTTGGACGTAACAAGTGTCAGCTTTCCCCCACTGGGCATCATCGCATCGCGCGCGTTGATGCACAGGTTGAGCAACGCGTTTTCAAGCTGGGACGGATCGACCCTGGTCAGCCAGAGATCGGGCGCGCCGACCACCTCCAGTTCGACCATGGGCCCGACCGAGTGGCGCACCAGCTCGTCCATGCCTGCGATCAGGCGATTGACGTCGACCGGCTTGGGATCGAGCGTCTGGCGGCGCGAGAACGCCAGCAGCCGCTGGGTCAGCGAAGCGGCGCGGCGTATGGAGGATTCACCGACTTCGATATATCGGTCCAGCCCACCGAACTGGCCACGCTGCAGCTTGAGTTTCAGGACCTGCAGGGCGCCGCTGATCGAGGCGAGCAGGTTATTGAAGTCGTGCGCCAGGCCGCCCGTGAGCTGGCCTACCGCCTCCATCTTCTGCGACTGGCGCAGGGATTGCTGGGCCTGTTCGAGTTCGGCCTCGCGCGCCTTGTTCACGCTGAGGTCGCGTCCGACGGCGACGAAATTCTCGCCATCGCGTTCCGGCGTGACGGTCCATTCGATGTACTTCCAGCCGCCTGCGCTGGTGGCGATCCGGTTTTCGAAACGGGCCGGCTGGTGCGTCTCGGCCATGCGCCCGATCGCTTCCAGGGTAGCCGGCATGTCGTCCGGATGCATGAAGCTCGCGTAGGGACGCGCCAGCAGTTCGGCTTCGCTCCATCCCAGCACCTGGGTCCATGCCGGGCTGACCGCCGACATGCCGCCCTCGAAGTTTGCCCGCGCCAGCATGTCCTGCGACAGCGTCCAGAGCTGGTCGCGCTCGGCGGTCCTGGCGGCCAGCTCGGCCTCGCGCTCCTTGTCGGCCGTGATATCGCGGCCGGTGGCATAGGTGATGTCGCCGGCGGGCACCGCCACCCAGGAGATCCAGCGCACCGAACCGTCCTTGTGCCGGTAGCGGTTCTCGATCGCCGGGCGGCCGCCCGCCGCCGCGGTCTCGTAGGCCTCGACCGTCGTGGCGTGGTCGGCCGGCACCACGAACTCGTTCACGTGCCGACCGACCAGCTCGTCCGATGCATAGCCGAGGATATACGTCCACGCCGGATTCACCCGCCTGAAATAGCCCTGGAAATCGATGATGAGCATGAGATAAGGCGAGGTGTCCCACATCCGGTCGCGCTCGGCCGTACGTTCGACGACCTGATGCTCCAGAGTCTCGTTCAACTCGTGCAGCCTGCGTTCCGCCCGCTTGCGCGCGCTGACGTCCTGGAAAATGATCGCTAGCTGTTGCTTGGAAGCGGGCTCGATGCGCGTGCACGCCACTTCCAGGTGCCGGTCGGTGGCTTCGAGCGCGCGTTCGAAACGGACCGGCTCGCCCGTTTCAAGCACTTTCCGGAAGATCGCGACCCAGGCATCGGCCTCGCCCTCGGTCAGCTTTTCACGCGCGGTCTTGCCGACGATGTCGGAAATCCCGGCGTGGCGCAGGTAGGCCGGATTCGCTTCCAGGTGCACGTAGTCAGACAGCGGACCGTGTGGCCCGTCAATGAACTGCACGACGCAGAAGCCCTCGTCGATGGAATCGAACAGGGTGCGATAGCGCGCCTCGCGCTCGCTCAGCCTGTTTTTGGTTTGGCGCCAATCGGTGACGTCGATCGACACACCCGTCATCTTGAGCGGCGCACCATTTCTTGCACGGTCGAGCTGCCCGCGAACGGCGACGCAGCGCACGCCGCCCCCCGGCGTCACGATCCGGTACTCGATGTCGTAGTCCGCCCCAGTAGCGATGCTGTGCTCGACGGCTTCGGCCATCCGCGCCCTATCGTCGGGGTGGACAGCGTCGCGCAGTTCGGCATAGGTGAAAGGCGCGTCCGGATCGCGGCCGAAATTAAGACGGCAGATCGCCGAGCTCGTGAGCTCACCCGTCGCCAGATCCAGGCTCCAGATGCCGAGACGTCCGGCCTTGACGGCGAAGTGCAGCTCGCGCTCGCTCGCTGCAAGGGGGATTTCGGCCGTGCGGGCTGTTTCCGTCGCAGACGCTTCAGGTCCAGAACGCATGAGGGCCCTTATGCATGAGTTGGGATTGTCGGCTTGAAGCGTCGATGGAAAGGAAACTGGAAGGCATGGCTCAATCGGTGTAGTGTGACCGAACCATAGCATATTTGACGAATATAACGATACGGACGTCCCCTCCCTCCCGGCATCGTGACGTGGAGTGATGGGGCGGTCTTAGTCTGGCATAGAGGGTTTTTCCTTCAACATCTGCGCCACCATGGGCGCGGTCGACGCGTCCCAATTCACGATCACCCGTTGCGGACAGCGGCCAAACAGCGTGGCCAGGTCGCCATCCTGCCAGCGGTGCAGCGCGAAGGCCGGCTCGCCCTGCTCCACCAGTGGCCGGCCGTCGGGCTGCGCGGCGTCCATGGGCGCGAATGCCAGGCTGAGGTCCGAGGACGATGAGGGACAGGTCACGACCGTCCGCCCCTTCCAGCGGAACAGGCCGCCCAGGTGGACGTGGCCGCTGCAGATGCCCGCAAGCGTCGCTCCCTGCAGGGCGCCACCGAGGCGGGCAATCCATTCCTGCCCCGCTCCCGGGTCGATCCAGGGGATGCCGACATCGACGGGCGGGTGGTGCAGGAAGACCAGCACGGGCGCCGCGCCGATGTCGTCCAGGGTCGCGCGCAGCCACTGCGCACGCGCTTCGCAGAAGGCGCCGCCATTGCGTCCTGCCTCGACGCTGTCGAGGACCAGCACCTGGAGTCCGCCGACGGCGCTGCGTCCCTGCACGAAATCGCCGGCAAAATGGCTGTCGCCGAACACGGCGCGAAAATGCCTGCGATCGTCGTGGTTGCCCAGCGCCAGGCGCACCGGCCCCGGCCAGTGCGCCAGTGCCGCCTCCAGGTGCCGGTAGCTCGCCTCGGCCCCGTCGTCGGCCAGGTCGCCGCTGAGCACCAGCAGCGCGGGCCGGGGCCGGAGCGACAGCAGGTGATCGAGCACGCGATGGAAGCGCGCCAGGTTCGGATGGGCCGGGTCGGCATGCAGGTGCAGGTCGGTGACTTGAGCGATCAGCATGCCGTCCCCCTGTTCAGCCCCGGATGCGGGCCACCAGCCTGGTGGTCGAGCGGTCATGCTCGAAGTCGATCGCCACCGCGCGTCCGCCGTAGGCCAGCACCGCCTGCCCTTCCGGGATCTGCGTCATGTCGTAGTCGCCGCCCTTGGCGTAGATCTCGGGTTTTGCTTCCAGCACCACTTCGAGCGCGGTGTCCTCGTCGAAGTCGACCACCAGGCTGACCGATTCCAGCGCCGCCAGCACCGCCATGCGGTCGGCCAGGGTATTGTGCGGGCGGTCGTCGCCCTTGCCCAGGCGTTTCACGGACGCGTCGGTATTGGCCGCCACCACCAGCGCGCCGCCCAGCTCGCGCGCCTGGGCGAGATAGGTCACGTGGCCGCGGTGCAGGATGTCGAACACGCCGTTGGTCAGCACCACCGGCTTGGGCAATGCGGCGATACGCTGCGCCAGTTCGGCGCGCGTGCAGATCTTGTTTTCGAATGCAGGCATACGGTTCTTCTTACGTGGTGGTGGGTGCGTCGTCTTCCGGTTCTTCCTCGATCTGCATCGACAGCGCGCTGGCCTTGCCGGCGCTGCCATCCGGACCCTTGCGCTCGCCCGACAGCTTGATCTGCAGGCGCAGGCCGTTGGCCGAGTCGGCGTTGCGGATCGCTTCGTCGTAGCCGATGAAGCCCTTGTTGTACAGCTCGTACAAGGCTCCGTCGAAGGTCATCATGCCCAGCTCGCGCGACTTGTGCATGATCTCCTTGATGTTCTGGAAGTTCCCCTTCAGGATCATCTCGCTGATGGTCGGCGTGTTGAGCAGGATCTCGATGGCCGCCTTGCGGCCCTTGCCATCCTCGGTACGGATCAGGCGCTGCGAGACCACCGCACGCAAATTGGACGACAGGTCCATCAAGAGCTGGTTGCGCCGTTCTTCCGGGAAGAAGTTGATGATGCGGTCGAGCGTCTGGTTGGCATTGTTCGCGTGCAAGGTTCCCAGGCACAGGTGGCCGGTCTCGGCAAAGGCGATCGCGTGCTCCATGGTCTCGGTGTCGCGGATCTCGCCGATCAGGATCACGTCCGGCGCCTGGCGCAGGGTGTTCTTCAGGGCGTTGTGCCAGGAATGGGTGTCGACACCGACCTCGCGGTGCGTGACCAGGCAGTTCTTGTTCTTGTGGACGTACTCGACCGGGTCTTCCACCGTGATGATGTGGCCATGCGAGTTGCTGTTGCGGTAGTCGATCATCGCCGCCAGCGTGGTGGACTTGCCGGAACCGGTGCCGCCGACCACCAGCACCAGCCCGCGCTTGGTCATGACGACGTCCTTCAGCACCTCGGGCAGGTCGAGCTTCTCGAAGTTCGGGATCTCGGAGGCGATCGTGCGCACCACCATGCCCACGCTCTGCTGCTGCACGAACACGTTGACGCGGAAGCGGCACACGCCGGGCAGCGAGATCGCGAAGTTGCACTCCATCTCGGCCTCGAATTCAGCGCGCTGGCGCTCGTTCATCAGCGACATGCTGAGGGCGCGCGTGACCTCGCCGGACAGGCGCTGCTGGCTCAGGGGCTTCATGGCGCCCTGGTGCTTCATGCTGGGCGGGAAATCGCTGGAGATGAACAGGTCGGAGCCGCCCTGGTGGTGCATCACCGTCAGCAGCTTGTGGATATAGGCCTGGGCTTCCGCCGGGCCGAAGGTCGACGACATGGAGTACCTCGTGAAAACACAGGCGGAAATCCTGTCCAGCAATTATATAGACTATGATTTCGACAGAATATGAAATCTTGGCTGACTAAATGCCAACATTGTGTCAGGATAAGCGTCAATACAGTCGTGGATCCTGGGACGGAAAGCCTATGACACTGACCGAGCTGAAATACATCGTCGCCGTTGCGCGCGCCAGGCACTTCGGCCATGCCGCCGAAGCCTGCTTCGTCGCCCAGCCCACCCTCTCCGTCGCCATCAAGAAGCTCGAGGACGAGCTCGGGGTGACGCTGTTCGAGCGCGGCGGCTCCGAGGTCTCGGTCACGCCGCTGGGCGCGCAGATCGTGGCCCAGGCCGAACGCGTGCTGGAGCAGACCGCCGCCATCAAGGAACTGGCCAAGCAGAACAAGGATCCGCTGGCCGGCCCCCTGCGGCTCGGCGTGATCTACACGATCGGCCCGTATCTTCTTCCTCCGCTGGTGAAGAAGCTGATCGACACCGTACCCCAGATGCCGCTGGTGCTGCAGGAGAACTACACCCACAAGCTGCTCGAACTGCTGCGCCAGGGCGAGCTCGACGCCGCCATCGTGGCGCTGCCGCTGCCGGAACACGGCATGTCGATGCAGACGCTGTACGACGAACCCTTCGTGGTGGCGATGCCGCGTTCGCACCCCTGGGCCAGGCGCCGCGACATCCCGGCCGACGACCTGAAGCTGGAAACCATGCTGCTGCTGGGGGCGGGCCACTGCTTCCGCGACCAGGTGCTGGAAGTGTGCCCGGAGATGGCGCGCTATTCGTCGCCAGGCAACGGCATGCAGCGCACCTTCGAAGGTTCCTCGCTGGAGACCATCCGCCACATGGTGGCGAGCGGGATCGGCCTGACCGTGCTGCCGCGCGCCTCGGTGGCCGACATGCACGACCCGAACGGCATGCTGACCTATGTGCCCTTCGCCCATCCGGCGCCCTCGCGCCGGGTGGTGCTGGTCTGGCGCAAGAGCTTCACCCGCCGCGCGGCGATCGACGCGGTGGCGCAGGCGGTCGGCGAGTGCCGCTTGCCGGGCGTGGAGATGATTTCCCTCGAAGCTGCCGCGTAGGGTGGGCGGCTCCACCCGGCAAGCTGCGTGGCCTACTGCCTGAGCGCCGCCCACGCGTTCAACCAGCGCGAGAACAGCCGTTGCGCCTGCTCATCGTGACTTGAACGCGTGGGCGGCGTTGAACGCCGTCGATTACTCCTGTCCCCCGGTGGAGCCGCCCACCCTGCGGGTGAGCGAACGGGCCAGCTGGCGGTCCAGCGCATTCGCAAAATTGCGGCTGTCGGCCTGGCTGAACGCGGCCGGCCCGCCGGTATCGACACCGCTGCCGCGCAGCTCTTCCATGAAGGCGCGCATGCTCAGCTGCTGGGCGATCGTGTCCCTGGTATACCAGTCGCCGCGCGGATTGAGCGGCAAGCCGCCCTTCTCCAGCACCTGCGCCGCCAGCGGAATGTCGCCGGTCACGACGATGTCGCCCGGGCTCACGCGCGCGACGATCTCGGCGTCGGCCACGTCCGGGCCGCTCGGTACCTGCAAGGCACGGATGAAACGCGAGCCGGGCACCCGGATCAGCTGGTTGGCCACGAGCGTGACCTCCAGCTGCAGGCGCTCGGCCACGCGAAAAAGGATGTCCTTGATAACCGCAGGACAGGCGTCGGCGTCGACCCAGATGTGCATGATAAAAAAAGAGCTTGTCGGTAAGAAGGCGATTGTACCGGCAAGCTCTTCCCCGCTCAGTCCTTCTTGCGGCGGCGTGCGGCGGCCATCAGGCCGATGCACAGCATCGGCAGCAGCAACGCGGCGGTCGAGGGTTCCGGCACGCTGGCGGTGATGCTGAAGCTGTCGCCGGCCTGCAGGCCGGTCGTGTCGAGCAGCCAGTCGGTCTGGCCCGGCATACCGAACACGTCGCCGAACTGGAACTCGGCGTATTCCGGGGTGCTGAAATTGATCACAGCGAGGCTGTCGTCCGCGTCGACCGCGCCCACGGTGCCGAAGGCCGGGGTGACGGTGCCGGCGCCGGCAAAGCGGATGCCCTGCAGGCGGAAGCTGAAGCGGTTCAGGTCGGCGCCGGCCAGGTTGCGCACCAGGGCGTCGAAGCTCAGCGGTCCTTGCAGGTCGCCGGCATCCAGCACGAAGTTCAGCGTGGTGCTGCTGAAATCCTGGAGGTCGAGGTTGAATGCCACCATGCCGGTGCCGCTGAAATCTTCGACAGGGTTCGCGCCGGAAGCGCTGGTCAGGACGACGGCGTTGGCGGCGCCGGACAATGCCAGCCCGGCGGCCAGGCACGCGGCGGCAAACAGTTTGTTCAGTTTCATGAGATTCTCCGTTTCGGTCAGGATCGTGCTTACAGCGGGCCCTTGGCCCAAGGGCCGGTGATCGCGAAGCTCACGCCCGGGGTCTGGATGTTGACGAACAGGTAGCGGCCGGTCGGGTCGAAGCAGGCGCCGGCGAATTCGTTGGCGCGGCGGTCACCGGCGAGCGAGACCAGCTTGCCCGCGTCCTGCAACTGGGCGCTGCTCAGGTTGATGTTGTTCTTGGCGAAGATGTAGGCGTCGCCCAGGCCGGTGAGGCCCATCAGGCGCTGGCCGAAGCCGAACTGGTCGGTGGCGGCGGTCGAGGCGTCTTCGCAGATCAGGATCGCATTGCGCGGGCTGACGGTCAGGTTGTCGCCCATATTGCCCACCAGGGCGCTCGGGCTCGAATAAATGCATTTCAAGACCTGCGTGGCCAGGTCGAGCTCCCAGATCGTGCCGCGCTGGACTGCGCCACCGGCGGTGTCCATCACGTACATCTTGCCCTGCGCGTACCAGATGCCTTCGCCGCGGTTCATGCGCGCGGCGCCCTGCACCCAGCCCTGCACGAAAGGACCGGCGGCGTTGCTGATGGCCACGCCGTTCAGGCCCGTCGCGTTGCCGCGGTTGGCGTCCGGATTGGCGATGTTCACCCACTCCAGTTCGACTTTCGCATCGACCGGCATGGTGGCCAGGTTGACGTTGTCGACGCCCTTGACCTTGGCCATCTGCAGCACGCCGCCCATGGCCAGGCTGCCCGGTGCGCCGGTCTTGACGTCCGGGACGTAGCGGTAGAAGCCCGACTTGCCCGACGAATCTTCGGTCTCGTACACGATGCCGGTGGCCGGGTCGACGGCGGCGGCTTCGTGCGCGAAGCGGCCCATGCCGATGATCGGCTGGCCGGTGGTGAGTGCCGGATTCGAATGCACCTCGAACACGTAACCGTGCTTCTTGCCCGCGGTGCTGACGGCATCCGAGCCGACTTCCTCGCAGGTGAGCCAGGTGCCCCAGGGCGTGATGCCGCCGGCGCAGTTGGTCGCGGTACCGCCCAGGCTCGGGGTCATGCTGACCCAGTTCCCGTCGCGGAACAGCAGGTTGGTGGTGCCGCCGCCGAACTTGTTGCTCGACGTGCCACTGGTGGTGCCGCTGTCGTAGACGGCGGGCGCGTCCAGGAAGCTGCCTGGCGAGGTTCCGCCGATCTCGTGGTTACGCACCAGCACCAGCTCGGTGCTGCGGCCGACCTTGCGCGACAGGACCACGCCCATGCCGTCATGGCCGCCCGGGCAGGTCTTGCCGTCGGTCATGAGGTCGCCGCGCCAGCCGAAGCTTTTATAGGTGAAGCCGGCCGGCAGCTGCAGCAGCGGCAGGCCGGTCGTGATGTCCATGGCCGGGGCGATCGGGCCGTAGGGGCTGTCGACCAGGGTGGTCGCGCCGTTGGCGGCCATGGCCTGCTGCGACTGCAGCGCGGCGAAAGCGCCCACGAAGGGCAGCGCGGTGGCGCCGGCCAGGCCCTTGAGCAGGTTGCGGCGAGTTGGGGAACTCATGTCGGGGGAGATGTCGTTGTCGGTCATGCTGTGCCTTTCCAATGCGGTGGTCGGAGGTGAATCTGATGCATTTAAACAAACAAACATGTCGTCTCCATGACAACAAAATGGCAACATTCCGCATCGGACGCGCGTCTCCGCCACTTCAGCCGACTGGCTGTAGAATCCCTGTCTTCTGCTCAACAGTTCTTGCCTGACAAGACGCGACTCATGAACAAGCTGGCGCTCTATTTCCGCCTGGTCCGTGCCGACAAACCCATCGGCATCCTCCTGCTACTGTGGCCGACCCTGTGGGCCCTGTGGATGGCATCGAACGGGGTGCCCGACATGACGGTGCTGGCGATCTTCGTGCTCGGCACCGCCCTGATGCGCTCCGCCGGCTGCGCCATCAACGACTACGCCGACCGCGACTTCGACAAGCACGTCAAGCGCACCGTCGATCGCCCGCTCACCAGCGGCAAGATCCGCGGCTGGGAAGCGGTGATGGTGGCGGCGGTGCTGTCGGCGCTCGCCTTCCTCCTGATTCTGCCGCTGAACCCGCTCACCAAGCAGCTGTCGGTGGCGGCCCTTGTCGTGGCCGGCACCTACCCCTACTTCAAGCGCTTCTTCGCCATCCCGCAGGCCTACCTCGGCATCGCATTCGGTTTCGGCATCCCGATGGCCTTCGCCGCCGTGCAGGGCACGGTGCCGGCGGTGGCCTGGTGGCTCCTGGTGGCGAACGTGTTCTGGGCGGTCGCCTACGACACCGAATACGCCATGGTCGACCGCGACGACGACCTCAAGATCGGCATCCGCACTTCGGCCATCACCTTTGGCCGCTTCGACGTGGCGGCCATCATGCTGTGCTACGGGCTGGCGCTGGCGATCGACCTGGTCTGCGGCTGGTACCTGGGCCTGCGCTGGTGGTTCGTGGGCGGCGTGGTGGTGGCGGCCGGCATCGCGCTCTACCACTACTCCCTGATCCGCCACCGCGACCGCATGGCCTGCTTCAAGGCATTCCGGCACAACAACTGGCTGGGCGCCGCACTGTTCAGCGGTGTCGCGCTCGACTATGCAATGAGGTAATATTGCACAAAAGGCATTCCCGCTCTTATCCCGTCCTTACTTAACGAGGCCCACCATGATGGAAAAGATCCCTACCCAAACCGGCACCCGCGACCAACTGATGTCCGACCTGAAAACCGTCATCCAGGACGCCGAGGCCTGGCTGCGCAACGGCGGCCACCTGACCGGTGACGAGCTCAAGGCCGCCAAGGCCAAGTTCGAGCAGACCCTCTCGGCCGCCAAGGAAAGCCTGGGCGACTACCAGCACACCGTTGTGGAAAAGACCAAGGAAGCGGCGCGCGTCACCGACGAGTACGTGCACGAGAATCCATGGAAGTCCGTGGGCCTGGGCGCCGCCGTCGGCGTCGTGATCGGCATGCTGATTTCGCGCCGCTAAGATGAGTATCACGGCGGGGCTCAAGCGAATCACGGCCAACCTGCTCGACCTGGCGCGCACGCGTCTCGAGCTGGCTGCGATCGAACTCCAGGAAGGCGCGCACCGCCTGATCGGCTACCTCGCCTGGGCCCTCGCGGCCGCGGTGCTGGGGCTGTTCACGCTGGGCCTCGTCATCCTGTTCGTGCTGGTGCTGTTCTGGGACACCCACCGCCTGGCGGCCGTGGGCGGCATGGCTGTCCTGTTCGGACTGGGAACCGCCTTCGCGGCGATGAAGCTGCGCGCCGGCCTGGCCGCGCGTCCGCCGATGCTGCCGGCGACCCTGGCGGAACTGCGCAAGGACGCCGAGGCGCTGAAGGGAGAACCGGCAGATGGCTACTAAATCCGCAGACCTGGCCGCCCGCCGCGAGGCGCTGGTGGCCAGGTGCGCCGACCAGCGCACGCTGGTGGCGCACGAAGTGGCGATGCTGGGCTCGCCGCAGACGCTGGGCCTGATTCCGGCCTATGCAGCACGGCACCAGAAGGCGGCGCTGATCGTGGCCGGCGTGGCAGCCGGTCTGTTCATCACCAAGCCGAAATGGGCGGTGGGGAGCGTGACGGCGGTGGTGTCGGCGTACAAGCTGGTGCAGAGGCTGCTGCCTGTGCTCAGGTGGAAGGGCTTCGAGGTCCACTGACACGCCGCCGGCCGGTTGACAGTCGTGTGAAACACCCTATACTCGGTCGTTCCAGCGCCGCCGGCCCGGTCGGTGGCGATCTACGCTGCTCGCACCGGTCGCCGCAACGTTCGCCGAGATGCGTCCGTCAGTGGCTCGGTTTGCCGGCGCCAGCCGGCCCGGACCGCGACAGCCGTGCGAACGACAGCCGGAGGCACCGTGCCCAGCCGAGTCCTCATCATTTCCTCCAGTCCGGACGATATCCGCACCCTGAAGCATGCCTTGGGCAATGCCCATGACGGCCCCTTCGAGGTGGAGAGCGTGGCTACCCTGGCGCAGGGCGTGGATCGAATCCAGCGGGGCGAGATCGATGCGATCCTGCTGGAGCTGGCGCTGCCGGACTGCCAGGGCCTGGCCTGCTTCGATCGATGTTACCAAGCAGCACGCCACATCCCGATCCTGACACTTTGCGCCCTCGACAACGAGAACGATGCCAAGGAGGCGGTCCAGCGCGGCGCCCAGGGGTGGCTGTCGAAGGGTTACTTCGACAATAACCTGGTGCCTCAGTCCTTGCGCAACATTATCGAGCGCATGAAGGTGGAGCAGGGTTTGTATGTCGCCCGGGCCCGTGCGGAAATCACGCTCAACTCGATCGGCGATGCCGTGATCTCCGTCGATATGCATGGCCGCACCGATTACCTGAATGTCTCGGCGGAACTGCTCACCGGATGGCCGCGGGAAGAGGCATGCGGGCGCCCCATCGCGGAAGTACTCAACATCGTCGACGGCATCACGGGGCGCCCGATTCTCAATCCGATTGAATATGTGCTGGAAAGCGATCATGCCCTCGGTTTTACCGGTGAGGCCATCCTTGTCGGCCGGCATGGCAAGCGCATCCCGGTTGAAGATTCGGCCACACCCATCCACGATCTGGATGGTCGGCTCGTCGGCGCCGTGATCGTCTTCCGCGACATCTCCGACACCGTCGCGCTGACGTCGAAAATGCGGCACCAGGCCCAGCACGATTTCCTCACCAACCTGCCCAACCGCGTCCTGCTGAACGACCGCATCACCCAGGCCATTGCGTCGACCAGACGCAGCGATACCAGGCCGGTGCTGTTGTTCCTGGACCTGGACAAGTTCAAGCACATCAACGACTCCCTGGGGCACGCCGTCGGCGCCCAGTTGCTGCAAGCGGTGTCGGAGCGCCTGCTCCATTGCGTGCGCACGTCCGACACGGTCAGCCGCCACGGCGGCGATGAGTTCGTGATCCTGCTGGCCGACGAACGGCGGCCGCAAGACGCGGCGCTGGCGGCGGACAAGATCCTGCATGCGCTGTCGACGCCTTTCCTGATCGACGGCCAGGAGCTGCATACCTCGACCAGTATCGGCATCAGCGTCTTTCCATCCGACGGAACGAATGCCGCTGTCCTGATCAAGAATGCCGACACCGCGATGTACCACGCCAAGGAGCGCGGGCGCAATAATTATCAATTCTTCCGCCATGACATGAACACCCGCGCCATGGAACGACAACTGATTGAAAGCAATCTTCGTCGGGCGCTCGAACGCCGCGAATTCAGGCTGCATTACCAGCCCAAGGTGGACCTGGAAACCGGCCGCATCACCGGCGTCGAAGCCCTGCTGCGCTGGGAGCATCCGGAATGGGGACTGGTGTTGCCCGAGCGTTTCATCGTGATTGCCGAGGAATGTGGCTTGATCGTTCCGATCGGGCGCTGGGTACTGGAAGAAGCCTGCGCGCAGGCAGTGCTTTGGCAAGGCAGGGGCATATCGCCGGTGTCGATCGCCGTCAACGTCTCGGCCGTGGAATTTCGTCATCGGGATTTTCTGGAGCACGCGATTGCCGTCCTCGGCGCAAGCGGCGTGGACCCGACCTGCCTGCAGCTCGAACTGACCGAAAGCGTGTTGATGCGCGATGTCGCCACCAGCGCCGCCCTGCTGGGCAGGTTCAAGGCCATGGGCGTGCAGATTGCCGTGGACGACTTTGGCACAGGCTATTCGAGCCTGAGCTACCTGAACCAGTTTCCGATCGACGTGCTCAAGATCGACCAGTCGTTCGTCAAGGCGATCAATGCGGGGGCGGAAACCAACGGGGTCATCGTCAGCGCCGTGATCGGCATGGGCAAGCACCTGCACCAGCGTGTCATCGCCGAAGGCGTCGAGAACGAAGGGCAGCTTGCATTTCTCAAGGCCCACCAATGCAACGAGGGCCAGGGCTACCTGTTCAGCCGTCCGCTCGATGCAGCCCGGATGCAGCTGATGCTCCACACCGGCGTATGCGCGTAATGTCCTGCATGAGCGCGCCAGTCAGTCTTTTCCGAGCTCTTCGCCCAACGCGCGCCCGCGCGCAGCTGCCGCCTTCATCGCTGCGACGATCGCTTCCTTCACGCCCGCCTGCTCCATGCTGGTGATCGCCGCATGCGTCGTGCCGCCTTTCGACGTGACGCGCTGGCGCAGCACTTCCACCGGGTCACCTGATTGCGCCGCCAGTTGCGCGGCGCCGGTAAAGGTGGCCAGCGCCAACTGCCTGCCCTGCTCCGCATCCAGCCCCATTTCCTGCGCCGCCTGCTGCATCGCTTCCAGGAAGTAGAAGACATAAGCCGGGCCGCTGCCCGATACCGCCGTCACCGGGTCAATCTGGCTCTCGTCTTTCAGCCACACGGTCTGGCCAACCGCGCGCATTACCTTGTCGGCGGCCGAGCGCTGGGTATCGTCGACGTCGGCGCCGGCCACCATGCCGGTGATGCCCATGGCGATCAGGGCCGGCGTGTTCGGCATCGAGCGCACGATGCGGCTGTAGCCGCCCAGCCAGCGCGACAGGTCGGCGATGCGGATGCCGGCCGCGATCGACAGCAGCAGCGGCTGTGCGCCCAACAGGGGCTTGAGGCTGGCTGCGACCTCGCGCATCTGCTGCGGCTTCACCGCCAGCACCACGACATCCGCGGCGCCCACCTGCACGTCGATGGATGCCGCCGTGCTGACGCCGTACTGGCTTGCCAGGCGCTCGAGCGCTTCGGTATTCGGGTCCACCACGTGCAGGCTGCCGTCGCCGCGAGTCTGGCTAATCCTTTGGCCGGCCAGGCCGGCAACGAGGGCCGTGGCCATGTTGCCGCCGCCAATGAATGCGATCTTCATGTTTTCCTTTTTATAACTCGTAATGGCGGGCGCCGAAAATGGCGCTGCCGATGCGGACGATGGTCGCGCCTTCCGCAATGGCCGATGTCAGGTCGCCCGACATGCCCATCGACAGGGTGTCCAGCGGCAGGCCGCCGGCACGCAGCTTGTCGAACAGGGCGCGCAAGCGCGCGAACGCGGCGCGCTGCTCGGCCGGCTCGCTGCTCGCTTCAGGGATCGCCATCAGCCCGCGCAGGCGCAGATTGGGCAGCGCGGCGACCTGGCGCGCCAGTTCCGGCAGCTCCCCTTCGCTGACGCCGCTCTTGCTCGCTTCGCCGCTGATGTTCACCTGCAGGCAGATGTCGAGCGGGCCGAGCTCGGGCGGACGCTGTTCGGACAGGCGCTGGGCGATCTTGAGGCGCTCCACCGTATGCACCCAGTTGAAACCGGCCGCGATCGGCCGCGTCTTGTTGCTCTGGATCGGGCCGATGAAATGCCAGGCCACAGCGGTATCCGGTTGCAGGCGCGCCACTTCCTGCATCTTGTCGAGCGCTTCTTGCAGATAGTTTTCGCCGAAGGCGCGCTGCCCCGCAGCCATCGCTTCGACCACCGCTTCCGCAGGGAAGGTCTTGGAAACGGCCAGCAACTGAACCTCGTTTCTCGCCCTTCCGCTCGATGCGCAGGCAGTCCCGATTGTCGCTTCGACAGCTTGCAAGTTGGCAGCGATTATGGACATAATGGTTTTCTATAGGAAATATTTAGGGTGCTTCGCGCACGCCACAGGATTATATATAAATGGACATCTCGGAACTGCTTGCCTTCTCGGTCAAGAACAAGGCCTCGGACCTGCACCTCTCGGCCGGCCTGCCGCCGATGATCCGCGTGCACGGCGACGTGCGCCGCATTAACCTGCCGCCGCTGGAGCACAAGGACGTGCACGGCATGATCTATGACATCATGAACGACGGCCAGCGCAAGCAGTACGAAGAAGTGCTGGAGTGCGACTTCTCGTTCGCGATTCCCGGCCTGGCGCGCTTCCGCGTGAATGCCTTCAACCAGGAGCGCGGCGCCTCCGCGGTGCTGCGTACCATTCCGTCCAAGATCCTGTCGCTGGAAGAGCTGAACGCGCCGAAGATCTTCAGCGAGCTGGCCCTGAAGCCGCGCGGCCTGGTGCTGGTCACCGGCCCCACCGGCTCGGGCAAGTCGACCACGCTGGCGGCGATGGTGAACCACCTTAACGAGAACGAATACGGTCATATCCTCACCATCGAGGACCCGATCGAATTCGTGCACGACTCCAAGAAGTGCCTGATCAACCAGCGCGAAGTCGGCCCGCACACCCTGTCCTTCAACAACGCGCTGCGCTCGGCGCTGCGCGAAGACCCGGACTGCATCCTGGTGGGCGAGCTGCGCGACCTGGAAACCATCCGGCTGGCGCTGTCGGCGGCGGAGACCGGCCACCTGGTGTTCGGCACCCTGCATACTTCCTCTGCCGCCAAGACCATCGACCGTATCGTCGACGTCTTCCCCGCCGAGGAAAAAGAGATGGTGCGCGCGATGCTGTCGGAATCGCTGCAGGCGGTCATCTCGCAGACCCTGCTCAAGACCAAGGACGGCGCGGGCCGCGTGGCCGCGCACGAGATCATGATCGGCACCCCGGCGATCCGCAACCTGATCCGCGAAGCGAAGATCGCGCAGATGTACTCGAGCATCCAGACCGGCAGCAATGTCGGCATGCAGACGCTCGACCAGAACCTGACCGACCTGGTGCGCCGCAACGTGATCAGCAGCGCCGCCGCCCGCTCGGCTGCCAAGATCCCCGAAAACTTCCCGGGTTAAGGACATCATGGAACGCGACCAGGCATCCAAGTTCATGTTCGACCTGCTGCGCCTGATGACCAGCAAGGGCGGTTCGGACCTGTTCATCACGGCCGGCTTCCCGCCGGCGATCAAGATCGACGGCAAGATGACGCCGGTGTCGAGCCAGCCGCTCACCGGCACCCACACGGCCGACCTGGCGCGCGCCATCATGAACGACAAGCAGGCCGCCGGTTTCGAGCTGAGCAAGGAATCGAATTTCGCCATCAGCCCGGGCGACCTGGGACGCTTCCGCGTCTCGGCCTTCATGCAGATGGGCTGCGTCGGCATGGTGCTGCGCGTGATCACCACCACCATCCCGAAATTCGAAGACCTCGACCTGCCGGAGACCCTGAAGGACGTGATCATGACCAAGCGCGGCCTGGTCATCATGGTCGGCGCCACCGGTTCGGGTAAATCGACCACGCTGGCGGCAATGGTCGGCTACCGCAACGAGAACAGCTACGGCCACATCATCACCATCGAGGATCCGGTGGAGTTCGTGCACCCGCACCGCAACTGCGTGATCACCCAGCGTGAAGTGGGCGTCGACACCGACAGCTTCGAGGCGGCGCTGAAGAATTCGCTGCGCCAGGCGCCGGATGTGATCCAGATCGGCGAGATCCGCGACCGCGAAACCATGGAACACGCGATCGCCTTTGCCGAGACCGGCCACCTGTGCCTGGCCACCCTGCACGCCAACAGCGCCAACCAGGCACTGGACCGCATCATCAACTTCTTCCCCGAAGAGCGCCGCCAGCAACTGCTGATGGACCTGTCGCTCAACATGAAGGGCCTGATCTCGCAGCGCCTGATCCCGAAGAAGGAAGCCAAGGGCCGGGTGGTGGCGATGGAGATCCTGCTGAACTCCCCGCTCATCTCCGACCTGATCTTCAAGGGCGACGTCCACGAGATCAAGGAGATCATGAAGAAGTCGCGCGAACTGGGCATGCAGACTTTCGACCAGGCCCTGTTCGACCTGTACGAGGCGGACAAGATCTCGTATGAAGACGCGCTGCGCAATGCGGACTCGGTGAACGACCTGCGCCTGAACATCAAGCTCAACAGCAAGCACGCGAAGAACCGCGATTTTTCGAGCGGGATGGATCACCTCGGGATCGTCTGAGCCCGAGGCCGGCGACGGGACGGCGTGGCCGTGCGCCACCGCCGTCCCGTTTGCATTATTGTGGCCCTTTCTAAAGGAAGAGCCCTGCTTGAGCATGCCGGACAATCCAGGCCTCGATGCGGACCTGCTGCCGATCACCGAGGTCGAGCGCCAGACTGGCATCCGCCAGGCCACCTTCCGCATGTGGGAAAAGCGTTATGGGTTTCCGCAACCCCTGCGCGACCGCCACGGCAACCGGGTCTATCCGTCGAGCCAGGTGGCGCGCCTGCATGCGGTGCGGCGCCTGATTGACCAGGGCGCACGGCCCGGCAAGATCTTTTCAGGGGCCATGGCGGAGCTGGTCCACGACAAGGCGGGCGAGCGCTTCGCCCAGCCGGGTGCCGGGTGCAACGAAGCGTTCAGACGCATTCTCGCCATGCTGCGCGCTTACCGCCTCGGCGAGCTGCATGGCTTGTTCCAGCATCGGTTGCTGGAAATGGGACTGCGCCGCTTCGTCGTCGAGTTCCTGGCGCCACTCTCGGCCGAGGTCGGCCTGGCATGGTGCCGCGGCGACCTGCCTGTGCGGTGCGAACATCTCTATGCCCAGGTCGCCATGTCGGTCTTGCACGCCAGGCAGGCGGCGGTGCGCGCTTCCGGCGATGGGCGTCCCAAGATTGTGCTGGCAACGCTGACCGGAGAGGGCCATGTGCTCGGCATCATGATGGTCGAAGCCGTGCTGGTCTCGCTTGGCATGGATTGCATCCAGCTCGGCGCGGAAGCGCCGCCGCACGAAGTGGCCGCAGCAGCCCACGAAACCAGCGCCGGCATCGTCGCGCTGTCCTTCAGTTCCTACTTTCCTCGCAAGAGCATGGCCCGCATGGTTGCCGCACTGCGCTGCGCGCTGCCGCAGGAGACTTGCCTGTGGGTGGGTGGCGAAGGCGCCCGCGGTCTGACCGTCCCGGGCCCGGGGGTCGAAGTCTTCGACACGCTGGAAGCAATCGATGCCGCCCTGGCGCGCCGGCATTTGCCGGACGAAAACGCAATGCCGTTACCTGCCCGGCACAAGGAATACTAAGCTGCCATCGTTTCGTTGCGCAGAAGAAACACAGCACTGCAGTAAATTGAAAAGACGTGTTTTCACTTTGTGCTACACAAACATCTCCCCCAGCACCGTCATGGTGGATCCTTGTGCTCCATCTGTATTACACAAAGCGAATAATCCCCTTCATTGAGCACGCAGCTCATTAATATTGACGCTTGGCACTATAAAAACCCACTGATATTGTCCTTCTGGTGAGGGGGCACATCGCCCGCTTTTTTCAGAGCAAGGACCATGACTATCAAAGAAACGACGCTGGAAGCGCTCGCTTTCAGGCTGGGAGATGAGGAGTACGGCGTGGACATCCTCAAGGTGCAGGAAATCCGCGAACACCAGCCGGTGACCCGGATCGCGAATGCGGCCGATTTCGTCCAGGGTGTCGTCAACCTGCGCGGCATCATCGTGCCGATCGTCGACCTACGCCAGCGCTTTCACCTGGCGTCTTCATGCACGGAGCAAGTAAGCGTCGTTATCGTGCTTAACATTGGCAGCCGTGTCATCGGGATGGTGGTCGACAGTGTCTCCGACGTGGTTCGCCTCGGACCTGGAGACATCCGTCCGGCCCCGCAAATGGGTAGCGCCTTCGACAGCGATGTCTTGCTCGGCCTTGGCACCATCGAGGGCCGCATGCTGATCTTGCTCGATATCGAGCGCCTGCTCTCCTCGAACGAACTTGGCCTGGTCGAACGCCTCGCCGCCTGAACCAACTGACAGAACCTGGAACTTATAATGCTTAACCGAATGAAAGTCGGCACGCGCCTGATCACGGGCTTCCTTGCCCTGGCCCTGCTCGGTGCCATCGTGGCCGCCATCGGCATCTACAACATGTCCCGCATCAACGACGCCACCGACGTGCTGTATGAACGCGAGCTGCTCGGTGTTTCTTATGTCAAAGAAGCCAACATCAACCTGATCTATATCGGCCGGGCCCTCCGTTCCGGCATGCTGGCCTCCGCCGACAAGGACCGCCAGAGTGCGTTCACCGCGATCGACACCGCGCGCACCCAGTTGAAAATGAACCTCGACAAGGCACGCCCGCTGTTCGTCACCGCGACCGGCAAGCGCATGTTTGCCGAGCTCGACCAGCACTTGCGCGGCTACGACAGCCACGTCGCCGAGGCGGTCAGGCTGGCACGCGCCGATACCCTGCAAGAGACCCGCAGTTCGGTCGACTATCTGTTCGTCACCCTGGCGCCAGTGGCGAACGAGGTCGACAACCGCCTGACCGAACTGACCCGCCAGAAAGAGCAGAATGCCAGCAGCGCCGCCAGTGACGCGACCGTGCTCTACGAGTCCAGCCGCGCCCTGATGCTCATGCTGGTACTAGGCAGCGCCGCCGCCGGCATCGGCCTCGGCGTCCTGATCACCCGCAGCCTGACGCGCCAGCTGGGCGGCGAGCCGGCCTATGCCGGCGAGATTGCCGGCCGCATCGCCGCAGGCGACCTGAGCGTCGACGTGGCCCTGCGCCGGGGCGACACCACCAGCCTGCTGTTCGCGATGAAGTCGATGCGCGACAGCCTGGCCCGCATCGTCGGCGAAGTGCGCAGCGGCACCGACGCCATCGCCTCTGCGTCCGGCCAGATCGCCACCGGCAACCTCGACCTCTCGGCGCGCACCGAGGAGCAGGCCAGCTCGCTCGAAGAGACGGCATCGTCGATGGAGGAACTGACCTCGACCGTCCAGCAGAACGCCGACAATGCACGCCAGGCCAACGGCCTGGCGACCACGGCGTCGGAAGTGGCGGAGCGTGGCGGCATGGTGGTTTCCAAGGTGGTCGACACCATGGCTTCGATCAATGACTCCTCGAGGAAGATCGTCGACATCATTGGCGTCATCGACAGCATCGCTTTCCAGACCAACATCCTGGCGCTGAACGCCGCCGTCGAGGCGGCGCGCGCCGGCGAACAGGGCCGCGGCTTCGCGGTGGTGGCCTCGGAAGTGCGCACCCTGGCGCAGCGTTCGGCGGCGGCGGCCAAGGAAATCAAGCAGCTGATCGACGACTCGGTGGGCAAGGTCGATGCCGGCGCCCGCCTGGTCGACCAGGCCGGCGACACGATGGACGAAATCGTTGCCAGCGTGCGCCGCGTGACCGACATCATGGGTGAGATCAGCTCGGCCAGCGTGGAACAGACCTCGGGCATCGAGCAGATCAACATGGCGATCAGCCAGATGGATCAGGTCACCCAGCAGAACGCCTCGCTGGTGGAAGAAGCGGCGGCGGCGGCCGAGTCGCTGCAGGACCAGGCCGGCAAGCTGGCCGGCCTGGTGTCGGTGTTCAAGCTGGATGCACAGGCGCAAACGGCGGCCGCGCCGGCCGCACGGGCCAAGCCTGCGACGCGCCTGGCAGCCCCCGCCAAGCCTCCCGCCCGTCCAGCTGCAAGTTCGGCTGCACGTCCGGCGCCACGCGCGGCGGCCGTGCGCGAGGAAGAATGGGAAAGCTTCTGAGCGAGGACGGGGCGGCCACTACGCCGGCCGCCTTCCAAACCCACTTCGCGTAGCGCCGGTTCTCGCTCACGCCACGTTCAATCCCATCGCCCGCACCATCTCGGCCGCCTGGCGCGCCGAGATGGTCGCCCCCGCGAACTGCTTTGCATTCAGCAGTCCCATTCCTCCCAGGTCGACCTCGCGCAGGTCGGCGCCCTCGAAGCGCGTATCCTTGATGTGTGCTTCGCGCAGGCTGCCTCCTTCGAACATCGCCTCGCGGAAGTCGCAGCCCGACAGGTCGGCGCCCGCGAAATCCAGGCCCTTGAGCCGCGCCTTGCGGAAGGACATGCGGCGCAGGTCGGCGCCGACCAGCAGCGTGTCTTCGAAGCTCAAGGCCAGGTGACTGGTGTCTTCGAACTGGGCGCCGGTCAGCTTGCAGTTGCGGAAAGAAGCAGACGCCAGGCGCGCGCGGCGCCAGCTGCTGTTGTTCAGGTCGGAGGATTCGAAGAGCGCGTCGACCAGGTCGGCGGATTCGAAATCGGCATGGCCGGCGCGGCAGCGTTGCCAGCGCGTGCGTGCCAGTTTCGCCGCGTAGAACGAGGTCTCGAGCAGCAGGCAGTTGCGGAACACGCTGTCCTGCAGGTCGAGGCGCGACAGGTCGGCGCCGGACAGATCGCAGTCTTCGAACACCAGCAGGTGTCCGGCGGAGAGCACGTGTTCGATCGCGGCGCGCGTAGGCGCGTCGCCGCTGAAGGTGGTGGTCTGGCGGGTCATGTGAGGCGCAACGGGGTTGGGCCGGACAGCATACACGCCCGGCGCCTGCTCCACATCCCCCTTTGAAGCGTTGCTCTAGCCCGGACCGCCCGGACCGCGGCCACCGCCCCCAGGACCACCGAACATCATCGGGCGACGCTGACCGCCAGGGCCGCTGAAGCCGCCGAAGCGGTAGTTCAGGCCAATGGAAGCAGTTCGGCCATTGCCGTAGCGCAGGCTGTACTCGCGCAGGCGGTCGGTCTCGGTGATCGTCTCCGTTTTCTGCGAATCGAACAGATCGTTGATGTTGACGACCAGGCTCAGCGCCGGGGTCACGTTGTGGCGGTAGGTGAAGTCGGCCGTACGCTGGGGCTGGCGGTAGCCTTCACCAAACAGGGTCTTGCCTCGGGCGTCCACGGAAAGCTGGAAGCTGTTGGCCGAGTTTGGCTTATACTCCACGCGCCCACGCAGGTTGACCGAGGTGGCGCTGCGCTTATCGTCGGCGGCGCGGCCCAGCACGGTCTGCTCCGAATAATTGACGTTGCCGTTGAGGTTGAGCGTCAGCTCCGGCGTGGCGCGGCCACTGAAGTTGAATTCCAGGCCGCCTGAACGGGCAGTGCCGGCGTTCTCGCGCGTGGTCAGGAGCACGTCGTTGGCCAGCAGGATGCGCCGCTCATTGATCAGGTCGCTTTCGTTGCGCATGAACAGGCGCACGGTAGTGTTGACCTTGCCCAGCTTGGTCTCGACGCCGAGTTCGAGCGAATCGGTACTGGATGGCTGAAGGTCCGGGTTACCCGAGGAGATGTTCAGCTCGTCGCGGTAGATCACGAAAGGGTTCAGTTCGTTCTGGCCCGGACGGCGAATGCGGCGCGCATAGCTCAGGCGTAGCGTGGTGTCGTCCGACAGGCCGTAGGTGACAAAGGCGCTCGGGATCGCATCGAAATAGTGGTTGCTCGCGCGCACGCCGGTGGTGACCTGGTTCATGTCGAGGTCCGCGTACTCCCCGCGCAGACCGCCCAGCACGCCCCAGTTCTCGTTGACGCGCCACTGGTAGGTGCCATACAGCGCGTAGGTCATGTCGGTCAGTTCGAAGCGGTTGGTGCGCGTGGTATTGGGGCGCTCGGTGCCACAGCATGGGTCGACGTCGAAGTAGGCGTTGTCGAAGCTGCTGCTGTTGCGCGCCACTTTATAGCCCAGCTTCAGCACACCGCGCTCGCCCGGCAGCTCGTAGTCGCCGGTGAAATCGGCAATCCGGGTATCGGTCAGGTTGGCTTGGCGGTCGCCGACGGTGCGCACGCTGGCCGGGCGCACGGTGTATGCGCTGGAATTGCGTGAGGCAATGTCGGCGTCGGCGCCGGACAGACGCAGGTCCAGCTTGAAGATCTCACCTGGTTCGTCGCCCTTGTGGTCGAGTCGCGCATTCAGTCCATAGTTGCGGTTCTTCGCCTCGCTCAGGCCACGGCGCAGATATTCATTGTCGACGGTGCCGGCTGCCGTCGTGCTGCGGTAGCGTTGCGACGATTCGCCCTCGCGCGAATTCTCAATGTAATTCAGGCCGGCGCCCACTACGTCCTTGTCGCCGAGGTTGTAGGTCACCTGGCCGTTCATGCCGGTCGCTTCGTTGCGGTTGACGCCGCTGGTCTCCTGATCACTGCGTGCGATCGAGCCGGTCACCGGATCGATGCGATCGCGGCGGTTGTCGCTGGTCCATTCATCCTTCCTCTCGTTCCGGAACAAGCCGCCCTGCACAGTGTAGCGGCCCTGCGTCCAGCTGCCGAAGGCGTTCGTGCCGTAACGGCCCTCGGTGCCGCGGTTCGCGTTCAGGCTCAGGAAACCGCCGGGACTGCGTTCGCGCCGCATCACCAGATTGATGACCGATCCGCCGCCGCCTTCGTTGCCGAACTGCGCACCCGGATTGTTGATGACTTCCACCGAGTCCAGGTCGGCTGCCGGTATCGCACTGATTGCGGCGGCGCGGTTATCGCCCTGCATCATCGCCGACGGCTTGCCGTCCACCAGGATCTGCACGTTGCGGCCGCGCAGCGTGACGTTGCCGTCCGCATCGACGGCGACCGAGGGTACCTTGTTCAGGGTGTCGGCCACGGTGTCGACGGAGGTGGCCGGGTCGGCCTTGACATCGTAGCTCTGGCGGTCGATACGGTTCATGGTGCGGACTGCGCTGACGGTCACGGTGGCCTCGACGGCCGGGGCCTGGACGGGTGCCGGCGTCTGCGCCGTTGCCTGCGCCTGTGCCTGCACCGGCGCCGCCGCCGGCTTCGCCGCTTCCTGCTTCGGCTGCTCATGCACGGCCGGCGCCTGCTGCGCGCTGGCCGCGAACGGGACCAGCAGCGTGCCGGCGACGAGGTGCGCGATCAGGGTGCGGCGCGGGTGGCGCGAGTGGCTTGCGGTGTGCGGAGTGGTAGGCATGAAGGGAGCTCGACAGTATGGGGCGAGCGGGATTGTCGCATGCAAGCTTCTTGACGTTTGTAACAAAAGATAACAAGCACCGAGTTGATCGTTTGACGCATGCATACGTATTGCGTCGGCATGACATACACTTTCAGTTTCACACCGGAGGAAAGACGACATGAACGTATTCGATTTCAGCGCGGCCACGCTCGACGGCAAGCCGATCGACCTGGCCGACTACCGCGGCAAGGTGCTCCTGATCGTCAACACCGCCAGCGCCTGCGGCTTCACGCCGCAGTACAAGGGACTGGAAGAGCTGCATCGCCAGTACGGCGAACGCGGCTTGGCGGTGCTGGGCTTCCCCTGCAACCAGTTTGGCAAGCAGGAACCAGGCACGGAAGCCGAGATCGGCGCCTTCTGCGAAAAGAACTACGGCGTAAGCTTCCCGATGTTCTCCAAGGTCGAGGTCAACGGCGACGAGGCGCACCCGCTGTTCAAGCACCTGAAGGGCGAAAAGCCGGGTGTGCTCGGCACCGAGGCCATCAAGTGGAACTTCACCAAGTTCCTGGTGGGGCGCGACGGTGAGGTGGTCAAGCGCTATGCGCCGCAGACGGCGCCGGAGGAAATCGCCGGGGATATCGAGAAGCTGCTGGGATAATCGGCAGCCGATCGCAGTTGTAGGGTGGGCGGGTCTCCCGCCCACGCGTTCAACCGGCTTCAAGATCATCCGGTCGCGAACTTCACCCGATAACTATCACCGCCTGGGCAGGAGACCTGCCCACCCTACGAAAATCATGGCTGCGGCGTAAAACGGATCGCCTGCCCGCCTCCCGGCGCAAGGCGCAGCTGCAGCGTATCCGCCGCGGTCACGGTCTTCGTCTCCGTCACCAGGTCGAAGCGTCGCTCGCTGCGGTAATCGGCGCGATCGCCGTCGCGATAGATCTCGGCGGTATAGCGCTTGCCCTTGTCGAGGAAATCGAGCGGCAGCGGCAGCGTGCGCGCTTCGCCATCGGTGACGGCGCCCACGTACCAGCCGTCGCCCGCGCGGTCCTTGCGCGCGATGGTGGCGTACTGCCCCACTTCGCCGTTGATCACACGGGTATCCGCCCAGTCGGTCGGCACGTCGCGGATGAACTTGAACGCGGCCGGGTACTTCTCGTAGTTCTCCGGCAGGTCGGCCGCCATCTGGATCGGCGAATAGATGACGACAAAATTCGCCAGCTGCTTGGCCTGGGTCGAGTTGAAGACCTTGCCGTCCGCGCCCACCAGGCTCAGGACGCCCGGGGTGTAATCCATCGGGCCGCTCAGCATGCGCGTAAACATCAGCTTGGCCTCGTGGTCGACGCTGTTGGGCGGATTGCCCCAGGCGTTGTACTCGACGCCGCGCGCGCCTTCACGCGTGAGCCAGTTCGGATAGGTGCGGCGCAGGCCGGTGTCCTTCACCGGTTCGTGGGTGTCGATCGACAGCTTGTACTTCGCCGCCTCGGTGACGGCTTTCAGGAAGTGATTCACGCCTTCCTGCGAATCGTAATGACCATAGCGCGGCTTGCCGTCGCGGCCGGTGAACAATGCGCTGCCCGCTTCGTGCACATAGCCAGACTTGATGCTGTCCACGCCCAGCTTTGCATACAGCTTGTACGCCGCATCCATCTGCTTTTCGTAGGCCACGATGTTGGCGCCGGTCTCGTGGTGGCCGATCAGGCGCACGCCCTTGGTCTTCGCGTAGGCGGCCAGGCCGGGCAGGTCGAAGTCGGGATACGGCTGGGTGAAGCTGAAGTCGGCGCCGCCATGGCCCCAGTCGCTTTCCCAGCCCTTGTTCCAGCCCTCGACCAGCACGCCGCGGAAGCCATTCTTCGCCGCGAAGTCGATGTACTTTTTCGTATTGGCGGTGGTGGCCGCGTGCTTCGGGCCGGCGTTCCAGGTGCCGCTTTGCAGGTGCATCTGCCACCAGACGCCGACGAACTTCGAAGGCTTCACCCAGGACACGTCGCCCAGCTTGTTCGGTTCGTTCAGGTTGAGGATCAGGTCCGACATGTAGAGGCCGGCCGCCTTGTCCGCGATCTGCAGCGTGCGCCATGGCGTGGCGAAGGCGCCCTTGCGCACCACGGCCGGGCCGCTCGGGGACGGCGCCAGCATGGCGCGCAGCTTCTGGCCATCGACCTTGCGCAGCCACATGGAGGCGTAGTCGACCAGCGCCGCTTCGTGGAAGGCGATGTGGGTGCCATCATCCAGGCGTAAGGTGAGCGGCGTGTTGGCGATGCCGATCTCCTTGAGCGGCGCCTTGCGGATCTCTTCTTCGAGTCCCGGCAGTTCGGCGGCCGGGATCCACCAGGCAGTAGCCGGCTGGGCCACCGTGAACTCGGTCAGTTCGTCCGTGATCTGGACTTCCTTCAGCTGCGGCTGGGCCGGGAATTCATAGCGGAAGCCGACGCCGTCGTCATAGATACGGAATACCACCGTGAGCTGGCGGCCGGCGCGGTTCTTCTGCTCCAGCTCCACGCGCAGCTCGCGGTAACGGTTGCGCACGAAGCGACGCTCGCCCCAGGGCTGCTCCCAGGTGCTGTCGTGCTCACTGACGGCTTGCCGGCGCAGGCTGAAGCCGCCGTCGAGCTTGTGCGCATTGGCCAGGTTGAAGCCGAGGCGCGAGGGCGTAATGATGTCCTTGCCCTTGCGCTTGACGCCGTAGGCCAGCTTGCCCATGCCGTCGAGCTGCACTTGCACGCTCAGCACGTCGCCTGGAGAGGTGGCACTGGCGATGAGCTGTTGCGCCCATGCCGGCAAGGCCAGCAGGCAGGATGCGGCCGCGAGGGCGGCGAAACGGTGGATGCGCATGGAGTCTCCTTGTCGTTATACGCGCCTACGTAGGAAAACTACTCCTCGTACGGATGATTACCATATAGTAAGACAAAAAGATGTAACTCGACTACCAGAACACGGAATCAGCGGGTCTGGATCCAGGCGGCGCCGTGCGTGATGCAGGCGCGGTTGACGTTTTCCAGAAAGCGGATGGCCTCGCCCTGCGAGACGCCGGGCGGCATCAAGCCAGCCAGCGAGCTGTCTTCCGTGACGCGGTCGAGGCCATAGGAAATCGCCCGCGAGACGTCGCGCGCGCGCCTGCCGTCGCTGTTGTAGAGCGCATCGTAGACGCCGGCTTCTTCCCATACGGGCACCAGGCCGGGGGTGGTGGAATCCTGGAAGACGACCATCGGCGGCAGGCCTTCGTCGTCGCGGATGAGCTGGAAAATGAAACTCACGATCGTTCCTCAGGTTGCAAGGGCGCGATGCTAGCACGCCTCAGCCGAGCGCGCGGTCGATCAGTTCGATCCAGTGCGTGACCGGGGTCTCCGTACCCGACTGCAGGTGGCTCATGCAGCCGATGTTGGCCGAGACGATTTCGTCCGGCTGGGTCGCCTGCAGGTTGGCCAGCTTGCGGTCGCGCAGTTCATGCGCGATCTCGGGGTGCAGCACCGAGTAGGTGCCGGCCGAGCCGCAGCACAGGTGGCTGTCGGCGCACAGGTTCACGTCGACGCCGGCAGCGCGTAGCACACCCTCGACCTTGCCGCGGATCTGCTGGCCGTGCTGCAGGGTGCAGGGCGGGTGGTAGGCCACGCGCTTCGTGATCTTCCCGTTCAGCTTCGCACCGAGCTGTTCTTCGAACTCCGGCAGGATTTCGGAGAGGTCGCGCGTCAGCATCGAGATGCGCCCCGCCTTGGCCGCATAGACCGGGTCGTGCGCCAGCAGGTGGCCGTATTCCTTGACGGTGACGCCGCAGCCGGACGCAGTCATGACGATCGCTTCGACCTCGTTGCGTTCCACGTAGGGCCACCAGGCGTCGATGTTGCGGCGCATGTCCTCCAGGCCGGCCGCCTGGTCGTTGAGGTGGTAGCGCACGGCGCCGCAGCAGCCGGCCTTTGGCGCCATAATCAGCTGCACGCCGAAGGCGTCGAGTACGCGCGCGGTGGCGGCGTTGATGTTGGGCGCCATCGCCGGCTGCACGCAACCCGCCAGCACCAGCATCTTGCGCGCATGCACACGTGTTGGCCAGGCGCCGGCGGCACGTGCCGGTTGCAGCTTGTCCTGCAGCGTTTTCGACAGCACCGGGCGCGCCAGCTGCCCTGCGCGGAACGCGGGCTTGAACAGCGCGGTACGCGGCAGGAATTCCTTCAGCGTCGTGCGCTTGACCCGGTCCTGCAAGGGCCGCGGCACGCGTTCGTCGACCACGCGGCGGCCGATGTCAACCAGGCGGCCGTATTTCACGCCCGACGGACAGGTGGTTTCGCAGTTGCGGCAGGTGAGGCAGCGGTCCAGGTGGAGCTGGGTCTTGCGGGTGGGCTCGGCGCCTTCCAGTACCTGCTTGATCAGGTAGATGCGGCCGCGCGGGCCATCGAGTTCGTCGCCCAGCAGCTGGTAGGTCGGGCAGGTGGCGGTGCAGAAGCCGCAGTGCACGCAGGCGCGCAGGATCGCTTCCGCCTCATTGCCGTCGGCGGTGCCCTTGATGAAATCGGCCAGATTGGTTTGCATGTCAGAACATTCGTCCCGGGTTGAAGATGTGCGCCGGATCGAAGGAAGCCTTCAGGCGTTCATGGATGCGGGCGACGGCGGGCGCCAGCGGCTGGAACACGCCCACCGATTTATCGCCGCCGCGGAACAGGGTCGCATGGCCGCCCACGCTTGATACGGTGCGGCGGATGGTGGCGGCATCGAGATCGGTGCGCAGCCAGCGCTGGGCCCCGCCCCACTCGATCACCTGCACACCGCCGAGCACGAGCGCACCGGTGGTGGACGGCACCGACAGGCGCCACAAGGCATCCTCGCCGCCGAAGAAAGGCTGGCGCTGCTCGCGCAGCTCTTCCCAGCGTGCGGCGTCGGGAACGATCTCGCCGCCGATCAGGCGCACGGCCGCGTCGACCGCCGCCTGGGCGCCGGACAGGCGCAGCGACAGCTGGCCGTTATGCCAGCAGCTGGCGGACAGCGGCAAGGGCTGGCCGCCCCACTCGTTCAGGCGACGGATCGCATCGATCTCGGGCATGTCCAGGCGCAGCGTGGTTTCGGCGAACGGGCGTGGCAATACCTTGACCGACACCTCCAGCAGCAGGCCAAGGGTGCCGAGCGAACCGGCCAGCATGCGCGAGACATCATAGCCGGCCACGTTCTTCATCACCTGTCCGCCGAAGCTCAGCACATCGCCCTTCCCGTCCAGCAGTTTGGCGCCCAGCACGAAGTCGCGCACGCCGCCGCTGGTGGCGCGGCGCGGGCCGGCCAGGCCGGCCGCGATCGCGCCGCCGATGGTCGCACCCTCGCCAAAATGCGGCGGCTCGAAGGCCAGCATCTGGTTGCGGTCCGCGAGCACGGCCTCGATCTCGGCCAGCGGCGTGCCGCAGCGCGCGGTGATCACCAGCTCGGTCGGCTCGTAGTCGACGATGCCGCTATAGCCGCGCGTGTCGAGGATCTCGCCCTCGAAACCCTGGCCGTACCAGTCCTTGCTGCCGCCGCCGCGGATGCGCAGCGGCGTCCTGTCGGCGGCGGCGCTGCGCACCCGTTCCTGGAATTGTTCGATCGATTGCATGTTTTAAAAACGCGGAAGGTCGGGGAACGGCAGCGCGCCGCCGTGCACGTGCAGCTTGCCGAATTCGGCGCAGCGGTGCGGGGTCGGAATCGCCTTGTCCGGGTTGAGCAGCATCGGCGCGTCGAACGCCCGCTTCACCGCGAAGAAGGCGTCGAGCTCCTTGCGGTTGAACTGCACGCACATCGAGTTGATCTTTTCCATGCCCACGCCATGCTCGCCGGTGATGGTGCCGCCCACCTCGACGCACAGCGCCAGGATCGCCGCCCCAAAAGCCTCGGCACGATCGAATTCGCCCGGTTGGTTGGCGTCGAACAGGATCAGCGGGTGCATGTTGCCGTCGCCGGCGTGGAACACGTTCGCGCAGCGCAGGCCGAAGGTGGTTTCCATCTCTTCGATCGCTGTCAATACCCGCGCCAGCTGCTTACGCGGGATGGTGCCGTCCATGCAGTAGTAGTCGGGCGAGATGCGCCCCGCCGCCGGGAAGGCGTTCTTGCGGCCGGACCAGAAACGCATGCGTTCAGCCTCGCTCTGCGATACCGCGATGGCGGTGGCGCCGGCGCCTTCGAACACGGTCTTCATGCGTTCGATTTCTTCCGCCACCTCCAGCGCGGTGCCGTCGGCCTCGCACAGCAGGATGGCCGCCGCATCGGTATCGTAGCCGGCGCGCACGAAGGGCTCGACCATGCGCACCGAGGTGCGGTCCATCATTTCGAGGCCGGCCGGGATGATGCCGGCGGCGATGATGCTGGCCACCGCATTGCCGGCCGTGATGACGTCGGCGAAGGAGGCCATGACCACCTGCGCCACCGCGGGCTTGGGCACCAGTTTCACGGTGACCTCGGTGACGATGCCGAGCATGCCTTCCGAACCGATGAATACGGCCAGCAGGTCCAGGCCCGGCGCATCCAGCGCCTCGCCGCCGAGTTCGATGATCTCGCCCTCGATGGTGGCCACACGCACGCGCAGCACGTTGTGCACCGTCAGGCCGTATTTCAGGCAGTGCACACCTCCCGAGTTCTCGGCCACGTTGCCGCCGATGGTGCAGGCGATCTGCGACGAGGGATCGGGCGCGTAGTACAGGCCGTAGTGCGCGGCCGCCTCGGAAATGGCAAGGTTGCGCACGCCCGGCTGGACCACGGCGGTGCGCGCGTAGGCATCCATCCCCACGATGCGACTCAATCGCGCGGTCGAGACCACGACGCCGTCGAGGATCGGCAGCGCCCCGCCGGACAGGCCGGTGCCGGCGCCGCGCGGCACGATCGGCACGCCAAGCTCACGGCAGAGGTTCAGGATCGCCAGCACCTGCTCCTCGCTGGTGGGCAGCGTGACCACCATCGGCAGCTGGCGGTAGGCCGCCAGGCCGTCGCATTCGTAGGGACGGGTGTCTTCGGGGTCGGACAGGACGACGCCTGCGGGCAGGCGCGCACGCAGGGCTGCGGCAACCTGTTCGCGACGGGAGACGAGGGTATCAACGGGGGCGATCATCCTGACATTGTAGGCACAATTGACGTGTTTTGTCGTATCCTCGCCCTATCGTTTTATTACAATATTTGATAAGGCTAGATCATGGGCAACCGACTTTCGAAAATCGCCACCCGCACGGGCGACGACGGCACCACCGGCCTGGGCGACGGCAGCCGCACCGGCAAGGACAGCGCACGCATCCACTCGCTCGGCGACGTGGACGAGCTGAACTCCTTCGTCGGCCTGCTGCTGTGCGAAGAGATGCCCGCCGAGCTGCGCGAAGAGCTGGTCTCGATCCAGCACGACCTGTTCGATCTGGGCGGAGAACTCTGCATCCCCGGCTACGAGATGATCAAGGACGAGCACGTGGCGCGCCTGGACGGGCTGCTGGAGAAGTACAACGCCGACCTGCCGGTGCTGAAGGAGTTCATCCTGCCGGCCGGCTCGCGCGCGGCCTCGCTGGCCCATGTGTGCCGCACCGTGTGTCGCCGTGCCGAGCGCAGCATCGTGGCGCTGTCGCACGCCGAGCAGATCCGCCCGCATCCGCGCCAGTACGTCAACCGCCTGTCGGACCTGATGTTCGTGCTGGCGCGCGTGCTGAACCGTTTCGCCGGCGGCAGCGACGTATTGTGGCAGCACGAGCGCAAGCGGGGCTGAGGAAACGCGCATGGAAGATTTCATCGGGATCTACGACAACGCGCTCACCGCCCAGCAGTGCGACGCGATCCGCGCGCGTTTTGAAGCCAGCAACAAGGTGGCGCGCGGCCGCACCGGCAACGGCGTGGATGTCAGCAAGAAGGACAGCTACGACCTGACCATCAACGGGCACGCCGAATGGGATGACGTCGGCGCCCTCCTCACCCAGGCCATGGCGCGCCACCTGGCGCAGTACATGATTAAATACCGCATGCTCCTGATCGGCGCGCTGTCGCCGCAGGTGGCGCATCCGCGGACGGGCGAGCCGGTGACGCTGTCGCTGTCGAATTTCGACGAGTGCGGCACGCCGAACATCGTGGAGCTGATGCAGTCGATCTACCGGGTCGGGCACGTCAACCTGCAGAAGTACCTGCAGGGCACCGGTGGTTACCACCACTGGCATTCCGAGATCTACCCGCAGAACGCCAGCGGCGAGACGCTGCACCGGGTGCTGCTGTGGCAGTTCTACCTGAACGACGTGGCGGATGGCGGGGAGACCGAATTCCTGTATCAGAACCGGAAGGTGGAAGCGCGCAAGGGACGGCTGATCATTGCGCCGGCGGGGTTTACGCATACCCACAAGGGGCATGTTTCACGCAGCGGGGACAAGTACATCGCGACCTCGTGGATTTTGTTCCAGCGGGCAGAAACGCTGTTTGGATCGTAGGGTGGGCGGGTTTCCCGCCCACGCGTTCAAACCAGGCCAGAGCAGCCCGCGCGGCACATCAGCCGCAAACGATCACCGCGTGGGCGGCATAGCCGCCCACCCTACGTGCATCAGGTATTGTTGACCACCAGCCGCGGCTCACCCGCCGCGAAACGTGCACGCACCGACGCTGCGATGCCCTTGGCATCCAGCCCGACGGACGCCAGCAGCGCCCCCGGATCGCCCTGGTCGATGAACTTGTCCGGCAAGCCTAGATTGAGCACCGGCTTGGCAATCCCCGCCTCCGCCAGCGCTTCCATCACGGCGCTGCCTGCGCCGCCCATCACGCAGCCCTCTTCCACCGTCACCAGGTAGTCGTGCTCCTTCGCCAGGCGCTTGACCAGTTCGACGTCGAGCGGCTTCACGAAGCGCATGTTGGCGACGGTTGCGCCCAGCTCTTCGCCGGCCGCGATGCTCGGCGCCACCATCGAACCGAAGGCCAGGATCGCGATGCCCTTGCCTTCGCGGCGCACCTCGCCCTTGCCGATCTCGATCGAGGTCAGCTCTTCCGACATCGCCGCGCCGACGCCGGCGCCGCGCGGATAGCGCACCGCGGCCGGACCTGGATAGTGGTAAGCGGTGGTCAGCATCTGGCGGCACTCGTTTTCGTCGGATGCGGCCATGACGACCATGTTCGGGATGCAGCGCAGGTAGGCCAGGTCGTAGTTGCCGGCGTGGGTGGCGCCATCGGCGCCCACCAGGCCAGCGCGGTCCAGCGCGAAGGTCACGTCCAGGTTCTGCAGCGCCACGTCGTGGATCAGCTGGTCGTAGCCGCGCTGCAGGAAGGTCGAGTAGATCGCCAGCACCGGTTTCAGGCCTTCGGTGGCGATACCCGCCGCAAAGGTCACCGAGTGCTGCTCGGCGATGCCGACATCGAAGTAGCGCTCCGGATACTGCTGGTGGAAGCGCACCATGCCCGAGCCTTCGCGCATCGCCGGGGTGATGCCGACCAGGCGCTGGTCACTGGCCGCCATGTCGCACAGCCAGTTGCCGAACACTTCGGTATAGGTGATCTTGCCCGGCGCGCCGGCCGGCTTGATGCCTTCGAGCGGATTGAACTTGCCGGTGCCGTGGTACAGGATCGGCTCGGCCTCGGCCAGCTTGTAGCCCTGGCCCTTCTTGGTCACCACGTGCAGGAACTGCGGGCCCTTGAGCTTCTTGATGTTCTCCAGGGTCGGAATCAGGGAATCCAGGTCGTGGCCGTCGATCGGGCCGATGTAGTTGAAGCCGAATTCCTCGAACATCGTGGCCGGGACCACCATGCCCTTGGCATGTTCTTCGAGTTTGCGCGCCAGGTCGAGCACTGGGCCCGGCAGCACGCTGCGGCCGACGTTCTTGGCGGCGGCGTAGAACTGGCCGCTCATCAGGCGCGCCAGGTAGCGGTTCAGCGCGCCCACCGGCGGCGAGATCGACATGTCGTTGTCGTTCAGGACCACCAGCAGGTTGCAGTCTTCCTCGACGCCCGCATTGTTCAGGGCCTCGAAGGCCATGCCGGCGGTCATCGAGCCGTCGCCGATGACGGCGATCGCATGGCGGTCTTCGCCCTTGATCTTGGCCGCCTGCGCCATGCCCAGCGCCGCCGAGATCGAGGTCGACGAGTGCGCGGTGCCGAAGGTGTCGTAGATGCTTTCGTCGCGCTTCGGGAAGCCCGACAGGCCGTTCAGCTGGCGCAGCGACGGCATGCGGCCACGGCGGCCGGTGAGGATCTTGTGCGAATAGGTCTGGTGGCCCACGTCCCACACGATGCGGTCGTGCGGGGTGTTGAACACATAATGCAGCGCGATGGTCAGTTCCACCGTGCCCAGGTTGGAGGACAGGTGGCCGCCGGTCTTCGATACCGAGTCGAGCAGGAACTGGCGCAGCTCGGTCGCGAGCGGGGTCAGTTGCGTGCGTGGGAGCTGGCGCAGGTCCGCGGGGTCGTTGATGGTCTCTAGCAGGTTCATTTATGCCTTCCGCTGCACGATGAGGTCCGCGAGTTCGCGCAGCCGCAGTGCTTGTTCTCCGAATGGCGCCAGCGCTTCGTGCGCTTCACGCCGCAGTTGCTCGGCCAGTTCCTTCGATGGTTCCAGCCCAAGGATCGACACATAGGTGGGTTTGTTGTCGGCCGCGTCCTTGCCCGCGGTCTTGCCCAGCGTAGCCGAATCGGCCGTCGCATCGAGCACGTCGTCGACCACCTGGAAGGCCAGGCCGATCGATTTCGAATAGGCTTTCAATGCTTCCAGCTCGGTGGGCGACAGGTCTTTTCCGCACAGCGCACCCAGGATCACGGAGACGCGCAGCATGGCGCCCGTCTTGAGCTGGTGCATGCGCTCGAGTTCTTCGCGCGTGAGTGCCAGGCCGACGCTATCGAGGTCGATCGCCTGGCCGCCGCACATGCCGCCCGAGCCGGCGGCTTCGGCCAGCAGGCGCAGCATGACGACCAGCCGCGCCGGCGGCAGGGTGTCGATCCCGGCCAGGGTGTCGAAGGCCTGGGCCTGCAGCGCGTCGCCGACCAGCAGCGCGGTGGCTTCATCGTAGGCGACGTGCACGGTCGGCTTGCCGCGGCGCAGGTCGTCGTCGTCCATGCAGGGCATGTCGTCGTGTACCAGCGAGTACACGTGGATCATTTCGACGGCACTGGCCACGCGCGCCAGCGCCTTCGGGTCGCCGCCGAACAGCGCGCCGCTGCCATAGGCCAGCAGCGGGCGAATGCGCTTGCCGCCGCCCAGCGTGGTGTAGCGCATCGCTTCGTGCAGCTTGTGGGGCAGCGTGGCGCCGGGCAGGAAGGCGTCGAGCGAGCGCTCGACGTCCGCCTGCACGCCCTGCATCCAGGTGCCGAATTCCATCACTGCGTCATTCACTGCAGACTGCGTCATTGATCGCCCTCGCCTTCGGCCGAGAACGGTTTGAGCATGTCGCCTTCGAGCACCTTCACCTGGGACTCGACCTTTTCCAGCTGGGCCGCGCAGTACTTCACCAGCTCGGAACCGCGCGCATAGGCGGCCACCGACGCTTCGAGCGGCATCTGGCCGGATTCCATCTGCGACACGAGCTGGGCCAACTCGGCCATCGCACCTTCGAACGACTCGGGTGCATTCGTATTATTTGACATAGCTTTTGCTTGGGAAAGGCGCAAGGGTGCGCCAAGGGTCAGTCCAATCGCGTATTTTAGATCAATCCTTCCCCTCAAGGGGCGCACATTGCACCATCCACAATTTGCCCGCATGCAACTTTTTAATGCGGCTGCGCCTTTTCGCATGAAAACCGTGAATTTTCAACAACTTATTCGCGCGCTTCGGTCGCTGGCACGCGACGGTCCGAGACCTTGAGCCTGTTTCCACGGTATAATCTCCGGTTCTGTCCGAAATACCGTATTCCTCATTCCAAGATACTGGTCTTTGGATCCTTTTTCTCTTCTTTGGTCGTACCTAATTAAAGGGGGGTTGGGATGTCCGATCTGGCTACCCACGCCAAGCTGGCGCGTTCCTGCGCGCAGCTTCCGGTAAACGTCTACTTTGACGACGCGCTGATGCAGCGCGAGTTACAGCAGCTGTTTCATAAAGGGCCGCGCTACGTCGGCCACGAATTGATGGTGCCAGAAGTAGGCGATTTCGCGACACTTGCATCTGAAAACGAAGGCCGCATGCTGGTCCGCAACGCGGGCGGCATCGAGGTGCTGTCCAACGTCTGCCGTCACCGCCAGGCGCTGATGTTCAATGGCCGCGGCAATGCGAACACCATCGTGTGTCCGCTGCACCGCTGGACCTACGACCTGAAAGGCCAGCTGATCGGCGCGCCGCACTTCCCCGAGACGCCCTGCCTGAATTTGTCGAAGACGCCGCTACAGAACTGGAACGGCCTGCTGTTCGAGCAGAACGGCTACGACGTCATGGAAAAGCTGAAGCACATGGAGGCGACGCGCGACCTCGACTTCAGCGGCTACATGTTCGACCACGTCGAGATCCACGAGTGCGACTACAACTGGAAGACCTTCATCGAGGTCTACCTCGAGGATTACCACGTCGAGCCCTTCCACCCGGGCCTGGGCAACTTCGTGTCCTGCGAAGACCTGAAGTGGGAGTTCGGCCGCGACTACAGCGTCCAGACCGTGGGCGTGAACCGCGCGCTGCAGAAGGCGGGTTCGCCGGCCTATAAAAAGTGGCAGGAACAGGTCCTGAAGTTCAACAACGGCCAGCCGCCGAAGTACGGCGCCATCTGGCTGACCCTGTACCCGAACATCATGGTCGAGTGGTACCCGAACGTGCTGGTGGTGTCGACCCTGTGGCCGATCGGCCCGCAGAAGACCCGCAATGTGGTCGAGTTCTACTATCCGGAAGAGATCAAGCTGTTCGAGCGCGATTTTGTCGATGCCGAACGCGCCGCCTACATGGAAACCGCGGTCGAGGACGACGAGATCGCGCTGCGCATGGACGCCGGCCGCAAGATCCTGGTAGAGCGCGGCGTCAACGAGGTCGGCCCTTACCAGTCGCCGATGGAAGACGGGATGCAGCATTTCCATGAGTGGTACCGCAGCAAGTTAGAACTGTAAGAATGGCCTCCCTCTGGATGCTGTTCGCCAGCTTCGCGTTCGCCGCCATGGGCGCGGGCGTGAAGCTGGCCTCCGAGTTCTACTCTACCTCCGAACTCCTGATGTACCGCGGCCTCATTGGCACCCTGGTACTGCTGGCGGCCGTGCGCCATCGCGGCGGCAGCTTCCAGACGCCCTTCGTCAAGGCCCACGTCTGGCGCAGCGTCGTCGGCGTCGTCTCGCTATGGCTGTGGTTCTTCGCCATTTCGCGCCTGCCGCTGGCCACCGCCGTCACGCTCAACTACATGGCGCCGATCTGGATCGCGGCCTGGATGTTCGCCCATGGCTGGTGGAACGGCACCAAGCTGCCCGATTGGCCGCTGGTGCTGGCGATCGCCATGAGTTTCTTCGGCGTTACCCTGGTGCTGCAGCCGGCGATCGCCGGCAACCAGTGGCTGGGCGGCCTGGCCGGCGTGGCCTCGTCCTTGATTTCGGCCGCGGCCTACATGCAGGTGCGCCGGCTCGGCCAGATGGGCGAGCCCGAATACCGCGTGGTGTTCTACTTCTCGCTCAGCACCACCCTGTTCGGTTTCGCCGGCGCGCTGGCCGGCGACGGCCCCGAGGGCGCCGTGTTCCAGAGCCACACCCTGTACAGCGGCGCCCTGCTGCTGGGCGTCGGCATCTTCGGCCTGCTGGCCCAGATGGCCATGACGCGCGCCTACCGGGTCGGCAAGGTGCTGGTGGTGGCCAACCTGCAGTACACCGGCATCGTGTTTTCCAGCCTGTGGGGCCTGGCGCTGTGGAACGACGCCTTCGACTGGCACGTCTGGATGGGTATTGGCGTCATCCTCGTGTCCGGCATCGCCGCGACGTTCTACAATACACGCAGCACGGCCAGGGGCGCCGTGGTCAAGGACACCGATCCCATCGCCAGCGAGACATGAAAACTGAGCTGAGGAGCACTATAGGATGAACAAATTCGCGACGCTGATTTCGGCGCAAGACCTGGCCGCACACATCAACGACCCCAACTGGGTCGTCGTGGACTGCCGCCACGACCTGATGAACCTGGCCGCAGGCCGCGACGGCTACGCCATCGGCCACCTGCCGGGTGCGGTCTTCGGCGACATCGAAACCCAGCTGTCCGGCGCCAAGCGCGGTGCGGACGGTGTGTTCCGCGGCCGCCACCCGCTGCCGGAGAAAGAGGCCCTGGTCGATACGCTGCGCGGCTGGGGCGTCAACGACGGGTCCCAGCTCGTCGCCTACGACGCGCACGGCGGCATGTTCGCCGCACGCCTGTGGTGGCTGATGCGCTGGCTCGGCCACGAAGCGGTGGCGGTGCTGGACGGCGGCATGGCCGCCTGGCAGGCGATCGGCCAGCCGCTCACGACGGAGGTGTCGACGAAACCACGCGGCGCGATCACGGTGCGCGCGCCTTTCGTGCCGACCGTGACGGTGGCCGAGGTCATGGACAACGTGCGCATTGGCCAGAACGGAGGCAAGCGCATCGTCATCGATGCGCGGGCAAGTGACCGCTTCCGCGGCGAGAACGAGACCATCGATCCGGTCGGCGGCCACATCCCCGGCGCCCGCAACCGCTTCTTCAAGGACAACCTGCAGCCTGATGGCCGCTTCAAGGATGCCGAGACCCTGCGCAGCGAGTTCGCGCCGCTGGTCGATGACCCGAAGGGGGCGATCATGCAGTGCGGCTCGGGCGTCACCGCCTGCCATAACCTGCTGGCGCTGGAAGTCGCGGGCATGCCGGGGGCGGCGCTGTATCCGGGGTCGTGGAGCGAATGGGTCAGTGATGCGAACCGTCCGGTCGCCAGAGGCGACGCCTGAAACCAGGAGGTGTCCTGATGAAACGAGCAGCAACGAAAGATAACGCATCAATGTCGAACAACGAGAGCACAAACAAGGGCGCGCCTGCGCTGGAGATTCCGGAGGCGGTTGCCGCCGCCCTGAGCGGCTGGGTCCAGCAGGTGGCCGAACAGACCGTCGCGCCGGTGCGCGAAGCGCTGGCTGAAGTGGAGGCCGATGCGGCCGCCCTGCGCGAGACGAGCGCCAGCTTGGCGTCCGCACGCGACCAGGCACTGGCCGCATCGAGCGAGCAGGCGGAAGAGATCGAACGCCTGACGGCCGAACTGCGCGACGCGCGCCAGCTTGCCACCGAGGCGCTGGTGAGCAAGGCAAAGGACCAGCTGGCGATCGACGGCAAGGACCGCCAGCTGGCCGACCTGCGCGCCCAGATCGAGCGCAATGTCGCCGCCCAGGCGCTCGAGTCGGATGCGCGCCTGGCTGCCGAGATGGAGCTGGTCGGCGCCACCACCGCGCGCGACAACATTGCGAACGAGGTGAAGACCTTGCGCGCGCAGCTGGACAAGTCCTACGCCGAGCGCAGCGCCCTGCGCGCCGAACTCGAATCGCTGCGCGCGAAGAAATAAGCCTCCATGGAACGCAACACGCGCCAGCGCAAGGCCATCCACCAGTGCATCGAAGATGCGGGGCGTCCACTCGCACCGCAGGAGATCCTCGAGCACGCCCAGAGTGTGGTGCCGGGCATCGGCATGGCCACCATCTACCGCAACATCAAGTCGATGCTGGAAGCCGGCGAGATCGCCACGGTATCGCTGCCGGGCGGCGGCGACCGCTACGAAATTGCCGGGCATGGACACCATCATCATTTCCATTGCCGTTCATGCGACAAGGTGTATGAGGTGCATGCGTGTCCGGGGGATATGCAGAAGCTGACGCCGGAAGGGTTCGTGCTGGAGTCGCATGAGCTGACCTTGTACGGCTTGTGCGCCGCTTGCCGTGGCGCGTGACGATGTTCGTAGGGTGGGCGGGTTTCCCGCCCACGCGTTCAACTACAATCTGCGTCGCGACAAGGCATCCGTAAGTTGAACGCGTGGACGGCGAAGCCGTGGTCTGGTCCACTGGACCAGATCACCCCTACGAACGGCAATCCTTGCAGTAGCGGTGATTGCGCAGGTGCGCCGCCAGCAGCAGCAGGCTGCTCGCCACCGCCGCCACCGTCTCCGCCATCTCGCCCCACTGCGGCCCGACGACGAATACCGCGGCCAGAAAGGCGCCGAGCCCCCCGATCCCGAGCGACAAGGCCACCGGATCGCGGTGCTTCACATACCCCGGCACCAGCGCCAGCAGCACCGGCACCGTCACGCCCAGCAGCAGCGCATCATGCAGCGCGTGGTGCTCCGCACCCAGCCCCAGCAGCGGAAACGCCGCGATCAAGAGCGGCATCGCCAGGCAGTGCACCAGGCACAGGGCCGACGCCGCCATGCCGGCGTAGTCGGCGAACCGGATCAGGCTTTTCATCAGAAAACGAATCGCAGCCCGGCGGTCACGTTACGTCCCGGAAGCGGCGCGGCTTCCTTGATGAAGGAGGTGTGGCTGAACACCAGTTCGTTCGTCAGGTTGTTGATGCGGGCGTAGAGCTGGGCCGGCACGCCAAGGATGCGGGTGGTGTAGTGGGTGCCAAGATTCAGCATGTTGTAGCCGCCGGTCGCACCCTCGAATTCCGCCACCTTGTCCTGCTTGCCGACGCGAATCAGCTCGATCATTCCATGCCAGGACTGCCAATCCGCGTTCAGGCGCACGCCGATGCGGCCGGCCGGGATACGCGGGATATTGCGGCTGCCCTCGCCGCCATCGAAGCGGGCGCGGACGTAGTCGCCGAACAGCGTGCCTTCCACGATATTGGAGAACTTGTGGCGCAGCTCCCCTTCCATGCCGGTGAAGATCGCATCGCGCTGCGCGTATTCCACCAGCTGGAAACCTTCGTGGTTGTCCAGCGTGTGCGCATAGATGTAGTTGTCGACCCGGTTGCGGAAGGCGCTCAGCGAGAAGGTGGTATCGCCCTCGAACTTGCGCAGGGTGACATCGATGTTGTTCGACGTCTCCTTGCCCAGGTCCTGGTTGCCGATCTCGTAGGTGGCGGTGGCCAGGTGCACGCCGTCCGCGTACAGCTCTTCGGAAGTCGGCAGGCGGTGGCTGCGCGCGATGCCGGCGCGCAGCGAGTACTGCGGCTGGAACTTCCAGACCGCGCCCAGCGCCACCGAGGTGCCGCGTGCATCGGTATCGTCCTGGGCAGCGCTGTCGACCGCGATGTCCTGCCACTCGTGGCGGGCGCCGGCTTCGAAGCGCCAGTTATCCAGCTTGTATTCCTCGGTGATGAAGGCCGCATGCTTCTTCGTGACCGTCGGCGGCACGTAGGCTTCGTCGCCGGAGGTAGCGAAGTCGCGGCGCGTGGTCTGCAGGCCGACGACGCCGCGCCAGCCTTTCACCTGCACGTGTTCCAGCTCGAGGCGGGCGTCATGCGCCTTGTTCAGGAAGCTGGTGGCGACCACGCCCTCTTCGAGTTCGTCATGGCGGTAATCGGTGAGCGAGGCGCGCAGGCGCGCCTTGGCGAAACCGGGCAGCGGGTTGCGGTATTCGCCGCGCAGGTCCCAGCGGTCGCTGTCCAGCTTCACAACCGGAACTTCCTCCGCGCCGTGTTCGTGATCGTGGTCATGGCCTTCTTCAGCTTCTTCGTGACCGCCGCAGTGCAGGTGGTCGCCGTGCGGATGGCAGCTCTCGAATTCGTGGTTGTGGCCCGGGATGCCGTATTCGCTGCGCTCCTTGGTGTACGCGGCCCCCAGGTAGCCGCGCTCGCCCACCCAGGACAGGCCGAAGGTAGCGCTCTCGCCTTCCTTGTAGCTGCCCGCCACGCGCTTGCCCTCCGCCCAGCCGCTGCCGACACGGTATTCGCCGGCATCGCGCTTCACGCCTTCGGCATGCACCGCGATGTTGCCGGCGCCGCCAGTCACCTCGAAGGCGCCGGTCTTCTCGCGCGCCACGGAGTTGGCGCGGACTTCCGCGCTGCCCTCTGGCTTGGCCGGCACCGTGGTCGGAATCTTGCGGTCGAGGATGTTGACTACGCCGCCCACCGCGCCGCCGCCATAGGCCAGCGCCGATGGGCCGCGCAGCACTTCGATGCGCTCCGCCAGCACCGGTTCGAAACCGACTGCGTGGTCAGGGCTGATGGTGGAAGCGTCCTGCACTTCCGCGCCGTCCGACAGGATCTTCACGCGCGGGCCGTCCATGCCGCGGATTACCGGGCGGCTGGCGCCGGCGCCGAAATGGCTCGAGTTGATGCCCGGCTGGTTGGCCAGGGTCTCGCCCAGGGTCGATTCGCGCACCCGCACCAGCTCACCGCCGCCGAGCGAAGTCACCGGCGTGATCATGTCGTCGCTCACCACGCCAAGCGCGCTGGCCGAGACCACCACGGTCGGCACGGTGTCGGGGTCGGCCTGGAGCCGGCTGTTGCTGGTCTGGGCAAAAGCGGACGGTGCGCCGAAGGCGAACAGGATCGCCAGCGCGAGCGGCGTGCGTGGGAAAGACGAGATGGACATGACGGGGCTTCCGTTGTTGGCTAGTTTGGTAATGATAAGTCATTATCATTAGAGACGCAACCAGCCCGTCATCGAAAAACCGCTGAGTTTCAGTAGGCGTGGTTGAGTGCCACCACGATCGCCACCCCGAGCGCGATCAGGGCCACCTGCGGCACCGATTCGCGCACCGTGGCGCGGCGCTGCATCTGCGGCATCAGGTCGCTCACCGCGATGTAGATGAAGCCCGACGAGGCGAACACCAGCACGTAGGGAATCAGGCCGCTGGCCTGGTCCAGGGTGAAGTAGCCGAGCAGGCCGCCCGCCACCGCCATCAGGCTGCACAGCAGGTTGAAGACGTAGGCGCGCAGGCGCGAGAAGCCGGCGTTGAGCAGCACGATGAAGTCGCCGATCTCCTGCGGGATTTCGTGGGCGACGATGGCCAGCGCGGTGACGATGCCAAGCTCCGGGTTGGCGAGGAAGGCCGCGGCGATCAGGATGCCGTCGGTGAAGTTGTGCATCGCGTCGCCCAGCAGGATCATCCAGCCCGACTTGCCGGCCTGGTGGGCGTCATGGCCGTGGGCGTGGTGGTGGCCGTCGCCTTCGTGGTGATGCGAATGTCGCAGGATCGCCAGCTTTTCCAGCACGAAGAAAGCCAGCAGGCCGCCCAGCAGCGTGGCGAACAGGCTGCGCGGGTCGGCGTTCGACTCAAAAGCTTCCGGCAGCGCGTGCAAGAGCGAGGTGGCCAGCATGATGCCGACCGACAGGCTGACCATCCGCTCGACCACCTTCGACAGCAGCGTGAACGAAAACACGGCAGCGCCGGTGATGCTGGCGGCGCCGGCGATCACGGTCGCCAGCAGGATGGAAGATAGGACGGGGTCGATTTGAAGGCCTCTTGTTCTGGTCTTGCGCAGAGCAGCAAACCGGGCATTGTACCCTGCCCGGTCCGCGGCCGTGCAGGATCAGGCGACGCCGTGGGTCGAGAACCAGTTCAGCGCCTTGCTCCAGCCGTCCTTGGCATCCTCGGCGTTGAAGCTCGGGCGGTAGTCGGCGTGGAAGGCGTGGCCCGAGTTCGGGTACACGTGGATCTTCGAGCGGCTGTTGCCGGCATCGAGGGTCTTGCGCATGCGCTCGACCGACTCCAGCGGAATGCCGCCGTCCTTGGCGCCGTACAGGCCGAGCACCGGCACCTTCAGGTTTTGCGCCACGTCGATCGGGTGTTTCGTTTGCAGCGCATTGGTCTCGCCCACCAGGCGGCCGTACCAGGCTACGCCGGCCTTGACGTCCGGGTTGTGCGCTGCGTACAGCCAGGTGATGCGCCCGCCCCAGCAGAAACCCGTGATGCCCAGCTTGTCGGTGTTGCCGCCGCGCTGCTTGGTCCATTTGACGATCGTATCGAGGTCGGTCATGACCTGGGCGTCCGGGACCTTGGCGATGATGTTCTTCATCAGCTCGGGCATCGGGGTCTTGGTGGCGTCGCCCTGGCGCACGAACAGGTCCGGGGCCACGGCCAGGTAGCCGGCCTTGGCGAAGCGGCGCGCGACATCCTTGATGTGTTCGTGCACGCCGAAGATCTCGGAGATGACGAGGATGACCGGCAGGTTGGTGCGGTCCTTGGGCTGGGCGCGGTAGACCGGCACGTCCTGGCCGTTGACGACCACGATGTGGTCGGCGGCGTCCAGGCCCTCGGCGCTGGTCTGGATCTGGGTCTGCGCCACCACCGGCAGCGCGGCGACGGCGAAGCCGCCGCCCATGGCGGCTTTCAGGAAAACGCGGCGGTCGACGCCGTCGCTGAAGGCACTGGCGGACAGCAGGCTTTCGGCATCGCTGATGAGATCTTTCATGTGCACCCCTCCGGTTGTGTTGGACAGGTTGCAATAGTAGCAAAGTCCGGATGGCGCACGCTTGGCTGAGCTTAGCGCTTTTCCAGAACCTCACCCAGCGACCTGGCCTCGGGCGCATACGCCTGCATTCCCCAGCCCGCTCCGGCAATGGCCACGGTCGTCAGGACGAAGGGCAGCAGGGTGCGCCTGAGCGCGGCGAACATCCAGTGGCTGGGATCCAGGGTCCGCAGGCGCCGGTACAGGCCCGCGGCCAGCAGGGCGTCCACCAGGATCTCGGCGAACAGCAGCGGCGCCGACCAGATCACGAACAGGGATGACAGCGCGATGCCGAGCGCCAGCAGGATGATCGCCAGTGGAATCGCACCCTCCTCGGCCTGCGCGATGACTTCAAACGGTTTCGCGGCGAGCGTCTCGCCCCCGCTGTCGCTCGTGCCGAAATCGACATTCCCGCTGGCGCCGCCGCCATCGAAGCCGCCCCCGCCCCCGACGAAATCGTCCGGGCCATCGGCGCTGCGGGCGTTGGGGCCGCTGGCGTCCACGGGGACGTCGAAGTAGTCCGCCGCGCTGGTGCGCAACCAGACCCACAGCAGCAGGAGGAAGACGATATAGGCGACGCCCATCGCGAGCGTATAGCGGAGCGCCATGCTGTTGACGCCCGCGCCGAGCATGGCCACCGAGGCTCCGAAACCGGCCAGGCCGGTCAGGGACACCAGGATGAACATCTGGATGCGCGGGAATCCCTGGCGCAGCAGGCGGGCGCGCATGCGCTCCACCGCCATGGAGCGCGAAATGGCGCGGGGATGTGCCGGGGGCGGTCGCATGGCCTGCTACCAGAGATGGTGCACGTGCGGTGCGATCATCTCGCGGTAGAGCGCACGCAGCTCGGACATGACTTCCGGGCGGATGGGCGCGAGCTCGGCCGCTGCGCTATTGACCATTGCCTGCGTGGCGTTCCTGGCGCCCGGGATGACCGTGCTGACACTCTCGTCCATCAGAATCCAGCGCAAGGCAAATTGCGCCATCGACGCGCCGCCAGGAACCAGCCTGCGGATATGCTCCACCGCTTCCAGCGCCACCGGAAAGGGAACCCCGGCGAAGGTCTCGCCTTTGTCGAATGCTTCGCCATTGCGGTTGAAGGCGCGGTGGTCGTCGGCGGCGAAGGCGGTCGACGCAGTCATCTTGCCGGTCAACAGGCCCGATGCGAGCGGCACGCGCACGATGACGCCCACATCGCGCCGCTTCGCCTCCGCGAAGAACAGCGTGGCGGGACGCTGGCGGAAGATGTTGTAGATGATCTGGACGGTCGCCACATTCGGGTATTCGATGGCTTTCAGGGCCTCTTCGACCTTTTCGACCGACACGCCGTAATGCCGGATCTTGCCCTCGGCGACGAGATCGTCCATCGCCTGGAACACCTCGGGTTGGTAATAGACGGCGGGTGGCGGGCAATGCAGCTGTACCAGGTCCAGGCAATCGACACGCAGGTTGCGCAAGGAGCGCTCCACGAAGCCGGTCAGGTCGGCCTTCGTATAGCCTTCGGCGGCATGGGGATCCAGGCGCCGGCCCACCTTGGTCGCAACGAAGGGCCTGGCGCCGCCGCGCTCGGCCAGCACCGCCGCGATGATCTGCTCCGAACGGCCATCGCCGTACACGTCGGCGGTGTCGATGAAGGTGCACCCCCCGTCGAGGGCCGCATGCAGCGCACCCTTGGCATCGTCCATGCTGACGTCGCCCCAGGCGCCGCCGATTGCCCACGCTCCGAAACCGATTTCAGAGACGGATACACCTGTACGGCCCAGTTTTCTTTGCTGCATTGAAGGTCCTCAGGAATTCAGTTCAATCCGTGCAGGCCCATTCTCAATGGGCGCGCTCCCAGTTCGGCCCCACACCGGTCTCTGCCACCAGCGGCACCTTCAGCGTGGCCACGCCCGCCATCAGCTCCGGCAGCTTGACGCGCACCAGTTCCAGCTCCGCTTCCGGCACCTCGAGCACCAGTTCGTCGTGCACCTGCATGATCATGCGCGTGCCCAGCTGGTCGGCTTCGAGCCAGCCCTGCACCGCGATCATGGCCAGCTTGATCAGGTCGGCCGCCGTGCCCTGCATCGGCGCATTGATCGCCGCACGTTCGGCGCCGGCGCGGCGCGGGCCGTTCGGCGAGTTGATCTCGGGGAGCCACAGGCGGCGCCCGAACACGGTCTCCACATAGCCGCGCGCCTTGGCCTGCAACCTGGTCTCGTCCATGTACTGCTTGACGCCGGCGAAGCGGGCGAAATAGCGGTCGATGTAGTTGGCTGCCGCGCCGCGCTCGATGCCCAGGTTCTGGGCCAGGCCGAAGGCGCTCATGCCGTAGATCAGGCCGAAGTTGATCACCTTCGCATAGCGGCGCTGCTCGCCCTGCACTTCGTCCGGGCCGATGCCGAAGATCTCGGCGGCGGTGGCGCGGTGGATGTCCTCGCCTTCGGCGAAGGCCTTCAGCATGGCCGGGTCGCCCGAGATGTGCGCCATGATGCGCAACTCGATCTGCGAATAGTCGGCCGAGACGATCACGCTGCCCGGCGGCGCGATGAAGGCTTCGCGGATGCGGCGTCCTTCGGCGTTGCGCACGGGGATGTTCTGCAGGTTCGGCTCGTTCGAGGACAGGCGGCCGGTAATCGCCACCGCCTGTGCATAGTTGGTGTGCACGCGGCCGGTTTGCGGGTTGACCATCTTCGGCAGCTTGTCGGTGTAGGTCGACTTGAGCTTGGACATGCCGCGGTGCTCGAGCAGGATCTTCGGCAGCGGGTAATCCTCGGCCAGCTTCTGCAGCACTTCTTCGTCGGTGGACGGCGCGCCGGTGGCGGTCTTCTTGATCACCGGCAGGCCGAGCTTGCCGAAGAAGATCTCGCCGATCTGCTTGGGCGAACCGAGATTGAAGGGACCGCCGGCCAGTTCATACGCCTGCTGCTCCAGCTCCATCATGCGGGCGCCCAGCTCGCCCGACTGCACCTGCAGCAGCTCGGCGTCGATCAGCACGCCGTTGCGTTCGATCTTCTGCAGCACCTCCATGGTCGGCATCTCGATCTCGCGGTAGATGCGGGTGAGACCGGCGTCGCTCTCGACATGGGGCAGCATGGTCTGGTGCAGGCGCAGCGTGATGTCGGAATCCTCGCCGGCGTATTCGGTGGCGCGGTTCAGCTCCACCTGGTCGAAGCAGATCATGTTGGCGCCCTTGCCGCACACGTCCACGAAGGGAATCGTGGTGTAGCCCAGGTGGCGCATCGCCATGGTGTCCATGTCATGCGGCTTGTGCGACTCGAACACGTAGGACTGCAGCAGGGTGTCGTGCACGATCCCTTTCAGCTTGACGCCGTGGTTCTCGAAGATGTGCATGTCGTACTTGAGGTTCTGGCCCAGCTTCGGCTTGGCCGGATTCTCCAGCCAGGCGCGCATCCGCTCCAGGACGTGTTCGCGTGCCAGCTGGTCGGGCGCGCCGGCGTAGCGGTGCGCCATCGGGATGTAGGCGCCCTTGCCCGTCTCGACCGACAAGGAGATGCCGACCATCTCGGCCGTCATCGGGTCGAGCGAGGTGGTTTCGGTGTCGACCGAGGTCAGTTCGGCGGCATCGACCAGCGCCAGCCATTTGTCCAGCTGTTCGTCGGTGAGCACGGTCTCGTACTCGCCCTTGATGATGGCCATACCCGGCAGGGTGCTTGACGCGCCTTCGGGCGAGTTCAGCGCTGCGCCACCGGGGCCGGCGCCGCGGGCCGGCGCCACCGCGCCGTCGGCGCGGCCGCCGCCGCCCAGTTCGCGCAGCATGGTCTTGAAGCCGTAGCGCTGGAAGAAGTCGCGCAGCGCCTCGGCGTTTTCGGGGCGGCCGACCAGGGTCTCCTCGAACGACACCACGTGCTTGACCAGGTCGCAGTCGGTCTTCACGGTGATCAGTTCGCGGCCCTTCGGCAGCCACTCCAGGGCCGCGCGCAGGTTCTCGCCGACCGCGCCGCCGATGCTGTGGGCGTTCTCGATCACGCCGTCGAGCGAATTGTGCAGGGTCAGCCACTTCACCGCCGTCTTCGGGCCGCACTTGTTCACGCCCGGAACGTTGTCGACGGTGTCGCCGATCAGGGTCAGGTAGTCGATGATGCGGTTCGGCGGCACGCCGAACTTGGCGACCACGCCGGCTTCGTCGAGCTTCTCGTTGCTCATGGTATTGATGAGCATGACCCGGTCGTTGACCAGCTGCGCCAGGTCCTTGTCGCCGGTGGAAATCACGGTCTTCATGCCGCGCGCGTAAGCCTGCACCGCCAGGGTGCCGATCACGTCGTCGGCCTCGACGCCGTCGACCATCAGGATCGGCCAGCCCATGTGGCGCACCACTTCGTGGATCGGTTCGATCTGCTTGCCCAGGTCTTCCGGCATCGAGGCGCGCGTGGCCTTGTATTCAGGATACAGGTCGTCGCGGAAGGTCTTGCCCTTGGCGTCGAACACGCAGGCGATGTAGGCCGCCGGATAGTCGGCGCGCAGGCGGCGCAGCATGTTGACCATCCCGTGCATGGCGCCGGTTGGGAATCCGTCGGCGCTGCGCAGGTCGGGCAGCGCGTGGAAGGCGCGGTAAAGGTAGCTGGAACCGTCGACGAGCAGCAGGGTATTTTCCATAGGGGAGCGCAGGTAAATAAGTGTCCAGCATTATCGCAGAATCGGCCGGAGGAAAGCGTCGAGCGCCGCGGAGACCACGCTTCGGGAAACCGCACACTTTTCACAGGGAAGCGTGTCTGTTTGTTACAATGAACCAAACGACACAAGGTGACCATCATGTTGCGCACTTCTTCCCGCCTGAAACTCCTGACGTTGTGCCTGATCGCACACGTGGGCCTGGCCGCGGCGCAGTCGCAGGCGCCGGAGACGGCGCGCTCGGCACAGACGCCGAGCCGCCCAAGCCAGCAGCCGCCGCAGCTCGATCGCATCGAGCCGGGCAGCGATGTGCCGGCCACCACCATCCCGCCGAAAGAACGCACCCGCATCACCGAAAAGCGGAACAACAGCGGACAGGTCACCGAAGTGGAAGTGCAAACCAGCCCGAACAACCGCTACATCATGAAGCCTCACAACCCGCCAGGCAACGCCCAACCAGGCGACGGCCAGAGCGGCGCGATCCGTGCCCCACAATGGCAGGTCATGGAATTCGACTTCGGTAACCCGAAAAAGCAGGCCGCCGATCCCGCGACTGCGGCACCGTCGCCGGCGCCGGCCAAGGCGGGCGTGCCCGTCCGCGCCGATGCCCCGCCCCCGCCACCTCTGGAACCGGTCGAAAAAAAATAACCCTGCCGCTGCCCGCCACGTCCCTGGCGGCAGCCGCCCTCACCTTCCCCGCTAGCACATGGCAGTTTTCACCGCGGTCTCGCTGGACGACCTCTCCCAGTGGATCAAGCAGTTCCCCCTAGGCCGCGCCCTCGCGCTGCAGGGCATTTCCTCCGGCATCGACAATAGCAATTTCTTCCTCACAACAGAGCGTGGGGAATTCGTGCTGACTATTTTCGAAAACCTCGGCATCGAGCAGCTGCCCTTCTACGTGCAACTGATGCGCCACCTGGCCGAGCGCGGCATTCCGGTGCCGGCGCCGGTGCCGAATGCCGACGGCGAACTGGTCGTCACCCTGCACGGCAAGCCGGCCATCATCGTCAGCCGCCTGAGCGGCGCTTCGCAGATGGATCCGCAGCCGGTGCACTGCGCCGAAGTCGGCACCATGCTGGCGCGCATGCATCTGGCGGGGCGCGATTTTCCACTGACCCAGCCCAACCTGCGCGGGCTCGACTGGATCAGCGCCACCGCGCCCACCGTGCTGCCCTTGATCTCCCAAGCCGAGGCCGACCTGCTGCGCAGCGAAGTGTGCTTCCAGGAAACGTTCGCCGCCGGCGCCACCTATGCCGCCCTCACCCGCGGCCCGGTGCACGCCGACCTGTTCCGCAATAACGTGATGTTCGAAGGCGAGCGCCTGACCGGCTGCTTCGACTTCTACTTTGCCGGCGTCGATACCTGGCTGTTCGACGTCGCCGTGACCGTCAACGACTGGTGCGTCGACCTGGGCACGGGCGTGCTCGATGAGGCGCGCGTGCGCGCCCTGCTGGACGCCTACCACGCGGTGCGTCCGTTCAGCGCGGACGAACGCAGCGCCTGGCTGCCGATGCTGCGCGCCGGCGCCCTGCGCTTCTGGCTGTCGCGCCTGTACGATCTCCACATTCCCCGTGCGGCCGAATTGCTCACGCCGCACGACCCCACCCATTTTGAACGCATCCTGCGCGCCCGCATCGAGCGTGGTGCGCCCGACCTGCCCACATGACTTCTATTCCCGCAATCACTGGTTGGCATTGGCTCAAGCAAGGCGCCGGCCTGTTCCGCAAGCAACCCGCCGCGCTGACCACGCTGCTGTTCGCGAACATCCTGATCAGCATCGGCATCAGCGCCGTGCCGCTGCTCGGACCGATGATCGCGGTGGTCCTGATCCCCTCGTTCTCGATGGCCTTCATGAAGGCCTGCCTGATGATCGAGAACGGCGAACGCGTCACCCCCGGCGTGCTGCTGACGGGTTTCCGCCAGCCGGTGGTCAAGGACTTGTGCAAGGTGGGCCTGATCTACCTGGGCGTGTCGCTGCTGATGGCCTTGCTCACCCGCTTCGCGGTCGATCCGGGCTTCTGGGAACAGGTGGCGCGCCAGGGACGCGAGGGGGGCCAGCCGCAGGGTGGCCAGCCGCAGGTGGCGGGATCGGACATCCTGACGATGTTCATGATTTTCGGGGTAGACGTGGCGGCCCTGATGTCGCTGTGCTTCGCCGCCCCGCTGACCTACTGGCAGAAGATGGGGCCGGGCAAGGCGGTGTTCTACAGCTTCTTTGCTGTGGTGCGCAGCGCGCGCGTGTTCATCGTGCTGCTGCTGGCGTGGTTCGCGATCTTCTTCGGGATCTGCATGGTGATTACCCTGCTGCTGGGCGCCTCCAACATGACGCGCGTGGTGATCATGTGGCTGATCTTCCTGTTCATCCTGCTGCTGCAGTGCGCGATGTATGCGGGGTATCGGCAGATTTTCGGGAAGCCGGTGGATGGTGGTTCGCAGGCCGGTCCGGTCAACCTGAACAAGTAGATACCGTCTCGGGTGTCAAGCAGCCTGGGCGTGATCCGGGGTGTACCTCGTTCTCGTCTTCACCACACCGAAGCAGAGGTGTACAAGCTTGCGCATAGCGGCACCGACGATCGCCATCGGCGTCTTGCCTTTGGCGGTCAACCGCTCCTTGAGTGCTCGT
>NZ_JCASIC010000005.1:0-351887 GCF_059685695.1 Telluria sp. PB2R4 | reverse complement strand
AGTGCAACGCGGGCAGCGGCGCGCCACTGCGCCGATTTGCCCGATGAGCGCGATTACCTGGTCGAGACCGGCGGCCGGATGCAGGGCGGCCAGCGTTTGCAGGCGCTGCGGCTGGTTCAGCGCAGGCAGTCGTGCGAACCATTTCTTGAAACTGGGTGCTTTCATGGCCGGCTCCCGTCGATGCAGACGGGTGTTCGACCGCCAAGGAGCTCAGGAGTTCAATCCTCATCCATAGCTGAAGGTGACAGCGCTTTTCTCTTTTTCGCTTCCTTCCCTCTTCTTTTCCGATTTCGATAGGCGCATTCTCCGTGCCGGCTCGCCCACGCGCGCGCGCAGCGTCGCCACATTGCTGGGACAACCCAGCGAAATCAAGCTAAATCTCGCTAACTTCTACGCTTCATTCATTAAACCGGGCTGAAATGCCGGGGCCCTAGCGCCGGAGAGCCCCTCCTCTCTTTGTAGGACTGCACTGACCAATTTTCAGCAACTCGATCAAAATTTTCTACTCATCAACCCATATCAACCAGGTTCTCCTATGAACAAACGCTTAAAAGTATATCTCCTCGGAAAACTGTTGATTCTTGGAACACATGGAGCGAGTTGAAGGTTCAATCACACTTCCGCGTGCTTTTCTATGTCGTTTTGATAGCATGAAGTTCCCCGATACTTGAAACCCAGGCTGCAGGACGCGGCTGATTCTAAAGCGAGGAAAGAAATGAAAAAATCTCTGATTGCTGCAATTGTGTTGGCTTCCGCATCGTTCGGTTCGTCGGCTGTCATGGCCCAGGACGTGATTGGCGACTCCCCACAGGAGCTGAACCTGATCGACAACAGCGCCTTCTTTGGCGACACCTTTGAAGCCGACAACGAAGGTAATACCTTCGCTGACCAGTTCACCTTCTCGGTCGAAGGTGACATGGGCATGAACCTGGATGCGATCATCTCGTCGATCAGCCGTAGCGCCGACGTCGGCCTGGACATCACCGGTCTGGCCCTGTATGGCGAAGACGACACCCTGATCACCAATGGCACCATGCTGCAGAGCGGCGAAATGGATGTCTGGAGCATCTCGAGCGACAACCTGATGGCTGGTAACTACTACCTGCAGGTCAGCGGCAACCTGGTGTCGGATGCCGGCGCCTCGTTCGGTGGTGCAGTCATGCTGGCTCCGGTGCCGGAACCAGAAACCTACGGCATGATGCTGGGCGGCCTCGGCGTCCTCGGCTTCCTGGCACGCCGCCGCAAGGCCAAGCAAGCCTGATAGCCCGGCGAACCGGTATCGACGGAAGCGCGCAGGCGCTTCCGTTTTTTTACGCCCATCGCTTTTGCGTTCGCCGGTCAGTAGGGTGGGCGGGGTGATGGTTAACGGAATGTCCGTCCAGAACGTGCTGGCGATGGTTGAACGCGTGGGCGGGAGACCCGCCCACGCTACAAGAGCTCCCAAATATCGTTTAACTGGCCGGCATCAACTGCATGGCAGTGGGTTTTCTTCGTTTACCGGTCAGGTGCGCAGCTTCTTGATGATGCTGCGATTCCCCAGGATCTCTTCGATCTGCTCGAAGCGCACCGGCTTGACCATGTGGTGGTCGAAGCCGGCCTCGAAGGCGAGCTGGCGGTCCTTTTCCTGGCCCCAGCCGGTCACGGCGATCAGCACCGTGATCGGCCCGCAGGCCAGCTTGCGGATGCCGCGCGCCAGGTCGTAACCCGACATGTGCGGCAGGCCGATGTCGAGGAAGGCATAGTCCGGGCAGAAGCGCGCCGCGGCCGCCAGGGCATCCGGCCCGTTGTGGGTGATCACCACGCTGTGGCCCATGGCCGTGAGCAGCGCGCCGATGCTGTTGACGAAGTCGACGTTGTCGTCGGCCAGCAGGATGCGGTAGGTCTCGGTGCTGATGAACGCGGCCGGGGTGGGCTTGGCGATCGGCTCGGGATCGACCACGATCGGCAGGCGCACCACGAAGCGGCTGCCGTGGCCGAGGCCTTCGGACCTGGCCTCGATGGTCCCGCCGTGCAGTTCCACCAGCTTGCGCGCCAGCGACAGGCCGACGCCCAGGCCGGCATTGCTGCGCTCGAGCGTCGAATCGACCTGCACGAACATGTCGAATACGGTGTCCAGCATGTCGGGGGCCAGGCCGATGCCGGTGTCGGCCACTTCCACCACCAGGGTACGGTCTTCGACACCGGCTTTCAGGCAGACCCGCCCGCCGCGGTTGGTGTACTTGGCGGCGTTGTTCAGCAGGTTCGACAGCACCTGGGCCAGGCGCGTGGCGTCGCCATGCAGGAACACCGGGCGGTCCGGCAGGTCGATCACCAGTTCGTGGCCGTGCAGTTCTATATAGGAGCGCACCACCTCGAGGGCATCGTTGACCACGGCCTTGAGCTCGACCCGTCCCATCTTGATGGTGAACTTGCCGGTATTGATGCGCGAGACGTCCAGCAGGTCGTCGACCAGGCGCACCATCTGGCGCAGCTGGCGCTCCATGATGTCGGTGGCGCGCTGGGTGGCCTGGGCGTCGCCGCTGCGGATACGCAGGATGTCCAGGCCGGTGCGGATCGGCGCCAGCGGATTGCGCAGCTCGTGCGCCAGGGTCGCGAGAAACTCGTCCTTCCTGCGGTCGGCCACCTTCAGGGCCTGCTCGGCGCGCTCGCGCACCGTCATCTCGTGTTCAAGCGTGCGGTTGGCGGCCTGCAGCGCGTCGGAGCGGCGTCCGATTTCGGCCAGCATGTCGTTGAAGGCCTCGACCAGCACCCCGATCTCGCCCTTCTCGTCGCCCGGCACGCGCAGCGAGAAGTCGCGCCGCAGCATCACCTGGCGCGCCACGTTGGTCACCGCCTGCAGCGGCCGGGTGATCGAGGCCTGCAGGCGCGACGCCACCAGCGCCGCGATGACGAGCGCGGCCAGCATCACCCCGCCGAGGATGGCGCCGTAGCTGAGCACGCGGTCCAGCAGCCCGAAGCGCGAGCGCAGGTACACGGTGCCGAGCGGTTCGCCGTTCTCGACGATCGGACGGAACACCACCAGCTCGCCGCGCTCGATGCGGTGGCCTGCCGCCTCCGGACGCGCCGGGAACGCGCCCTCGACGCCCGCCTTGGCATAGGTGGCGAAGCGCTGCCCGCTATTGGTATAGATGGCGCCGGCCACGATCTGCGGGCGCACCTGCAGCACCGCGAGGCTGCGGGTGGCGGCGACGGCGTCGTTGAACGAGACCGCCGGCGCGGCGACATTGGCGACGATGTCGGCCTGGGTGCTCAGGTCGTCCACCCAGACCTGCTGGAAGGAGCGCGCGTCGACCGCAATCATGGCGATGGCGGCGGTAAGCAGTGCGACGATCGTGGTCGCCACCGCCATCAGGATCAGTTTGCTGCGGACCGAAGCGGTATCGGGCAAGCCCATCATGCACCTCCCTTCTGCACCCGGTTCGCCACCGTCAACAGGCGCGAACTGAGCTTGACGTTCTTTCTTTCAGCGGCATCCAGCGACACGTCGAAGCGCACGCGCTCGTCGACGATGCGGAAGTTGATGACGCTGCCATAGCGCAGGCCGCCCTCGCATTCGGTCACGGTGAGCCAGGCGCCGGGCGCGGCGCGCAGCACACGGCCGGCCCGTTCGGCATCGCTGCCCGCCACGAACAGCAGGTGCACTGCCGGCGGGCCCTCGTGCTCCGCGACGCGCCGCACCGCGATCGGGCGCCCGGCGACCGCGCGGCCGGCGGCGATGCGCGCCAGCTCGGCCGCCATGTCCTCGGAACCGATCACGGCGATCGTCAGCGGAGCGGCCGGGTCGGCAAAGGCATGGGCTGGAAATTCGGCATAGCCGAGGAATTTGTACAGGAAAGCCGCCTTGACGCGGCGCTCGAGCGTCTGGGGATGGGCCGCAGGGCCGCCGGCCCCTGACGCCTCGGCATACCGGTCGGCCCGCGCGCGCGGCGCCGTTCCCAGCGCCGCAATCAAGGCCAGCGGCAGCGGCAGCGCCAGCATGTGCCAGGCCAGACGGCGCCGCGTTCGGTCAGGGAGGGTTGTGTTCATTCTTGTCATGGGCCTTCAGAAACGCAGCGTTGCGCTGGCGAACACATGCCGTTCGGCCAGTTGGCGCAAGCCCGTCTCCCCGAACTCGGGGTGACGGACGTGCAAGGGATGACGGCCGGTCAGGGCCAGTCCGAGGTCGGGGCGCGCCTGCCACGCACCCCCGGCGTCCAGCGCATGATAGCCTGGCACGGCCAACTGCGGCAGCCGCGCGACGCGCAGCATCTTGGCGGCCATGCCGGCGCCAAGCGCGTGCCAGCCCGGCATCGCCTGCCAGTTGCCCCAGCGCCCCTCCCGGAAGACACCGGAACACAGCAGTGAATAGACCTTGCGGCCATCGATCAGCGCCTGTGTCTGCGCAGCATGGGCGGCAGCCTGCCCGCAGCCCGCGTGCAGCGAAAACTGTGCCGCACAAGCGCAGGCTAGCTGGGAAACTCTTGACATAGTTGCCATCGTAGAACATTTTCTCCGACGCACCAAGAGCGCACGATTCATCGCGCAGCGGCGTAGCAGGAAAGCCACGGTCGATTGACAAACGCGCTTTTGCGGTTCACTCATCAATAAAATTGATGATAGTCATTTGAAATATAAATTGGACGCATTTGCGGCAATGCAGCATCATCCTTCCTGTCTCCTCTATCTCCTCCAAGGAAATAGATTCAGCCCGCTTCCTGGAAGCGGGCTTTTTTTTGCCCGTACGGATCGCCACGACAGCACGGCGGCTTTGGTGTAGGATGACCGCCACGTTTTCGTTAATACAACTTTTTTCCCATGCCTGAACACGATCCGCGCATCGCCGCACGCAGTTCGACCTCGTTTGACTGGTCCGCATCCAAACTCGGCGAGCCCCCCACCTGGCCCCTGGCGTTGCGCGTGGCCGCCGACCTGCTGCTGAATTCCCCGCTGCCGGGACTACTCGTATGGGGCCGCGAAACGATCCTGGTCTTCAATGAGGCCTACGCCGTGCTTGCCGGCCTGGGCTGCGGGCGGGTGCCGGGCGGCTCGGTGCCCTCGGTGCTGCCGCCGCCCCTGTCGGCCGCCAGCAGTGCACTGGAGCGCGCCTGGAACGGCGAGCCGGGCCTGGTGGACGGCACGCTGCTGAGCTTCCGCCACGCAAACGGCCCACTCGAGCACCGCTGCGACCTGCGCCTGACGCCGGTGCCCGATGGCAGCGGCGGCGTCGCCGGCGTCCACGTGCTGCTGGCGCCACCGGCAGCGGCGCCAATCACCGAAGCGGAGCCCGAGGATGCCGGCCTGCGCATCCTGGTAGTCGAGGACAACCTCGATTCCCAGTACCTGGTGTGCGAGATGCTCAAGGCCTTCGGCCACGAAGCCGACGGCGTGGCGCATCCGGACGACGCGCTCGCACTGCTGGCAAAGGAGCGCTACCACGTGCTGTTCTCGGACGTCAGCCTGCCCGGCATGTCGGGCGTCGACCTGGCCCGCCGCGCGTTGCAGGACCATCCGGCAATGAAGGTGATCTTCGCCTCCGGCTACGGCGACTCGCTGCTGCGCCATCTCGAGTTCCCCTACCTGTCGCTCCAGAAGCCATACGAGCTCGACCAGCTCCAGGACGCCCTGGCAAAAGTGGCGCGCCAGCCGTCCGCCCGGTGAGCCTGGTTCCGGCGTGCCCAGCGGGCTCCGGCTGGGCTACAATGGGCCACCTTTGGTCCTGCCGGGCCATGCGCAGCCCATTCAATGCCAGCTCTGATGATTCCGACTGAACCGATCGGCAGCATTCCACGCCCGCCCGAGCTGATCGCCGCGATCCGCGGCGGCATCGCGGCGCGCGAGCTCGCGCCCCTGCTCGACGAAGCGGTGCGCGCGACCGTGGCCGCATTCGAGGCGACCGGAGCGCCGGTCATCAGCGACGGCGAACAGGGCAAGCTCGAGAATTTCTGGTGCTACCCGGTCCATGGCGCGGCCAACACCGCGCCGGACGGCTTCCGCATTCCCGTCGGCGGCAAGCGCGACAGCGGCTCGATCCACCGCATGCCGCGCCTGACCCACGGCCCGTTCCGCTACGGCTGCTATGCCGACCAGTACCTGCGCGCGGCGCGCCGCCACGCCACCCGGCCGGTCAAGCAGGCCATCATCTCGGCCTCCGCCCTGTCGCTGCTGTACCCGCCCGACGGCCTGGCGGACTACCCGCGCGAGCAATTCCTGGACGACCTGGTGCGAGAACACGAGACCGAGATCCGGCGCTGCCTCGAGGCCGGTGCGCACAAGGTGCAGATCGATTTCGCCGAAGGCCCGCTGGCCATGCAGCTCGACCCGAGCGGCGCGCTGCTGGCCAGCTTCGTCCACCTGAATAACATGGCCCTTGCCCGCTTCTCCGCCGCCGAACGCGCCCTGATCGGGCTGCACGTGTCGGCGGCGGGCCTCCGGGCTCCCGGGGGGCGGTCTCCGGCAACACCGGAGACCGCCGAGAGCCGCATCGACTATGCCGATCTGCTGCCGGCCCTGTTCGAAATCCGCGCCGGCAGTGTTTATATAGCGATGGCCGGCCAGCCCGATCCCGAGCGCGTGCTGCGCATCGCGCGCGACTATGCACGGCCGGACCAGCGCGTGTTCGTCGGCGTTACCGACCCGGCCAACCCGCAGGTCGAGAGCATCGAGGAGGTGCGCGACCGTGTGCTGATGGCGGCGCACTACCTCGACGCGCCGCGCCTGGGCACCACCGACGATGCCGGATTCGCTCCGTTCTTCGATGACGACAGCGTCAGCCGCGCCACCGCCTTCGCCAAGGTGCGCGCGCGGGTCGAAGGCACGCGCCTGGCCGCCGTACTGCTGGAGGGGGCCGCATGAGCGACGAGCGCGAACTCGAGATGATGCGTTCGGCCGCGCTGCGCAATGCCCAGAGCGTGCTGGCCGCGCGCCAGCGCGCCGAAGAGGAGCTGCAGAGCGCCCAGCAGGCGCTGCGACGCGCCAGCGAGCGCATGGAAAACATGTTGGAGAGCCTGTCCGACGGCTTCTGCGCGGTCGACCGCGACTGGCGCATCACCTATATCAACGGGCGCGCGCTCGACATGATCGCCCCGCTCGACAAGAGCCGTGCAGGCCTGGTCGGCAAGAACCTGTGGGACGAGTTCGAGGACCTGCACGGCACCTCGGTGGCCGAGGACTGCCGACGCGCCATGGAGCGGCGCGAAACGGTGGTGCGCGATTTCTATTACGGCCGCCTGCAGTGCTGGATCGAGATGCGCCTGCATCCCTCGCCCGACGGGCTGACCCTCTACTTCCAGGACATCACCCAGCGCAAGCTGGACCAGCAGGCCCTGGTCGAGAACAACAACCGCCTGCAGGTGGCGCTGGCGGCGGGCCGCCTGGGCGACTGGCGCTGGGATGCCGCGCTCGACCGCGTGATCCTCGGCCCGCGCTCGGCCGGCATCCTCGGACTGCCGGCCGACACCGCGCTGCGCTGGCCGCAGCTGCGCGCACGCCTGCACCCCGAGCACCGCATCCAGGTGCGGCGCGCCGTGCTCAAGGCCTTCAAGGCGCGCGCCGACCTGAACATCGAATGCCGCATCCAGCCCCACGCGGGCAGCGGCAGCGATGACGGCGGCAATGCCAATACAAGCCCGGCGCGCTGGGTGGCGCTGGTCGGGCGCCCCGACTACGCCGAGCGCAAAGGCCAGGAAACCCTGGTCGGGATGACCGGCGTGGTGCAGGACATCAGCGACCGCAAGAGTGCCGAAGACACGCTGCGCCAGAGCGAGGAACTGCTGCGCGCGCTGGCCAACACCATTCCGCAGCTGGCCTGGATGGCCGGCACCGACGGCGGCATCGTCTGGTTCAACGACCGCTGGTATGCCTACACCGGACGCACCCCGCAACAGAGCGTGGGCTGGGGCTGGCAGGACATGATCGACCCCGAGGCCCTGCCGGCGGTGATGGCGCGCTGGCGCGACACCATGCGCAGGGGCGAGCCCTTCGAAATGGAATTCCCGCTGCGCGGCGCCGACGGCAGCTTCCGCTGGTACCTGACCCGCGTGAGCGCGGTGCGCGACGCCGAGGGCCGCGTGGTGCGCTGGTTCGGCACGAATACCGACGTCGACCAGGTCAAGCGCGCCGAGCAGGCGTTACGCGACGAGTCGCACGTGCTCGAACTGCTCAACAATACCGGCAGCATCCTGGCCTCGACCCGCGACCTGCGCTCGCTGCTGCGCGCGACCACCGAGGCCGCCACCGGGGTGAGCGGCGCGCGTTTCGGCGCCTTCATCCACTATGGGCAGGAAGGCGATGGCACCCTGTTCTCGATGGTGACGCTCTCCAGCGGCACATCGAGCGGGTTCCAGAGCTTCGGCGAGCCGCGCGCCAGCGCGCTCTACCCGCCGGAGGCGCGTGCCGAGGGCCTGGTGCGCGTGGACGACGTCAGCCAGGACCCGCGCTACGCCGGCAGCGCACCGCAATTCGGCCTGCCCAGCGGCCACCCGGCCCTGCGCAGCTACATGGCGGTGCCGGTAGTGGCGCGCTCGGGCGAGCTGCTCGGCACCATGTTCTTCGGCCATCCGGAACCGGGCATCTTCACCGAGCGCAGCGAGCGCATCGTGCGCGGCATCGCCGCCCAGGCTGCGATCGCGGTCGACAACACCCGCCTGTACGAAGCCACCCGCCGCGCGGCGGAAGAGCGCAAGATCCTGCTCGAAAACGAGCGCACGGCGCGCGCCGAGGCCGAGCGCAGCAGCCAGATGAAGGACGAATTCCTGGCCACCCTGTCGCACGAGCTGCGCACGCCGCTGTCGGCCATCCTCGGCTGGTCGCAGGTGCTGCGGCGCGGCAGCCGCGACGGCGCCGACCTCCAGCGCGGCCTGCAGACCATCGAGCGCAATGCGCGCTCCCAGGCCCAGCTGATCGAGGACCTGCTCGACATGAGCCGCATCACGTCGGGCAAGGTCTTGCTCGACATGCAGGCGATCGCCCCCGCTTCCTTCATCGATGCCGCCATCGAAACCGTGCGTCCGGCCGCCGACGCCAAGCACATCGCCATCGAAAAGCACTACCTGGCGCCGGGCGCCCTCGTGGCTGGCGACACCGGCAGGCTGCAACAGGTAATCTGGAACCTGCTGTCGAATGCGATCAAGTTCACGCCGCGCGACGGCCTGGTAGCGGTCGAGGTAGGCGAGCGCGACACGGAGGGCGGCAAGGTGGTGGCGATCACGGTGCGCGACAATGGCGCCGGCATCCGCCCGGAATTCATCACCCACGTGTTCGAGCGTTTCCGACAGGAAGACGCGTCGATGACACGCCGCCACGGCGGCCTCGGGCTGGGCTTATCGATCGTCAAGCATCTGGTCGAGCAGCACGGCGGCACGGTGCATGCCGAGAGCCCCGGCGAAGGCCTGGGCGCCAGCTTCACGATCGAGCTGCCGCGCGCCGAGGCGCCGGCCGGCGGCGGCCGCGGCAACCGTGCAACGCCCGCCCCGTCGCCGGTCCCGGAATCACTGGAGAACACGGTGCGCGACCTGGCCGGCATGACGGTGCTGGTGGTGGACGATGCGCGCGACGGCCGTGAACTGATCGCGCGCATCCTCACCGACTGCCACGCCCGGGTACGGGTGGCCGCCAGCGCGCGCGAGGCCTTCGACGCCCTGCGCGCGGAGCGGCCGGACGTGCTGGTGAGCGACCTGGGCATGCCCGAGGTCGACGGGTTCGAGCTGATCGGCTGGGTACGGGCGTTGCCGCGCGACCAGGGCGGGCAGTTGCCGGCGATTGCCCTGACCGCCTTTGCCCGTCCGGAAGACCGGCTGAAGGCACTGGAAGCCGGTTTTTCGACCCATATTTCGAAACCGGTGGAGCCGGCGGAACTGATCGCGGCGCTCGCTTCCGTAGCCGGTCCGGCCCGTCGGTAGCAGCAAGAAACGACAGGCCCAGGACAAGGCTGTATAGTCCTTGTAGTTCCTACCGCGACACGCGGTGCTGTCCTACAAGAAATTTTGAGAGCTTTGCTAGACTATGAAGATATGGGAGATTTCCATTCCTAAAAGAAATGGAACATGGTACCGACCGCATAGAAGAGAACGAGCATGCCGAGCAGACAAGACATTTTGAACGCGAAGATCCTGGTGGTGGACGATTCGCCCGACAATATCGAACTGATGGAAGAGATATTGCGCGAGGAAGGCTACAGCTGCGTGAGTTCGACGATGCTGCCGGAGCAGGTATGCCCGTTGCACCGCGAGCACAACTACGACCTGATCCTGCTCGACCTGCAGATGCCGGGCCTGAACGGCTTCCAGGTCATGAAGGGCCTGAAGGAAATCGAACAGGGCGGCTATCTGCCGGTCCTGGCCCTGACCGCCCAGCCGAGCTTCAAGATCGCCGCGCTGGAAGCTGGCGCCCGCGACTTCATCAGCAAGCCGTTTGACCTGCTCGAGGTGCACAAGCGCATCCACAACATGCTGGAAGTGCGCCTGCTCTACAAGGAACTGGCGCAATATTCGCGCGCCCAGCAGGAACTGGCGCTGCACGACGCCCTCACCGGCCTGCCAAACCGCCGCCTGCTGGAAGACCGCATCGAGACCGCGCTCCAGCACGCCAATCGCAGCCATACCAAGGCCGCGATCATGTATCTCGACCTGGACGGCTTCAAGGCGATCAACGACACCTATGGCCACGCCTACGGCGATGACATCCTGAAGATGGTGTCGCAGCGCCTGCTGGCCGGCTCGCGCAAGGAAGACACCGTGGCGCGCCTCGGCGGCGACGAATTCATGGTGGTGCTGGGCGACATCCATTGCCTGGCCGACGCCCAGGGCCCCGCCGCCAAGCTGGTGGAGTCGATTTCCGAGCCCTACTTCATCAACGACCTCACCCTGCGCCTGTCGACCTCGATCGGCATCAGCATCTATCCGGACGACGCCGAATCGGTGGACGCCCTGATCAGCATTGCCGACTACGCGCTGTACGAAGCCAAGCGCGCCGGCAAGAACCGCTTCTGCTCGCCGGCGGCCAACCGCCAGTCCGGGGCCAAGGCGCCGGCGGCCGCGCCTGCGGTGGAGACCGCGGCGCATCGGTAACCGATCGCTGCGTCAGACCGTATGGTGGTCGGCTCACTGCCGACCACCCTACGAATAGCGTTCACCTCAAAAGCAAACAGGCCACAAGCAGCTCCCGCCGCCCATGACCCGTCGATTCAGTCAGAAACGCCCGTGTCAGCGATTCCCGCCTTGATCCTTCTGCAGATACCTGGAGCCGACCTCGGCCGAGCGCAGCATCTCCTCGGTGTGCGCTTCCATCGCCTGCGCACCCTGGTGGTCGCGGCTGGCGTCGACCTTGTCCGGCGCCACCTCGATGCGGGTGATGCTGGACTGGACCGACACCGGGTCGCTGGCCGGGAAGGTCATTTCGACGGCGTCGTCGAGCAGGCCTTCCTCGGCCTGCTCCTTGCTGGAGGCGCCTTCGCAGCCGGCCAGGGCCTTGATCGCCACTGCGTGGACGACGACCTGCAGGTTGGCCAGCTCGCCAATGGTGCGTACGCCGGCAGCGGCGAAGGCGCTGGCCTGTTGCTCGTTGACCCCGCACAGCGCGGTCAGCGGGGAATTGACGAGCTCAGCGAGCGATTTGCCGCGATAATCCTGATTTACGATTGCGTCGATATTCATTGTCTGTCCTTTCATGGTGGCAGCCCTGTCTTCCTGAATACGGTTGAACTGGACGCTTTTACTATCGCACATGGGCGCCGTTGCGTATGTGCGGCACCGTACATCGTCTCCGTGCGCACGATTGAGTTTTGCCTCACTGCACTGAAATTGCCCGTGATATCATTCTTTGTTATTACAGTGATTCTTTAACGCAACAATTTGTTTTGGTGCGCTCTTTCGTAAAGGCAAACCTTTTAACGAAAGGCCTGACGATCCATCGTGGCACAAACTGACAAACCCAAGATCCTGGTCGTCAATGACGACGCCGCCAGTCTCCTAGCACTGACGAGCCTGCTCGACCAGTGGGCGGATGAAAGCAATTACTCGGTGCATTCAGCCCGTTCGGGGCAGGAAGCGCTGCGCCAGGTGCTGCTCCACGATTTCGCGGTGATCCTGCTCGATGTGAACATGCCTGGCATGGACGGCTTCGAGACCGCCGAGGCGATCCACCAGCGTGCGCGTTCGGCCGACATCCCGATCATCTTCGTCACCGCCTTCCTGGCCGACGAGATCGACCGCCTGAAAGCCTACCAGCGCGGCGCCGCCGATTTCCTGTTCACCCCGGTGATTCCGCAGATCCTGCACGCCAAGGTGTCGGTGTTCGTGGCGCTGGCGATGAAGAACGAGCAGCTCAAGCGCCAGGCCGAGAAGCTGTCGCAGCGCACCACCGAGCTGACCGCGACCAACCGCCGCCTGGTGCGCGAGATGGAAGAACGCCGCGACGCCGAGCGCAAGAGCCACGCCAAGGACGAATTCCTCGCCATGCTGGGGCACGAGCTACGCAATCCGCTGTCGGCCATCAGCAGCGCCTCCTCGCTGATCGGCATGGTCGGCGCGAATGCCGAAACCGTGACCCGTGCCAAGCAGATCATCCAGCGCCAGAGCCAGCACCTGTCGCGCATCGTCGACGATCTGCTCGACCTGTCGCGCGCGATGTCCGGCAAGATCCTGCTGGCGCGCAAACCAACCGATTTGTCGAACCTGGTCTCCGGCTGCCTGGAAACCCTGCGCGCCACCGGCCGCACCGCCAGCTACCGCTTCAGCGTCGACCTGGCCCCGGGCTGGGTCGACGGCGATCCGACCCGCCTCGAACAGATCATCACCAACCTGCTGGACAACGCGCTCAAGTACACGCCGGCGGGCGGCAGTATCGACATCAACGTGGCCCAGGCCGGCGAAGAGATCGTGCTGACCGTGCGCGACAGCGGCGTCGGCATCCCGGAAGAACTGCTGCCGCACGTGTTCGACGTGTTCGTGCAAGGGGCGATTTCGATCGACCGCGCGCAGGGCGGCCTGGGCATCGGCCTGTCGCTGGTGCGGCGCCTGGTGGAGCTGCATGGCGGCAGCGTCAGCGCACAAAGCCAAGGCAGCGGCAACGGCAGCACGTTCATGATCCGCCTGCCGCACGCCGAACCGGTCGTTGCGGCCGCGCCCACGCAACAGTCGGACGGCGACAATACCGGCAAGCCGTCGGTGCTGCTAATCGAAGACAATGATGACGGGCGCGAGATGATGGCGACCATGCTGGCCGCCCACGGCTTCCCGGTGGCGACCGCCGCCGATGGCCTGCTGGGCGTGGCGGCGGCGCAGGCCGCCTGTCCGGCCGCGGCGCTGGTGGACATCGGCCTGCCCGGCATCGACGGCTACGAAGTGGCGCGCCGCCTGCGCTGCGACCCGGCCACGCGCGGCATCCGGCTGATCGCGCTGACCGGCTACGGACTGGCGGAAGACCACCGCCGTGTGATGGAAGCAGGCTTCGACCAGCACCTGGTGAAGCCGGTCAGCATGGAGCAGCTGATCGAAGCGCTGGCGCCGGCGGCGGTACAGGCCGACGCGGCGTAGGGAAGAAGCGGACCCGGCCTGTGTCGGGCCGCAGCTTTACTGCAGCTCGGCCGCCCGCGCCGCCATCTCCTGGCCCAGCGCCTTCAGGTCCAGCTTCAGTTCCTTCATCTTCGGGAACATTTCCTTCTCTTCTTCCTCGACGTGGTGGTCGACCAGTTCGCCCAGCACCTTCACCTTGGCGTCGTACAGGTCGTCACCCGGGTCCATCTCCTGGATCTGGGCGATCAGGTCCTTGGCCGACGCGTGCTCGACCACGGCTTCGTCGACCATGTCCTCGGTTTCCTCGGTTGCTTCGCGCACCGCCGGATACAGGATTTCCTCCTCGATCGTGGTGTGCATGATCAGCGCCTGGCAGATCTCGTCCGCGAGCTTCTTCTTGCTGACCTTGGCGCGGTCGGTCATGTTCTCGAATTTCTCGAACATGGCATGGACTTCGCGATGCTGCGCGGTGAGCAGCGTGATGGCATCCTGCGGCTTGTTTGCGGTCGTCATTGTATTACCCCCGTTCATTGATAGCATTTGTTAGTAGGGTGGCATCGCCACATCCCAAGCTTCGCCTGAAACCACCGACGCGACTGTACGGGAACGCACCCTGCCCCCCCGCCACGCACAGCGACACGGCGCCGGCATTGCGCGCCGCCATGACGCCGACTGTTGTATGATTTGGGAAACATTTAACCGAGCCTACGATGACCGAAACGGCACCTCCGCAGCCTACGCCAGGCGCTGTCGCACCCACAGCGCCCGGCGCGGACCGCACTGCTGAACTCAGCGAGATGCTGGGCTACCTCGCTGCCTGCTGGGACGAGGAACGCCGCCTGCTGGCGCGCCAGCTGCACGACAGCCTGGGCTCGTCGATGACGGCCCTGACCATGCACCTCGCCCTGCTGAGCCAGCACATCCCCGCCGACAACCAGGCGATGCGCGACCGCAGCGCGCAGATGAAGACGCTGCTTGCCAACATCATCGAAACCAACCGCAAGATGCAGCTCGAGCTGTGGAACGACAAGCTCGAGTTCCTCGGCCTGCGGGCCGCACTGGCCGAACTGGTCCCTGACTTTTCCGCCGCACATGGCATCCGGGCGCGCGCCAGCCTGCCCGAGGAAGACGCCACCTACACCCGCACCCAGGGCGTGGTGCTGCTGCGCTGCGTCGAGGAAGGCCTGCGCAACGTGGCCGCGCATGCGCGCGCCACCGAAGTCGAGGTGATCCTGGACGACGACGGCGAGCAGGTGATGCTGACCGTGCGCGACAACGGCAGCGGCCTGGCGCAGGATGCACATGGCGGCAAGCTGGTGGAATCGCCCTCCTGCCATGGCCTGCGCCTGCTGCGCGAACGGGCCCGCTTCCTGGGCGGGACGCTCGAACTCGGCGCCGGCGAGAATGGAGGCGCGGTGCTGCGCATGACGCTGCCGAAGCAGGCGCCGGGCGGCTGAAGAGGGGGGACGTCGGGTGGGCGGGGTAATTTCGGGCAATGCCCGGAATTACAAACGCCCACGCGTTCAAACTACGGTAAATCTGCCCGTGCGGCCAATAAAGCTGCAACTATCGCCGCGTGGGCGGGAGACCCGCCCACCCTACATTAGTGCAGCTTCACCAGCGGCGTCGCCCGCCGCACCAGGAAGCGCGCCAGCGCCAGCACCCCGGTACGCATGGTGCCCAGCACCGCGCGGTGGTGCATCAGGTGCAGGCTGGTGTACATCAGGCGCGCCATCGTGCCCTGCACGAACCAGCTGGCCCCGCGCAGGGAACCCATCAGGCTGCCCACGCTGGTGGAACGGCCCACCGACACCAGCGAACCGTAGTCGCGGTATTCGTAGGGGCGCGCCGGGGGTGCATGGCCCTTGCTCTTGCGCAGGAAGGTCGTGGCCAGGTAGTCGGCCTGCTGGTGCGCCGCCTGGGCGCGCGGCGGCACCGCATTGCCGTTGCCGTCCACGCAGGCGGCGCAGTCGCCCAGCGCATAGATGTCGGCGGCGCCTTTTACACGCAAGTGGGCATCCACCTCCACCTGCCCGCCTTTCGCGGTCGGCAGGCCGAGCGTCCCCAGGAGGTCGGGCGCCTTGATCCCGGCGGCCCACACGCACAGCTTGGCGGGATAGACGTTGCCGTTCTTGTCGACGACCCGGTCGCGGTCGATCTGCGTGACCCGGCAATCCGTCACCACGCGGATGCCGCGCTTGGCGAGCAGGTCGCTGGCCGCGTTCGAGACCTTTTCCGGCAGCGGCGCCAGCACCCGCGGCGCGCCCTCCAGGATGGTGATGCGCACGTCGCGCTTCACGTCGAGCTGGTCGAAACCATAGGTGACGTAGGCGCCGGAGGCCTCGCGCAGTTCGGCCGCCAGCTCGACGCCGGTGGCGCCGCCGCCGATGATGACCACATCCAGGCCCGTGCCCCGCCCTTGCCCACCCTGGTCTTCGATATCCTGTTCGGCCGCCAGCATCAGGCGCAGCATGCGCAGGCGGAAACGCTCGGCGTCCTCGGTGGCGTTCAGGGAAATGGTGTGTTCCTGCGCGCCGGGCACGCCGAAGTAATTCGAGGTGCTGCCGACCGCCAGCACCAGCGAGCCATATTCGAGGCTGCGCTGGGGCAGTACCTCGTCGTTGTCGGTGGCGGCGACGATCGCGCCCACCGTAATGGTTTTCGCGGCGGCGTCGAGCGCCGTCATCGGTCCGAACACGAAGTTGAAGCCATTGTCGTGCGCCAGCATCTGGTACGACAGGCCTTCCTGGTGGATGTCCAGGGTGCCGGCCGCCACCTCGTGCAGCGACGGCTTCCAGATGTGATACAGCCGGCTGTCCACCAGCGTCACCTTCGAGGGGCCCAGCTTGCGGCCCAGTTTGCAGGCCAGTTCCAGGCCGCCCGCCCCGCCACCCACGATCACGATTTCGCTACGCAAAGCAAGCTCCTTCATGTGCGCCCGTCCGGCAATGCCAGCACATGGGCATGTGGCAATCTTACTACGTTAGCGGAATGCCGGCTGATGAGTGGCGGCGCGTGCGGCGTCCTGCTCGCGCCGCTCTTTCCTGCCGGCCCGGACAGCGGAAATGCCGCCAAGGAGCCAGGTCAGCGCGAAAAGGCTCCCGAAGCCATCGATGACTTCCAGCGCAGGTGCAAGGTAGACGACCGCGCTGCCAGGGTCGCGCGGATCGACACGCACCGTGATGCGCGCGCCCGGCTGCATGCGTTCCAGCCGCGCAGCGATCACCTGCCGGTCGCGGTCGCAACCGGTGCCGGCGAAGAACGAGGACGAGACCCGTTTCGATTCGAGGATCCTGCCGCCGACCTGGTAACGGTAGCCGAGCTTGAGGCACCACAGCGTCGGCTTCGAAGTCTGATACGGCGCGCTGCGCACGATCTCGGCACGCGTCGTTGGCCACGAGCTTGCGGCGAACTTGCCGGCGACATGCCAGACCGTGAAGACGCCGATGGGTAACGCAAGCAGCAGGATCAGGGACCAGCCGAGCAGGATCGACATCTGGGGATCTGGAGGCGCTTCTTTCATGCCCGGACTGGTTGCAAGGAAATAAGCATCATATTGCATCCCCCTGATGCAGTGCGGGTTTCTGAACCGGTTCAATCATGCGCCCCGCGCGCCGGTGTAGCATGGCCCGACATTCCGACCAACAAGGGAGTTCACGTGACGCAGCGCTATCGACCGATCACGCGCCTGGGCCTGGGCGGCACCGGGCTGGGCGACATGTATCACACCACCGGCGACGAAGCGGCCCGCACCACGGTCGACGCGGCCTGGGAAAGCGGTATCCGCTACTTCGACACGGCGCCGCACTACGGCACCGGCCTGTCCGAGCACCGCTTCGGCCAGGCCTTGCGCGGCCGGCCGCGCCGCGACTACACGATGTCGACCAAGGTCGGCCGGGTGCTGGTGCCGGACCCGAACGGCGAGATCGTCCCGCCCTTCGTGTCCTCGCTGCCGTTCCGGCGCCTGACCGACTACACGGCGGCCGGCGCGCGCCGCTCGGTCGAGGACAGCCTGCAGCGCCTGGCCCTTGGGGCCATCGACATCGTCTACGTGCACGACCTTTCGCCCGACCATCTGGGGGAGAGTTTCGAGCACTACTACCGGATCGCCGCCGGGCCGGGGGGCGCTTTCGAGGAGCTGGTGCGGATGCGCGAAGAGGGAATGATCAAGGGTTGGGGCCTGGGCGTGAACACGGTCGAGCCCTGCCTGCGCGCGCTGCGCGACTCGGACCCCGATATCTTCCTGCTGGCGGGACGCTACACGCTGATGGAGACCACGCCGCTCGAGGCCCTGTTTCCTCTGTGCAAGGAGCGCGGTGCGGCGATCGTGCTGGGCGGCCCGTTCAATTCGGGTTTCCTGGCCGGCGGCGACCATTACGACTACGTGCCGGCCAAGCCCGAACACCACCACCGGCGCGAGCGGCTGCGCCATGTGGCGGCGCGCCACGGAGTCGACCTGCCGGCGGCGGCGCTGCAGTTCGGCGCGGCCCACCCGGTGGTGGCGGCGACCATTCCTGGCGCCAGCAGCACCCGCCATTTGCGCCGCAATGCGGACCTGATGGAACTGAAGATTCCCGCCGCCTTCTGGCAGGAACTGGTGGCCGAGGGTCTGCTGCCGGCGGAGGCGCCGCTGCCCGGTGAGGACAGCGGCGCCCGAACTGCTTAGTCGTGGCCGCGGCCCTTGCCATGGCCCTTGCCATGACCTTTGTCGTGGCCTTTGCCATGGCCGCGATCATGGTCCCGGCCATGGCCACGGTCGTCATGGCGGTCGCGCCGGTCGTCGTGACGGCCCCCGCGGTCATCGTAGCGCTCACGGTAGTGCACTTCGCGGTAGCGCGGCGCGTAGACGTCGGAATACCAGCGGTCCTGCACGAACAGCACCGGCTGGCCGCAGGCGCCGTACTTGCGGCAGTGCTTGCGCCAGTTCTTGCGGTGGCCCGGCGGCACACGCAGGTAGACCGGCTCGGCGCGCGCACGGTAGTGGCGCTCGATGATCACCGGCTGCGCGACGTACACCGGCGGCGGGCCGTAGTTGCGGAAGTCACCGATGTCGATGCGGCCGTAGAAACCGGGCTGCCCGATATTGATGCTGACGTTGGTCTGGGCCAGGGCCGGGAAGGAAGCGCTTGCCAGGGCGGCGCAGAGGATCAGGGCTTTCATGGTATGCCTCATCGAATGGTTTGATGGGCGAACTTTACCACTGGAAACTCCAGGTTCACTGTACGCCACCCCACACTCTTACACTCTGTGCAAGGTTTAACATCCCGTTACATCTCGATGTTACGTAACAGCTCGTAGGGTGGGCGGCTCCACCCGACCGGTTGATTGGTCCGCAACCGCGATGCCGCCCACGCGTTCAACCCTCGGTGTTGTAGAGGCAGCGGCTGTTCAGACGTGGTTTGAACGCGTGGGCGGCGTCCATGCTAGAAGCAGCTCAGCTTGCCGGGTATAGCCGCCCACCCTACACCCAGCCATAGCTCACATATTACGGAACAGTCCCATGAATGGCTGGCTCACTGCCAGCGTCTCGGGCCGGTTCTTCAGGCGCAGGATGCCGCGCCCGCTGTCGTCGCGGGTGACGCCGGCGACCGCGCGCAGGTTGACGATGGTCGAGCGGTGCACCTGCTTGAAATGGGTCGGGTCCAGCACTTCCAGCAGATCGCGGATCGGCTTGCGCAGCAAGGCTTCGCCCTCAGGCGTCATCACCACCGTGTACTTGCTGTCGGACTGGAAGTAGGCGACGTCGTCGACCAGGATCAGGCGCGTTTCCTGGCCGCGGCTGGCCGTCAGCCATACGAGCGGCGGCGCCTTCGGCTGCGGCGGCGCGACCGCCGACAGCTGCTGCAACAGGGCCTGCAACTGCTGCACGTCCTGGCCGCCGCGCTGCAGGCGCGCCTGCACCCGGCCGACGGTGCCGGCCAGGCGTTCGCGCGCCACCGGCTTGAGCAGGTAGTCCACCGCGCCACGCTCGAAGGCGTCGATCGCGTACTGGTCGTAGGCGGTGACGAACACCACTTCGGTCTCGATGCCGGCATTGAGCAGGCTGGACGCGACTTCGAGCCCGCTCAGGCCGGGCATGCGGATGTCCAGGAAGGCCACGTCGGGGCGCTGTTCGGCGATCGCTTCCAGTGCGCTGCCGCCATCCTCGCAGGCGGCGACGATCTCGAGTTCCGGCCATACCTGCCCCAGCAGCTGCACCAGCGATTCGCGCAGCAGGGCCTCGTCTTCCGCCACCACGCAGGTGATGCGGCCATTTTTTCGTTGATCATGCATGATGGGCTCCCGCCGGGACCGCGCCGGTAGTCGCGCTGGTCGCGCCGTTGACCGTATGGGGCACGGTGATGGTCGCCGCCACGCCGCTCGGGAAGTTGGCGACGATCGAGAACGCGGCCGCGCTGCCGTAGGCCAGGCGCAGGCGTTCGCGCACGTTGCGCAGGCCGACGCCGGTGCCGCCCCCTTCGGCCGTGAAGCCGCGGCCGTCGTCGGCTACCGTCACCGCGACGGCACTCTCCACCTGGCGCGCCAGGATCCACACGGTGCCGCCGCCCGGCTTCGGCTCCAGTCCGTGCTTGATCGCGTTCTCGACCAGGGTCTGCAGCATCATGGTCGGGAACAGCACACCGCGCAGGGCATCCGGTATGTCCACCTGCAGCTGCAGGCGCGGACCCATGCGGATCTTCAGGATGTCGAGGTAGGCGCGCGCGCGTTCCAGTTCTTCGCCGATGGTCGACGGCGCGTCCTCGGTGCGCGGCAGCGAGTGGCGCAGGTACTGGATCAGGTTGCCGAGCATCTCGTCGGCGCGCGCCGGGTCGCTGCGGGTCAGGACCTGGGCGCTGGCCAGGGTGTTGTACAGGAAGTGCGGCTCGACCTGGGCGTGCAGCAGGTTCAGCTTGGCCACCGTGAGTTCCTTCTCGGTGGCGGTCTGGCGTACCTGCGCTTGCTCGCCGCGGCGGCGCTCGGCCACGCGGCGGGTGATGGCGCGCACGATCGCCTCCGCGTTCTCCAGGTTGGTGCCGTGGTCGACCAGGAAGGTATCGGTCCAGGCCGGGTCTTCCGGTTCGCAGATCAAGGTCACGCTGCCGGCCGCGTCGCCATTGGGCGTGACCGTGGCCAGGATCTGGTTGCGCCGTTCGCCGAAGGGGATGAAGGCCCAGCTGGCGGCCGGGGGCTGGCCGTCATGCTGCATCGCATACGGGTTGATGCGCTTGACCTTGGCGCGGACCTGCAGGCTGTCGCGGGCGCTCTCCACCAGGATCGCCCCGGGCAGTTCACGAATCGCGGCATCGATCAGGTCGAAGGCCTCGCCGGCTTCGAACGGAATCTCGATCTGGCGGCGCTGGCGATTCGACAGGGTGCCGCTGTTGAGGCTGCCTGCAATCAGGCGTACCCGGCGCATGTGCGAGAAGACGCCGGACAGCACCCACAGGCCGAGGAAGAGCGCCAGCAGCGCGAAGTAGCCGCCGATGTCGCGCTCGAGATAGTCTTCGGTCGCCTCGGCGATGATGATGCAGACGATCAGGTAGCAGCCGAGCCAGGCCGCCAGCAGTCGTCCGAGGTGAAAAGTGCTTGAAATCATGATGTTCTTTCAGTGGTCAGGGCAGCGCCAGATTAATTCCGGTCTCGGTTGCCTGGTGACATTATGCGACGGAGCCGGGATAGTGGCGACGAAACCGGACCCCGCGGGCACAGAAAATGCGTTGCGCATTCGCGTCAGTGCGACCGCTCGTTGCGGATACTTGCTCGCTGGAAGCGACCTGTGCCGCTACAATGCTGCGCTATTCGATACTGAAAGGTTTTTCAAGCATGGCACGCAAACACATCCTCTTCACCCTCACCGCCCTGGTTGCCCTGGTTGCCGGCGCAAGCGCCCAGGCCCAGGTCGGCGCCGCCGTTACCGCCGACCTCGGCACCACGGGCGCCGGCCTGCATCTGGTGGTCCCGATGGAGAGCAACTTGAACGGCCGCTTCGGCGCCAACTACTTCAAGCACGACTTCGACAAGCGCTCCGGCCTGGTCGACTACAAGCTCGACGGCAAGCTGGCGACCTTCGACGTGCTGTTCGACTGGTATGTCGTGCCGAACAGCAGCTTCCGCCTGACCGGCGGCGTCCTGTACAACGGCACCCGCTTCAAGGCGGTGGGTGTCCCGGCAGCGGGCGGCACGTTCACCTTCAACGGCAACACCTACGCGACTACCGACATCGGCAGCCTGGAAGGCGAGGTGAGGTTCCGCCGCGCCGCTCCCTACATCGGCATCGGCTGGGGCAATGCCCTCACCCCTAACAAGCGCTGGAACTTCGGCGCCGACATCGGCGCCTTCTATCAGGGCAAGGCCCAGGTCAACCTGATCGCCTTCGGCTGCACCACCTCGAACACGGTGTGCAGGCAGCTGGCGAGCGACGTCAACCTCGAAGAGCTGCGCCTGCAGGAAGAAGTGTCGGACTACAAGGTCTATCCGGTGCTGCGCGCGTCCGTGTCATACAGCTTCTAAATTTAGCATCCACGTATGCACTCCCGGCGCGGACCGGCGTATGATGGAGGCTCTTATCAAGGAGCCATCATGCCACCGCGCCCGCAATTCAGTGCGATTCCCGCCGCGCTCGCGATCGCCTGCCTGTTACTGACCGGCTGCAAGGACCAGCGCGAGCCGGCCAAGCCGATCGTTGACCTGTCGGCCATCGTCGTCCTGGGCTGAACGACGCTTTCCCCATGCCGGCCTCCGGCACGGTAAACTACGGCTTATACATTTATTTGCCGTAAGGTTTCCATGTCCTTTGCCTCCCTTGGCTTGATCGATCCGATCATCCAGACCCTCGCTTCGCTCGACTACACCACCCCGACCGCCGTGCAGCAGCAGGCGATTCCTGCCGTCCTGTCCGGCAAGGACGTCATGGCCGCGGCCCAGACCGGCACCGGCAAGACCGCCGGCTTCGCCCTGCCGATCCTGCAGCGCCTGGCCAAGAAGAGCACGCCGGTCGGCAGCAATGCCGCGCGGGCGCTGGTGCTGGTGCCGACGCGCGAGCTGGCCGAACAGGTGCACGAGAGTTTCCGCACCTACGGCGCCGGGCTGAACCTGCGCACCATGGTGGCCTACGGCGGCGTCAGCATCAATCCGCAGATGATGAACCTGCGCAAGGGGGTGGATGTGCTGGTGGCCACGCCTGGCCGCCTGCTCGACCTGCAGCGCCAGAACGCCCTGAAGCTGAACGAAGTCGCGACCCTGGTGCTGGACGAAGCCGACCGCATGCTCGATCTCGGCTTCTCGAAAGAGCTCGACCAGGTGTTCGCCGCGCTGCCGAAAAAGCGCCAGACCCTGCTGTTCTCGGCCACCTTCTCCGACCAGATCCGCGCCATGGCCAACCGCCTGCTGCGCGAACCGGTGCGGATCGAGGCGACGCCGGCCAACACCACGGTGTCGGCGATCCGCCAGTGGCTGGTGCCGGTCGACAAGAAGCGCAAACCGGAGCTGTTTCTGCACCTGCTGAAACAGCACGGCTGGACCCAGGTGCTGGCGTTTACCAAGACGCGCAAGGGTGTCGACGAGCTGGTCGGCCTGCTGGACGCCAAGCGCATCCCGGCCGACGCGATCCACGGCGACAAGCCGCAGCCGGCCCGCCTGCGCGCGCTCGAGCGTTTCAAGGCCGGCGAGGTGCGCGTGCTGGTCGCAACCGACGTCGCCGCGCGCGGACTGGATATCGACCACCTGCCGGTGGTGGTGAACGTCGACCTGCCGATCGTGGCGGAAGATTACGTGCACCGTACCGGGCGCACCGGACGCGCGGGCGCCTCGGGCGAGGCGGTGTCGCTGGTGTGCGCGGACGAGGTGGAATACCTCGCGGCGATCGAGGCGCTCACCCGCCAGACCCTGGAGCGGGTGGAGGAAAGCGGCTTCGCGCCGGATCACCGTGTGCCCGAGACCACGGCGGGCGGGCAGATCGTCAAGAAACCGAAGAAGCCCAAGAAACCGAAGGGGGATGTGAAGGTGGTGCAGGAGGATGTGCGGTTCAGGCGGTGAAATATTATTTCATCGGAAGCATTGACTTGAAATAATATTACAGGACGAGCCGCATTTCGCGCATGCCTTCGAGACCGGTCGATGTCACCGTGAAGCCCATCGCCTTGGCCAGCCCCGTAATCCGCGAATTCTGCGGCAGCGCCTCGCCCACGATCTCGCGCGTGCCGCGCGCGCGGCAGTAGTCGATCAGCTTCTGCATCATGATTTTTCCGAGCCCCATGCCCTTCAGGTCCGAGCGCACCGTCACCGCGAACTCGGCGCTGATGTTGTCGGGGTCGGCCACCACCCGCCCCACCGCCAGCGTCTCCGCCACGCCCTGCGCATTGAGACGAGTCGCAATAAACGCCATCTCGCGGTCGTAGTCGATCTGGGTGAAGCGGGCCAGCTGCGAAGGCTGCAGCTCGCGGATGCGTACGAACATGCGGTAGCGCACGTCGTCCGGCGTGAGCGCATCGAAAAAGGCCAGGTGGGCCGGCCCGTCCTCGGGACGGATCGGGCGCAGCAGCAGGGGGGCGTCCCGCCACACGATGGTTTCCTCGAGCTCGCGCGGATAGGGCCGGATCGCCAGCCGGTCCAGCGTGCTGCCGGAACGGTCGGCCAGCGCCAGCCGCATGCGCGCGTCCAGCACGGTGACACCCTTGCTGTCGGCCAGCAGCGGGTTCAGGTCCAGCTCGGCGATCTCGGGAATGTCCGCCACCATGCGCGAGACCTGCACCAGCGACGCCAGCACCGCGTCCATGTTCACCGCCGGGCGGTTGCGGTAGCCCGCCAGCAGCCGGGCCACGCGGGTGCGGTCGACCAGGTCGCGCGCCAGCACCAGGTTCAGGGGCGGCAGGCCCACAGCGTGGTCGTCGGCCACTTCCACCGTCACCCCGCCCTGCCCGAACACGATCACCGGCCCGAACACGGCATCGAGGGCGGCACCGACGATCAGCTCGTGCGCATTGCTGCGCCGGACCATGGCCTGCACCGAGAAGCCCTCGAAGCGCGCCAGCGGGAACAGTTCGGCCAGGCGCCGGCGCATACGGCTGGCGGCGGCGCGCACCGCTTCCACACTGTCGAGATCGAGGGTCACGCCGCCGAAGTCCGACTTGTGCATGACGTCCGGGGTCAGGATCTTGACCGCCACCGGAAAGCCGATGCGCTGCGCGGCATTCACCGCTTCCTCGACGCCGGCGGCCTGGCGCGTCTCGACCACGGCCATGCCGTAGGTGCGCAGGACGGCCTTGGTCTCGGGGTCGGACAACAGGTAGCGCCCGGCAGCCAGGGCTTCGCGCACCAGCGCGCGCGCCGCGGCGCGGTCGGGCGCCACCGTGCCGGCCATCGAGGGCGGCACTTCCATCAGGAGGTTCTGGTTGCGCCGGTAGTGCACCAGCTGCAGGAATCCGGCCACCGCGTCTTCCGGCGTGCGGAAGGCCGGCAGGCGCGCTCCGGAGGCGATCGCGCGCGCCTCGGAAACCGCGGCCCCGCCCAGCCAGCACGACAGCAGGGTCTTGGAGGCGCTGCGCACCAGCGGCGCGATCGCGTTCGCCACGTCGCCACTTGGCACCGTCGCGGTCGGCGACTGGATCGCCAGCACCGCATCGACGCCCGGATCCTGCAGCAGGATCTCCAGGGTCTCGCGGTACAGCGCTGGCGCCGCCCTGCCCTCCAGGTTGACCACGTTGCCGCGCCGCCAGCCGGGCGCCAGCAGCGCGCCGAGCTTCGCCGCCGAATCGTCGGAGAATTGCGCTTCCATTCCACCGCCCTGCGCCAGCGCGTCGCGCGCCAGCACGCCGGGCCCCGCGCCGTTGCTGACGATGGCCAGCCGCTCGCCGTGCAGCGGACGCGCGTAGGCCAGGGTCTCGGCCGCCGAGAACAGCTGGTCGGTGGTGCTCACGCGCAGCATGCCGGCACGGCGGATGGCGGCGTCGAACACGTCGTCCGGGCTGGCCAGCGCACCGCTTTCGCTGGCGGCGGCGGGCGCCGCATCGTCTTCACGCCCGGCCTTGAGCACCAGCACCGGCTTGCTGCGCGCCGCAGCGCGCGCCGCCGACATGAACTTGCGCGCATAGCGCAGGTCTTGCACGTACAGCAGGATGGCGGAGGTGGCACCGTCGCTGGCCAGGTAATCGAGCACGTCGCCCAGGTCGACGTCGGCCGCGTCCCCCAGCGCGATGAAGTGCGAGAAGCCGATGCCGCGCGTGCGCGCCCAGTCCAGCACCCCGACCATCAGCGCGCCGGATTGCGACACGAAGGCGATCCGTCCCGGCAGCGCGCCGCTGGTGGCGACGCTGGCATTCAGGCCAAGGCCGGGCGCCAGCAGGCCGGCGCTGTTCGGCCCCAGAAGGCGCAGCAGATAAGGGTTGGCCGCATCGAGCATCGCCTGGCGCAGGCTGCGGCCGCCGCCCGGCCCGCCGGCGGTCCGCGCATCCTGCAGGCCGCTACTCAGGACCACGGCTGCGCGCGTGCCGCGCTCGCCCAGCTGGCGCACGATCGCGGGGATGGTCGATGGCGGCGTGCAGATCACGGCCAGCGCCGGCGCCGCGGGCAGGCCGGCCACGCCGGGGTAGCAGCGCCGCCCGGCCAGCTCGCCATGTTTGGGATTGACCGGCCAGACCTCGCCCTTGAAGCCCCCGGCCAGCAGGTTGTGCAGCAGCGTCGCGCCCAGGCTGCCCGGCCGCTCGGAGGCGCCGATCAGCGCCACCGACTTCGGTGCGAACAGGTGCTCGAGGTTGCGAACGCTCATGCCGGTGACCTTTCGTGAGGGCGGCGCCGCTGGCCCCGCGTCGAAAGGATAGCGCCCCTGCGCCAGGCGGCGCGCACCGGATACCGCCGGGCGCGCGGAAGGGGCTTAAGAACGGCCCAGCACGTGGCGCAGGACGCGGCGCCGCTCGCGCCGCGTGGCCGGCAGCGCGCGCAGCGCCGGCGACCGGGCCCGGAGGGCGCGCATCATGCCGTCGGCCATGATGCGGGTATGGGTGGCGAGCGTGGGCGCGTCGACGCCGGCGGCGAGCACATGGGTACGGAAGACATGCGCCTCGTCGATCGCCCGCACCGGGACGCTGGCAATGACGGCTGGCGAAGGCGGCGGCGCCACCGCGTAGAATTGGAGGCGGAACTGGCGGTCGAGCAAGATGGTGCCCGCGAGGAAGCGGTCGAGACCGACATCGAAGAGCACGTGGACGATCACCTCGGCCGCGCGGCTGGCGATCTCCTCCTGGTTTTTCCTGCGGCGAGGACCGAACAGGCGGAACAGCATCTGCATGGCACCCTCCGAGTTAGCAACTGATCCATACTAACAGTGGGTTACATGAGGTGCAATAAACCTCGGTGTCTCGACAGGGAGGCCGTTGTAAAAACACATGCGTAGGCTAGAACGGGCCACGAAAGGCGGCTATGCCGTCCACCCTACACCTGGGCGAGCAAGTCAATGAGCTGCTGCGGCGCCACCGGCTTGGTCAGATGTTCATCAAAGCCCGCCGCCAGCGAAGCGCAGCGGTCTTCCTGCCGCCCCCGCCCCGTCACGGCGACGAGAAACGGCCGCGGGTACTTGCGCGCCAGGATGGCCGCCACCTCCAGTCCGTCCATCTCGGGCATGCCCAGGTCGAGCACCGCGATGTCGGCCGGGTGCGCGTTATACAGCCGCAGCGCGGCCGCGCCGTCGTGCGCCACGTCGACCGTCGCCCCCTCGGAACGCAACAGCCAGGCCAGCGACTCGGCGGCGTCGACATTGTCGTCGGCGACCAGCACATGCTTGCGCAGCCGCGCGCCGCTGCCGGCCTGCGGCTCGGCCGCCTCCGGGGCGGCCGCCGGCCGGATTGCCGGCAGCCATACCGTGAAGCTGGACCCGTGCCCCGGCCCGGCGCTATGGGCCTCGATCCGGCCGCCGTGCAACTCCACCAGGCCCCGGGCCAGCGACAGCCCGATGCCCAGTCCGCCCTGCGCCAGGTGGCTGGCGCTGGACACCTGCACGAAGGCGTCGAACACGCGCCCCAGCATGTCCGGCTCGATGCCGATGCCGTTGTCGCTCACCCGCACCAGCGCTTCCCCGCCGCTCTCCTTCAGCAGGATCGCGATGCGCCCGCGCGGCGGCGTGTACTTGGCGGCGTTGTTGATCAGGTTCGCCAGCACCTGGGTCAGGCGCAGCGCGTCGGCGTCGACCCAGACCGGCTCGTCGCACAGGTCGAGCGCCACCGCGTGACGCCCGGCCTCGATCAGCGGCATGCTGGTCTGCAGGGTGTCGCGCAGCAGCCGCCCCAGCTCCACCGGCGCACGGTGCAGTTCGATCTTGCCGCGGCTGATGCGGGTCACATCCAGCAGGTCGTCCAGCAGCCGCGCCATCTGGGCGGTCTGGCGTCCGACCATGGCCGCGATCCATTCGATCCGTTCCTGCGGCAGGCCCTTTCCGCGCAGGAGCGAGGCCGCGTTGGCGATCGGCGCCAGCGGATTGCGCAGCTCGTGCGCCAGGGTGGCGATGTAGACGTCCTTGCGGCGGTCGGCATCCTTCAGGCCTTCCATCGCTTCCTCGCGCTCGCTCACGTCGAGCACCAGCGAGAACACCCGGTCGATGTTGCCCTCTTCGTCGTGCAGCACCGAGTTGTACCACTCGCAGCTGAGGGTGCGGCCGTCGCGCGTGCGGTTGCGGTTGCTCGACTCGACGTAGCGTGTGGCCGAATCGAGCAGGCGCCCCATCGCGCCCGCCACCCGGCCGGCATCGCCCTCGTGGATCACCGGCAGCGCGTCGATGCGCTGGCCAACCGCCTCCTGCGCGCTCCAGCCGAACAGTTCCTCGGCGCGCCGGTTCCACAACCGGATCACGAAGTCGCGGTCCCACTCGATCACCGCCAGCGGGGTGTTCTCGATCAGGTAGCGGGTCTGGCCCAGCGCCCGCGCCAGCGCGGCGCTGGCCTCGGTGCGCTCGGTAATGTCGTCCAGCACGATCACGGCCGCCGCCAGCTCGGCCGCGCCTTCGCGCAGCGGGGCGCCGCTGACGGTGTACACGCGCCGCCCTTCGCCTGTGGTGCTCTCGAGTACGGCATCGCGGAAGGCCTGGCCCTCGATCGCGCGCCGCACCGGCTCGCCGATCAGCGACAGCATTGCCGCCGGACCCGGCAGGCCGCCCTTGCCCGCGTGCTCGAAGCGGCTCCCCATCTGCTCGGCCTGGTCATTGGCCATCACGCAGCGGCCCTCGCGGTCGACGATCAGCACGCCGTCGGGCAGCTGGCGCAGCACCGAACCGAGCAGGCTTTGCCACTGTGCGCGCGAACGGGTCTCGATCATTTCCTCGAAGGTGTCGCGCACGCGCGTGTGCAGGGCGATGTTATCGATCGCGATGGCGCCCAGCACGAACAACGAGGCCGACAGGCCGTACATCCGGCCGGCGTAGAAACCGAGGTCGAAGCGTCCACCATTGAACAGGCAGGACAGCAGCACCTCGAAGGCCAAGGCCGACATCGCGATGGTCAGCCACACGTCGAGCACCGCGCGCGGGCGCTTGCGCGAAGCCGTCCACAAGGCCCACAGCGCCAGGGCCAGCACGCCGGCGCCCAGCCAGCGGTAGGCCGGACGGAAGCGGTGGCCATCCATCAGCACCGGCAGGTAGGGCGCGCCGGAGGTGCAGATCAGCACCAGCACCGCCACGAACAGCGCGATCAGGAGCGTGCCGACGCGCAGGAAATGACTGGGCAGCGGGCGCCGGTAGCTGCACGCATAGCCGATCACGAACAGCGGGAACAGCGCATGCCAGATCATGAACAGCCACGGGGTGGTCTGATCGTTGCCGCCCAATACGCCATGGGGCGAGAACAGACCCGGGAAGGTCAGCATGTGGGCCAGCGCGATCAGCGCCGTGAAGAAATAGCCCAGCGTGAGGATGCCAAGCGACCAGGAGCGGCTGGTATGCACATGGCCCAGCAGGAGGATGCCGGTAAGCAGGTTGCTGCCGATAAGCACCGACTGGTACATCGGAACGAATTCCGGCGCCACCGGCAGCGGGGTGCGCGCGAACGGCGCCAGCAGCGCGAAGGACACGGCCAGCAGCGCCAGCACCACAAGAACGTAGCGCAACTGCGCAGCGGATGGCGGGTGTTTCGCGAGGTCTGCCGGTTCTGCTAGAACACCGTAGCGCATGAGTCATCCGGGTGGAATGCCGACCAAAAATCACGTTGCGTCCGTGAGTCCTGCTTTCATTCACTTTACATAAAAATATATCTCATTTGAACTGTTTTGTGCGAAATCAGCATTTGTTTTCTGGATTCAGGTTCGAGCGCGTTTCAAGATTGAGCTCGTCGGTAGCACCGTCGCCACGGCTGAACTAATCGCAGAGCCGGCTATCGAAATAGCCGACACGACAAGGATGGAGGCTCCATGCCCGCTTTTTCCAGGAACCTGCTGCTCGCCGTACTGTTCTGCGCGCTGTCAGCCGCTTGCAGCAGCGGCGACGAAGACGGCGGCGGTGCCGGCGTACAGACCCAGGCCGCGCTGGCCAAGATCGCCAACCTGCGCCACGTGCCGGGAACAACGGTATTCATCTCGACGCTCAGCTTCGACCTGCGCAACTACGGCGAACTGGCCAGTGTGTCCTACAGCATCGCGCCGCGTCCGGGCACGTATGCGAAGCCGCTGGCGGTGGGCTTCGACAAGTCCTGGCTCGACCGGCGCGGCGCCTGGCAATCCGGCAGCGAACGACTTGAACTGCCCGTGTTCGGGCTGTACGCCGCGCATGTCAACGGCGTGTCGCTGACCGCCAGCTTCCGCGACGGCTCGCAGCACGCCTTCCGTGCCAGCATCGACACGCCGGCCTACAGCGGTCCGGCACAGGTGTACACGACACCGGCCATCCATGTCGCGCGCAGTCCCGAACGGGCGCCCGGCGTCGACTACATGCTGATCAAGAACGGCCACACCGGGCCGGTGGTGCTCGACACCGACGGCCACATGCGCTGGACCGGTGCGGTGCTCGCCGATTCGTTCTCGTCGATGTTCGCCGGCGACACGTTCTACATCGGCAGCCAGAACGACCGGGTGCTGTACCGCATGGACCTGGGCGGCGCCTATATGAGCGTGCCGGTCGACGGCACCCGCTACACCCGGTTCCACCACGACCTGTCACCCGGCAAGACCGGCATGCTGGCCGAGCTCGACGCGCTGGACGGCCGCGTGTCCCTGATCGGGGCCAACCTGGCCGAGATCGACGCCAACGGCAAGGTGCTCAAGGAATGGGACCTGGGACGGATCTTCAGCGAGCACATGCGCGCCAAGGGCGACAACCCGGCAGGCTTCGTTCGCGACGGCGTCGACTGGTTCCACATGAACTCGGCCATCTACCATGCGGCCGACAATTCGCTCCTGATCTCCAGCCGCGAGCATTTCGTCGTCAAGCTCGACTACGACAGCGGCGCCATCCGCTGGCTGTTCGGCGACACCGGCAAGCACTGGTACGTCAACTATCCCTCGCTGCGCGCCCTCGCCCTCGAGCTGGTGGCCGGCAAGGCGCCGATCGGCCAGCATGCGCTGTCGGTCACGCCAGATGGCCAGCTGCTGCTGTTCAACAACGGTCTGGGCAGCGCGAACCAGCTGCCGGTCGCCCCGTCCGGCGAAACCCGCAGGTTCAGCGCCCCGTCGCGCTACGCAATCGACGACAAGGCGGGCACGGCGCGCGAAACCTGGACCTACGAACGCAATCGCGAGCTCTTCTCGGACATCTGTTCCAGTGTTCATGAAGGCACGCCGGGCAACTACCTGATCGCCTATTCGGCCGCCGACAGACGCAGCAGCGCGCGCCTGCTCGGCGTGGACACCGAGGGCCGGGTGGCCTTCGACTTCGGCTACCCGGCCGCCATTTGTGACACCGTGTTCATTGCCCAGCCGCTGGCCTGGAGCGACCTCAGGCTGCGCTAATACGGATAGCGCGCCGAACAGACACGCCCGCGCCCGGCTTTCTTGGCCTGGTACATGAAGTGATCGGCTTCCTTCAGCAACTCGTCCGGCGCGCGCGAGGGCTTGCCGGTATCGAGGGCGATGCCGATGCTGGCGCGCACGCGGACTGCCCGTCCCGGCAGCAGCACCGGTTCGGCAATGCTGTTGATCAGCTTTTCCGCCACGGTGTGGGCATCGTCGAAGGTATCGGCCATGTCTTCGAGCAACACCGTGAACTCGTCGCCGGCCAGGCGATAGACACTGTCGGTCTTGCGCACCCCCGCGCGCAGGCGTGCGGCGATCTCGCGCAGCAAGGCGTCGCCGGCCTCGTGGCCCTGCGAGTCGTTCACCGCCTTGAAGCCGTCCAGGTCGATGAACAGCATGCCGACCGCCTTTCCGCTGCGGCCGGCGCGCGACTGGGCCACCGGGACCGCCTCGAGCAGCGCGCGCCGGTTCAGCAGGCCGGTGAGCAGGTCGTGCCGGTTCTCGTATTCGCGCTGGGCCTGCTCGTGCTTGCGCGCGGTGATGTCGTGCAGGAAGGCGCTGAACATGGTGCGGCCATCGAACTCGAGGGCACGGATGCGCACCTCGACCGTCAGCGCGCTGCCGTCGCGCCGCAGCGCCGGCAACTCCAGGCGCTGGTCGACCGCGCTGCCCAGCCGGGTCGCCAGGAAGCGCTGCATGCCGTCGCGATGGCGCGCGCGGTGGTCTTCCGGAATGATCAGGTCCTCGAGCCGGCGCCCGAGCGCCTCGGCGCGCGGCCAGCCGAAGGTGTCCTCGGCCTGGCGGTTCCAGGCCGTGACCACGCCCTCTTCGTCCAGGCTGATGTAGGCGTCGTAGGCGTTCTCCACCACACTGCGGATCTCCGCCTCGCGTGCGCGCAGTTCGGCCTCGGTGGCGCGCTGGCGCTCCATGGCCGCGTTCAGGAGCCGGTTGGCTTCCTCCAGCTCGGAGGTGCGGGTCGCGACCCGGTGCTCCAGCCCGGCATTCAGGGCGGCGATGTCCGCCTGTGCCTTCTTCTGCAGACCGATGTCCTTGATCACCGACACATAGTATTCGATCCTGCCGTCGGCGCTGCGCTTGGGCGAGACGTTCAGGTTGATCCAGGCGGTGGCGCCGTCCTTGCGCAGGTAGCGCTTTTCGAACTGGTACTGCGCGGCCTCGCCCCGTTCGAGCGCGCGCATCAGGTCGAGATCGGCTGCGACGTCGTCCGGATGGGTGATCTGCTGGAAAGTGCGGCTCCACAGTTCTTCCTCGCTGTAGCCGACGATATCACACAAGGCCTTGTTGACACTGATCCAGCCGCCGTCCGGCGCCACCAGCGCGATGCCGACGCTGGCGATGTCGAAGATGCTGCGAAAGCGCGCCTCGCTGGCGCCCAGCACCGCATCGGTGCGCGCCAGGTGGTCGCGCGCCACCGCCATGCGTTCGCGGTACTGCACTTCCTTGGTCAGGATCGCCGCCAGGTCGTTCAGCACCTGCGCCTCGTCCTCGCCGAGGGTACGCGGCCGCGTGTCGAGCGCACACAGGGTGCCGACCGCGAGACCGGCCGTGGTGCGGATCGGCACCCCGGCATAGAAACGGATCCCCGGCGGCCCGTTGACCAGCGGGTTGTCGCTGAAGCGCCGGTCTTCCTGCGCATCGCTCACCACCAGCGGCGCGCTCATGCCGATTGCGTGCGCGCAGAACGCGTATTCGCGCGGCGTCTCGCCGACCTCGAGCCCGACCCGCGACTTGAACCACTGGCGGTCGGCATCGACCAGCGAGAACAGCGCCATCGGCACGCCCAGCAGGCGGCTGGCCAGGCGGGTGACGCGGTCGAATACGGGTTCGGGGGGCGTGTCGAGCAGGTCGAGGGCCTCGAGCATCGAAAGCCGGTCGAGTTCGTCTGGGGGCATAGGGGCAGCTGGCATACGGGTCCGTCGGGTGAGATGACGGCATGGGCGCCGTCCAGGCGAAACTGTAACAGATACTACATTTCCGGCGCATAATTTCCCTATCCCAAGCACCAACAATGTGTCGATTCTGCGAAATATTGTGAAATCCCATGCGCTTGGTGCTTGGGCTTATGAGCCAGGATCATGAATTTCCGTTTTGATTCGTGCGAAAATTTGATTAATCCAATCACGAAAGCGCCGCATGGCCCGCGACAATATCAACGACATCCTGGTGTTCCTCGCCGTCGCGCGCGAACGCAGCTTCACCCGCGCCGCGGCAAAGCTCGGCATGACCCAGTCGGCGCTCAGCCACATCGTCCGCTCGCTCGAGGGGCGCCTCGGCGTGCGCCTGCTCCAGCGCACCACGCGCAGCGTCTCGCCCACCGAAGCGGGCGAACGCCTGATCCAGAATGTGGCGCCGAAGCTCGAAGAAATCGAGGCCGAGATCGCCGACATCAGCGACCTCGGCGACAAACCGGTCGGCACCGTGCGCATCACCGCCATCGACCACGTGATCGAACGGATCCTGTGGCCGCGCATCGCCCCGCTGCTGCCGCAGTACCCCGACCTGCATGTCGAGTTCAGCGCCGACTACCGCATCGTCGACATCGCGGCCGAGCGCTTCGACATCGGCGTGCGCCATGGCGACCAGGTCGAGAAGGACATGATCGCGGTGCGCCTCACGGCCGACGTCCCGATGCGCATCGTCGGCGCGCCCGCCTATTTCGACTGGCGCCCGAAGCCGGCCTCGCTGGCCGACCTCATGAAGCACAACTGCATTACCCTGCGCCTGTCCAGCAGCGGCGGCATCTATGCCTGGGAACTGCGCCATGCGGGACAGGACATCGAAGCGCGGGTGCGCGGCCAGGCCGTGTTCAACGATGCCGGCCACCACCTGCCGGCGGCCCTGGACGGCGCCGGCCTGGCCTTCCTGCCCGACGAACTGGTCGCCGAACACCTGGCCGCCGGGCGCCTGGTCAGCGTGATGGAAGACTGGTGCCCGACCTTCCCCGGCCTGCACGCCTTCTATCCCAGCCGCCGCCACGCCTCGCGCGCGCTGGGCCTGGTCATCGATGCGCTCCGCTACCGGCGTCCTTGATCAAGAATTCGACGAATATTTGATCTGCATCATCCGCGCGCCTGACGCAATCCGCCGCCGGGCGTAGAGTCGTCCTCATAGAGGAGGACCGTCATGTACAAGACCATCATCGTCCACGTCGACGAGAGCCCGCTCGCCGACGTCCGCCTGCGGGCCGCCGCCTGGCTCGCCGGCACCCATGAAGCGCACCTGCTGGGCTGTGCGGCCACCGGCATCTCCTGGCCCGCGTATTCCCTGCTGACCGGCTCGATGGCGGTGACGCCGCTCGGCGAATTCAACACGATACGCGGCGCCGCGCGCACCACCCTGCAGCGTTTCGCCGAGCGCGCGCGCCAGCTCGGCGTCGCATCCATCGAGGAACGCCTGGTCGAGGACGAGAACGGCGACGCCCTGCTGCTGCAGGCGCGCTACGCCGACCTGGTGGTCACCGGCCAGGACGCGGGCGACGACGCCACGGTGCGCGGCTTGCCGCGCTTCGTGGCCATGCACGGGGTGCGTCCGGTGCTGGTGGTGCCGCCTTCCTACGACGGCGCGGCCATCGCCGACGATGTCGTGATCGGCTGGGACGGCAGCGCGCAGGCGATCCGCGCGATCGCCGGCGCCATGCCGCTCCTGGTGCGCGCGCGCTCGGTGCGCCTGGCCGTGGTCAACCCCGACCGCGAATCCGGCTTGCACGGCGAGGAGCCGGGCGCCGATATGGCGCTGTACCTGGCGCGCCACGGGGTGCGGGTGGAGGTGGTCAGCGAGCGCACCCAGGGCGCCGCCGGCGACGCCCTGCTCGGCATCGCCCGCGCCACCGGCGCCGGCCTGCTGGTTGCAGGCGCCTTCGGCCACAGCCGCTACCGCGAGCTGGTGCTGGGCGGCGTCACCCGCGTGCTGCTCGAGCGCGCACCGCTGCCGGTGCTGGTGGCGCACTGAGGCCGACCCATGAAAGGGCCAGGATTCCTTCCGGCGGACGTACAAGAGCGCGATGCCAGCGACTGGCAAGGCACGCGCCACCGCTATCCGGAAGCCGAAATCGACCATGCCGGGATCGACCTGCCGCTGCAGGCCTGGCTCGGCCGCCTGACCGGGCAGGTGTCCCCGGCCGCGCTGGCGATGGCATGGTGCGACTGGAGCATCCACCTCGCGTTTTCGCCGAACAAGCAGGCCGAACTGGCCTTCCAGGGCATGTCCACCGGCATGCGCTGGCTGCGCTACGCCGCCGGCGCCGCCTTCGAGAACGTGGCCGGCCCGGTCGAGCCGCTGGCGCAGGACAAGCGCTTCTCCGACCCCGAATGGCAGCGCTGGCCATGGAACGTGCTGAGCCAGGGTTTCCTGCTGCAGCAGCAGTGGTGGCACCGCGCCACCCGCAGCGTGCGCGGCATGTCGCGCCACCACGCCGACGTCGCCACCTTCGTGGCGCGCCAGCTGCTCGACTGCATGGCGCCGTCCAACTTCCTCCTGACCAATCCGGTGGTGCAGCGCGCCACGCTCGAGCGCGGCGGAATGAACCTGGTGGCCGGGGGCCAGCGCGCGCTGGGTGACGCCTTGCGCGCCGCGGCCGGCGTCACGGCGCGGCCCGGACTGCACCCCGGACGCGAGGTCGCGTGCACGCCCGGCAAGGTGGTGCTGCGCAACCGCCTGGTCGAGCTGCTGCGCTACGATCCCGTCACGCCGCAGGTGCATGCGGTGCCGCTGCTGGTGGTGCCGGCCTGGATCATGAAGTACTACATCCTCGACCTGTCGCCCCACAATTCGCTGGTGCGCTACCTGGTCGACCATGGCCACAGCGTGTACGTCATCTCCTGGAAAAACCCCGGCCCTGACGACCGCGACCTGGGCCTGGACGACTACCGCCGGCTCGGCATCATGGACGCGCTGGACGCCATCGTGCTTGAAACCGGCGCGCCAAGGGTGAACGCCTGCGGCTACTGCCTGGGCGGCACGCTGCTGGCGATCGCGGCCAGCGCGATGGCGCGCGACCACGACCGCCGCCTGGCCAGCCTGAGCCTGCTCGCGGCCCAGGTCGACTTCACCGAGCCGGGCGAGCTGTCGCTGTTCGTCGACGAGAGCGAAATCAGCTTCCTCGAGGCGGCCATGTGGAGCCAGGGCTACCTCGATACCCGCCAGATGGCGGGCGCCTTCCAGCTGCTGCGCTCGAACGACCTGGTGTGGTCGCGCCAGCTGCGCCACTACCTGCTCGACCTGCCCGATCGCCAGACCGACCTGATGTCGTGGAACGCCGACGCCACCCGCATGCCCTACCGGATGCATGCCGAATACCTGCGCCGCCTGTTCCTCAAGAACGACCTGGCCAGCGCGCGCTACCTGGTCGACGGCAGGCCGGTCGCGCTGACCGACATCACCGCACCGGTCTTCGCGGTGGGCACCCGCACCGACCACGTCGCCCCGTGGCGCTCGGTGTACAAGATCGGGCTGCTGACGGACACCGAAGTGACTTTCCTGCTCACCAGCGGCGGCCACAATGCCGGCGTGGTGGCGCCGCCCGGCGACGCCCGGCGCTGCTACCAGATGGCGACCCAGGAGGTCGATGCGCCGTATGTCGACCCCGACCGCTGGCAGCGCGAGGCGCCGGTGTTCGAGGGCAGCTGGTGGCCGGCCTGGGAAGCCTGGCTGGCGCAGCGGGCCGGCCCCTGGACCGATCCGCCTCCGGCCGGCGAAGGACTGGAAGCGGCGCCGGGACAATACGTGCTGGCGCCATGACGGCGCGGCTCTGCCCTCAGCGCGCCGGCTCGCCGACCAGCCTGACCGGCCCGAGCAGCCCCGCCGGCCGCGGCGCGATCAGCGCGGTATCCTGCGGCACGAAACGCTGGCCGTAGCGCGCCGACAAGAGCCGGTAGTCCGGCAGCGCCTGGCCGGCCAGCGCGTTCAGGGCCAGGTTGGCCACCCTCACCTCGATGCGGTTGCCGCCCGCGACCAGCAGGTGCGTCACGTCGACGCGGTAGGGCGGATGCCAGACCGCGCCGGCGCGCTTGCCGTTGACGACCACCTCGGCGGCCTCGCGCACCGGGCTCTCGAACATGGCGCGCATGCCGGCCGGTACCTTGGGCGCGCTCGCCAGCGCGCTGCCCGGGCCGAAGTCCAGTACCACGTTTTGGCCGGCCAGCTGGGCGGCGCCCAGGTGCACCGTCTTGCTGTAGGTCGCCACGCCGGAGAAGTGGCGCGTGTCCTCCTCCTCGGTCCAGGAGCGCAGCTGCTGCATCGTGCGCACCCCCGGCTTGCCGGCGAAGGCGACCTGCCAGTCGCGCCCCAGTTCGGCCAGCACGGCCGGTTCGCCGCGGCGCGGCGCCTCGGCGGCGGCGAGCGGCGCATCGGACAGCACCAGCACCCGCGATTCGTAGGGCGCCAGCGTCAGCGGCAGGCTCGTGCCGGCCGGGGCGCGCGTCAGCCTGCCGCTGTCCGGGTCAAGCCAGGCGGCATGGGCGCGCCGCACGCCCGGCGTGGCGACCGTGTCCACCGCCCCGTTGCCGGTGTTGGCGATGAAGTAGAGGTCGGCATCCTGCAGCTTGCGGCGCACGAAACCGACCTCCGAAGCGCTCGAGGCCAGCTTGAAATCCGGCTTCAAGGCCTTGTCCAGCGCCGCCCCGACGGCGCTGTCGCCGGCTACCACCTGCACGTTCGGACCCGGCGCGAACAAGGCCCTGGAAGCGGCGAGGACCTGCGCCGAGATCCGGCCGGCGTCCTTGAAGCCCGGCGCCAGCGACGGCGTGCTGCCGACCGCGATGATCTTGCCGCCGCCCCGCACATAGGCCGCCAGCCGCTCCAGCACCTCGGGCGCCAGGCGGCTCACGCGCGGCATCACCAGCACCGGATGCTTGAGGCCGAGCGCCAGGATGGATTCGGCATCGACGTAGTCGAGGTTGTGGCCGGCGTCCAGGATCTGCGTGGTGAGCTGCGGCGTCACGACATGGTGCATCTCGGCCGACAGCGAGACCTTGCCCGGCGCCAGCCGTGCGTACACGTCGTCGTTCGGCAGGAACACCGCGACCTGATTGGCGGGGGCGCCCTGGCGCATCAGCCAGCTCATGCGGGTGAGGTAGCCGTTCACGTCCGGCATCACATTCCACCACGGGTTGTGGTCGTTGAACACGCCCGCGGCGTAGAAGGAGTAACCCGGCTCGCGGGTGCCGGGCGGCGTGTACGGCCAGCCGTGGCCGACGAACAGGTTCACGCCCTGCAGCAGCATGCGGTCGGCCTCGGCCTTCATGTCCAGCGGCGTGGCCGAGAAGGCCGGCGAATTCAGCCAGGTCCAGGTCTCGGCCGAGATCACCGGGCGGCCGTACAGGTGGCCGGCGGACGTCGCCAGGCGGGTAAACGAGAACGCCCGGTGCTGCGGTCCCTCGCCTTCCGGCAGCGTGACCAGGCGGTTGCTCGACATCGTCACCGCCGGTTCGCCATAGGTCTGGGAGCGGAAGCGGGTCTGGTGCGCCCTGGCCCAGTCGTTCATCGGGGTCAGGTAGCGCTCGTTCACCAGTTCGGTCTGGGTCAGCGCCCAGTCGCGCCGCACGGCGCCGGCGTGCTCGCCATCGCCGCTGAAGATCGCCGGCAGGTGCGGCAGGACGTCGTAGCCGCGGCGCTTCCCGAACTGCTCGACGAAGTCCGCGGTCCAGTCGGTGCCGTACACCTCCAGGCTGTCCGAGAACACGGCGTACGGCGGCTGGTCGCCGAAGGCCTGCAGCAAGGGCTTCGCGACGGTCTCGAGATGGTGCTCGACCGCCTCGCGGTTCAGGTGGTCGAGCACGAAGCCCTCGGCGCCGAGTGCGGGACGCTTGACCTGCTGGCCGGTACGGGTGGCGATGTAAGCCAGTACCACGCGATCGCGCTTGCCAGGAGCAATCGCGGCGCGTCCCCCGGCGTCCGCGCTTGCCTCGAGGCGTTGCAGCTGGCCGGCCTCGTATTGCTTCGCGCTGCCGGGGGCGACGAAGGTCGCCAGCAGCCGCTCGCCGTTCATCACCGCCGGCAGCGCGAAGCTGGCGCTGCCCGCCTGCACCTCGATGCTGGCCATGCGCAAGCGCGCCGCCGCGTGCTGGATCTTGACGTGCGGGCCGCCGAAGGGCCAGCCCGAGCCCAGTGTGATGTCGACCCGCAGGCCCTGGGCGCGCCCGCTGCGGTTGGCGAAGGACACGGCGTCCAGGAAGTCGCGCGACAGGTAGGGCACGTTGCGGATGCCGCGCGCGGCATCGTCGAGTTCCATCGGATACACCGGCTGGATCTCGAAACCGCCGAAGCCCCCCGCCTTCATGGCCGCGATCTCGCGCGCCAGCTGCGGCTGGACCACGGCCGGCCCGAACCACCACCAGCGCACCAGCGGCCGTGCGTCCGGCGGCGGGTTGGCGGCGCGCGCGGCGACGTCGGCGATCCGGTCGAAGACCACGGGCGCCTGGGCGACCGCTGCGCCGGAGAGCGCCGCCACGAGTGCGCCGGCCAGGGCGGCAAGGGTGGATGGCTTGGGTGCGGAGGACTGTCTCATGGGTGTTCCTGATCGACAAAAAAAAGCACGGCCGCGAGGACCGTGCAGAAGAGACTCTTCCAAGCGAAAGAGACCCATGGAGTCGACGGCGCCGCACGCAAGCTGCAGCATTGCGCGCGGCAGGCCGTCATCCATAAAGACGAAGCAGGGGCCGGTATTCCTCCGTTCGGCGCAAAGTAATCATTTTCTTGATTGCCTGGCGACTTCAAGGCCCCGTTCCCGCATGCTCGAGCAGCCAGCGGTCCATCGTTTCACGGTGGGCCTGGGAGGTCAGGTGCACCTGCTGCGGTTCGACGACGAAGGTGCGCGCGGTCGGGATCACGTTGTAGACCGCGAAGGTCGAGGTGGGTGGCGTGACCGTGTCGTTGTAGCCCGCGTAGTACAGCACCGGGGTGCGCAGGCGTTTGGCGAAGTTCACCGTGTCGTAATAGGCCGAGGTGGCGGCTTTCGGCTCCACCGGCTGGTCGCGCCGGCGGCCCCCTTCATCCTTGCGGAACAGCCCCGGCCAGCCGCCCGCGCGCTCGTGCAGGTAGCCGGTGACGTCGCTGTAGGCCGGATACGAGGCGATCGTCAGCGACACCCGCGGATGCAGGGCGCTGGCCATGATCGAAAGCTGCCCGCCCTGGCTGCCGCCCTGGGTGGCGAGGTGAGTGCCGTTCCACTTCGGGTGCTGGACCAGGTAGTCGAGCGCGCGCAGCGTGCCCAGGTAGACCCGGCGGTAGTAATACGCCACCGGATCGTCCAGGTTGAAGCGGTTGTAGGCGTCGAGCGCGCCGAAGTTGAGCTGTTCGTACAGTTCGGCCGGCAGGTCGACCGGAATGCCGTGGATGCCGATCTGCAGCGTGATGAAGCCTTTCGCGGCCAGCTCGGGCGTGCCCTTGTAGCCACGCACGCCGGCGCCCGGCACGTGCAGCACCGCCGGGAATGGGCCGGCGCCGCGCGGCACCGACAGCACGCCGTACATGCGGGTCGTGCGCTTCCCCGGTCCCACGTTCTGGAAGCTCAGGTATGACACCTCCACTTGCGGCGTGGACAGCGCCGGCGCCGCCACCAGCCGGAAGTCCGGGTCGACCGCCGCCAGCGCACGCTTCTGCGCGGCCCAGAAGGCGTCGAAATCGGGCGGCTCGGCCTGGACCGGGCGCAGCTCGAACGGGCTGAAGGCCGCAGTGGCCGTCGCTTCGACCGTCTTGCCATCGATGCCGGCGCTGACGATGAGCCGCACGAAGCCGGGTTGGTCTCCGCCGGGGGCGGCCAGCAACAGGCCGTCCTCGGGCACGACGGCGCTGCGCGCCGGCCCCTCCAGCATGTCCGGCCCCAACCGATAACTGATCCGGATCCCGTCGCGTGGATAAGGCTTCTTGTCGATCTGCACGCGGAAGGCCGCGGGCTCGCCGACGCGGTAGGTCCAGTCCGCACGCGTGAGGCTGACCTTCAGGGGCTGGTCCGGGTAGGTCGCCTGCGCCACCCGTACTTCGGACGGCGCCGCGGCGCCCGCCTGCCCGGCCCACAGCAACTGGGCCGACAGCAGGAGGCCGGCGGCCAGCGCCATCGGCCTGAAGGCGTTCGGCAACTTCATGCCCGTCTTGGCCGGCCGCGGCGCAGCCCGAACAGCCCCGCCATCCCGGCCAGCAGCAGCATGCCGGTGGCCGGTTCAGGCACGGCATTCGCCTCCCGCACGCTGAAGGACAGCAGCGGCGACGCGTCCAGCTGGTCCGGGTTGTACAAGGCCTCGTTGCTCCAGTCATACAGCACATTCAGGCCCGCCAGGTCCAGCGTCAGCGTGCTGCCTGCATCCAGCAGCGTCAGATAAAAGCCTGCGTCGTGGTTGCCGAGGACCGCCGGGTTGGTATTGGCCAGGAAGTTCCAGGGCGCCAGCTCGTCCTGGTCGAGGTAGAAGTTCTGGTCGATGGCCGTGGTCTGGGCCAGGCTCGACAGCAGACCCTGGACCGCCGTGATGCGCTGGGGCGCCGTGTTGTCGTAGTAGAACTGGCCCTGGAACGAGCCGTCGCGCCAGGTCGCGTCGAACTGGTACCAGCCGATCGGTGCGGCCCAGGCCGAATGGGTGAGCAGCCCGAGGACCAGCGCAAACAGCATCTGCAGTTTTTTCATGTGATTTACCTTATCGCTTGTCGTTCATGATGGATGAGAATGCGGCGCCCATCAAGGGACCAGCAGCTCGTCGATATTGCCCAGACCCTGGCCCGTGGATTCGAAGCGCAGCGTGTTGTTCTGGCCGGCGGCCAGGTTCACGGTGGCGCTCATGGTGGTCCAGGTGGTCCAGCTGCCGGTGATCCTGAAGCTGATCGCCTGGGGCACGCCGTTCACCCGCAGCACGCCCGTACGCGGCGTCGGATTGCCGTTGGCGTAGCGAATCGTGATGGTCCTGGCCCCACCCGCGCCGCCATTGATGCGCTGGAATTCCGCCGTGCCGCCCGTCAGGGGGAAGTTCAGGAAACCGAGGTGGCGGTATCCCGCACGGTCGGCCTTTACCGCGGCGTTGCCGCCCACGATCGCGGTCTCGGCCTGCACTGTCCCGGTGCCGTCATACGGCACGTGCACCGGCGCCTGCGGGAAGGAGCTGGCGCCATGCCCCAGGTAGAAGCTCGGGTGCGGCGGCTGGTTGTAGCCGGCGTTCTGGCCCGCCACCTGGCTGCGGTACTGCGGGTCGTGCATCAGGGTGTTGATGCGGGTGGCGGTCGGGATCGTGGTGCTGAACACCATCAGCTCGGTGTTGCCGCTGTTGCGCATGACGATCTCTTCGCGCCAGTCGCCCAGCAGGTCGGCGCTGAGCACGGGCGTGGCCTTGGTGCCGTTGTTGGTCGTGGCACCGAAAGCGCTGGTGTCGAGCAGGGTCGAGAAGGTCCGGGTCGCCGGGTTCCATTTCTGCACTGCGACGCTGCCCATCGGTTCGCGCAGCAGGTCCCCGTCCCACCAGACGCCGAAATTCATCGAGCCAGGTGCGCTGGTATGGATCTGGGCGCCGGTGACGCTGCGCTGGCCGCCGCGCGAGGCCCAGCATTCGGCGCCCGCATAGGCCGGGTCGATATCGAAGCAGACGCCGCGGCCGACGTCGGCGTTCGAGCCGCTCGCGCCCCAGATCAGGGCGCCGGTGGCGGCATCGTGCAGGCCGGAGCCGCTGGCGCCATAGATGCTCGGGGTCTCGTGGATCATGTAGACCTGCTGGCCGCTGCGGTTCGGGTCGAACTTGCCGAAGTGGAGCGCGTCGCCGTGGCCGAGGCCGGTGGTATACAGCAGCTGGCCGTAGCTGTCGATGGTGGCCGCGCCGTAGACGATGTCGTCGCGGCCGTCGCCGTTGGCGTCGCCGGTGGCGAACCAGTGCGCACCCTGCCCCCTGGCCGCGGCGCCCGACACGTTGGTATCGAACACCCAGCGGCTGGTGAGCGCGCCGTCGCGCCAGTCCCAGGCCGCGATCACGGCGCGGGTGTAGTAGCCGCGCGCGAAGATGGCGCTCGGACGGTTGCCGTCCAGGTTGGCCACGCCGCCGAGGAAGCGGTCGACGCGGTTGCCGTAGTTGTCGCCCCAGGACGACACGGTGCCGCGCGCCGGCAGGTAGTCGACGGTCTTCATGGCCGCACCGGTGAGGCCGTTGAACACGGTCAGGAATTCCGGGCCGGTGAGGATGTAGCCGGCGCTGTTGCGATGGTCGGCGGTGGGCGAGCCGATCACGACACCCTTGCCGTCCACGGTGCCGTCGGCAGTCTTCGCCATCACCTCGGCCTGGCCGTCGCCGTCGAGGTCGTAGGCGACCAGGGTGGTGTAGTGGGCGCCGGCGCGGATGTTCTTGCCCAGGTCGATGCGCCACATGCGGGTGCCGTCGAGCTTGTAGGCGTCGAGGTAGGTGTTGCCGGTGTAGCCCGACTGCGCATTGTCCTTGGCGTTGGACGGCTGCCACTTGACGACGATCTCGTAGCTGCCGTCGCCATCCAGGTCTGCCGGCGCGCCGTCGTTGAGCTCATAGGTATAGGCCTCGCCGGTCTTGGTCACGCCCGCCGGCGGCGCCTGCACCGGGATCGACTTGTAGGCCTTGGCCCAGGTGGCGCCGGCGCTCTGGCCGGGCTGCTCGATCCCGCCCACCACCTCGCGCACGGTATAGGTGTCCGACACCGTCCCGGAGGGGTCGGTGAAGTTCAGCGCATTCAGCGGCGCCGAATTGAGCCTGGTCGCGCCGCGGTACACGTTGAAGCCGATGCCGGCAGGGTCGCCGGCCAGCTGGCGCCAGCTGATGAAGACCCCTTGCCCGGCCGTGGCGCTGATCGCCACCGCGCCGCGGTTCAGGTTCTCGACCTGCATGCCAGGGATGGTGATGACGGCGCTCGCGCCGCCGGCCGCGGCCAGCAGTGCAAGCAGGAAGATCGAGGCGCTCGCTTTCTTGTAGGTCATGCTGTCTCCGTTTGTTATGCGTGTTGTTGTGATGCCTTCGTTTGCCTGGGATGGTGCGGGTCAGGCCGGCCCTTTGTTATTGATGAGGCATCATAAGCCAGCTATTTGGCAGGAAAACGGGGCGCTGGAAAGCACTCATGCAGATGATCGGTTGACCCGGATGCTGTGGTAAATCGACCGCAAAAAAAGAGGACGATCCGTGGCCGAATCGTCCTCGCAGCCAGCCGCCGGCAGCCTGCTTTTACGGTGTACTGTTCGGCCTCGGACGCCTGTCATCCATGCCCGCCTCGTCGACATCGACGCTGGCCGAGCGCGAACGGCTGTACTCCATGTCGCCTGCCAGCGCGGGCAGCTTGGGCCCCGTGTAGGACACGGCGACGTCGGCGAACGCGCTGGCGCTGTCCGCGCCGAAGCCGGACAGCGGAACCAGCCGCAGCTGGCGTGCGCTCACGGACTGCTTGAGGCGTATCGCCTGCGGATCGAAGCCCGACTTCAGCTCGGCGCGCCAGACCTCGCGCCAGGCCTGTCCATCGTCGCTGACCTGGACCGACAGCTCGCGCACGTCGCCCTCGTGGTCGCGGTGGTTCTGGCGCGGCATCAAGACCAGGCCGTCGAAGGGCACCGGCTGTGGAAACGCGATGGTCAAGGCCGTTTGGGCACGCGGGCTGGCGCTCTTCAACAGCGCGAAGGTATTCGGATCGCCGTCGATCGCCCTGGCGGCATCCGGCCAGCCGCTGGCCGTGGCCCCGAGTTTCTTCATCACGCGGGTGTCGAACAGCACGCTCCTGAATTCATCTGGCGCGATGCGGGTCGTCGGTGCGAAGGCCGGACTCGCCATGTAGTCCAGCACCGAGCGGCGCAGCTGGCGCGCGACCAGGCGCTCATCGAGGCGGTTGGCCAGGTCGGCGGTCGACACCATCAGGCGGCCCTTGTCGACCCGGGCTTCGAACAGCAGGCCCAGCTTGTAGTTGCGATTCCAGTCGTCGATCGGCTGCACGATGGGCTGCAGGCCGCGCGGCAGGCGGTCGAGGTTCATCGCGCGCGCACCTGCCACCAGTTCGGTCCACTGCCAGTCGTGGTGGCCGGCCGTGGGAAAGCCCGCCAGTGCCGGATGCGCCTGGTCGACCCAGGTGCCGAGCATGCGCCCCCAGCCCGGGCTCATGAGACGGTTCCAGAACACCGGCACGTCGGCCAGCGGCGGCGAGGTCCAGTCCAGGTCGGCCTTGGGGGGCATGTACAGCACCCTGGCGCCTTCGGCCAGCAGGCGTTCGGCCTCGTCCCATGCATGGGTGATGAAGACCCCTGCGGGGACGGCGGTATCGACCTGTCCGGGATAGAGCCAGAAGTTCCAGTCGTTCGCGATGCTGGTGCCGTCCAGGCCTACCACCAGCCGGTAGGCGCGTGGCGCGGCGAGGCCGGACAAGGCGACGTCGATCTTGCCGAGCACGGTGTTCTTCCCGGTCGCGATGTCGAGCGCCGCAAAGCGCCCCTCGCGCACCGTCTTGCCGGCGGCGTCGACGATCTTCCACCACGGCCGCGCCGCGCGCAAATCGTCCTTGCCGTAATGCGCGATTTCGACCGGCGCCACCAGGCGCTCCAAGGTACTCAAGGTCCGGCGCCCGAGGCGGGCCAGCGTCACCGTCTCGCCATTGAAGCGCCTGAAGCCCTCGGGCGTTGCATAGCCTTTCGGCTCCCAGAAGGCATCCAGCAGGCCGACCAGGGCCGTGCCCTGCCCCAGATAATCGTGCAGGTCGAGCAGCTGGTAGCCGGTGATGCCGCGCGTGCGCAGGGCCGCTTCGATCTCCTCCTTGTAGCAGGCCAGCTGGAAGGCGCCCGAGGCCAGGGCAAACTCCCCGTTCCTGTCCAACACGCCGTGCGCGCGGGCCGAGTCGCGGAAGATCTCGTAGTTCCCGGGACGCAGGTAACCGGTAAACTTGTCGATGACCTTGAAATCGGGGTAAGCGATCCACTGGCCGATTTCGTGGGTGATCACGGGTACGTTGATTCCCTCGAGAGAGGCTGCGTAATCGCGGCCGAACCAGCCGCCCTTGTTGCGCAGCGGCTTGGGGCCGATGCGCTGGACGGCCACGAAGTCGGTCCCCTTGTCGAGGTCCGGCACCACTGGCTCGGTATGCCCGGTGCCGTTGGTGTACAGGCGCCGCGGGTCCTGCGCGCGGTAGTGGGCAATCCACTTGTCGAACGACGCTTTCCAGTTGCCTTTCGGCTCGTTGCTGGGACTGAACAACAGGAAGGATGGATGATTGCCGAACGCGCGCAGCATGCGGTCGCTCTCTTCGTACAGCATGGCCTCCATCGGCGTGCCGGGCGAGACGGCGTTCCACATGCCCGGCTCGGCCTGCAGGTAGATGCCGACTTCGTCGGCCGCGGCGAAGGCAGCTTCCGGCGGGTTGTACGAATGGAAGCGCACATGGTTGATGCCCCAGGCCTTGTTGATCCTGAATATCTTCTTCCACGATGCGACGTCGGTCGGCGGGTAGCCGGTCAGGGGGAAGCCGCCGCCGTCATGCGTGCCGCGGAAGAAGGTCGGCCTGCCGTTGACCAGGATCTCCTTGCCTACCGCCTTGATCTCGACGAAGCCGAAGCGCAGCCGGCGGGCATCGTCGGCTCCCGCACCCTGCAGGCGCAGGTCGAGCTTGTGCAGCGCCGGGCTCCATTCGTCCCAGGTCTGCGCATTCTTCGGGTACTGCACGCGGAACGCGAGCTCGCCGCCGGCTTCAACCCAGCGCACCGGGAAGCGCCGGCCGTTGGCCGTCACCGTGCCGGCGCCGGCCTTGCCGCCGGCATTCCCGATGCGCAGGCGCACCAGGACGCTGCGGTCGCTCACGCGCGGGAACACCTGGGCGTCGTCGATGTACACCGGCGTGGTCGCGCGCAGTTCGAGCTTGCCGACGATGCCATTCCAGCTCATGCCCTGCGAATCGGAGATGCTGTGCGAATCGGGACGATAGTCCATCAGCATGCGGTTGTCGACACGGACACTGATGCGATGCCGGCCTGGGGCCAGCAGGCCCAGGTCGACCGTGTGCTCGGCCACCAGGCTGCGGCTGCCGCCCACCTCGCGCCCGTCGACCCATACCGTCGAACCCCAGCGTGGGCGCTCCAGGAACAGCACCACGCGCTTGCCGCGCCAATCCGCGGGCACCACGACCTCGCGCCCGTACCAGGCGGCGCCGAGGTAGTGGCGCTGCGGCTGCGCCAGGAAAGGCACTTTCACCTTGCCCGGCTGGGCATGCGCGCTGTACTGGTCGCGCAGGTGCCAGTTCTTGTCATACAGCGACAGTACCCACGGGGTCCGGGTCGAGATCTCGTCGCCGTAGCCCTGCGCGTTCAGGATGCCGGGCAGCTTGATCCGGTCCGGCAGCGCGCCCCGCTGCCAGCCCTGCGCCACGCCCTGGTCCTCGCGGTCGAGCGCGAACTGCCAGGTGCCGGAGAGATCGAGCACGTCGGCGGCATGGGCGCAGGCCGCAAGCGCCCACAAGAGAGCGGCCAGGATGGCCGACGGGAAGCGTTGATTCATCATGGTTCCTGTCATGGGAATGACTGCGCCAGCTTGCCCGCCAGCGCGCCCGATTCCGCCGCCAGGCTGGCGCGCGATCCCCGCACCCGCACCAGCACGCTGGCAATCCCGGCTTCGGTATTGACGACCGGGCTGCCGACGATCTCGGCGTCCGGGCCGGCCGTGAAGCGCACTTCCCGTCCGTTCGCGGGCACGGTCGTGCCCTTGGCGTCCAGCAGGCGGGCGCGCACGAACACCAGATCATTCTTCGCCACCGCCACGCCCATGTCGTCGAGCGCCAGCGCCAGCTTCACCGGCTCGCCTGCGGTGCGCACCCGGTGCTCGGCCACTTGGCGTCCCTTGGTGTAGGCCAGCGCCACCAGTTCGCCGGGCGCGAAGCCGCCGGTGTCGAATTCCAGCGGCGGATGCTTCAGGCGCGCATGCGTGCTGGACGGCAGAGCCTTCTTGCGCGCGACCGGCTTGCCGTTCAGGCGCAGCTCGACTTCCTCGGCATTGGTGAATACCCGCACCCGCGGCGAAGAGCCGGCCTGCCAGTGGCTGGCGATGAAGACCATCGGCCCGCCGCCCCAGCGCGCCGACGCTTCTTCCATGCTGCGCTGGGAACGGAAGAACTCGGCCGCGAACTTGGGCAGGCGCTCGATGCTCATCGCCCCCGACTCTTCCAGGTCCGGCGCGTAGCCGCGCGCGTAATCGAACATGACCCAGTAGCCGTCCGCAAAGGCCGGCGTGCTGAAGTTATCGTCATGGGCTTCGGCCACGTTGCGCGCCTGCTGCAGCAGGCGTGCTTCGCCTCCACCCAGCGGCTGGCGGCTGGAGCGGTCGGCCGGCTTGAGATCGGCCCAGGCATTCTGGTTGAAGCCGGCGTTCATCGCGTAATACTCCCAGTCGCCGTATTCCGACACGATCAGCGGCTTGTTCGGCAGCGCATGCTTGCTGCCGATCCTATGCTGGCGCGCCTGCAGGTAGATGTCATAGGTCTGCGGCACCCAGCCGGCCGAGAAGGCCTGGTCGCCCGGGTATTCGGCGTGCACGGTGTCGTGCAGGGCCTGCACCAGCGCCTTCGGCATCTGGGTTTCGTTCAGCGAGCACTCCCAGGCCAGCACGCTCGGATGGTTGCGGTCGCGCCGAACCATGTCGGCGCAGGTCCGGACCGCCTGGCTGGCAAACGCGGGGTCGGGATTGAAGAACTGCCAGCCCGGGATGCCGGGGACCACCAGCAGGCCCAGTTCGTCGGCCGCGGCCATGAAGTCCGGCGAATGCGGATAGTGCGACAGGCGCACATAGTCGAAGCCGTATTTCTTGATCAGGAGCGCATCGCGCGCATCCGCCTGTGGCGACAAGGCATAGCCGACGTAAGGGTACTCCTGGTGCCGGTTGACGCCGCGCAGCGTGAGCGGCTCGCCATTGAGCAGCAGCTTGCCGTCTTCAAAAGCCAGGCGGCGCACACCGATGCGGGTCGCCACCACGTCCTCGACGCCGGCGGCCGCTACCTTCGTTTCCATCTGGTAGAGATTGGGTTCCCTGGGCGACCACAGCTTCGGCTGGGGCAGCTGGATCGGGAGAGTGACGTGGCGGCGCTCGCCCGCCGCCAGGCGCAGCTGCTGCGCCGCCTGGGCCACCTGCCGGCCTTTCCACGTGAGCACATGGCGCACACTCACTGCCTGCTCGCGCGTCGAGGTATTCCTGACTTCGGTCTTGACCTGGACCACGGCCGCCGTCTTGTCGGCGCGGGGCGTTGTCACGAAGATGCCGCCGCCGCCCGGGGTGTTCGACAGCATTTCATCGGTGATGTGCACCGCCGGCTTCACCGTCAAGCGCACGCCGCGGTAGATGCCGCCATGCTGGATATAGTCCAGCTGCTTGAGCGGCTTGGGGCCGGTGATCGGGTTGTCTTCATTGTTGGCGCGCACCACCAGCTCGTTGCCGCCCTCCTCCTTGAGCACGTCGGTGATGTCGAAGGCGAACGGCAGGTAGCCGCCCAGGTGCTGCCCCAGGTGCCGGCCGTTGAGCCAGACGTCCGCCACGTTCATCACGCCTTCGAAGCGCAGGATGGCGCGCTCGCCCTGGCGCAGGCTCACCTGGAGCTGCTTCTTGTAGAAGACGGTGCCCTGCCAGGGCGCGGTGGGAACCCGCGGCTCGATGCGCGCGGCATGCGGCAGATCGACCTGTGTCCACGCACCCGCAGGCACCTGCTCGACGCCGGCGGCCTGGCGGGCGTCGTCGCGGTAGAACATCCATCCCGCGTTCAGGTCGATCGTTCTGGCCTGCGCGCCGCCAAGCAGTGCGCCCCAGGCCAGCAGGAAGGCGGCCGCAGCCTTGCGCACCAATCTTGCGCCGGTGACATCGAAAGAGATCATGGTGGTGTGAAATAAGCAACAAGAGCGGGCTGCCAGTCTATGTAATGCCCGGCGCACGCCGCAAGCGATATCGGCGCGTTGCGCGAAACACTCACGCACATGAGCTTTTCCCAAGCACTCATGAATATGAGCAATTTACCAAGCATGCGTTCGGGATAAGGGAAACCCTTTACACTTCGCCCTCTGGCCGGCCGCGTGCCGGCAACGCATCCTATTGATTCTTGACTCCAGCGAGGCCCTCGATGTTTGATCCCACCGACCATCCTCACCGCCGCTACAACCCGCTCATGGGCGACTGGGTACTGGTGTCGCCACACCGCGCCAAGCGCCCCTGGCAGGGGCAGCAGGAAGCCGTCGACCGCGACGCCAAGCCCGCACACGACCCCAGCTGCTACCTGTGCGCCGGCAACACCCGCGTCAACGGTGAAAAAAATCCCGACTACAGCGGCACCTACGTCTTCACCAACGATTTCGCCGCCTTGACGTCGGACACGCCGGAAGCCGCGCCCGGGCCGGACCCGCTGTTCCAGACCATGAGCGCGCGCGGCACCAGCCGCGTGATCTGCTTCTCGCCGGACCACAGCAAATCGCTGCCGCTGCTGAGCGTGCAGGCCATCGAAGGCGTGGTCGACACCTGGTGCGAGCAATCGGCGGAACTCGGCCGGACGCACCGCTGGGTCCAGGTCTTCGAGAACAAGGGTGCGGTAATGGGCTGCTCCAACCCGCACCCGCACGGCCAGATCTGGGCCACCAGCTTCCTGCCCGACCTGCCGGCCACGGAAGACCGCCAGCAGCGCGGCTATTTCGCAGAGCACGGCAAGCCGCTGCTGCTCGACTACGCCGAACGCGAGGCCGCAAGCGGCGAACGGGTCGTCGTCGAGACCGAATACTGGCTGGCGGTGGTGCCCTACTGGGCCAGCTGGCCGTTCGAGACCCTGCTGCTGCCGCGCTTCCCGGTGAAGCGACTGGAAGACCTGGACCAGGCCCAGCGCGCCGACCTGGCCCTGGCCCTGCAACGCCTGACGATCCGTTACGACAACCTGTTCCAGACCTCCTTCCCGTATTCGATGGGCTGGCACGGCGCGCCCCATTCCGACGACGATTCCGCGCCCTGGCAGCTGCACGCCCACTTCTACCCGCCCCTGCTGCGCTCGGCGACGGTGCGCAAATTCATGGTCGGCTTCGAGATGCTGGCCGAAACGCAGCGCGACCTCACGCCGGAACAGGCCGCCGCCCAGCTGCGCGCGCTCCCGGATGTGCATTACCTCCACAACCAGACCACCACCTGACAGCACGATGAACGACACTCCCCTTTCCCGCGCAAGCGCAGTTTTCCAGGCCGCCTTCGGCCAGGCGCCATCGATCCAGGTCCAGGCCCCGGGCCGAGTCAACCTGATCGGCGAGCACACCGACTACAACGACGGCCTGGTGCTGCCCTGCGCGATCGACTACCGCACCGCCATTGTTGCGCGCCTGCGCGACGACCGTATCGTGCGCGTGCTGGCCGCAGACTACGACGGCGCGGCCGACGAATACGCGCTGGATGCGCCGATCGAGCGCCTGGAGGCGCCGATGTGGGCCAACTACGTGCGCGGCGTGGTGCGCGAGCTGGTGCAGCGCGGCCTGCCGATGCAGGGCATGGACCTGGCCATCGCCGGCGACGTGCCGCAAGGCGCGGGCCTGTCGTCCTCCGCCTCGCTGTCGGTGGCGGTGTGCCGCCTGTTCGCCACCCTGCCCGGCTTCGAAGCCTTGAGCCCGGTCGACATGGCGCTGGTCGCCCAGCGCGCCGAGAACGATTTCGTCGGCTGCAAGTGCGGCAACATGGACCAGATCAGTTCCGCCTGCGGCGTGCAGGACCACGCCCTCATGATCGACTGCCGTTCGCTCGAGGTCGAGCCGGTGCCGATCCCGGGCAATGCCGCCATCATGATCTTCAACTCGCACGTCTCGCGCGGACTGGTCGACAGCGCCTACAACACCCGCCGCGAGCAGTGCGAAGCCGCGGCCCGCCACTTCGGCTTGCGCGCCCTGCGCGACCTCGACCTGGCCACGCTCGAATCCCGCGCCGCCGAACTCGACCCCGTCGTGCTGCGCCGCGCGCGCCACGTCGTGACCGAGAACGACCGGGTGGCGGCAGCCGCGCAGGCGCTGGCCCAAGGTGACCTGGCGCGCATGGGCGAGCTGATGGCAGCCTCGCACGCCTCGATGCGCGACGACTTCGAGATCACCGTACCCGCCATCGACCAGCTGGTCGGCATCGTCAAGGACGTCGTCAAGCACGCGGGCGGCGTGCGCATGACCGGCGGCGGTTTCGGCGGCTGCGTGGTGGCGCTGGTGCCGCACGCACTGGTCGACGCCGCGCGCGCGGCCGTGCAGCAGTCCTACACCGCCCCCAACGGCCAGCCTGCGACGATCTATGTCTGCCGCGCCGCCGCCGGCGCCGGCGTCATCAAGCCATGAGCTGGCAGGCCGCCGGGGACAGGTACGGCGCCTTGCCCTACCGCCGCTGCGGCCGCAGCGGCCTGCGCCTGCCCGCGGTCTCGCTCGGCCTGTGGCACAACTTCGGCGGCCAGGATGACGCCGGGCGCCAGCGCGAGATCGTCCGCACCGCCTTCGACCAGGGGATCACCCACTTCGACCTGGCCAACAACTACGGCCCGCCGCCGGGTTCGGCCGAAAGCAATTTCGGACGCATCCTCAGCCTTGACCTGCAGCCCTACCGCGACGAGATCGTGGTCAGCACCAAGGCCGGCTACACCATGTGGCCCGGTCCCTACGGCGACTGGGGCAGCCGCAAATACCTGGTCGCAAGCCTGGACCAGAGCCTGGAGCGCATGGGCTTGGAGTACGTCGACATCTTCTACCACCACCGGCCCGACCCGGGCACGCCGATCGAAGAGACGATGGCGGCGCTCGATCACATCGTGCGCAGCGGGCGCGCGCTCTACGTCGGCCTCTCGAATTATTCCGGCGAGCAGACCCGCCTGGCCGCGGCGGAACTGCGCAGGCTCGGCACGCCCTGCATCGTCAACCAGTCGCGCTACAGCATGTTCGTGCGCGGGGTGGAAACCGACCTGCTGCCGGTACTCGCGCAGGAAGGCATCGGCGGCGTCGCTTTTTCCCCGCTGGCGCAGGGCCTGCTGACCGACCGCTACCTGGGAGACCAACTGCCCGGCGATTCGCGCGCCGCCGGCAGCGCCGGCTTCCTGCGCAAGGAGCACCTCACAAGCGAGCGGCTGCAGGTCGCGCGCGCCCTGAACGCCTTCGCCGCGGCGCGCGGGCAGTCGCTGGCGCAGCTGGCGCTGCGCTGGGTGCTGCGCCAGACTGCGGTCACTTCGGCGCTGATCGGCGCCAGCAAGCCGGCGCAAGTGCTCGAGGCGGTGCAGGCGGCAGCGATGCCGGCGCTGGAAGCGGCCGACATCGACGCGATCGAGGCCATGCTGGCGGGCTGAGGCAGTTTACCTCCACCCGTGCCGTTCCCTTGTTGAACAGGAAAGCCGTGCTACCATCGTCCGTCAAGACGATCATTCCGTTCAGCCGCCATGACTTCCCGTACTGCCGCGGACCTGCAGCGCCGGCTCGACGACCTGCTCGAGCACTTGCCGGCGGGTGTCGTCGTGCACGGCGTCGACGGCCGCATCCTGCACGCCAACCGTCTCGCCTGCGAACTGATCGGACGAAGCCTGGCGCAACTGTGCGGCACCGAATCGGATGACAGGGCCTGGCGCTTCCTGACTGCCGACGGCAACCCCATGCCATCGAAACAGTTTCCCGTAAATATTGTGCTGCGCACCGGCCATGAGGTGACGCAGCAGGTGATCGGCGTCATGGATAGTGCCGCGGTGCCGGTACGCTGGGTGATCTGCAATGCCTATCCCGAGTTCATCGACAAGCACGTGCTGCACCGCGTCGTCGTCTGCTTTACCGACTGCACCGCGCTGAAGGAGGCCGAGCAGCGCCTGCAAAAATCGGAAGAGCGGCTGCGCCTGGCACTGCTCGGCTCGACCGATGCGCACTGGGATTATGACCTCGTGAAAGACGAGATCTATTATTCCGAGCGCTGGTGGACCATGCTGGGCTACCAGCCTGGCGAGCTGGCCTACGATACCGGCCACTGGCTGGACTTCATGCACCCGGACGACAAACCGGGCCTCATGCGCTTCTGGCACGACCTGCTCCGCGGCCAGCGCGAAACCTACAGTGTCGAGTGGCGACTGCGCCATCGCGACGGGCACTACGTGCCGATCCTGTCGCGTGGCTTCGTTACCCGCGACGCCGCCGGCAAGGCCCTGCGCGTGTCGGGCACCAACACCGACCTGACCGAGCGCAAGCAGGTGGAGCAGCGCATCTACGAGCTGGCCAACTTCGACCACCTCACCGGCCTGCCCAACCGCCGCCTGCTGGTGGAGGAGCTGGACAAGGCGCTGGCGCGCAGCCAGCGCTCGGGATGCTTCGGCGCCGTGATCTTCCTCGACCTCGACAACTTCAAGCTGCTCAACGATACGATGGGCCACGACTTCGGCGACATGCTGCTGCGCCAGGTGGCGGAGCGCCTGCGCCACACGGTGCGCCATTGCGACCAGCTGGCGCGCCTGGGCGGCGACGAATTCGTGCTGGTCCTGGAAGATCTCGCCGCCGAGGAGCAGGAGGCAGTGTCCGAGGCCCGGCATATCCTGGAAAAACTGCAGGCCACCCTGGACCAGCCCTACTACCTCGATGGCCGGCTGTTCATGAGCACGCCGAGCATGGGAGTCGCGCTGTTCGACGGCGCCACGACCGGCATCGAGACCGTGCTCAAGCAGGCCGACATGGCCATGTACCGCGCCAAGGCGGAGGGGCGCAATACCGCGCGCTTCTTCGACCCGGGCATGCAGGCGTCGGCCGAGCACCAGGCGGCGCTCGAGCACGCACTGCGCGAAGGTCTGTCGGCACGCCAGTTCGTGCTGTACTGCCAGCCGCAATTTTGCAGCCAGGGCCGCCTGGTGGGCGCCGAAGTGCTGGTGCGCTGGCGCCGCAGCGATGGCGCCCTGATCGGACCAGACGAGTTTATCGGCCTGGCGGAGTCCTCGGGCCTGATCCTGCCGCTGGGCCAGTACGTGCTCGAGGAAAGCTGCCGTGCACTGTCACGCTGGCGCACCGACCCGACCCTTGGCCGACTCGAACTCGCGGTCAACATCAGCGCGCACCAGCTGCGCAGCGCCGACTTTACGGACCAGGTGGCCGATATCCTGCGGCATAGCGGTGCGCCGGCCGGCAAGCTGTGCCTGGAGCTGACCGAAAGCGTGCTGGCCCAGAATGTCGCCGAGGTCACCGAGCGCATGCATGCCCTCTGCGGCCACGGCGTGCATTTCTCCCTGGACGACTTCGGCACCGGCTATTCCTCGCTGGCCTACCTGAAACGCTTCCCGCTGACGGCCCTCAAGATCGACCGCTCCTTCGTGCATGACGTGCACCTCGATCCGGACGCCGCGTCGATCGTCGAAGCCATCATCGCGCTGGCGCGCACGCTCAAGCTCGATATCGTGGCGGAGGGCGTGGAGCACGAGGCACAGCGCATTTTTCTGGTGAATGGGGGGTGTGGGACCTTGCAGGGGTATTTGCTGGGGCGGCCGGTGCCGATCTGGGAATTCGAGCAGATGTATAGCAGCGCGGGGATTGGGCATGCGTGAACTTCGCAGTATGCGTGAGCCACGGCGTTGAAGTGGTGGCAGGACGCGAGCTGCGCTCGCGGGGTCGTTCATTTCATTCGGCATCTCGGGATTGCCCCAAGTCAATGATTGACGGATTGCGCTCGATACAATCACTCCGTCAGCGGTGTGCTCCATCAACTGAAATTGGGAATCGACGAGGAAGGCATGGTATCGACGCGACACCCATCAGGCTGGCAGTCCCCCGGCACCAATAGAATGGCACGCGCTAACGATTGTCGCGTGACAGACCACCATGTGCGGCAGCGGGGGGCATTCGCAGTCATGTCCGGCCCGCTCCTGGTCGTGATTGTTGCCATGTGCGGCCTGGCGCTGGATGCAGGCAGGGTATACAACCGCCAGGTGGAACTGAGCGGCATGGCAAGAGCTGTGGCACTGGATGCAGCAAAGCAGCTCGACGGCACCACGACCGGGATCGCAGCGGCCCAGGCAGCAGCCGCAGAAACGGCCAACCGCTTCAAGTACAAGTATGGCCTTTCGATCATCTGGCAAGACAGCGCGCTCAAGTTCAGCACGGCATCCAGCCGCTCGGGAACCTGGATGAGTGGTGCTTCGGTTGCAGACGCCCCCACCGTTCAATACGTCAAAGTGGATACCGCAGATCTCGCCCCGGAAGTGGGCAAAGTTGAAACCATGCTCATCCACCTCTTTACAGACATGGATCGCACCGTCGTGATCAATGGCAGTGCCGTCGCAGGCCGCACCGGCGTCGATGTGGTTCCGATTGCCATCTGCGCCATGTCGGATAGCCCGGCGGCTGAGCGGGAGAATCCCGACCTGGCGGATAAGGAACTTGTGGAGTATGGCTTCCGCCGCGGCGTCAGTTACGACCTGATGCAGCTCAATCCGAAGGCTAAGAACCCTGCGCGCTTCCTGATCAACCCCATTGCTGCACCGGGAACAACCGGCCAGCCTTTCAATACGTCGGTTATTCCTCCGTTCGCCTGCGTCGGCACCACGTGGCTTCCCAGCCTTTCGGGCGGCCTCCTTCGTGTATCACCGCTCCCCGACACGTCTCCGCTCAATGCCATCTACACGTCGCTCAATTCGCGTTTCGATACCTACACCCTGAGTAGCTGCCACCATAGCAGTGCGCCTCCGGATGCGAACGTCAAGCCGTATCCATATGACAAGACGGGTGGCGCTCCATGGATGGTTCCTGCGACAGGCAAGCCCGCTGCATTCAGCACGACCGAGCGTGGCTGGCTCGAAACCATCGCCGATATCCCTTCACCGGGGACGAATCTGCAGAACTTGAGCGCAGGCTCATATGGCCCTCTCTGGTCCTATGCCAAAGCAGTCAAGTACGCGGCCTATGTGCAAGGAGATCCTGAGCCAGACGAAGGCTATGCGACCTTCGCTCTCGACGACTGGGGAAAGCTGTACACGCCAAGCGTCTCCGCAAAAAACTATCCTCAAGTCTATTCTTACAGCACGCCATACAATCCTGTCGGCACCGCCAACCCCACAACGGCAGCCCTGCCCGCATCCGCGCGAAAGGAATTTGCTACCGCTTCAAGACGGGTGCTACATATTCCCCTGCTCTCCTGCAGCGCTGGTGTGCCATCAGGCTCCAATAGCAGTGCGACGCTGGCTGGAATTGGAAAATTCTTCATGACCGTCCCTGCCACCAAGGACTACCTCATTGGCGAATTCGCAGGAACAGTGCCCGAGTCATCCCTTTCTGGTCCAGTGGAGCTATTCCCGTGAAACCGACAATGCCGGAATCCCGCCGGCGCCAACGCGGCGCCTCGGCAATTGAAGCGGCACTGCTCCTTCCCATCTTTATCATTGTTCTCTGGCCGCTCGTCCTGTGGGCCCAATACTTGTGGCATTACACCGTCGTGCAAAGGGCAGCGCAGGACGCCGCGCAATTTATCTCAACTGTACCCCAGGTCGAAATGAATTCGAAAATCCTTGCAAGCCGGGCCAGAAACGTCGCGGAAGAGATCGTCAGAAGAGAACTTTCCGACCTTGCGCCTGTAGACGAACTTTCCGAACCGGCAGTGGAATGCGACGACTTGGAATGTGGAACCGTGGCAACGGTACCGGAAACGGTCAGCGTAGTCGTCTCCTTCGATTTTTATGACCGCATCTTCAATACTTACCTCGGTCCCAGAGGCTTGACGATCGAGGCTAACATTACCATGCGTTATGTCGGCAAATAACCCATTACGAGCGTTCCGGCGTCGCAAGGCGCAGGGCGGGACAGCGGCGGTCGAGTTTGCTCTGCTGGCGGTGGTCTTCTTCACGCTTGTCTTCGGCATCATCGAAGTCGCCCGACTGATGTACGCCTACAATACACTGCACGTCGTGACGCGCCGCGTCGCACAGGCCGCCGCCCACGTCTACCCGCTCGAAACGACCCGGATCAACGAGCTGAAGTACGCTGCAATGTTCCGCAACTCGCCAGGTGAGCTCATGCTGGCGGCGCCGGTCTCCGATCTGCATATCCGCATCGAATACCTGGCTCTCACCCGTAGCGGCAATTCCGGCGCGTTGACGCTGACTCCCGTCGACACGGCCAGCTTGCCACCCAATGCCGCGCAACATCGGCAGTTATGCATGAACAACCTGAACGCTCCCAACTGCGTGCGCCTGATTCAGGTCAGCATCTGCGACCCAAGCGACAGCCGCGACTGTCAACGGGTCCGGTCGAACATGATGCTTCCCCTGGTCGACCTGAGGGTGGCCCTGCACAGGGCAACTTCTATCGCAACACCCGCGTCGCTGGGGTATGTACCAGGGGACTCGCCCTGTCCATGCCCATAGTGTGCCTGGCGACCTGGCGTGGAGCGTTGAACGCTCCACGAGAGGGGCGATGCGGCAGGTCAGCGCCAGCCTAATGAGCAGTATGCGCCCGCGCCCGCCGATCCACCGCCGCGAGCCGCCGCCGGAGGAGCGTATTCCTCGAAAGCTGCCATCATGCGCCGTCGCTGAAATACTCATCGGCCCAGCGCAGCGAGCACGACTCCTCGTCTTGATGACAGATTCCTCCCCCCTTTCCATACAGCCATTCGACAATCGGTCAACGATTGTTGAACGATTGTTCAATCGGGATTTGCTTGCTTCCCAACCCAATTGAACGATCGTTGAATGATCGTTGATCGACCGTGCGCCGTCTGGGCTCCAGTGCGGGGATTGGACATGCGTGACAAGGGTGGCACGGAGCGGCGGTAGGCTTGGCAACATTCGTCGGAGCCAAAGTGGTGGGAGGACGCGAGCTGCGCTCGCGGGGCGCCCGCCTTGCGGGCGCAAAGTGGGGATTCACCCACGTTCCGCGGGCCGCGGTTCGCGAGTACGCGAAACCCTTCGAATCTACCGCCTTGGCGACACCCGCAGGGCCCGCAGGGGCCCTGCTCGTCTCCGCAAGTTACAAAAGAAAAAGCCACCTTGCGGTGGCTTCTTCTTTTGCAACTTGGCGGAGACGGTGTCCGCCATCTCTCCTATGAAGAATGGCGATTTTCTGGATTTACCCACACTCTTACCCACACGGCTAGTTGGCAGGATCTTCTCCTTGGTCAGGCACAAGTTTTCGCGACCCCGACTCGTCCCTATCATCATCTACGGGTTTGCAAGCTGCGGCTAGCGGTATAAGGCTGCAGGTCGACTTTGCAGCTCATAGGCAAGCGCTGGCGGAAAGGCGCGACGACATCTCGTGATAGGCGACAGCCGGGGGTGAATCGGCAAGGAGTTTGTCGGCGCCGCACTGCTGCAGGTCGTCGAGGGTCGGCGCCTGCAGTGGGGCTAGCGGGTTAGGCATCAAGAAACCGGTTCCGAATTGCTGAGAAACCAATCCTGAACCTGTTTCACGGCCAAAACAAGCAAGAACGTTTGGATGATAGTACAAGTTATCATCGAAGGGTGCCGGCCCAAGGCCGACCATTATCATCAAGCTGCTGGGTCGCCAGCGCGAATCCTGCCGGTTACTCGCGACGCCGGCGACGCAGCCCCCAAGCCGCTAATATCCGCAAGCAGCAACGCTAGGCTGCCAGGCTCTAGAGTTTGGCAGCTAGCTCTGTGAATGTGACCGTGATTCCACTGCTCCAAATTCCTCTCTCGCCAGCTGCCGTATAAGACACATAACCAGCAGCAGTGGAAGGAACTCGACTAGAGTTCCTATTCATGAGAGCCACGAGCGACCGTGTGGGCGGTTTTTAATATCGTGACATCCTGCAGCGGTTTCTGGTTTTCCGGCTCAATCTGACGGATGCGCTGCTGCTCTGCGGTGAGCGGTTTACCGATACCTCGCTGCCCATCTCACTCGGCACCGTACTGCTCAAACCAGCCCCGAATCACGCTCGGTCCAATATCCATGCTCTCGCTAACGTGCTGTACGCTCAGCCCCGCTCAATGAACATCCGGGCCACTTCTAACTTCAGGCTTAGCCCGAAGTTTCGAGGTTTTCTTGACACGCTTAACTTCTCAGATGGTGGATTGTCCACCTATGGAGGTTTCCGGGCAAATTAGACCACAGCAGTTGCAGGTTTCCTGCATAGCATGACTATATCTTCTGCATTGTTCTGCATTGATATACACTTTACGTCAATATTTCAGAGAAACAGCCAGGTAACAGTCTTCTTGAGGCGCTATGAATATGGGTGATGTGCACCTGAGCTGTGAAACCACCAGCGCGCCAAGCCAACTCGCCGGCTTACGAGAAGGCGTATTCGAAAAATGGGCTATTAGTGTACGGGCGACGATTCCTGCGGCTTCACAGATCATCGGCGAGGTGACAACTGAGCCTTTGGTAAAGTTCTTCGACGAGATTCTCGTTGCACTGGCGCAGGCTGAGTCCAACGATGCCAACGGCCGGGTTAATAGCACGATTTCGCTCCATGGTCGTGAGCGAGCCAATTCGACGGCGTATGGTCCGAGGGAGTTGCTACAGGAGTTCCAGTTGTTTCGTCAAACCTTGTTCGAGGTAATCGACGCTAGCAGCCTGCGCTTGCTGCCGGGCGAACGGGCCACCATTGCGCGCACTGTCGATGCCGCCGCGCTGGAAGCGATAGACGCCTTTGCGCTGGCTCAGAAAGAAATAGCAGAAACGTTTATCGCCTGCCTGGCACACGATCTCAGGAACCCCCTAAATGTTGCAAATGCTTCGGCGCAACTCATCCAAACCAAATCGGCGGACGACGCGGTGTTGAGACTTGCTCGGCGCGTGTGCGCCAAACTCATCAATATCGACGAGATGATCGGGACCCTGCTCGATGCTATGGTGGTCAACGGTCGGAAAAAACTTCGGCTGAAGATCGCTCCGTTTGACATGAAACTGCTCGTCGATGAGGTTGCTGCGGACATGGGGTCAGCCGGCTCCCCGATCGTCAGCAGCGGAGAGGCTGCGCCGGGTTTCTGGTGCCGTGCTTCGATAAAGCGGGTCCTCGAAAATCTTATATCGAACGCCCAGAAGTACGGAACCCAGGCTCTACCCATCAAGGTCGATATCGGGACGACTTCTGGTAAATTGGTACTCTCCGTGCACAACGAAGGTCCTGCCATACCGGCGCAGGAGATGCCCCGCCTGTTCAGTACCTTTCATCGCCTGGCCGACGTCGACATCAAAGGCTGGGGCTTGGGTCTCCCGCTCGTTCAGCTCGTGGTTGAGAGCCACGGTGGCGGCGTAGCCGTCGAAAGCACTGCGAGCCTCGGCACCACGTTCACCATCGAACTTCCGCTCGATTGCCAAGCTTACGCGCCAGAGTTATTGAACAGAACCTCTGCATGAGCCAGGCACTTTACAACGGAATGCTCAGTACTCTAGCTTGATGGGAAGTAGGCTAGACAGGTCTTGGCAGAGCACACATATCCACATTTTCAGTGGATAACATTTCTAACAAGGCCGTAGGAAGCAGCAACCATGCGGGTCTACTGGCCTTGCCTCTAAAACAGGCAAGGCCGGCAACGCATTGGGTAACGGTAGCTACCTTCAACGATAATACGGATTATCATCTAAAGGTAAGCGTTTGCAGTGCCAGCTGACAACGCCATGCAGCTCTCAAATGACATACCTCCTATAATGTCGAATAGCTTATGCTTTCCGTCAGGGTGCCATAACCTGCATTTGCCATAGGCTCACCTCTCATCTGATAGTTACGGAACATCTGGTTTGCAACGCTTGGTAACCAGTGCCAATGCATTGCGATGCCCTTCCTCCCATTTTCCCGGACCGCTCAGACCTTGTCCAATCTGGTGCAGTAAGCCATCGCATACATCGTAGACAAGTCCATGTACTTCAAATCTCTGCCCACGGGCCCAGGCCCGGCGCACAATGGTCGTGCGACAAACATTCGCCACCTGTTCGACCACGCTCAATTCACACAGGCGACGCGCACGTTCCTCGTCACCCGAAAGCCCACCAAGCAGCGAGCCATGGTGCAAAGCGATGTCCTCCACATGACGCAACCAGTTATCGGCCAGCCCTACCGACCGCCTCTCTGCTACGGCCTGGATGCCGCCACACCCGTAATGGCCTACCACCATGACGTGCTCAACTTTAAGCACTTCGATCGCATACTGAAGCACCGACAGGCAGTTCAGGTCCGTGTGCACCATCAGGTTGGCGATATTTCGATGAACAAATACCTCGCCGGGACGCAAGCCAAGGATTTCGTTCGCCGATACCCGGCTGTCGGAGCAACCAATCCACAGATAACGCGGTGCCTGCTGCCTCGACAGGCGTGAAAAAAACTGACTGTCCTCCTCCAGCATTCGTTCCGCCCAGGACCGATTGTTCGCGATGAGGTGAGCTAGACTGGACATCGTTACCTGCCTTCCGAAGTGTTACGGTTGGTGAATCGCGCGCCAAGCGCTATCAATCACTGCTGTAGCTGCTGCGTTACCCCGTCCGAAGTGGTCCTTGTCAGGTGGCGAAACGACCCGGCATGCCGGGTCGTTAGCCTGCAAGTATGTCGGCCTCGAAGTCGACCATCGCCGGAATAAGCGAACGGTCTTACTCGATCGCCTTGCTCATTGCTAAGCTTTTCCAGGTATCGATTACCGAGTCCGGGTTGAGCGACATCGATTCGATGCCTTCGCTCACCAGCCACTGCGCGAAGTCCGGATGGTCCGACGGCCCCTGGCCGCAGATGCCGATGTACTTCCCCTTTGCGCGGCAGGCCTTGATCGCCAGCGACAGCATCGCCTTGACCGCCGGGTCACGCTCGTCGAAGTCCTTGGCCAGCAGCTCCATGCCGGAGTCGCGGTCCAGGCCCAGGGTCAGCTGGGTCAGGTCGTTCGAGCCGATCGAGAAGCCGTCGAAGAACTCCAGGAACTGCTCGGCCAGGATGGCGTTGGACGGCACTTCGCACATCATGATGACGCGCAGGCCGTTTTCACCACGCTTCAGGCCGTACTTGGCCAGCAGGTCGATGACCTTCTCGGCCTGGCCCAGGGTGCGGACAAACGGGATCATCAGCTCGACGTTGGTCAGGCCCATGTCTTCGCGCACGCGTTTCATGGCCAGGCACTCCATCTCGAAGCTCTCGGCGAAGTCTTCGGCCAGGTAGCGCGCAGCGCCGCGGAAGCCCAGCATCGGGTTTTCTTCGTCCGGCTCGTAGCGCGAACCGCCGATCAGCTTCTTGTACTCGTTCGACTTGAAGTCGGACAGGCGCACGATGACGGGCTTGGGCCAGAAGGCCGCCGCGATGGTGGCGACGCCTTCGGCCAGCTTGTCGACGTAGAAGGCGCGCGGTGAAGCGTGGCCGCGTGCCACCGACTCGACCGCTTTCTTGAGGTCCACATCGATGTTCGGGTACTCGAGGATCGCCTTCGGGTGCACGCCGATGTTGTTGTTGATGATGAATTCGAGGCGCGCCAGGCCAACGCCCTTGTTCGGCACCGACTGGAAATCAAAAGCCAGCTGCGGGTTGCCGACGTTGAGCATGATCTTGGTCGGGATCGGCGGCAGTTCGCCGCGCGAGACTTCGGTGATCTCGGTTTCCAGCAGGCCGTCGTAGATCTTTCCTTCATCGCCTTCGGCGCACGAGACGGTGACAAAGGTGCCGTCTTTCAGCACGTCCGTGGCATCCCCGCAGCCGACCACCGCCGGCACGCCCAGCTCACGCGCGATGATCGCCGCGTGGCAGGTACGCCCACCGCGGTTGGTGACGATCGCCGAGGCGCGCTTCATCACCGGTTCCCAGTTCGGGTCGGTCATGTCGGCCACCAGCACGTCGCCCGGCTGCACACGCTCCATCTCGCTCGGGTCGTGGATCACGCGCACCGGACCGGCGCCGATCTTCTGGCCGATGGCGCGGCCGTGGGTCAGCACGGTGCCCGAGCCTTTCAGGCTGAAGCGCTGCTGGGCGTCGGTGGACTTCTGCTGCGACTTGACGGTTTCCGGACGCGCCTGCAGGATGTACAGCTTGCCGTCGCGGCCATCCTTGCCCCACTCGATGTCCATCGGACGGCCGTAGTGGTTCTCGATGATGACGGCGTACTTGGCCAGCTCGACCACTTCGGCGTCGTCCAGCGAATAACGGTTGCGCATCTCGATCGGCACGTCGACGGTCTTCACCGAACGGCCGGCTTTCGCCTCGTTGGTGAACTCCATCTTGATGAGTTTGGAGCCGATGTTGCGGCGGATGACCGGCAGCTTGCCTTGTGCGAGCATCGGCTTGTGCACGTAGAACTCGTCCGGGTTGACGGCGCCCTGCACCACGGTCTCGCCCAGGCCGTAGCTTGAGGTGACGAACACCACGTCCTTGAAGCCCGATTCGGTATCGATGGTGAACATGACGCCGGAGGCGCCGGTGTCCGAGCGCACCATGCGCTGCACGCCGGCCGACAGCGCCACTTCGGCGTGGGTGAAGCCTTTATGGACGCGATAGGAGATGGCGCGGTCGTTATAGAGCGAGGCGAACACGTGCTTCATCGCTTCCAGCACGTTGTCGATGCCGACCACGTTCAGGAAGGATTCCTGCTGGCCCGCGAACGAGGCGTCCGGCAAGTCTTCGGCGGTGGCCGAGGAGCGCACGGCGAACGAGACTTCGGTCTCGGAACCGGCGACCAGGCGCTCGTAGAATTCGCGGATCTCCTGTTCCAGGCGCGGCTGGAACGGGGTGTCGACGATCCACTGGCGGATCTCGGCGCCGGCGCTGGCGAGCGAACGGACGTCGTCGATGTCGAGGCCTTCGAGGCGCGTGGCGATGCGCTGGCCCAGCGATGGGCCGCCTTCGCTATGGTCGAGGAAATCGCGGAAGGCGTCGGCCGTGGTGGCAAAGCCGCCCGGCACGCGCACGCCGGCATTCGCCAGCTGCGAGATCATCTCGCCGAGCGACGCGTTCTTGCCGCCGACCGACTCGACGTCGGTCATGCGGAGGTTCTCGAACGAGGCCAGGTAAACGCGGCGCAGTCCGTTAATCGAAGAATCGGGCTTCGTTCGCCCTATATTGAACAGCTCAGTCATGATTGCTCACCCTTGTACATGATTGGACTTGCGATCGGCGCTGGCGCTCAGCTCGCGCTCGACCGCCTCGACCAGTATCGGGTGATCGGGTGCAACGTCAGGGCTGAAGCGTGCGGCCACCCGGCCGTCACGCCCGATCAGGAACTTCTCGAAATTCCAAAGTACACCTGCAGGGTCGGACTGCTGGTAGCCGTATCCCGCCAGCTTGGCACGCATGGCGCCGTTTGCCGGATCGATCGCTTGCGGCTGCAGGCGTGTCAGCGCGCCGTACAGCGGATGTTGCGCTGGGCCGGTAACTGCAATCTTTTGCCCGAGCGGGAAGTCGACACCGAACTTGGTCTCGCAAAACTGGGTGATCGTTTCGTTGTTGCCAGGTTCCTGGCCGCCAAAATCGTTGGCGGGAAAACCCAGCACGACGAGGCCCTCTGCGCGCCGGTCCGCGAACAGCTTCTCCAGGCCTTCGTACTGCGGCGTAAGCCCACATTGGGATGCCACGTTAACGACCATTACCACTTTCCCGGCATAGTCGGCCAGCGTAGCTTCGCTGCCGTCCATCAGCCGGAACGGTATGTCGACGACTTGTGTTTCCATCTTTGGACACTCCTCTCTGATTGCAATTGCGGATAAGCTGTAAAGCTATGCTACCATTTTGCTAGACACTTTTAGCAAAAGTGTCACATCTTTTAATTGGGAGGTCGATTACATGACAGCGAACAACGAAGAGAACTTCACCTGGTCCGACCGGTTCCTGATTGGCCACGAGGCCATGGACGCTACCCACCGCGAGTTCGTCGACATCGTCGGCGCCATGTTGTCGGGGCCCGACAGAGAACTCAGCCAGCTGCTCGACACTTTCGCGGACCACGCCGAACGCCACTTCGAGGAAGAACGCAAGTCGATGCTCGCGACCGACTTCCCCGCCGCCCAGTGCCACATCGACGAACACAGCGCGGTGCTTGCGTCGGTACACGAGGTTCGCGCACTCATGGCGGCCGGTGGAAACCAAGCGACCTGCCGCGCCCTTGCGCGCGAACTGAGCCGCTGGTTTTCCGGCCACGCCGACTACATGGACGCCTCGCTCGCCCAATGGCTGGTGAAGAAGCGCACCGGCGGCATTCCCGTCGTACTGCGCCGCAGCAAATCCGCGGGCGCACCGGTGGAGCCGGCCCAACACTGATCCGCGTGCGTCAGGTTCCGGCTAAATAAATTTGTTGGGATCGCATCCATTTGTTGAACATACTTCTTATTTGTGTACAATTAAGAAGCGGGCAAAACAAAGGAGACAATGATGCACCAGAATGCCGAAACGAGACTGCGGGACGGGACAAGGATCTCGGACCTGATCAACCATGAGACACGCGAGGTCAAGGTACGGACCCTGTCCGATCCGGAGTTGTACGAACTGGAGATGGAGCGGATCTTCGCCAAGACCTGGATCTTCCTGGGCCACGAGACCGAAATTCCGAACAAGGGCGACTTCATCACCCGCGACATGGGTTCCGATGCCGTCATTGTCGCGCGCGACCGCGACAACGAGATCCACGTTTCCCTGAACGTCTGCCCGCATCGGGCCATGAAGGTGCAGACCCACGACGCCGGCAATACAAACGTTCACATGTGCATCTACCATGGCTGGGCGTTCAAGCCGAATGGTGACTTCATCGGCGCCCCGGTCGAGAAGGAATGCATGCACGGCAATATGACGCCGAAGGACCAGTTGGGCCTGAAAAAGGCGCGCGTTGCACTGTACGGCGGCCTGATCTTCGCTACCTGGAACATCGAAGGCCCGAGCCTCGAGGAATTCTTCGGCGACGCCAAGTACTATTTCGATACCCTGTTCCTGCGTACCAAGGGCGGCCTCGAGGTCCTCGGCCCGCCGCAGCGCTTCCGCCTGAACGCCAACTGGAAAACCGCCTGCGAGCAATCGGCAGCCGACGGATTCCATACGCTCACCCTGCACCGCTGGCTCGCCGAGGTCGGCCCTTATGCGAAGAAGCCGGACGCCGAGGGCAAGGGCGCCGACCTGTCGCCCGAGATGTACGGCAGCGAGGTCTGGACCGACCATGGCCACGCCATGCGCTGCATCGACCTGGACCGCAAGATCGTGCGCCTGACCGGCAAGGATCCGGCCGAGCTGTCGCCAGTCGAGCGCCTGAAGGCCCTGCCCCCGCCGGGCATTACCTCCGAGATGGTTTCCGAACTACTGGAACGCTTCGACGACGGCCAGCTCAAGCTGATGTCCTGGCGTCCGCCGCAGGTCGGCGGCTTCTTCCCAAATGGCCTGTTCGAGTTCATCTACCTGCCGCAGCCGGACGGCACCATCGTCGGCGCCTGCGCGCTGCACGCCTACATCCCCAAGGGACCGGACAAGCTCGAGTTCATGAACTGGATCTTCGCCGAGAAGGACACGCCGCCGGAACTCAAGGCGCGCATGCTGCGCCAGTCGGTCCAGATGCTCGGCACTTCGGGTATGGTGGAGATGGAAGACTCGGATACCTGGCCGCACCAGACCGAAGTGGCCAAGGGCGCGGTCAGCAAGACCCTCACCCTGAAGTACCAGGCGAAATTCGACAAGGGCGCCCCGGAAGGCTGGCCTGGCCCCGGGCATGTGGGTGACGGCTTCACGAAAGACGACACCCAGTGGGCATGGTGGAAGTACTGGCACGAGCTGATGACCGCCGAATGAGCAATCAGCCCGACACCACACAAGACCATCAGGAGACTCACATGGAAAAGAATCCGCTCGAACCGACGCCGCTGCCGCCTTCGGTGCGCGCCAACCGGGTCGCCATCGGCAGCCAGGTGTACAACGACATCGTCGAGTTCATGTACGACGAAGCTGAATACTTCGATACGCTGCGCCTGCGCGACTGGATCGCCATGGTCGCCAAGGACATCGAATACACGGTACCGCTGCGTCATACCCGCGCCACGCGCGACCAGGACAAGTCGGTCGTGCGCACCGTGCAGCACATGTTCGACGACTACCGATCGATCATGCTGCGCGTGATGCGGGTGATGGACACGCGCAGCGCCTGGGGCGAGGATCCGCCCTCGCGCACCAAGCACATGGTGTCGAACATTCGCGTCTACCGCACCGACAAGGAGAACGAGTTCAAGGTCCACAGCTACCTGCTGCTGACCCGCAACCGCTTCGACAACGACAAGTTCGACCTGATCCCGTGCGAACGCCACGATGTGATCCGCAAGACCGACGAAGGCTACCTTCTGGCGCGCCGCGAGATCATTATCGATCAGGCAGTGCTGGGAACGCCGAATCTCGGCATCTTCCTCTAAGCGGCCGTACTTCCGAGCCCGCCCGCCGCCCTCAGGCGCCGGGCGGGGTTTTCTTTGAAAAGCGCAGGGCGGCAAGCACGCCCGCGCCGGCACACAGCCACAAGCCCGCGGCGCCACAGGCCAGCGACATGGGCGAACCCCACATCATGGGCGCGAGCAGGGCCGCGAGGACGGCATTGAAGCCGGTCTGCACGAAAATCTGGACCGACGAGCCCATGCCGCGGCGCTCCGGGACACAGTCCAGGCCGCGGATGGTCATGGCCGGGATCGCCAGCGACATTCCGAGGTTGAAGACGAACAGGTAGGCGACATACCATCCTGCGCCTCCAGGCGCCACCCACGCCACCGCCAGGTTGTAGCAGTTTGCCGCCGCCATCAGGGCGAACGCGGCCGCCAGTGTGCGCTTGAAGGACCAGCGTACCGCCAGCCGTCCCGCCAATGCCGAGCCGAGCACCAGCCCGGCCGTCGCCGGCCCGAACAGCCAGATGAAGTCGCCCTCGCCGAGGCCGAGATGGGTCATCACGAACACCGGCGCCGACAGGACATAAATGAAGAAAGCGCCGAACATCAGCGTGTATGCCAATGTCCAGGCCATGAAACCGCGGTCGCGCATCAGGGCGAGATAACCGCGCCCGAGGTCCGCCACGTCGAACGGCCTGCGCGCCTGTGGCGGCAGCGTCTCCGGAAGGCGCAGCGCCACCGCCACCAACAGGCTGGCAGCCAGCAGCGCCAGGAACAGGAACACCGAGCGCCAGCCGAAGGCGATCTGCAGCGCGCCGCCGACCAGCGGCGCGATCGCCGGGGCAAGCCCGAAGATCATTACCACCTGCGACATCATGCGCCGTGCCAGCGGACCATCGTGTAGGTCGCGCACTACAGCGCGCCCGATCACGATCCCGGCGCCGGCCGAGAATCCCTGCAGCGCGCGCAGCGGCCATAGCTGCTCTACGGCGGTGGCGAAGACGCAGCCCAGCGAGGACAGCGCGTAGACCACCAGCCCCCACAACACAACCCTGCGCCTGCCGAAGGAATCCGAGATGGCCCCATGCCAGAGCGACATGAAGGCAAATGCGAAGAAGTAGATCGAAATGGTCTGCTGCAGCGCGACCGCGTCGGTCCGCAGTACGACGGCCATCTCGCGAAAGGACGGCAGGTAGGTATTGATCGAGAACGGCCCCAGCATCGCCAGCCCGGCCAGGATCAGGGTGATCCCGAACGTGCCCGGGGCAGATGCCGTGGACGCGGCCCGCACTCAGGCCTTCATGCCGGATAGCAGAGGACGATCGGATGTCCGCACTGGCGATTGCATCGGTCAGCCGCGCACGCGCGCCGTGATCTTCGCATGCGGCCCGCTGACCTGCGCCGCCCAAGCCTGGCCCGCGTCGTCGAAGTCGAAGTCGGCGTAGTCGACCTGGATGTTCTGCTCGCGCGCGATGCGCAGCAGCCGCTCCCAGATCGCGCGGCGGTCGGCCGGCGGACGCTGGCCGGTACCGATGCACGACAGGGTCCGGAACAGCAGGTCGGCGATGTCGAGGTTCACCTGGCGCCCGGCGCCGGTGCCGATCGTCATGATGCGCGCACCCCAGCGCGTGGCCTTGAGCGAGTTGATCATGGGCTGGCCGCAGACCAGGTCGAGCACCACGTCGAAGCCCTCGCCGCCGGCGGCCTTGAGCGCCGCCGCGTCGTCCGCGCCGCCCAGCACCACGACCTCGTCGGCGATGCCGCGCTCCTTCAATCTGGCCAGCGCCTCGGCCGAGCGTGCGGCCGCCACCACCCGGCCGGCGCCGAGATAGCGCGCCAGCTGCAGGGCGATCTGGCCGAGCGTGCCGGTCGCGCCCAGCACCAGTACCTGTTCGCCCGGCTGGATCCTGGCCTGTTCGAGCGGCACCAGGGCGCCCGTGGCGGCGATGCCCATGGTGATGGCGGTGCGGTCGTCGACCTCGTCCGGCACGTCCCACACCTCCTCGGCCGGCACCAGGGTGCGCTCGGCCCAGGCGCCGTAGGGCAGGACCGAGCGTTCGCCGAAGTAGACCCGGCGCCCGTCCGGCGCCCGCCCGACGCCCTCGCCGCGGATGACGCAGGGGTACTGCACGCCCAGGCGGTAGGCGCCCAGCACGTCCCAGCCGCCCAGGCCGGCCGTGTCGACCTCGATCAGCACCGCGCCGTCCTTCGGGCCCGGCTCCGGGAATTCGCCGATGACGGGCGAGGCGCCGCGTTCGTGGATGATGGCGGCCTTCATCACATCCCCTTCGCGCCGGTCTGCGCGAACAAGGCCTTCATCGCCACCAGCGATGGGGTATGGCTGCCGAAGCCGCCGTCGGCCACCATCGTGGTGCCGGTGACGAAGGCGGATTCGTCGGATGCCAGGAAGGCGACCACGTCGGCGATCTGGCGCGGCGTCCCCAGCTCGGGGGTCAGGTGGTTGTCGCGCAGGATGTCGAGCAGGGGCGCCGGCATGCTGCTGTGCGCATTCTCGGCAGGGGCCAGACCAATCTGCAGCGCGTTCGAGCGGATGCCCTGCTTGCCGTACTGCGCCGCCACCGAGCGGCTCAGCATGATCAGGGCGGCTTTCGAGGCCGCATAGGCGGACAGCGACAGGTCGCCCTGCACGCCCAGGCCCGAGGTGACGAAGATGACCGAACCGCGGCCGTTCTTGAGCATCTCGCGGATCGCGTATTTACTGCACAGCATGGCGCCGCGCAGGTTGACCGCCATCGCACGGTCCCAGGCCTCGACGTCCATGTTAATCACGTCACGGTCGCGCTGGCGCTGCTCGACGCTCAGCACGGCGGCATTGTTGTGCAGGATGTCGACGCGCCCGAAACGGCCGACGACCGTTTCGACCGCGTTGCGCACCTCTGCTTCGAGGGACACGTCGCACTGCAGCGCGAGCGCCTGTCCGCCCTGCCCTTCGATCTCCGCCGCCACGCGGCGTGCGGCTTCGCCGTCGATGTCCATGATCGCCACCTGGGCCCCGTGCCCGGCCAGCACGCGCGCCGCCTCGGCGCCCAGTCCGTTGCCGGCGCCGGTCAGGATGGCGACCCTGCCTTCCAATTTCTTGTTATTCATCTTGCTGTCTCCATCAGGTATGCCGCGCTTCAGCGGCCGGTGAATTGGGGCGGCCGTTTCTCGCTGAACGCCAGCGCCGCTTCCCGTGCATCGTCGCTCGGCTTGAGCATCGCGAACAGGTCCAGCTCGAGGTCAAGGCCCTGGCGCAGTTCGAGGTCCAGCGCGCTGCGTGCGGCGCGCTTGACCGATAGCGTGGCCGCCGGCGCCCGCGCCGCGATGCGCAGCGCAAAGGCGCGCACTTCCTCGACCAGCGCGGCGGATTCGCTCGCGATGCGCGTGACCAGTCCGATATCCCTGGCGGCCCGGGCATCGAGTCGCTCGCCGGTAAGCAGCAGGTCCATCGCGCGGCCCGGGCCGACTACGCGCGCCAGCCGCTGGGTGCCGCCGCCTCCCGGAATCAGGCCCAGCGCCGTCTCCGGCAGGCTGAAGACCGCGTCGGGCGCCGCGAAGCGGATGTCGCATGCCAGCGCCAGTTCCATCCCGCCACCCATGCAGTAGCCATGCACGGCCGCAATGACCGGCTTCTGCACGGTGTCGATCGCCTCGATCCAGCGCGCCCCCTGCATGCGGCGCCGCACCTCGACGGCGGTCTCGGGAGCGCGCTTTTCCTTGATGTCAGCGCCGGCACAGAAGCCGCGCGTTCCATCGCCGCGGATGGCAATGACGCGCACGGCCGGGTCGGCGTCGAGCTCGCGCAGCGCGTAGGGTACGCCCTGGCGGATATCGTCGTTGATCGCATTGATCTGGGCGGAACGGGTCAGCACCACCCAGGCCAGCGCACCCTCGCGCTCGATGGTAACGGCGGCGTTGACCGCGGTGACCGCCGTGTCCTTCGGGTCATGGAATTCCATGTCAGGCTTCCTCGAACTCGATGACTTGCCCGCGCAGCTCGGAGGGTTCGATCCGGATCAGCGGCCTGCCGCCGGCCGATTCCGATTCATGGACCAGGCTGAACTTGGTGCCGCGTTCACGCAGGTCGTCCGCCTTGGCCGCCAGGCCGTTCACGGCGATGCGGATGTAGTACAGGCCAGGGCCCCAGTTGTTCAGGTAATGCGCGGCCGGGGTATCCCAGGCGGTCGGCTGGATCACGTGCAGCGCGGCGCTGTTGGCCACCGTGAACGGCATGACGGCGCGACGCTGGCCTTCGCGGCCCAGCTGCTCGACCCCGCCCTGCGGCTCCCAGTCGAGGTTCTTCGAGCAGCAGCGCAGCGTGTGGTCCAGGTCGCGCACCAGGAAGGCACGGGCGCTGACGCGTACCATGTCGCCCTCACGCGGCTCGCGCGGCTGGGCCGGCGGAGTGGCGAAGGTCTCCGGCGGCATCTGCAGCGGTTCGGTCGGCATGACTTCGATGCACAGGCCGCCGTCCACCTCCGGCGAATAGCGCGGCCGCTCCGGGGTGGCGCCGAGCCACAGGCGGTCGAAAGGCATCTCGGGGGTGCGCTGCGCCATGCGGAAGGCCAGGCCGCGGCGCATCAGCTTGTCGACGAAGGCGTCGAACTTGGGTCCCTGCAGCGCCAGTACCACCGAGTGGGTCAGCATCGGACGGTGGCGTCCCTGGTAGTCCTTGAGGCTTTCGAGGAATTCGTGGAACATCGGGTCGCCCGGGTTCTCGTAGTCCAGGTGCCATTGCGGCTCGAGGCGGGTCGGCGACACGGCCAGCGACTTGTGCACGCGCAGGAAGTGCGCGATGTACGGATGGTTGTCGAAAGCCTGGCGCCAGTTCGGGTGGCTGTGCACGCCGAGCTTCTTCACCAGCAGTTCGGTCATGCCGTCCGGGTCGGGCAACATCATGTCGGCTGACAGCAGCAGGTCAAACATAGTTCTTCTCCAGTGTTGGGGTCACGCGCGCATCGTCACGTGCGCTTTTCGGATTGAGCAGGTAATAGGACAGGGCCGGCGTCAGCATCAGGGCGCCCAGCATGTTCCAGAGGAACATAAAGGTCAGCAGGATGCCCATGTCGGCCTGGAATTTGATGGGCGACCAGGCCCAGGTGACGACACCGGCGGCCATGGTCAGGCCGACCAGCGCCACCACCTTGCCGGTAAAGTCGAGCGAGCGGCGGTAGGCCGCTCGCAGGCTGTCGCCGCGGCGCTGGCAGGCCACCTGCACCGACAGCAGGTAGAGCGCGTAGTCGACCCCGACCCCGACGCCGACCGCGATGACCGGCAAGGTAGCGACCTTCAGCCCGATCCCCAGCCAGACCATCAGCGCCTTGCACAGGATGGTGGTGATCACCAGCGGTATCAGCGCGACGATGGTGGCGCGCACGCTGCGGAAGGTAATCAGGCACAGCAGCGCGGTCGAGCCGTACACCGCCAGGTACATCGTGATGATGCTCTTGCTGACCTCGATGTTGGTGGCGGCCTCGATGCCAGCACTGCCGGCGGCCAGCAGGAATTGCACCGGTTCCTTGGCGCCGGGCGCGGTGTTGTTGAGCTGCGCATAGCCTTCCGCGGTCCTGAGGATGCGGGCCACGGTGTCGGCCTTGTGGTCGGCCAGGTAGGCCACCAGCGGCGACACCGAGCAGCTCTGGTTGGTGATGTCGGGCGTGGCGATGGCGGCGGCCGACATGGCGCCGTCGGTGATCGACTGGTTGCGGCTGATGGTCAGCCACTTGCCACTGCCCTCGGTCATGGCGGCCGTGGTGAAGCGCACCGTCTCGGCCAGCGAGGTGGTGGTCTGCACCGCCGGGTCCGCGCGCAGCAACTGGGCCAGCCCATCCATCCGGTTCAGCGCCGGCACCAGGCGGCAGCCTTCGTCGGCGGTTTTCATGATGACGACGAACTGGTCGCTCGACAGGCCGTAGTGCTGGGTGATGTAGGCGTTGTCGCGGTTGTAGCGCGAATCCGGGCGCAGTTCAGGCGCGCCGGCGTCGAGATCGCCGATGCGCAGGTCCTGCATCACCACCGCCGACACGGCCGTGACGGCAAACGCGGCGCCGATCATCGTGATGGCCCAGCGCCGTTCGGTCAGGCGGTCGAGGTGTGCCCAGACCCGTCCCAACAGCGAACGGCCTTGGGCCATTTCCTGATCTTCCTCGAGCGCGCGCTTGGCGGCCTGCGGGCTGATGCCGATGTAGGACAGCGCCACCGGGATCAGGAACAGCTTGGTGAACACCAGCACCGAGACGCCCATGCTGGTGGTGATGGCCAGGTCACGGATCACCGGGATGTCGATGATGATCAGCACCGCGAAGCCGACGATATTCGCCAGCAGCGCAGTGATGCCGGCGACGAACAGGCGCCGGAAGGTATAGCGCGCCGCGACGTAGCGGTGGGTGCCGCGCCCGATGTCCTGGATGATCCCGTTCATCTTCTGGGCGCCGTGCGACAGCCCGATGGCGAAGATCAGGAAAGGCACCAGGATCGAGTAGGGATCGAGCTCGTAGCCAAGCAGCTGCATCAGTCCCAGCAGCCACACCACCCCGAGGACCGCCGCGCTCACCAGCAGCACGGTACTGCGCACGCAGCGCGTGTACAGGTAGACGAACACCGTGGCGATCGCCACCGAGACGGCGAAGAACAGCATCACCGATTTCAGGCCTTCGATCAGGTCGCCGACGATCTTGGCGAAGCCGACGATGTGGATCCCGACCTTGTCGCTTTCGTAGCTGCGGATCTTCTGTTCCAGCTGCTGCGAGAAGACGCCGTAGTCGAGCGGCTCCCCGGTCTTGGGATCGGTGTCGAGCATTGGCGCGACGATCATGCTCGACTTCATGTCGAGCGCCACGAGGCGGCCGACGATGCCGGCCTTGGTCACGTTCTCGCGCAGCTTCGCCAGTTCGGCCGGGCTGCCGTCGAATTGGGCCGGCATCACCGCGCCGCCGGTGATGCCGTCCTCGGTCACCTCGCGCCAGCGCACGATCGGCATCCAGATCGATTTCATCCACGAGCGGTCGACGCCCGGGATCATGTACAGGTCGTCGTTCACCTTGCGCATGACCTCGAGGAAGGCTGGATCGTAGATGTCGCCGGTCTTGTTCTCGACCACGATGCGTACCGTGTTGCCGAGGCCGGGCAACTGGTCCTTGTAGGCCAGGTAGTTCTGGATGTACGGGCTGCCGAGCGGGATCATGCGCTCGAAGTTGGCGTTGACCTTGATCCGGGTTGCCGAGTAGCCGAGGAACAGGGTCGCCAGCAGGCACGCCAGCAGCACCAGGATGCGGTGGTTGAAGATGACCCGCTCGAGCAGGTTGCCCGACTTGCGGTCGAAGGATTGCAGGTCCCGGATCACGGGCATGCGCGGCTGTTCGCTGTGGGCGGCCATGTCAGTTCTTCCCTATTCTTGCGGCATCTGCGCCGCAGCCCGGCACCCGCGCCACCCGGGCGCCACCGGTGCCGGCCAGGGCGACCTGGCCCGCTCCGGCCGGCGCGGCGCCGAATACTTCGCCATTGCGCGCGACCCGCGCATCGGTGCTGGCGCCACCGCGATGGACCAGGACCTGGCCGGCCTGGGTCACGAAGGCCAGTTCGCCGGGGGCGCAGGCGAAGGCGCCCACCACGGTCGCCTGGGTACCGAGCGCCAGCTGTTTCCAGGCCGTCCCGCCGTCGGTGCTGAGGTAGGCGTTCCCGCGCAGGCCGAAGGCGACCAGTCCGGCTTCGTTCGACGCCAGGCCGAACCAGGTTCCTGCATAGGGTGTTGCGACTTCGACGAAGCGGCCCGCGGCGCCGTCGAGCCTGCGCAGCAGGCCCTGTTCACCAGCCAGGTAGATGTTGCCATCGGCGGTCTGCTCGAGGGCATACAGGTGCATGCGGCGGTCGTTGCCGGCTTTTTCCAGCCACGGCTCCCAGGTCGTGCCACCGTCACCGGTGCGCAGCAGCAGCCCGAAAGCGCCGGCCACGAAACCGGTGCCGTCGGCGCCGATGCGGATGTCGAGGAAGGGATACGGCAGCACGCCGGGGGTCGCCGACAGCGCCGCCGCACGCGCGACTTCGTCGACGATGGCGGCGGCATCGGCCACGCCGGCGGCAACGCGGGCGCGGTAGTGCTTGTCCAGCAAGGCCAGCAGGCTGCGGCCGTCGAGAGCGCGGGTCCAGGTCTGGCCGCCGTCGCTGCTGCGCAGGACTACGCCGTCGTGGCCGGTCGCCCAGGCCGTGTTCGGCCCGCTGAAACGCACATTGGTCAGGTCCGAGGAAACCGGCACCTCGGCCTGCTTCCAGGTCTTGCCGGCGTCGCGCGACACCAGGATGGTGCCGTGGACACCCACCGAGACTGCTTTGTTGCCCTGGACCGCGACCCCGGTCATGGGACGCTTGAATGCGGCCGCCGAGCGCACGGCGGGCTTGTCGAGGACTTCGGCGCCTGCCGGAAGCGCGGCCCCCAGGACGGCAGCGAAGAGGATCGCCGAGCGGATCGCGGTCGATGCGCGGCGCGGCGCCAGGGCGTGGTGCCCCGGGCCGTAGGAAAATAAATGGAAGATGATCACCGGAGACTCCGTGGTCGTGCATGCAACTGAACGGCCGCCGCGCCGCCGCTGCAGCCGGCAGACGGCGGGCGGCACTTGCGGGAAACGGGCGCTATGTCAGCGCGCGGTTTCCTTCGCCACGATGGTCTCCGGGTTCAGGTCGCGGTTCGAGCGCGGCTTGGTCACCACCCCGTAGCCGCCGACCAGGCCGTCGTTGACCAGCGCATACATCCCCTTGTTGAAGTCGAAGATGACGTTCTTCACGGTATAGGGTGCGTCGACGTCGTACAGCTGGATCATCGAGTTGAAGATCGAGCGGTACAGCTGGCCGCTGCGGTCATAGGCGTCGTACAACATCGCGCCATAGCTGTCTTCGTCGATGTAATAGGTGCGCTTCGCATAGGCATGGCGGAAGCCCTGCTTCAGGGTCGCTTCGACCACCCACGTGCGGTGCAGCTCCCAGCGCCAGCAGGCCGGATTCGGGTACTTCTCCTTGAACTGCTCCTCGACGCCGCAGCCGAAGTATAGCTTGTAGGCGTTGTACGGCACGTACATCTCCTTCTTGCCGATCAGCTTGAAGTCGAAGCGGTCCATCTGTCCGGAGAACACGAACAGCTCGTCGAACAGCGTCACGCCGCCCATGCTGGCCACCGGCGTATCGTAGGAGAACTCGGGCGCCAGCTTGATGCGGCGCTGGCCCGGCGCATAGCTCCATGCGCGGCGCGGCTTTTGGGTCGGGTCGAGGAAGTCCATCAGGCCGGTCACCTCGCCCGCCTTGCGGATCGGCGCGCCGGTGACCGAGTAGGTGCGCCAGTACATCTGGTCGTCGCGGCCGTCAAGATCTTCGTGGTAGTACGGGGTTTCCTCGAACGTCTGCTGCTGCGAGGTCATGACGGCCTTGCCGCTGGCGTCGACCACCCAGGAGCGCGACGAGCGCGTGGTGGTATCCGCCTTGTAGCGCAGCTGCTGATTCCACATCATCTCGTTGCCGGTCTTCGCAATCGGGAACGGGATGCCGCCGCGGCAGGCCTGGTCCACCGCCAGGCCGCCCTTGGCGGTCTTGCAGGTGGTCGCGTTGCGCACGGTCTTGGCCAGCACGCGCTCGGGCACCGCCGCGGTGCGGTGGGTTGGGTACACGTCCATGTAGAAGCCCGGATGCTTCTTGAACAGCTCCTTCTGGCCGTCCGACAGCTTGTCGGCGTGCTGCTGGTAGTTCTTGGCGTCGATGCGCAGGATTGGCGCCTCGTCCTTGAACGGGTCGGCCCAGACGCCGCTGCCCGCCTTGAAGCCGGCCGGCGCGTTCTGCAGGCCGCCGGTGTAGGCCGGGATGGTGCCTTCCTTGTTGGCTGCCTTGACGGCGCCCAGCGGGGTCAGCGTATTGCCGAGCTGCTTGGCCTCTTCCGCCGTGACCTGCGCGTGCGCGCAGGGTGCCAGCGCCGCCATTCCTGCCAACGAGCCGATGATGAGTCGCTTGATGTTCATGTCGAGTCTCCTGTTTGCGGCGCTTAGAAGGCCGTCTTGAAGGTAAAGGACAGCCAGCCGCGGTCGATGACGCCGACCGACGAATTGCTGTGGGCCGCGCCCCCGGTGATCCTTCCGTTCAGCTCCCGGACGGGGAGCTTGCGGTCGGCATACAGGAGCGAGAATTCATACTTCGATGCGTAGGTTGCGGTGGCGCCGATCGACCAGCGCAGTTCACCTTCGGTACCGCCACCCGAGGACGGAGCGTTGCCCGACAGTCCGTAGGTGGCGCTCATCGGCAGGGACAGGTCCCACGAAGGTAGCACATTCAGATACTGCGGTGTGAAGCGCAAGGCCATCAGCCACGCATCTTTCGTCGAGCAGCCGTCGTCCTTGTTGCCGGAGCGCGCCACGCCGGTGCGCGAATCGACGCAGGTCGCCGCCCCGACCGAGCGGTACAGGGCCGGATTGGTGGTAACTTCGTCGAGCCGGTTGTAGGCCAGTTCGGCCACCAGTGTGCCGGTCGCCCACAGCGGGGTGGCCGGCAGCATGTAGATGCCGTTCACGACGGCGTGCCACGTGTCACCGCGGGCGCCGGTCGGCGTGACGATGGAGGATGGCGTGTTCAGGGCGCCGTTCTTGCGATAGGACAGCTCGGCGCCGACCGCCACGGACTTGATCACGCGGCTGAAGCTCAGGCTGTACTGGTCGATCTTGTCCGGATAGACGAAACGGGCGCGCGTCGGCAGCGGGCCGCGGAAGTCGAGCAGCTGGACGCCCAGCTCCGGCGAGTAGTCGTCGAAGCGGCGGTAGTAGGCGCCGAAGTTCGATTCGATGGCCTCGACGTTCAGGCGCGCGCCGACACCCCAGTTGCCGTGGTCGCCCGGTTTGCGCGCGTCGATCAGCTGGGCCGCCACACCCGGGATCGGAAACACCAGGTTGTCGGACGAGGGTGCGGTATCTGCGCCCATCAGGTAGGTGCCGGCGTGCGGGATGCGGGTCGGCTTCCACTCGTAGTAGTACTGTCCGACCAGGGTCAGACTGTCGGTGACCTGGGCGCTCAGCGACACCTGGCCGATCGGCAGGAACACTTCCTTGGTCTCGACGCCGGGGTTGATCGCGGCCTTGACGCCGTCCACCGGCGACTGGGCGTAAGAGATGGCGTGCGCGCCGAGCAGCAGGCCTTCGCCCCAGACATTGGTCTGGCGGCCCACCTTGATATTCAGCGGCACCTTGCCCAGGTCGACGTTGGCCCAAACGAAGGCGTCGAGGATCTCGCCGGACGGGCCGTTCACGTAGCGCTTCACCTCGTTGTTGTACCTGCCGTTGCGGTAGGCGGTCAGGAAACCGGCGGGCGAGCGCACCTCGTGGTCGTCATAGGCTTCGTCGTACCAGCCGGCGGCCGACACGCGGGCGCCGATCTTGTTGCGCCAGCTGACGTCGAATTCGGTCAGCACGTCGAGGCGGTTGGTCACCATGTCGTGCTTGTCGAACTTCGAGTCGCCCTCGTCGTAGATGTAGTTGCGCAGCAGGCGGCTGTCCTGCCCTTCCATGCGGAAGCCCCCGGTATAGCGGACGGTGGCGTCCAGGCGCATCTTGATATCGGGATTGGCGAGGATGATTTCGGTAGCCGTAGCCGGGATGGCGCAGGCGAGTGCGGCGGCCGCCGCGACAGACCGCACCGCATGACGGGCGAGTGGATGCATAGCGCTTGCTTGGTACATGGACCTGTCTCCTGTTTTAGCGTTTGAAACGCTTTTTTTGAATCGTTCAGCACTGCCAGATTGTCATTCCAGTGAACCGTGCTGCTCGACTGTCTTCGGCCCAACGGAAACGAGACTCGTGATGCGATTTGATTGTAGCGCGAATATTCGCGTTATTCTACTGTTCGATGAAGATTCTGTATTGAGAATCCTCCAGATCTCTTGGCACCTCCGCAGGGTGCTCTCCGCGCGCCTTCGCCATCTCGGCAAATTCGCGTTTCAGTGTCGGGTAATAAGCGATCTGCCCCTGCAGGCCGCCCGAGATGTCGATCGAGGCGGCGCTGATGAAGGAGGCGTGTTCGCTTGCCAGGAACAGCGCCATCCCGGCCACGTCCTCTGGTTTACCGAAGCGTCCCAGCGGCACGACCTTCAGCGCCATGGCATTGAATTCCTCGCGGGTGACGCCGGGGCCGACCTCGCCGTAGTGGCGGTCCCACTGGCCGGTATCGATCCAGCCCATGTTGAGCGAGTTAACGAGGATGTTGTCCCTGGCGAGCGACATGCCGAGCGACTTCGACAGCGCCAGGCAGGCCGCGCGGTTGATCACCGAGGGGATGCCGTCCGGCGTCGGGATGGCGCCGGCCAGTGCGTTGATCTCGATGATCCGCCCCCAGCGCTGGCGCCGCATGTGCGGCACCACCGCCTGCACGAAGCGGAAGTGGCCCATCTGCAGGATGTTCGCGTGCTCGAGGATCTGCTCCGGCGTGAGCGTGTCGAGGTTGCCCCCGCGTCCCTGCCCCGCATTGTTGACCAGGACGTCGACGCCGCCCCAGGTCGCGGCGACCTCCTCGACGAAGGCCTTGACGGCGGCGGTGTCGGTGACGTCCACCGCGCGCGCGATGACGGCCTGCGCCCCGGCCGCCAGTTCGCGTCCGGCCGCCTCGATCGCGTCCAGGCTGCGGGCGCAAACCGCGACCCGCGCCCCCTCCGCCGCGAAGCTGCGCGCGATGGCCAGGCCGATGCCGCGCGAGGCGCCGGTCACGATCACCCGCTTGCCGCTCAGGTCGATATGCATTGCTGTCTCCTTGTTCAGAGGCGCTCGATCAGGGTGGCCGTTCCCATGCCGCCGGCGCAGCAGATCGCCTGCAGGCCGTAGCGGGCGCCGCGCCGTTCGAGTTCGTGCAGCAGCGAGGTCATGATGCGGGCACCGCTGGCGCCCAGCGGATGGCCGAGCGCGATCGCACCGCCGTTGACATTGAGTTTGTCGTGCGCCACGCCCAGCTCCTGCGCCCACATCAGCGGGACCGGGGCGAAAGCTTCGTTCACCTCGAACAGATCAATGTCCTCCACGCCCAGGCCGGCCTGTTCCAGCACCTTGCGGGTGGCGGCCACCGGGCCGGTCAGCATCAGGGTCGGATCCGAGCCGACCGTGGTGAAGGCGCGGATGCGCGCGCGCGGTTTCACGCGCAGGCGGTCCACGGCGGCGCCGGACATCAGCAGCAGCACTGCCGCGCCGTCCGAGATCTGGGACGAATTGCCGGCCGTGAGCTTGCCGTCGTCGCGGAAGCTGGTCTTGAGGGTGGCCAGCTTTTCCACATTGCTGCCCGGGCGGATGGTCTCGTCCGCGCCGAAGCTGTCCGGCGCCGGCTCTGCATAGCCGGCATCCTTCAGGGCCGCCACCGGCACCGCCACGATCTCACGTTCGAACCAGCCTGCGGCGGCCGCCGCGGCAGCGCGGCGGTGACTCTCGACGGCATAGGCGTCGAGCTGCTCCCGGCCCAGCTGCCACTTGTCGGCCACCCGCTCCGCCGCCTCGCCCTGGCTGGTCAGTTCGAATTTGGCGGACGCCAATGCGCCGAAGGCCTCGCCGTAGATCTCGCGGTTGCCGCCCATACGCACCCGGCTCATGTTCTCGGCGCCGCCCGCGACCACCACGTCAGCGGCGCCGGCGGCGATCAGGCCCGCGGCCATGTGCACGGCCACTTCGCCCGAACCGCACTTGCGGTCGATCGTCAGGCCCGGGATCGCGGCCGGCCAGCCAGCGCCCAGCACCGAGGTGCGGGCGATGTTGGCCGACTGCTCTCCCACCTGGGTAACGCAACCGAAGATGACGTCGTCCACCTCGGCGGCGTCGATCCCGGCGCGCGCGACCAGCTCGCTCAGCAGGTGGGCGCCCAGGTGATCGGCGCGTACGCCGGCCAGGCTGCCCTTGTACCTGCCGACCGGCGTACGGATCGCTTCGACGATATAGATGTCGTTCATAGACTGCTCGCCTTCAGGCCAGAACCCGGCACGCGCTGTCCGGCGGCGTCGTACTGGTAGACCCCATGGCCGGTCTTGCGGCCATGGCGTCCCGCGGCGACCATCTTGATGATCAGCGGGCACGGACGGAACTTCTCGCCCAGCGTCGAGTGCAGGTAACGCAGCACCGACAGGCGGGTATCCCACCCGGTCAGGTCGCCCAGTTCCAGAGGGCCCATCGGGTGATTGAAGCCCATCCGCAGCGCGGTGTCGATGTCCTCGGCACTGGCGGTGCCCTCCTGCAGCATCCACATCGCCTCGTTGCCGAGCATTGCCGACATGCGGCTGGTGGTCAGTCCCGGCGACTCGTTGACCAGGATCGAGGTCTTGCCGATGGCCTCGACCCATTCGCGCGTCAGCGCGACGGTGGCCGCGTCGGTGGCGATGCCGAGCACCAGCTCGACCAGCTTCATCTTGTGGACCGGGTTAAAGAAGTGCATGCCGATCACGCGCTCCGGATGCGGCACCGAGGCCGCGATCTCGGTCACCGACAGCGCCGAGGTATTCGTCGCCAGCAGCGCATCCTCGCGCAGCAGCGGCACCGCCTCGGCCAGCACCGCCTTTTTCACCGCCAGGTTCTCGGACACGGTCTCCACCAGCAGGCTCGCGCCAGGCGCGCCCTCGCCCAGGGAGGTGTGGATCGTCAGGCGCGCCTTGGCCGCCTCGGCGACGTCCGCCGCCAGCTTGCCGAGCTTGACGCCTCCGTCAAGGATCGCATGGATATTCTGGAGCGCCTTTTCCAGCGCCTGGCCATTGCTGTCGACCAGCCGGGTCGGGAAGCCGCTGCTGGCGAACGCGTGGGCGATGCCGGTGCCCATCAGGCCGGCGCCGACCACCACCACGGATTGGTTCTTGTCGATCATGTTTGTCTCCTCATGCGCCGGGCCGGGGCCCGACGAGGTTGCAGATGGTGCCGATGCCCTCGACGCTCGCTTCCACCACGTCGCCGGGCTGCAGGTAGAGCCCCGTGCCCTGCCCCACGCCTGCGGGCGAACCGGTGAACATGATGTCGCCGGCCGCGAAGCTCGAACGCGCCTGGACGAAGCGCAGCAGCTGCGCCACGTCCCAAGTCATCTCCGACGTGCTGGCATCCTGGCGCACCTGGCCGTTGACCTTGAGCGTCAGGCGCAGCTGCGGGCTGCCGGGCCCGAACTCGTCGCGCGTGACGATCCACGGACCGACCCCGGTGCTGCGGTCCTGACTCTTGGCCGCGAACAGGTCCATGCCGATGCCGGCGGGGCCGCTGCGCTGCAGGTCGCGCGCCGACACGTCGTTGCCGACCGCATAGCCCAGCACGGCGGCGAGCGGATCGCTGTCGTCGATCGCGGCGTCGCCGACCACCACGACCAGCTCTACCTCATGGTCGAGCTCCTTCGTCAGCGGCGGATAGCGGATCGGGTCATTGGCGCCGATCAGGGCGCCATAGGCTTTCAGGAAGGCGATGGGTTGCGGCGGCGTCTTGAGCCCGAAGTCGGCCGCAAGGTGCTTGGCATAGTTGGCGCCTGCCACCACCACACGATTGACCGGTTCGACCGGCGCCAGCAGGCGCACGCCCGCCAGCGACCGTGCCGGACCATCGATCGGCAGCGCATCCTCGCCCGCCGCGGCGCGTCCGGCGGCGATCGCACGCGTCAGTGCCGGGCCCCAGTCGGCGAATGCGCCGGCGATCGGGCGGACCAGCCCCGCCTCGCTGTCGACCAGCGCCCAGAACGGCGCACCGCCGTCGGTGCAGCGTGCGATCTTCATGCCGCCAGCGCCGCTGGCTTGACCGGCTCGACCAGCGTGGCCGGGTCGATGTGCAACAGCTCGCAGGCGTTCTTCCAGCGGATCTTCTGCAGGTCTTCGTCGGAAATGCGCAGGCCGTCGGTCAGGTCGTGGCGGACGGCGTCGCTGCCGCCGAAGTTCGAGCCGTACAGCACGCGGTCGGCGCCGATGATCTCGATCATCGCCTGGCGCATCGGCAGTTCGTGCAGCTCCACGTCGAAATAGAAGTTCTTCAGGTAGTCGAGCACCGGCTTCTTGTTGTGCGCGACGTCCAGGTTGGGATTGGTCTGCGCCAGGCGGCCCAGCTGGTAGGGCACGAAGCCGCCGCCGTGGGTGATGTACACCTTGAGCTTCGGGAATCGGTCGAACACGCCGCCATTAATCATGTTCCAGAAGCACTTCGTCTCATCGTAGTTCATGCCGACGATGGCGGTGGTCTCGTAGCGGTCGGTGTTGGCGTGTTCGCCCCAGGTCACCGACTGGTTGTAGCCGTGCACGAACATTGGCAGATCGAGGTCGCACAGGGCTTCCCAGACCGGATCCATTTCCGGCGAGTCGAATTCCAGGCCGCCGAAATTGGCGCCGCCAGCGACCAGGCCCTTGGCGCCGAGCGTGGTGCAGGCGCGGCGGATTTCCTTGGCTGCCTCGACCGGCACGTTGAGCGGCGCATGCGCCCATGCCATCAGGCGGTTCGGCGCGGCCGAGCAGTATTCCGCCAGCACGTCGTTGACCTTTTGTGCGAAGGGCACGCCGAATTCGGCCTCCGCCCAGTACATGTAGCAGTGCGAGGGCACAGACACCACCTGGGCGCTCTGCCCTGCGGCGTCCATGCCAGCCAGGCGGGTCTTCGGATCGGCCCAGCGGGCCAGGTACTGGTTGATGTCGAGCGTCTTGCCTTCGGCGCGGGCCTTCTGCAGCGCCGCACGGCGCTCGGGCGAGCCGAGCGACAGGATCCAGTGGCCGACGCGCAGCTTGATGTCGCCATCAGGACGCTGTTCGAAGAAGGGACCCCAGTGCGGGTGCTGGTTGTAGTAATCGGGATGGGGGGCGTGGGCGTGAAGGTCGATGAGCATGTGGTGTCTCCCTGTAATTGGTGATCCCGACAGCAGGCGCATTGGCCGGACACATCGGCCGGCCACGGCGCGGCCAACCCAGAAGCAACACATGTCTCCATCCCGCGGCACTCGGTCGGTGCTTTTGCATCAGGACCTATATTGCCAAAGATAGACAGAAATGGCAAATGTGTTTAACTTTTATTTTGCGCGCTGTCGCGCGACTCGCACTCGACGATCGAATAAAGGAAGGCGACGATGCGCTGCACCCCGTCCTCAGGACGCTCGTTGGGCACCACCAGCTCGCTCAGCACGCAGCGGATCAGCAGCTCGCAGATCAGTTCGCGGTCGGTGCGAATGCCCAGGCGCCGGTCCCATGAATCGAACACGATGCGCATCAGGTCGTCGATGCGCACCAGCGATTCGTTGAACAAACGGCCGAACAGGCGCAGCGTGTACTCGGGTGCGGCGCGCAGCAGCAGGCGTGCCTGGCCATGCGCCGCATAGTCGTCGAGGTAGCGCACCAGCGCATGGAAGCGCGCGGTCGGCTCCGCATACGGTGTCACCGCATCGGCCATGGCCTGCTGGAACGAGGACCGTTTGTGGCGCGCGAAGGCGTCGAGCAGCTCTTCCTGCGAGGCGAAATAGCGGTAGAAGGTACCGCGCGAGACACCGGCCAGTGCGCAAACATCGAGTATCGAGATGCGGTCCGAGCCTTCGCGCAGCACCATCTCCTCGGTCGCCGCAAGGATGGAGGCGATGGTGGTTTCGGCGCGGCGGTTACGCTTGCCGTCGGCGCTGGCGCCGGCCTTGGCGCTGGCGCGCCTGAGTGCTTGCATGATGAAGGCTGTCCTGTGAGGCGCCGCCTGAGCGGCGCATGTTTCTAGGCTTCCCGCACCGGCACGTTGGCCGGTCTCGAGTTATAGCCGGGCAGGTGCAGGCCGCCGTCCACGTGGAAGGATTCCCCGGTCACGTAGCGCGACATCTCGCTCGACAGGAACACGACCACCGGTCCGATGTCGTCTTCCGGGTCGCCGCAGCGCCCGAGAGGGCGCATGGCGGCCGCCCGTTCGGCGAATCCCGGATTCTCGGCCGCCAGTTTGTGGAAGGTGGCGCCCATCGCGGTCGGCGCGATCGCATTGACGGTGATGTTGAAGCGCCCCCACTCAGCCGCCGCGCTGCGGGTCAGGCCGACGATGCCGGCCTTGCCAGTGTTGTAGTCGGCATGCAGCCAGGCCCCCAGCTCAACGTCGATCGAATAGAAGTTGACGATCTTGCCGCCGCCGCGCGCGCGCATGTGCGGCAGCGCCGCGCGCATGGCCCACCAGGCTGCCTTGATGGTCGAGGTCAGGGTCTGGTCGAGCATCTCGTCGGTCTTGTCCTCGAGGAGGACGTTCGGGGTCGGCACGAAGGCGTTGTTGACCAGGATGTCGAACCCGCCGAAACGCTCCACCGCCGCGTCGACGGCGGCCAGCACCGATTCCTTGCGCAGCACGTCGGTGGGCACGAACAGCGCCCGTCCGCCCAGCTCCTCGACCTCGCGCGCCACCTGGGCGCCGCTGTCGCGGTCGATCTCGGCAATCACCACCGCCGCGCCTTCGCGCGCGAAGCGGCGCGCCACGCCGCGCCCGATGCCGCCGCCGGCACCGGTAATCAAGGCCACTTTATCGTTCAACAATCCCACGCTGGTCTCCTCGTTATCGAACCCATGCCCACACAGGTTCTTATACAGATTTTCTGTTATTGTACACATTCACACCAATAACACATACCAGGAAAACCACATGCAGCGTTTTCGCAGGCGAATCGAACTGGCGGGCCGGCACGACAGCCAGGGCGGACAGGTACGCGCAGTACTGGAGGACGACTTCCACCACTTTCGCGTCGTGGTCGACCACCGCGGCCGGCAAGTCACAGCCGTGCGCGGGGAGGCGCCCCGCCATCCCTTCAGCGCCTGCCCCGGCGCGGCGCCAGAACTCCAGCGCCTGGCCGGTATGCGCCTGGACGACATCGCGCATTCGGTCAACCTCTACACCGACGCGACCCAGCAGTGCACCCACATGTTCGACCTCGCCGGCCTGGCCGTTGCCGCGGCCGCGCGTGGCGATCGCGCCCGGCGCTACGACATCGAGATCCCCCGCCACATCGATGGCCGTACACACGCCTTTCTCGAGCGCGATGGCCAGTTGCTGCTCGATTGGTCGGTCGAGAACAGCAGCATCCTCGGGCCGGATCCCTACACCGGCGTCGACATGCGCCAGGGCATGGCACGCTGGGCACTGGGAAAGCTCCCTGCCGAGGAAGCGGAAGCAGCGCTGGTACTGCGCCGCTGCGCGCTGATTTCCCTGGGCCGGCTGAAGGACATCGACAAGGAGCCGCATGCCCACTTGACCGGCCGCTGCTATGCCCAACAGCCACAGCGCGCACCACAGGCCATCCGCATGGTCGGTTCGACCTGGGACTTCAGCGCCCGTGCCGAGGCGCTTTGCGTCGACGACCAGGCCTGGCTGGCCGATTTCAGCGCCTGAGACAGGCCGTCCTGCCCCGGTACTTCATGCTCAACGGTTGGCCGCTTCCCACTCTTTCAGCTCGAAGCCGGGGGCGGCCGCCACCGCCGGGGTAAGCGCGGGCGGCCGCGACAGGATCTTGCGCGCCGCCATGTGATCGCCGGCGCGGCAGCACGACTCCACCGCCAGCAGCTGCTCGCCACGGAAGCACAGGACCGACACCTGGCCGGCGGCTGGATCGCCTAGGACCACATGGTTGTCGGCGCATAGCGCGAGGCCGGCGATCTGGAGCTTCAGGCTGCCCTGGTCGGTCCAGAACCAGGGCAAGGCGGTGTAGGGAGCAGGCTTGCCCACCAGCCGCGCCGCGATCAGCTTGCCCTGGTCGCAGGCGTTCTGCACCGACTCCAGCCGGGTCAGCTGCGAACCGTTCTGCAGGCAGGGAAAGGCTGCGACATCCCCGAGCGCGGAGATGTTCGGGTCGGAAGTCAGCAGGCCGGCGCTCACTTTGATGCCGTTGTCGATGTTCAGTCCCGCTTCCAGTGCGAGCGAGACGTTCGGCACCACGCCGATGCCATACACCACCAGATCGGCCGGCAAACGCCGTCCGTCGGCCGTGATCACGGCCACGGCCCTGCCGTTGTCGCCCTCGATCTCCGACACCGCGCTGCGGAAGTTGAAGTGCACGCCCCAGCCCTCGTGGGCGGCGCGGAACACTTCGGACATCTGCGGCGAGATGGCGCGCGCCATCGGCCGCTCGCCCAGTTCCAGTACCTCGACCGCGGCCCCTTCGGCCGCCGCCACCGCGGCGAACTCCAGGCCGATGAAGCCGGCGCCGATAACGACCACCCGCCGCGCCGTCTTGAGCAGCGGCGCCACCGCGTCGGCGTCGGCCCGCGTCTTGATCCCGAACACGCCGGACAGGTCGGCTCCGAGTACCGTCAGCGGCCGGTTATGGGCGCCGGTGGCCAGCACCAGGTGGTCGTAGTCGAGCGCCGCGCCGGAGGCCAGCACCAGGCGCCGGTTCTGGCGGTCGATCGCAGCGCCGCGGTCGGCCAGCAGCTCGATCCCCTGCTCGGCATAGAATTCCTCGGGACGGAACTGCATCGCCGTCGCACTGATCTTACCGAGCAAGAAAGCCTTCGACAGCGGCGGGCGCTGATAGGGCAGCCAGGGTTCGTCGTTGACGAGCGCGATGCGCCCCGCGAAACCTTCTTGGCGCAGGGACAGCGCTACCTGTACGCCGGCATGCCCGGCGCCGGCAATCACTACCGATTGAAGCGACATGATGTCTGTTCCTTGTGACGTAAAAAGCTGGAGACACCCACGGCTCAGGCGCTAGCTGCCTGCGGCTGCACCGCCGCCCGAGGCCCGCGTCCCAGCATCAGCAGCATGGCGGCGCCCGCAAGCGTACTGGCCGTGCAATAGGTGAGCATGGCCGCATAGCCGCCGGTGGCGCTGAACATGGCGGCGTAGGCCAGCGGCGCGCCGGCCGATGCCACCGTGATCAGCCCCTGATGCAGGCCGAAGATGCGCCCATAGTCCTTCAGGCCGAAGTAGCGCGCCATCAGGAAGGCGGCGATATCGAATTCGGCGCCGGCGCCGAGGCCCGCGAGCGCCGCCGCAAGGCTGAGCATGGCGATATCGTTATTCCCGGACAAAAAGATCATGGTGCCGATCGCCGGCAGCGCCAGGCTGACGGCGGCCACGCCGGGCGGCCACAGGCGGTCGAGCAGGTAGCCGACAACCAGACGGCCCAGCACCAGCGCGATGCCGAACCAGGCGAATACCTGGGCGGCCGCGGATGCATCCAGCCCGCGGTCGCGCAGCATCGGCACCGTGCTGGTGACGACACCCATCACGGCCGAGACGACCAGGCACAAGGCCAGGTTGCAGACCCAGTACTTGGGCGAGGCCAGGGCCTCGCGGAAAGCCATGCCCGTCATGGGCGCCGGCGCGGCGGCCCCTGGCTTTGCGGCAGCGCCCACTTCCGGCAACCGGAACCAGGCCAGCGTGAGCGGAATGCCGATCACGACGTTGACCAGCGCAAGGATGACGAAGGGCGCCTGCCAGCCCCAGTTCGCGACACCCCAGGCAAACAGCGGCGGCGTCACCGCGGCCGTGATGCCGGTACCGGACAGGCCCAGCGCCAGCGCGAGGCCGCGGTTGCGCAGGAACCAGAGGTTGAGCAGCTGGGTCCAGGTCACCGCCAGCGCACCCATGCCCACGATCGGCAGCAAAAAGAATGCCGCGTACAGGGTCCACACCGAACCGCTGATCTGGGTCGTGGCCAGGTAGCCGAGGGCCATCGTCAGTAGCGATACGACCGTGACGCGCTTGATCCCGAAGCGCAGGTTGAGCCAGCCGACCAGCTGCAGGCCGACCACCGCGCCGCCGAATAGGAAGCTGATCGCCGCCTGCAGTGCCGGGCGCTCCCAGCCGAATTCGGCCTGCAGCGGAATCACCAGCACCCCGAAGCCGTACAGCAGGGCGGCATTAATGCTGATCATGATGCCGGTGATGGCCAGCAGCAGTACCCGCCAGGATTGCTTGAACTCGGCGAAGTCGATCGCCGCGCCGTTCTTTGTTGCGACCATGGTTGTCTCCTATTAGGTCGTGGAATCGGCTCCCGGGCTCTGCGGCCGGTAACGCCGGTGTAATCTGCCTTTCAGGGCCGCCTGATTCTCGTGCGCAGGATGCCGATGCCCTCGACCTCGAGCTCGATCACGTCGTCCGGCTTCAGGTAGCGCAGCTGTTCGAGGCCGCAGCCGTTGCCGACCGTGCCCGAGCCCAGCACTTCGCCGGGATACAGGGTCTCGGAGCGAGAGATATGGACGATCAGGTCCTCGAACTGCCAGCGCATGTCGCGCGTGGAACCCCGGCCCCACTCTTCACCGTTGACGCGCGCGACCATGTTCAGGTCATACGGGTCGGGCAGCTCGTCGGCGGTGACCAGGCAAGGCCCCATCACGTTGCCGGTATCAAAATCCTTGCTCTTGGCCGGGCCGAGCATGCCGCCCATTTCGACCGCCTGCGTATCGCGGGCGCTCATGTCGTTGAAGATCGTGTAGCCGACGATGTAGTCGCGCGCCTTGTCGCGCCGGACGTCCTTGGCCTTGCGCCCGATATAGCAGGCGAATTCGAGTTCGAAGTCCATCGCCTTGCTGTAGGCCGGCCAGATCACGTCCTCATCAGGCCCGATGACGGCGAAGCGGTTGCACTTGTAATAGATGGGCTGGCGGTTGAAGGTGGCGATCACCCGCTCGTCGGCACGGGTGCTCATCTGGGCCAGCGCTTCTTCCGGATTCGGGAGGTGGGCGACGCGCGCGCGGCGGGCTGCGGCAAAGCTCTGCTTCAGGTGCAGTTCGAAACAGGAACAGTCGCGCATCTGGGGCGGCGGCTGGATCGGGGCGCACAGTTTCACGGACGCGCGCTCGATCACCGCAGCGCTTGGCGCAAGCGCCACCATGCGGCGCGCCTCCTCCATCGCTTCCGGTCCCGCCTCGACCAGGGCCAGGATGCTGCCGAACGCCGGCCAGGCACCGAGACCGGTGCTCCTGGCTGCGATGCACAGGTCGACGATAGCACTGTCCGACTCGATCAGCGCCCCTGGACGCATCGCGCCACGTTCGTCACGATAGGTAACGAGTCTCATTGCTTGTCTCCGTCGGGGCCAGTACCGCCTGTGGCGGCCTGGCCCTCCTTGTGGTGAGTCGGGGCCCTTCTCCGGGCCAGTTCGTTGCACTGAGCGCCAGGCTCACACCCGGCCGTTCACCGGGATGCAGGCGCCGGTCAGGGCCGCGGCGTCGGCGGACAGCAGGAAGGCGACCACCGCCGCCAGCTGGCTCGGGGCCACCCAGCGGCTGGCATCGGCATCCGGCATATCGGCGCGGTTCGCCGGTGTATCGATAATGCTCGGCAGCACCGCATTGACGGTGATGCCCCGGTCCTTCAGTTCCTCGGACAGCGCCTCGGTCAGGCGCGCCACCCCGGCCTTGGAGGCGGCGTAGGCGCCCATGCCCATGCCGGCCTTGTGCGCCGCCGCAGCACCGACATTGACGATGCGGCCGGCGCCGCGCGCCAGGAGGTGCGGCAGCGCGGCGCGGCAACTCGCCACCGCGGTGCGCAGGTTGGTGTCATACATGCGGTCCCACGAGGCGAGCGCCCCGCCTTCCAGCGTCTCCCAGGTGAAGCCGCCCGCGACATTGACGACGCCGTCGATTCCGCCCAGGGCTTCGCGCACCTGGCCGTAGGCGGCCTGGCAGGCCTGTTCGTCGGCCAGTTCAACGCCGCCGAGCGCGAGTGCGGCGGCGGGCAGGCCGCTCGAGGGAGCCGGTGCGCGGTCGAGCAGCGCGACCCGAGCGCCGTCGGCAAGGAGACGCTGCGCCACGGCGCGGCCGAGCGTGCCGAAGCCGCCGGTGATGACGATGATGCGGGTGTCGAGAGGTGCGGGCATGGCTGGTCTTTCCGGTCGGGTCAGGTGGCAACAGGCAGCGATTGCAGGAACTTGCTGAAAACTTTAAACAGATTTTCCAATTCTGTCTACATAGTTGTAGAATCGTCTCATCGATAGCGGCCGCGCATTGACCTGAAAGTCCAGCACATGACAAGAAAACTCCCCGCGCTTACTCCCGACAACAGCGCCTTCTGGCAAGGTGGCGCCCAGCAGGAGTTGCGCATGCACCACTGCGACGCCTGCGCGCGCTTCTTCCATCCTCCGGCACCGATCTGTCCCTACTGCCTGAGTTCGGAGGTGGGGCCCAGGGCGGTGTCGGGCCGGGGGACAGTGCTTACCTTTACGGTCAACCATCAAGCCTGGCGCGCCGACCTGAAAGACCCGTACGTGGTGGCCATCGTCGAGCTGGCGGACCAGCAGGGATTACGCTTCGTCACCAACATCGTCGGCACCCCACCCGCCGAGGTGCACATCGGCATGCCGGTACGCGTGTGCTTCGAACAGGTCGAGGATGTCTGGCTTCCCCTCTTCGAAAAGGCGGCATAATGTTTGACCGGATCTATGAGAAAGACGTGGCGATCAGCGGTATCGGCCAGTCCGAAGTCGGGCGCCCGTCCGGCAAGTCCGCGATGCGGCTCACCCTCGACGCCTGCCTGGAAGCGATCGCGGATGCAGGATTGAGCCGCGACGACATCGACGGGGTGTCGTGCTGGCCCGGCGACAACAATAACGGCGATGCCTTTTCCCCGGTCGGCCCCAATGCGCTCATCGGCACCCTTGGCCTGAAGGTCAACTGGTACGGGGGCGGCTACGAAGGGCCGGGGCCACTGGCCGGCGTGATCAACGGCGCGATGGCGATCGCGGCCGGGCTGTGCCGCCATGTGCTGGTGTTTCGCACCATCACCGAAGCAACCCGGCGCCAGACCGACAAGGGCGCCAGCGCGCTCACCAACAAGACGGTCGGCCGCGACAACAGCTTTTTCTGGCAGTGGTACACGCCCTTCAACGTGCTCTCCGGGGCTAACCTGATGGCCATGTACGCCCAGCGCCACTTCCACGACTACGGCACCACCCCGGAACAGCTGGCACAGATCGCCCTCACCTGCCGCGCCAATGCCGTACTCAATCCGAAGGCGGTGTTCCGCACCCCGCTGTCGATGGACGAGTACATGGCTTCGCGCATGATCTCGACCCCGCTGCGCATGCTCGACTGCGACGTGCATTGCGACGCCTCCACCGCCATCATCCTGTCACGCGCCGATGCGGCGGCGCACGGACCCAACCCGCCGGTCCGCATCGAGGCGATCGGCGCCGCCCTGCACCAGCCATGGTCCTGGGACCAGATCGACCTGACCGCGATGGCCACGCGCGACGCGGCCGACATGATGTGGGCGCGCACCGATCTCACCCCCGCCGACGTCGGCACGGCCCAGCTCTACGACGGCTTCTCGATCCTGACCATGATGTGGCTGGAAGCCCTGCGCCTGTGTCCGCGCGGCGAAAGCGGCCCCTTCGTCGAGGGCGGGCAGCGCATCGCGCTCGGCGGCGAGATGCCCATCAATACCAACGGCGGCCAGCTGTCGGGCGGCCGCACGCATGGACTCGGCTACGTCCACGAAGCCTGCACCCAGCTCTGGGGCCGCGCCGGCGCGCGCCAGGTGGCGCCCCACCGCGCCTCGGTGGTGGCGTCCGGCGGCGGGCCGCTTGCCGGCAGCCTGCTGCTGGTAAAGGATTGACCGGGCCAGGCCTCAGGCGGCGCTGCGCCGCCTCAGGTCAAAGCGGTCGAGCTCCATGACCTTGGTCCACGCCTTGACGAAGTCCTGCACGAAATGCACCTCGCCGTCGCGGGCCGCATAGACCTCGGATAGCGCGCGCAGCTGCGCATTGCTGCCGAAGATCAGGTCGGCCAGGGTCGCGGTCCAGCGCCGCGCCCCGCTCGCGCGGTCGCTGCCCTCGAACAGGTGCTGGCTGCCTTCCACGCGCTTCCAGGCGGTGCGCATGTCGAGCAGGTTGGTGAAGAAGTCGGGCGTGAGCGTACCGGGCCGGGTAGTGAACACGCCGTGCTGTACGCCGCCGCTGGTGGCGCCCAGCGCGCGCATGCCACCGACCAGGGCGGTCATCTCCGGCGCGGTCAGCATCAGCAGGTTGGCCTTGTCGAGCATGGCGTTGGCCACGTTGCCTTCGCCTCCCGCCTTGATGTAGTTGCGGAAGCCATCCACCGCCGGCTCCAGCACCTCGAAGGAATTGACGTCGGTCTGCTCCGGCGACGCATCCATGCGGCCGGGACGGAACGGGACGCGGATATCGTGCCCAGCCTGTTTCGCAGCCGCTTCCACCGCGGCGCAGCCGCCCAGCACGACCAGGTCGGCCAGCGATACCCGCTTGCCATTGCCGGCCGAAGCATTGAACTCCTGCTGGATCGCTTCCAGACGGCCCAGTACCTGCGCCAGCTCGGCCGGGTCGTTCGCTTCCCAGTCCTTCTGCGGCGCCAGGCGGATGCGGGCGCCGTTCGCTCCGCCGCGCAGGTCGCTGCCGCGGAAGGTGGATGCCGAGGCCCACGCGGTCTTCACCAGCTGCTGGACCGTCAGGCCGGCGTCCAGCAGCCTGCCCTTCAATACAGCGATGTCGGCGTCGTCCACGAGCGGATGGTCGGCCTGCGGGATCGGGTCCTGCCAGATCAGGTCTTCCTGCGGCACCAGCGGGCCCAGGTAGCGCAGCTTTGGTCCCATGTCGCGGTGCGTCAGCTTGAACCAGGCGCGGGCGAAGGCGTCGGCGAACTCCTGCGGGTTGGCGAGGAAGTGGCGCGCGATCTTCTCGTAGGCCGGGTCGGCGCGCAGCGCCAGGTCGGCCGTCGTCATCATCGGCTGGTGGACCTTGCCCGGGAGGTGGGCGTCAGGTACGTTGCGGCCGGCATCGCCTTGCGGCTTCCACTGGTGCGCGCCGGCGGGACTCTTGGTGAGCTCCCATTCGAAGCCGAACAGGGTCTCCAGGTAGCTCATGTCCCACTGCGTAGGAGTCGCGGTCCACGCGCCTTCCAGGCCACTGGTGATGGCGTGCGCGCCGATACCGCTCTCGTAGGCACTTTTCCAGCCCAGGCCCAGTTCCTCGATGTTGGCGCCTTCGGGATCGGCGCTCAGGTGGTGGGCGGGCCCAGCGCCGTGGCATTTGCCGAAGGTGTGGCCGCCGGCGACCAGCGCTACGGTCTCGACGTCGTCCATGGCCATGCGCCCGAAGGTGTCGCGGATGTCGCGGGCCGAGCGTGCCGGGTCGGGCTCGCCGTTCGGACCTTCCGGGTTCACATAGATCAGGCCCATCTGGACCGCGGCCAGCGGCTTGGCCAGCTCGCGCTCACCGCTGTAGCGCTCGTCGCCGAGCCAGGTCGATTCGGGACCCCAGTCGATCGGCAACGGCTCCCAGATGTCCTCGCGGCCGCCGCCGAAGCCGAAGGTCTTGAAGCCCATGGATTCGAGCGCGACGTTACCCGCCAGGATCATCAGGTCGGCCCAGGACAGCTGCTTGCCATACTTCTGCTTGATGGGCCAGAGCAGCCGCCGCGCCTTGTCGAGGTTGCCGTTGTCGGGCCAGCTGTTGAGCGGCGCGAAGCGTTGCTCGCCCGAGCGGGCGCCGCCGCGGCCGTCGAAGATGCGGTAGGTGCCCGCCGAGTGCCAGGCCATGCGGATGAAGAACGGCCCATAGTGGCCGTAATCCGCCGGCCACCAGTCCTGCGAGTCCGTCATCAGGGCGTGCAGGTCGGCGACGACGGCGTCCAGGTCGAGCGTCAAGAATTCCTGCCGGTAGTCGAAGTCTTCCAGCATCGGATCGCCCAGCCTGGCATGCTGGTGCAGGACGCCCAGGTTCAGCTGGTCCGGCCACCAGTGGGCATTAGTGCGCGTCTGCCTCGGCTTCCTGTCATGCCCCATCGGGCACTTGTACTCCGTCTCGGCACTCTTCAAGTCCATGTCCTGGTCATCCATGCTGTCGTCTCCCTGTCGTGAATTGGAAGGTGGCCGCGCATCTCGCGGCCACACGTGTTGACGCAAGCATAAGACGCATGACGCGGCTTATCCAATGAACATTCTGCATCGGTACGATAGCCAATTTCTTGCCGCCGAATCATTCTGACTTTAGAATGGTATTTTATATTCGGGCGCACCGGGATACCGGACGCCCTCGACCGGAGCGCGAATGAGCAGCGACAACAGCAAGGACGACCGTCTGGACACTTCCACCGGCGTGACGGTCAAGCCGGTCGTTAACGCGATCCGCATCCTGCGCTTTCTGACCACCTCAGGCTCCCCGGAGCGGGCGGCCGACATCGCGCGCGAACTCGAGATCAACCCCAGCACCTGCTTCAATACCCTGCGCACCCTGGTCGCAGAAGAGATGCTCGACTTCGATCCGCTGTCCAAGACCTATACGACCGGCCTCGGCCTGGCCAAGCTGGTCGAGCACCTCGTCACCCAGGGCCAACGGCTGGACGTGGTGCGGCCTCTGATGCAGGAATTCGCCGCGGCCCACCACGTGACGGTCACCCTGTGGCGCCGCATGGGCAATGACCGCATCGTGCTGGTCAGCGCCGAGACCAGTCCCGGAGACCTGCGCATCGACATGGCGATCGGCCAGCGCCTGCCGGTGCTGATGGGCGCCAGCGGACGCCTGTTCGCCGCCCAGCTCGGACTGGACGACGCACAGCTGCGCGCCGCCTTCGACAAGGTGCGCTGGGCGCGCCCGCTCGCCTTCGAGGATTACCGGCAACAGGTGGCCGATGCACGCGAGCATGGCTGGTCTGTCGACGACGGCTATTTCTCTGCCGGCATCCTGGCGGTGGCGGCGCCAGTAAACGACCGCAACGGCGCCATCGCCTACGCCGTCTCGGCCGTCACCTTCCGCGGACAGCACGAGCGCGAGGGGGTAGAAAAACTCGGCGAGCTGCTGCGCAAGCTCGCTTCGAAGGCCGGCAATATCCTGTTCTGAACCAATTCACACAAAACGTGACAGATTTTCGATTTGTGTGCATAATCGTCTCACAGACCCCAGCGGTCGGATAATTATTAAAGAGACGAATCATGAGCGATCTTCAGCTTCACCGCGTCATCATCGAGCGCAGCAAGTGCTGCGGCTATGGCCTCTGCGCCGCCCTCTGCCCTGAAATCTACAAGCTCGACGAAGGCGGCATCGCCTATGTCGACAGCGAGCTGGTACCGGACGAACTGCTGGAAGCGGCGCGCGAAGGCGCAGCCGCCTGTCCGGCCGAAGCCATCGTGGTTCTGGCGCCTGCCTGAGTTCCAACCCTGGCGGCCCACGCCAGGCGTATGCTCGACATGCGGCGCCTGCGCGAGTGGCCCGCTTTCCTGCGGGAATAATCATGAATAGATTAGCTGGAAAAGTTGCCCTGATCACGGGTACCGGTGGCGGCCAAGGGCGCGTCGCGGCCCTCGTGTTCGCTCGCGAAGGGGCTACGGTGGTCGGCTGCGACGTCGACCGCGCAGCTCACGAAGAGACCGCGCGCCTGATGGCCGCCGAGGGCCATACCCTGCATGGCGAGGCGCCGGTGGATCTCGGCGACCACGAACAGGCGCGGCGCTGGGTCGAATCGGCGGCCGAGGAACTCGGCCACATCGACATCCTGTACAACAATGCCTCGGCAGCGAAGTTCGGCGGTGTCGGGGAGATGTCGATCGAGGACTGGCACTTCACCATCCGTAACGAACTCGATCTCATCTTCTTCACCACCAAGTACGCATGGCGCCACCTGTCGGTGCGCGGCGGCGTGGTGATCAACATTGCCTCGACCGCCGCCTGGGGTGGCTCGAAAGCGGCCGGGATCAGCGCGCACAGCGCCGCCAAGGGCGCCGTGGTCTCGTTCACCCGGCAGTTGGCGGTCGAAGGCGCGCCGCTCGGCATCCGCGCGGTCAGCATCAGCCCGGGATTCGTCCGGACGCCAGGCACCGCCGCCTTCGTCGACAATCCGGTCACGCGCAGGATCATCCTCGACGGCGTCCTGCAGGACCGCCCGGGCGAGCCCGAAGAAGTCGTGTCGCTTGCCCTCTACGTGGCATCCGACGAAGCCCGCTTCATGACCGGCTCCGACCTGGTGGTGGACGGCGGCCTGCTCGCCATCTAGCCCGGCGTACCGATCACACAACAACAGGAGGAAGACACATGGACATCATCGGCATCGGCTACCTCGGTTTCGAAACCGCGAACCTGGATGCGTGGCGCGAGTACGGCCCGCAAGTGATGGGTTTCCAGATCGGCGCGTCGCCCGAAGGCGACACCGATTCGCTGTATTTCCGGATGGACGACCGGCGCCATCGGATCGCTTTCCATCCGGGCAAAATCGACCGCCTCGCCTACATCGGCTGGGAAGCCCGGGGCAAGCTGGAATTCCAGGCCGCCGTCGAGCGCTTCCGCGAGCACGGCATCGAAGTGACGGTGGCTGATGAAGCACTGCGCGAGCGCCGCGGCGTGAAGGAACTGGTACGTTTCCGCGATCCGGTCGGTTACCAGCACGAGCTATTCTACGCCCAGAAATGGATGCCTCGTTCGTTCCAGCCGGGCCGCCCCCACGGCGGTTTCGCCTGCGGCCAGCGGGGCGTCGGCCACGTGGTCGTCATCACCCCTGAATACACGCCGGAACTCGAGCATTTCCTCACTGCGATCATGGGCATGCGCTACTACGGCGCCGGGGCCGGCAAGGGCAAGACCGGCTTCTTCCGCGCCAAGCTCAACAGCCATACCAGCCACGATATCGCCTACGGGTTCGGGCCAGGCAAGGCCGGGGTCCAGCACGTCGGCATCACGGTCAATTCGGTGCGCGACGTCGGCGAAACCTACGACCTGGTGCGCAAGAAGGGCCTGCAGATGATGATGACGCTCGGCCAGCACGTGCAGGACCCGCATATGTCGTTCTACCACTTCACCCCGTCCGGCTTCGCGATCGAATGCATCGCCGAGCTGGAGCCATGGCACGACGACGGCTATGAGCTGAATCCGGAGAAGCTGTCGACCTGGGGACATGAACTCGTCGGGCCGATCCTCGGCACGAGCGTGCGGACGCCGGAAGAAATATTCGGGCGCTGAGCGCGCGCATCAGGAGCCCTTGACGAGCTTCTGCAATGCATCCGGCTTGATGATGATCAGCCGGTTTGCATCCTTCTGCACGATCCCCTGCTGCGCCAGCGCGGCCAGCGCCCGCGTCACCGTCTCGCGGCTGGTGTTGATCATGTTGGCGATGTCCTGATGGGTCGGCAGGTTTTCAAGCACCGCCGGTCCGTCCGCCTTGGAAACTTTGTTCTTCTGCATCAGCACCAGGTAGGTATAGACGCGCCTCGCGGTGTTGTTGATACTCAGCAGGGAACGAAATTCCGAGTCACGCTCGATTTTTTCGGCCAGGTACCGGAGCATCCCCATCGCCACCGAGGGCGAATGCGAGAACAAATGCAGTGCGGTGGCCGCCGGGAGGAAGCCGACCAGCACGTCGGACATCGCGACGATCGATGCGGTCCGCGTGGATTTGTTGATCAACGCGATCTCACCGAAGAAATCGCCTGGCGCCAGTAGGCGCAGGCCGATCGCCCGCCCGTCCTCGGTCACGTTCACCACCTGCAGCTGACCCGAGAGCAGGAACAGCAGGCCATCCCCATGCCCGCCTTTTTGCAGCACGACCTCGCGCTTGCCGTACTGGCGGATACGGATTTCCTGCTTGACCAGCGCAATCTCCTCGTCCGACAGGCCGGCAAGAAGCGGGATTTTACGTAGGTGGATCTGTATCTGGCGCTCCTGGGGCGCGCTAGAAGCCTGGTCTCCAGGAGGAATCGGAAGGGGCGATGCGGTGCTTGCGCTCATGTCGTATTTTGGCAGATTGCCGATGAGCGCGCCGCGCCCATCGGCCACTAGTTCATCCAATTTCCATGACAAGCTGCGGCACGACGTCGAACAGGTCGCCCACCAGGCCGTAGTCGGCCACCGAGAAAATCGGCGCTTCCGGATCCTTGTTGATGGCGACGATGGTCTTCGAGTCCTTCATGCCGGCCAGGTGCTGGATCGCGCCCGAGATGCCGACCGCGATGTACAGGGTCGGGGCGACGATCTTGCCGGTCTGGCCGACCTGCCAGTCGTTCGGCACGAAGCCCGCGTCCACCGCGGCGCGCGAGGCGCCCATGGCGGCGCCCAGCTTGTCGGCCAGCGGCTCGAGCAGCTTGAAGTTCTCGGCCGAGCCGATGCCGCGGCCGCCCGACACGATGATCTTGGCGGCAGTCAGTTCCGGACGGCTTGAGACGGCCAGCTCGCGCCCCACGAAGGCCGACTTGCCGACGTCGCCGCTTGCTGCGATCTGCTCGACGGCGGCCGAACCACCGGTGGCGGCGGAGTCGAACGCGGTGCCGCGCACGGTGATGACCTTCACGCTGTCGCCCGACTGGACGGTGGCGATGGCGTTGCCGGCGTAGATCGGACGCTCGAAGGTGTCCGGCGATTCGACCTTGGTGATTTCCGAGATCTGGGCCACGTCCAGCTTGGCGGCCACGCGCGGCAGGATGTTCTTGCCGTAGGCGGTGGCAGGAGCCAGGATGTGCGAGTAGCTGCCGGCGATCGCCAGGATCTGCTCGGCGACGTTCTCGGCCAGGCCGTCGGCGAAATGAGGCGCGTCGGCGACCAGCACCTTCGCTACACCGGCGATCTGCGCGGCGGCTTCGGCGGCTGCGCCGCAGCCGGATCCGGCGACCAGGATGTGGACTTCATTTGCACCAGCAGCGCCGCACTGGGCGGCAGCGGTCACGGTGTGATGGGTAGCGCCCTTGAGGGAGCCATTGTCGTGTTCAGCGATAACGAGTGCGACCATGTTCTTTTCCTCAGTATAGTTAGATGACTTTGGCCTCAAGGCGCAGCTTCTGCACCAGGGTGGCAACGTCCGGCACCTTGATGCCGGCCGAGCGCTTGGCCGGCTCGACCACTTTCAAGGTCTTCAGGCGCGGGGCCACGTCGACGCCCAGGTCCTCCGGCTTGACGGTTTCCAGCGGCTTCTTCTTGGCCTTCATGATGTTCGGCAGGGTCACGTAGCGCGGCTCGTTCAGGCGCAGGTCGGTGGTGATGATGGCCGGCAGCGTGAGCTGCACGGTTTCCAGGCCGCCGTCCACCTCGCGGGTCACGGTCACTTTGCCGTCTTCCAGCACCACTTTCGATGCGAAGGTGGCTTGCGGCCAGCCCAGCAGCGCAGCCAGCATCTGGCCGGTCTGGTTCGAGTCGTCGTCGATCGCCTGCTTGCCCAGGATGATCAGCTGCGGCTGCTCCTTGTCGGCCAGCGCCTTCATGATCTTGGCCACGGCCAGCGGCTCGGTCTCGACATTGGTCTCGACCAGGATGCCGCGGTCGGCGCCGATCGCCATACCGGTACGCAGGGTTTCCTGGCACTGGGCGCTACCTACCGACACCGCCACCACCTCAAGGATCTTGCCGGCTTCCTTCAGGCGCACGGCTTCTTCCAGCGCAATCTCGTCGAACGGATTCATCGACATTTTGACGTTGGCGATATCCACGCCGCTGCCGTCGGATTTGACGCGGACCTTGACGTTGTAGTCGACCACGCGTTTGACGGGTACAAGTATTTTCATGCAGATCTCCTTCAGGCTTTTTGTCGTTGGGGTTCGGGTGCGCCATACTGCGCCATCAGTTGCGCGCGCCTTTCGTCGGCCACGTCCATGGCCTTTTCCTTCACGTGGCCGTAGCCGCGAATCTTTTCCGGAAGCCGGGCCAGTTCAAGCGCCGTCTCCATCCGCTCATCCGTGAGGGTCTCGCAGAACAGCGTAACCAGCGCAAGATAATCGTCGACTAGCCGGCGCTCGCGGCGCCGTTCGGCGCTCATGCCGAAGAGGTCGAATGGCGTTCCGCGCAGCCAGCGCAGGCGCGCCAGCAGCTGGAACACCGGCATCATCCACGGGCCGAAGCGGCGCTTGGCCGGCCTGCCGTCCGGGCCGCGCGGCGCCAGCAACGGCGGCGCCAGATGGAAGTTCAGCGTGTAATCCTTGCCCGGCTCGCCTTCGAACTGCGCCCGCAGGGAAGTCAGGAATTCCGGCGCACTGTGCAAGCGTGCCACTTCGTACTCGTCCTTGTAGGCCATCAGCTTGGCAAGATTGCGCGCTACCGCTTCGGTCAGCGGCTGGCGGCGTTGCCCCGGATGCGCCGCCTCGACGGCGCGCAGGCGCGCCACTGCCGCCCGGTAGCGCTGCGCATAGGCCTCGCCCCCATAGCTGCGCAAGAGCTGGGCACGCTCCGCGACCAGGCGCTCCAGCGTCAGGGGCATGGCCAGCACGACCGCGCCGGCATCCTTCGCGGCGTACTGATCCGCTAATGCGGAAGCATCGTGGGCCGCGAGACGTCCCATTTCGAATGCGCGCTGGTTCTTCTCGACCGCAACCCCGTTGAGTTCGATGGCGCGCAGCAGCGCCTGCCGCCCGAGCGGAATCCAGCCCTTCTGCCACGCGTAGCCGAGCAGCAGCGGGTTGGCGAAGATCGTGTCGCCAAACAGGCGGGTAGCGAGTGCATTGGCATCGACGAACTCGCAGGCATCGCCGATGCTGGCACGCAGGTCCGCTTCGGCGCTGGCGCCGGGGAAGGTCCAGTCGGGGTTCGACAGGAAGGCCGCGGATGGCACTGCCGCGCTGTTCACTACGGCACGGGTGCGGCCGCGCCGGACCCGTGACAGCGCGTCGAGCGAGGCGGCGACGATGCCGTCGCAGCCGATCAGCACCGCCGCGTCGCCGGTCGGCACGCGCGTGGCATGGATCAGTCCAGTATGCGCGGCGATCTGGATATGGCTGAGCACGGCACCGCCCTTCTGGGCCAGCCCTGTGATGTCGAGGACCTTGACGCCCTTGCCTTCCAGGTGCGCCGCCATGCCGAGCAGGGAACCGATCGTGACCACGCCGGTGCCGCCGACGCCGGGGACCACGATGCCGCAGACCCCGTCCAGGGCCGGCAGAGCCGGCTCGGGAAGCTCGGCGGCCTGGAAGGCGTCGGCAGCGGCGGCGGGACGGCGCAGCTGCGCCCCTTCCGCCGTCACGAAGCTCGGGCAGAACCCGTTCACGCAGGAGAAATCCTTATTGCAGGAACTCTGGTTGATCTTGCGCTTGGTGCCCAGCGGGGTCTCCAGCGGCTCGACCGACAGGCAGTTCGACGCTACCGAGCAGTCGCCGCAGCCCTCGCACACGGCCGCATTGATGAAGGCGCGGCGCGGCGGATCGCTGGCCTCGCCGCGCTTGCGGCGCCGCCGCTTCTCGGTGGCGCAGGTCTGTTCGTAGATGAGCACCGACACGCCGGCTGTGTCACGCAGTTCCAGCTGCAGCGCATCGAGTTCGTCGCGGTGGTGGACCGTCACGCCGGCCGGCATTCCGCTGCGGTCCGCATATTTATCCGGCTCGTCGCTCACCACCAGCACCCGCACCGCACCCTCGCCGGTAAGCTGCTGGGCGATCTGGGCCACCGTCAGGGTCCCGTCCACCGGCTGGCCGCCGGTCATCGCGACGGCATCGTTGTACAGGATCTTGTAGGTGACCGTGGCCTTGGCTGCGATCGCCGCGCGCACCGCCAACAGGCCGGAATGGAAGTAGGTGCCGTCGCCCAGGTTCACGAACACGTGGCGGTCGCTGGTGAAATGCATCTGCCCGAGCCAGCTGACGCCCTCGCCCCCCATCTGGCTGACGGTCTCGGTGCGGCGGTCCATCCATAACGCCATGTAATGGCAGCCGATGCCTGCCAGGGCGCGCGAGCCTTCCGGTACCCGGGTCGAGGTATTGTGCGGGCAGCCGGAACAGAACCATGGCTTGCGCTCGGCCGTCACCCGCGGGCGGGCCGCCTCGCGCTCCTTGGCCTCGATGATGGCGATGCGCGCATCGATGGCGGCGCGCAGGTCGGCGGGCAGCTCGGCCTGGGCGAGGCGGCGCGCGATCGCCTTGGCGATCAGGGCCGGCGACAGTTCGTAGCGGGCAGGCAGCAGCCACTGGCCGCGCGGCGCCGACCATTCCCCGCCGGCGCCGGCGCGCTCGTCGAACTTGCCGTAGATATTCGGACGTTCGGTGTGCGGCCAGTTGTACAGCTGCTCCTTGATCGCATACTCCAGCACCTGGCGCTTTTCTTCCACCACCAGGATCTCGCGCAGTCCGGACGCGAATTCCTGCACGTCGTCCGCGTGCAGGGGCCAAACGCAGCCCACCTTCAGGATACGGATGCCGATCCGCGCGCAGGCTTCGTCGTCGATGCCGAGGTCGACCAGCGCCTGGCGCAGGTCGAGATAGGCCTTGCCGGCCGCGACGATGCCGAAGCGCGCTCCCGGTGCATCGACCACCACGCGGTTCAAGCGGTTGGCGCGGATGTAGTCGAGCGCCGCATACCACTTGTGGTCGACCAGCCGCGCTTCCTGCTCGAGCGGCGCGTCCGGCCAGCGGATGCCCAGGCCGCCTTCCAGCGCGGGCGCCGGCGGCAGCACGATCTGCAGTCCTTCGGTGTCGATCTCCACCGAGGCGGACGACTCGACCACATCGGTGACGCACTTCATCGCCACCCATAAGCCCGCATGGCGGCTCATCGCCCAGCCATGCAGGCCATAGTCGTGGAACTCCTGCACGCTGGACGGGTACAGCACCGGAATGCCGCAGGCGACCAGCAGGTGTTCGGACTGGTGCGCCACGGTTGAGGACTTGGCCGCATGGTCGTCGCCGACCAGCATCAGCACCCCGCCCTTTGGCGAGGTACCTGCCGAGTTTGCGTGCTTGAGGACGTCGGCCGAGCGGTCGACGCCCGGCCCCTTCCCGTACCACATGCCGAACACGCCGTCGCGGGTGGCGCTTTCGTACAGGTTGACCTGCTGGGTGCCCCACACCGCCGTCGCCGCGAGGTCTTCGTTCAGGCCGGGCTGGAAGATCACGTCGTGTTGTTCCAGGTGTTTCTTCGCCTTCCATAGCGCCAGGTCGAGGCCGCCGAGGGGCGAGCCGCGGTAGCCCGACACGTAGCCGGCTGTGTTCAGCCCGGCACGCAAATCGCGCGCCTTCTGCAGCATCGGCAGGCGCGCCAGCATCTGGACCCCGCTCAGGAAAATCTGACCCTTGTCGACGGTGTACTTGTCGTCAAGGGTCACGGCGCGCAGGGCGTCGCTGGCGGCAGGGCTAAGGGGCGAATTCATGGCAGGCCTTGGTCAGGAATTTCAATGAACAGATAATACAAAAGTGTTCAACTATCGTAAAATCAGGAATCGTGAGTCCTGCTATCAAAAAAATTAATGTCAGCTAAAGACAACGTCAGCCTGCGCCAGCTGCGCTACTTCGCGGCGGCCGCCGAGACCGGCCGCTTCTCGATGGCGGCCGCGCGCACCCACGTGTCGCAATCGGCCATCACCAATGCCGTGCTGCTGCTCGAGGAAGCGCTCGGCATGCGCCTGTTCGAGCGCAAGCCGCACGGGGTCGCGCTGACGTCGGACGGACAGCGCTTCTACCACCGTACCCGCGAGATCCTCGATTCGCTCGACGACTGCCTGCGCGAGCCGCGCCTTCCGAACGCCGAGCTGGAAGGCAGGCTGCGCGTCGGGGCCTCGTACACCCTGCTCGGCTACTTCCTGCCGCCGCTGATGGCGCGCTTTCGCAAGCAGCATCCCGAGGTTCGCTTCGACCTGCACGACATGCACCGCGAGGAGATCGAGGCCGATATCGACGGGGGCCAGCTCGACCTGGGCGTCGTCATCCTCTCGAATGTCCCAGAGCGCCAGCGCTTCGGCCACCACGTGCTGATGCGCTCGCGCCGCCAGCTGTGGACGGCGGCGGACCATCCGCTGCTCGGCAAGGACAGCGCGTCCCTGGAGGACATCGCGGCCTTTCCCTATATCCAGGTAACGGTGGACGAGAGCGAAGAGTCGACCCGGCGCTACTGGGGAGCGCGCGGGCTGGCGCCGGACATCGCCTTCCGCACCGGCTCGATGGAAGCCTTGCGCGGCCTGATTGCACACGGTTTCGGGGTGAGCATCCTGTCGGACATGGTCTATCGCCACTGGTCGCTGGAGGGAAAGCGGATCGAAGCGCGGCCGATCCTTGACCTGGTGCCGGATATGGAAGTGGGCTTGATCTGGCACCGCGAGCGGCCGCTAGACGCACCCGCGGAGGCATTCCGCCAGTTCCTGATACAGGCCGGTACGGCCTGAACCGCCGCCCCTAGAGCGAGCGTGCGATGATCTCTTTCATGATCTCCGAGGTGCCGCCATAGATCCGGGCGACGCGCGCATCGACCCAGGCGCGGCTGATCTTGTATTCGCTCATGAATCCATAGCCGCCATGCAGCTGGAGCAGCTCGTCCAGCACCCTGCCCTGCATTTCCGAACCCATCAGCTTGCACATCGCGCCCACTTCCGCCGACAGTTCGCCGCGCATGGCCTTGGCCAGGCAATCGTCGACGAATACGCGCAGCATCGTCGCCTGTGCCTTGCACTCGGCCAGCTTGAATTTGGTGTTCTGGAAATCGAACACGGTCTTGCCGAACACCTTGCGTTCACGGACGTAGGCCAGCGTGTCCTCGAGCAGCGCATCGATCGATGCGGCGGCGCGCAGGCCGATGATGGTGCGCTCCCAGGCCAGCTGGTGGGTCAGGTAGCCGAAACCCTTGTTTTCCTCGCCCAGGCGGTTCGCGGCCGGCACCCGCACCTCGTCGAAGAACAGTTCGGAGGTGTCCTGCCCCTTCAGGCCGATCTTCTCGAGCAGCTTGCCTTTCGAGAATCCCGGACGCTCGGCCTCGACGCAGATCAGGGTGAGTTCCTTGGCGCCCGGATCGAGCTTGGTGGCGGTGACCATCAGGTCGGCATTGCCGCCGTTGGTGATGAAGGTCTTCTGGCCGTTGATGACGTAGTCGTCGCCGTCGCGCCGCGCGCTGGTACGCATCGATCGCAGGTCGGAACCGATGCCCGGCTCGCTCATCGCGATGACGCCGATGGTTTCCCCGCTGACCATCTTGGGCAGCCAGCGGCGCTTCTGTTCCTCGCTGCCGTAGGCGACGATGTAGGGCGCGACGATCTCGGAATGCGTGGTGAAGCCGATTGCGGTGGCGTTCACCCGCGCCAGCTCCTCGATCATCACGGCCGAGTGGCCGAAATCGCCGCCGGCGCCGCCATACTCCTCGGGCACGGTGGAGCACAGCAGGCCCACTTCCCCCGCCTTGCGCCACACCGACTTGGGGACGATGCCGGCATGTTCCCACTCCGCCAGGTGGGGCACGATCTCGTTCTCGATGAACCGCCGGGCCATCTCGCGGAACATGTGATGGTCTTCCCGAAAAACACTGCGCATGCTGCTTCTCCTGATTCTGTAGAACGCGGGCCTAGCGGCCCTGGTAATGCGGTTCGCGTTTGCCGAGGAAGGCGGATACCGCCTCCGCATGGTCCTCGGTGTGGTGGGCCAGCGCCTGGTAGGCGGCAGACATCTCCAGCAGGGAGTCGAGGCGCATGTGCTGTCCTTCGCGCAGCAGCCGCTTGGTCAGGCGCAACCCGTGCGAGGGGTTGGCCGCCATGCGCCGGGCGATGGCAAGCGCGCTGGCTTCCAGCTCGGCGGCGGGCACGACTTCCGTCACCAGCCCCCAGGCCAGCGCGGTCGCGGCATCGATGGTGTCGCCGGTCAGCGCCATCAGGCTCGCCTTGGGCATGCCGACGATGCGCGGCAGCAGCCAGGCCCCGCCGTCTCCCGGTACGATGCCCAGCTTGACGAAGCTTTCCGCGAATTTCGCGGTGTCGGCGGCAATGCGCACATCGCACATGCAGGCCAGGTCCAGGCCGGCGCCGATGGCAGGCCCATTCATCGCGGCGATCACCGGCACGTCCAGCGTGTACAGGCACAGCGGAATACGCTGGATGCCGTTGCGGTAGCTTTCGCTCACCTCGTAGGGCGAGCCGGCGAAGATGCCGCCGCGCTCGGCCATATCCTTGACGTTGCCGCCGGCGCAGAAAGCCGGGCCGTTGCCGGTCAGGACCACCACCTTGATGCCCCGGTCGGCCCGCACCATCGCGCACATGTCGACGAATTCCTGCATCTGCGACGGCGCGCTCAAGGCATTGCGGGTCTCGGGACTGTCCATGCGGATGGTCAGGATGGCGTCATCGCGCTCCAGTGCCAGAAAAGCTTTCATGCGCGCTGCTCCATCAAGGTGTCGTAATGGCCGTCGGTAATGCCGGGCCAGAATCCTGCCGGGCCGGCGGCGCATACCGCCCTGCCCAACCGCTGGGACCACGCGGTCGCGGATCCGAACTCGCTGCGCCAGGACCACAGGCGCCGGGTGCTCAGGTGCAGCGCATGTTCGTGGGTGAAGCCGATCGCGCCGTGTACCGCGTGCGCCACGCTGGCGCCGATGCCGGCTGCCTCGGAAGCGCAGATCTTGGCGGCGATCGCCGGCAGGCGCACGATGCGCGACTCGGCCGCCGCGAAGGCCGCTTCAGCCGCCATGACGGTCGCCGCCGCGTGCTCGGCGAGCAGCGCGGCCTGGTGCTGGATGGCCTGGAAGCTGCCGATCGGCTTGCCGAACTGGACCCGCTCGGCGGCGTAGCCGGTCGCCATCTCCAGCACGGCTTCCAGCGCACCCGCAATCTGGGCCGCGCGCATCATCGCCCCGCCCAGCAGCAGCACGTCGGAAGGCCACCCCGAGGGCAATGGCGCCTGCGCGACCGGCGCCACGTCCTGGAACAGCAGCGTGGCACGGGGCTCCGAAGCCGTATTCGCGCTGTCGCGGCGCTGCGCCGCTTCGGTCGGCAGCAGAACGACCGAAGGCTCGCCCCCGCCCGTCACGGCAACCACGAAGGGCACCGCCCCGCCCCAGGGAACCTCGGCTGCCTCGCCGCTCACGACCCCGCCCTGCAGGCGCAGCGAGCCGGAAGCGGCGACGCTGACCGCGCCCGGTGCCGGCGCCAGCCCGGCCGCGCCGAGCAGCCAGTTGGCCAACATGGCCTCTGGCAGCGGCAGCGGCAGGTTATGGCGCCCGGCCAGCCGGACCACACCGCACACGTCGGCCCAGCCGGCTCCGGCGCCGCCCAGGGATTCTGGCGCCAGGGCCAGCGGAAAGCCGGACTCCTCCACGGCCGCCCACATCGTGTGCGGCCAGGCCCCGTCTTCGCATGCCAGCACCGCTGCGGGGCTGGCGAGGTCGGCGAACAGGCGCTCGACCGTAGAATCGAACAGTTGTCTCATGATTAACGCATTCCCATTCCGCGCGCGATGATCCCACGGAGAATTTCGCGCGTACCGCCGCGCAGTGAAAATGAAGGGGCCTCCTGGGTCAGGTAGGCCAGCACCCGCGCGTGCTCGGTCGAGCCGCGCGTGGCCGGCGCCACGTCCAGCAACAGCTGGGCGAGTTCCGGTATTTCCTGCTCAAAGCTGGTGCCCAGGTCCTTGACCACCGAGGCTTCCCAGGCGGGGTTATGACCGGCGGCCAGCTGCGCCGTCACCGCCAGCGACATCTGGCGCAGGGTGAAAAGGCGCGCCGCCAGGCGGCCGATCTCCTTCGCCTGCAGCGCGTCCGGCTGCCTGCCGACCTCGGCGACCAGGGTCTCGAGCAGGGTGATCGAACTGAGGAAACGCTCCGGACCGCTGCGCTCGAACGCCAGCTCGGCCGTTACCTGCGACCAGCCCTGCCCCTCGGTCCCGATCAGGGCATCCGCGTCCAGCATCAGCCCGTCGAAGAACACTTCGTTGAAATGGGTCGCGCCGGTCAGGTCCTTGATCGGACGGATCGTTATGCCCGGCAGGGTCAGGTCGATGATGAACTGCGACAGCCCCTCGTTGCGTTTGCTCTCCGGATCGGTCCTGACCAGTGCGATCATGTAGTGCGAGCGGTGGGCATTCGTGGTCCAGACCTTCTGGCCGTTGACCACCCACTTGTCGCCTTCCCGGCGCGCACTGGTGCGGATCGAGGCCAGGTCGGAACCGGAATTCGGCTCGCTCATGCCGATGCAAAAAAAACGCTCGCCGCGGCAGATCGCAGGCAGGTGGAAATCCTTCTGCGCATCGGTGCCGTAATGCAGGATCTGCGGACCGCTCTGGCGGTCGGCGAACCAGTGGGCGGAGACCGGGGCGCCGGCCGCCAGCAGTTCCTCGATCACGACATAGCGGGCAAAGGGACTGGCGTCGGCGCCGCCATAACGCTTCGGCAGCGCCATGCCGATCCAGCCGCGCTCACCGAGGCGGCGGCTGAAGCCGGCGTCGAAGCCCATCCAGGACTCGGCACGCCGGGTGGGCGGATAATCTGCCAGGGCCTCCGCAAGGAAGCGGCGTACCTCGGCGCGAATGGCTTCGGCCTCCGGCGGGATGGGACTGAACTTGAACTGGTCGATGGACATGGTCGGTCATGCGAAGGAGTCGATCCGCCTGAACCGCGCGGCCGCACGCATCCGGCACGGCCTCGGGGCCGCGCGGAGACGCCTGCTTGCGACGTGGACAGGACTCAGGGGAGGCGCTTCCCTCCCCGGCAGACGCTCAGAGCGCGGTCTGCGCGTCGGCGGCGGCGAACATCTTGTTGATGTCGCCCGAAGTCACCGGACGCTGGGGATCGCGCTCCGGCGCCGCGCCGCCCAGCCCCAGGGCCGGCTCGATGCTGACGTGGGTGGCCTGCGCCTTCAGTGCGCCGACGGTACAGTTCTCGCGTCCGAGGATGGCGAAAGGATCATAGGAGAACTCGCGCATCGCGTTCAGGTGGGTGATCTTGTTGATGACCTCGTCCGACAGGTGCTGCGCCTGGCTCCAGAACACGTTCGCCGAATTCGGCCAGGTGCAGTCGGAGTGCGGGTAGTCGCATTCCCAGGTGACCTTGTCGACATTGATCGAGTCGAGGTTCTTCAGGCCGAACGCATCTTCGATGAAGCAGGTGATGATGTGTTCGTTGAAGATGTCGCTCGGCTTCTTGCTGCCGAAGTTCGAATTGGTCCACTCGTGGTGATGGCTGTGGGTGAAGTCGGCGCGCTCGAGCAGGTAGGGAATCCAGCCGATGCCGCCTTCGGACAGGGCCATGCGCAGCTTCGGATACTTCTTCCACATCGGGGCCCAGATCCAGTCGGCCGCGGAGTTGGAAATCGAGATCGGCATCGAGGTGATCCAGGCGTCGATCGGCGACTCGTCCGAGGCGTGCGCCGCCTTGACGCCGGTGCCGATGTGGCAGCAGATGACGACGTCGTTGTCGGCACAGGCTTTCCACAGCGGATCCCAGTGGGCGTTGTGGATCGACGGATAGCCGTGCACGGTCGGGTTGTCGGACAGGGTCAGCGCATGCACTCCCTGGTCCGCGAGGCGCTTGACCTCGGCGGCGGCGGCCTGCATGTCCCACCAGGGCACCATCATCAGCGGAATGAAGCGGCCCGGCGCCGCGTTGCACCAGTCGTGCAGGTGCCAGTCGTTGTAGGCCTGGATGGCGGCGAGGCTGACCTCGCGGTCGTTCATTACCTGGAAGCGCTGGCCGGCAAAACCTGGGAAGGTCGGGAAGCACAGCGAGCCGAGCACGCCGTTGGCGTTCATGTCATCGACGCGCGCCTTGATGTCCCAGGTACCGCGGCGCATTTGCTCGTAGGAAAGCGGCTCCATGCCATATTCCTCCTTCGGGCGGCCGACTACCGAGTTCAGCCCCATGTAGCCGGTCGCCTTGTCTTCGAACACCCAGACGTCGCGCCCTTTGACGGTTTCGACTTTCGGCTGGCGGCCCTTGAATTTGGCAGGCATGTGGCGGTCGAAAGCGCCGCGGGGTTCGATCACGTGGTCATCCACGCTAACGAGGATCAGGTCTTCATATTTCATCGTTGTCTCCGAGGAAGGTGTTCGCTTAACCAGCGTTTGGTTTTCTCTGACTTCATTCTAGAACAGAAACCCAGATTTATTAAACACTTTTTTCAAATCTGTTCATTAAATGATCCAAAACCTCAATCCCATACCACGTGCACGTGCTTCGGTCCACGCAGCTGGGCGCCGGTGATCTGCGGCGGCCGCATGTCCGGATCCAGGCGCAAATTCGGCATCAGGTCGAGGATGGCGTTCACCGCCACCTGCAGCTCGGTCTTGGCGATGAACTGGCCGATGCACATGTGGGGGCCGAATCCGAAGCCGAAGGATGGCTTGGGCTTGCGGTCGATATCGAACTCCTCGCTGTTCTCGAAGGCGTCCTCGTCGCGGTTGGCGGAACTGACGATGCACTGCACCATGGCCCCCTTGGGGATGGCCATGCCGGCCAGTTCCAGGTCTTGCGCGGCCTGGCGCACCTTGAAGGTCGCCACCGGCTCGAAACGGATCGCCTCGTCGATCGCCTTGGGCACTAGGCTGCGGTCGCTGCGCACGCGCTCGAGCAGTTCAGGGCGCTGGAGCAGCAGGGTCATGAGGGTGCCGAAGGTCCGGGTCGTGGTCTCGGCAGCGGCCGGCAGCAGCGAACGCACGAAGGTGGTCACTTCGTGGTCGTCGAATTTGCGGCCATCGCTTTCGGCGCGGATCAGGCGGCTGATCAGGTCATCGCCCCGGGCGCCGTTGCGGCGCACTTCGACCACCGCCTCGTGGGTCGCGTCATAGAGCGATTTGGCCGCATTCATGGCCGCCTGGCGTGCCAGCGCGGCCTTCTCGGCGTCGACCTGCGGGCCGGCCAGGATCGCCAGCGCCCATGCCGCATACTGCTTGATCTTATCCGGGTCGTTGCCGGGGAAGCCGATCAGGGCGTAGATCAGGCGGATAGGGAAATACAGGCCGAACTCCATCAGGTCGGCCTTCTTTTGCGGGACCAGTCCAAGCAGGAATTCATTGCGCACGATCGGGTCCATCTTCGAATCGCGCCAGCTGTTGACCACCTCGGGCATGAAGATCGGCTGCAGCAGTGCCCGTGCCTTCTTGTGCGCCTCGCCATCCATGCCAGTGAGGATCAGGCCGTCGAAGAAGGCGCCCAGGCCTTCGGCGATGAAGCCGCTGGTGTAGTTGGCGGCATCGCGCAGCACCGCCATGGTTTCCTTGTACTTGAACACCGTAAAGGTCGGCCGGTTCGGGTCAAGCCCGGCGATGTTCGGCACGCCGAGCCTGCCCATGAAGTTCTCGGCGATGATCGGCGAGTTCCTGCGCATGTCGCGGTAGATCGCATGCAGGTCGACGTTCTCGCCGCGGTAATTGTCGGCCACGCCCGTGTAGGCGCTCTCGAGACTCACTTCCTTCACACTGCTCATGTTGTCATCCTCCAGTTGTCGCCGGCCTTGGACCGGCGTTTATTGAACACTTTTGAAGATAGTGCTCTATTTCTGGAGAATTGCCAAGCGATTCACGCCATGTGCGCTCACCTCAAGGAATCATCAGCCCGCCGTCCACGGCGAGCGTCTGGCCAGTGATGAAGCGCGCGCCTTCGCTCATCATGAAGACGACGAAGGGCGTCATGTCACGGTCCGGGTCGCCCAGTTTGCCGCCCAGTGGAATCAGGCCGGCCATCATGCTGTCGTGGGCGGCCAGCGCCTGCGCGTCCATGCGCGCCCGGTGCGCTTCGTACATCGGCGTCCACATGCCCGGCGCGGCCGCGTTCACGCTGATGCCGTACTTGCCCCATTCCTTGGCCACGGTACGGGTCCAGCCCAGCACAGCCGCCTTGGCGGCGGAGTAATGCGCACAGCCGGGCAAGCCCATCACGCCGGCCGCCGAACCGAAATTCAGGATCCGCCCACCTTGCGCGCTCAGGTAAGGGAATGCCGCCTGGTTGGTGTTGAGCGTGCCGCGCGCATTCACGTCGAACATCAGGTCCCAGTCGGCGTCGCCGATCGACTCGGCCGGCGCCGCGCGCTCGATCCCGGCGATATTGATGAGTCCATCGAGCCCGCCGAGCCATGCGGCTGCGGCGTCGAAGGCGGCGTCGACCTCGGCGCGCCGCCGCACGTCGCAGCGGAAGTAGCGTGCCGCGCCGGGGCCCATCGCGTCCGCGCGCGCCGCCTCCTCGCTGCCGGCCGCGTCGTTGACGTCCATCGCGGCCACCCGCGCGCCCGCCGCTACCAGGCCGCGCAACACGCTGGCGCCGATCCCGCCGGCCTCGCCGGTAACGATCAGCCTTCTGCCATTCAGTTCCATGCTTTCTCCTTCAGGTAGGTGCGTCCATCGATCGATTCAGCTTGCGGATGGCCGGATGCGCCGCGCCTGGAAGCCGCCCATCCCGAGCGCCGCGGACATCAGCCAGAACAGGACGGTGGCGCCGGCGGCCGTACCGACGGCGCCGAACAGCAGCGGCATCGCCGCCATCGAGGTGTGGATCGCCATGGAGCGCAGCGCCAGCGCTTCGCCATGGCGTCCGGGCGGTGCGACGTCGTGCAGCGACGCGAGGATCGCCGGCTGCACCACCCCCAGAGCGACACCGAGCACGGCCGCGCAGGCGGCCATGGCCCAGGCGCTGTGCAGCAGCGGATACGCGCCGAATACCGCGCAGGCGAGCAGCATCGCGCCGGCCAGCAGGGTGCCGCTCGCCAGGCGCCCGGCAAGCAGCGGCATCAGCAGCCGAACCAGCATCGAGGCCGCCGCGTAGGCGGCGAGCACGGCGCCCAGCGCCGAAGCGCTCAGGCCACGCTCGACGCCGAGCAGCGGCAAGGCGAAACCGTGGACGTCCCAGCAGAGCGAGACCAGCCAGCTGACCAGCAGCAGGCGGCGAAACGGTGCATGGCGCAGCAGGTCCCAGGCGGAAGCCTGGTGCTTCTTCGGCGCGGCAAGCGCGGCCGGCGCTTCGGCCGGCACCGCCTGCGCTGCCAGCAAGGTCGCCGCCGGAAACAGCGCCAGCGCTAGGAAGGCTGCTGGAAATCCCGCCTTGTCGATCAGCACGCCGGCCAGCACGGGTCCGACCAGGCCAGCGATCGCGGGCGCCAGCGCGATCCAGCTGAAGACGCGCAGGCGTCCGGCATCGCTGCCCGCAAGCCGGCTGGCGCTGCGCTGGATCGCGATCATCCCGAACCCCGAGCCCGCGCCGCTGAGGGCCGCGGCCGCGCACAGCGTGAACAGGCTTTGCGATGCGGCAGCCAGCAGCGTCCCTGCCAGGGCGCAGCAGGCCGCGATGCGTACCGGAAGGTGGTAGCCGCGCCGGTCGGCCAAACGCCCGGCGGGCAAGGCCAGCAAGGCGGGGAAGACGGCGAACATCGTCATCACCAGCCCTACCGACCAGGCCGACCGGCCCAGCGCCAGCACGCCCAGCGGCGCGGCCAGCCGTATCCCTTGGACGCAGGCGTGCAGGCCGACCTGGCACGCGATCATGGCCGCCAGCGCAGCTTTCGTGGACGCTGCGGGAACCGGACCGCTAGGCATGGGTCCCCTCGATCGACGACAGCGCTTGCCCAAGCAGCCGTACCGCCGAAGCGTGATGCCGCGCCCCGGTGCCACGGTCCGCCAGGCCGGCGCAGGAGCGCGCATGGCTGGCTTCGAGCATGATCCCCAGCTTGAAGCGCGCCAGCGCGACGTACCAGTCGATCGCCGACAGGTCGCGCCGGCTGCCCGCCCGGTAGCGCTCCACCAGTTCGGCGCTCGATGCCAGTCCCTGCGCCGGCGTGATGCGGATCGTCCCGGCGCCGCGTCCCGCGGCATCGGGCCAAGTCGCCACCAGCCACCCGAGGTCGAGCAGCGGGTCGCCCACCGTCGCCAGCTCCCAGTCGATGATCGCGGCGAGCACCGGGCGGTCGTTCCTGAACATCACGTTACCGAGGTGAAAGTCCCCGTGCAGCAGGCCGGGGCTGAAGTGCGTGGGCACCCGTTCGCCCAGCCACTGCGCCACCTCCGCCACGCCGGGTAGCGATTCCGGCCCCGGCCATCCGGCGTACTGCCGGCCCGCATCCAGGTGACGCAACCAGCGCGGAACCTGGCGCTCGAGGAAGCCGTCGGGCTTGCCGAAATCATCCAGGCCGACCCGGCAGGGGTCGATCTCGCCGAGTCGCAGCAAGCCGTCCACCATCGACAGACCCATCTCCCGGCGCCACGCGGCACGTTCGGCGTAGCGCCCGCGCAGCGGATTCGGGGTGGCCGTGAAACCGTCCACGGGGGCCATCAGGTAGAACGGCACACCCAGCACGGCGGCGTCGGCGCAGGACGCCACCAGGGACGGATGCGGGACCGCGCTGCCGGCCAGCGCCTGCAGCAGGCGCGCCTCGCGCAGGAAGCCGCGCTGGACCTCGACCGGCGCGCCCTGGCGCGGGCAGCGCAGCACGTAAGCCTGTCCGGTGCCGCGCTCGAAGCGCAGCAGCACGTTCTGCGTCCCGCCGGTCAGCGCGGTAACGCGCCGCAGCTGCCCTGCCCCGATGCCCTGCGCATCCATCCAGCGCGCCAGCGCATCCAGGTCGGGCCTGCTCTCGTGGGACGCGCCGCTCATCCCAGCACCGGCCGGAATTTTTCCGCGGCAGCGGCGGCGGCGGTCGGGCGATGGTAATCGGGGAACAGGTCGTCGCAGGCTTCGTAGTCACGCAACAGCTGGCGCGCGACGGTCACCTTGTGCACCTCGGTCGGCCCATCGGCCAGGCCCATCTGGTAGGCACGCACGATCAGGCCGACGAAGGGCATCTCGGTCGAGACGCCGATCGAGCCATGCACCTGCAGCGCACTCGAGGCGATGTCGTGCAGGACCCGGGGCATGGTCGCCTTCACGGCGGCGATGTCCTTGCGTACTTTCTGGTAGTCGTGATACTTGTCGATGCGCCAGGCGGTGCGCATCACCAACAGCCGGAACTGCTCCAGCTGGATCCAGGCGTCCGCGATCTTCTCCTGCACCATCTGCTTGTCCGACAGCAGCGAGCCCTGCGTGCTGCGCGACAGGGCGCGCTCGCACAGGGCGTCGAGCGCGCCCTGGGCCTGGCCGATCACCCGCATCGCGTGGTGCACGCGCCCGCCGCCCAGGCGCACCTGCGCGATGGCGAACGCGGCCCCCGGTTCGCCCAGCATGCACTCAGGCCCGACCCGCACCCCGGCGAAATTCAGGTAGGCGTGGGTGGCTTCCGGGTCGTCCGCGACCCCGACATTGCGGATGATCTCGATTCCCGGCGTATCGGCCGGCACGACGAACATGCTCATGCCTTGGTAGACAGGCGCATCCGGATCGGTGACGGCCATGACGATGAAGAAGGCCGCGTAGCGTGCGTTCGATGCGAACCATTTTTGTCCGGTGATGACCCAGCCGTCACCCTCCTTCACCGCGCGCGAGGTGAATACCTTGGGATCGGCGCCGCCCTGCGGCTCGGTCATGGCGAAGCAGGAGACGACCTCGTTGGCCAGCAGCGGCGCCAGGAAGCGCGCCTTTTGCTCCGCCGTGCCGTAGGCCGCCAGGATTTCGCAATTGCCCGAATCGGGCGCGTGAGCACCGAAGACGATCGGCGCGAACAGCGCGCGCCCCAGGATCTCGTTCATCAGGCCCAGCTTGACCTGCCCGTAACCAGCGCCGCCAAGTTCCGGCCCGAGATGGCATGCCCACAGGCTGCGCTCGCGCACCCGCCGCTGCAGCGGGCGCACCAGCAGGTCGAAGCGCGGATCGTGGATATTCCACGGGCTGCCCAGCACGTGCTCGAGCGGCGCCACCTCCTCGCGCACGAATTGCGCCATCCAGTCCAGCTCCACCTGGAATGCCGCGTCGGTTTCGAAATCCCATGCCATCTCAGTCTCCCGTGTTCAGTCTCATGCAAGCAACAGGCCGCCGTCGACCAGCAACGTCTGGCCCAGCACGTAGGCCGCCAGCGGCGACGCAAGGAACAGCGCCGCACCGGCCATGTCGGCCGGCGTGCCGAGGCGGCCCAGCGGTATCTTCCTGATCGAGGCTTCGAGCCGATCCGGGTGGTCGGTGGTCACCCGGGTCAGCTTGGTCGCGACCAGTCCCGGTGCGATGCCGTTGACCCGGATGCCGTCGCGGGCCCAGGCTTCGCCGAGCGTGCGGGTCAGGCCGAAGGCGCCGGTCTTCGAGGCGTTGTAGGCTGGCGTTCCGACCGTGGAATGGAAGGCGGCCGCCGAGCTGACGATGATCATCGAGCCGCCCGCGCCTGCGAGCATTTCGTGAAAGCGGTCGCCGCAGGCCATCAGGCTGACCAGGTTCACGTTGACGACCTCGCGGAACGCGGGCAGCTTGAATTCCTCGCGCCGGTAGCGCACGATGCCCTGGGCGCATACCAGCACGTCGAGACGGTCGAAGGGCAGCGCCACCGTGGCGATGGTGTCCGCGTCGCCAACGTCGACCCGGGCGTAATGCAGGCCTTCGAGGTCCGAGCCGGGCTCGCCGGCGTAATCCGCGGCGTGCGGCCGCGTACCCCATACGTGCACCTCGGCCCCGCGCGTGCGGAAGGCCTGGGCAATGCCGTTGCCGATGCCGCTGGAGCCACCGACGACGAGCACGGTCTTCCCGGTAAAATCGAGTTCGTTCATGGAATTCCTGTAGATGGGTCCATCAGCACGGTCAGCCCCTGGCGCTCCAGCGCAGCGACCTGCGCCGTGCCGAGCCCGAGCCCCTCCCAGACCTGGGCGCTGTGTTCGCCCAGCGCCGGCGGCGCACGGTCCAGTTTCAACGGCAGGTCGCCGAAGTCCCAAAAGGCGCCGACCTGTTCGAGTTCTCCATAGACCGCGTGGCGGTAGCGCGCATGCAGGCCGGCCGCGGCGCAGGCCGGGTCGTCGAGGAAGTCCGCGCCCTGCGACTCCAGCACCGGCTCGGCCGGTACCGCGGCGCCGCGCAGTGCCGCCAACGCGTGCTCGCGCGGCTGTGCGGCGAACCATGCTTCGCGCTCCCCGACCGTCTTGCCGGCCAGCCGTGCCAGGGCATCCTGTTCGTGCGCATCGAATGCTGCCAGCGCGAGCCAGCCGTCGCTGCAGCGGTACAGTCGGTGGTCCGGCGACAGCCCGGTCTGGGCCGCGTCGAGCTGCGCGACCGGGGTGATCGTGCCTTCGGGCAGCATGACGGCCTCGGCCACCGTCAGCAGGGCGGCGCCGAGCAGGGACGACGCCACCATCTGCCCCTCCCCGGTCTCGAGCCGGCGGTAATGCGCCAGCAGCACGGCAAACACGGAAGACAGCGCGGCCAGATAATCGCCCACGCCGAAGCGCAGCCACATGGGCGGGTTGCCCTCGCCGCCGCATTCGCGCTCCCAGCCGCAGGCGGCCTGCATCAGCTGGTCGAAGCCGGGCCAGTCCTTTTGCTCGCCCTCCGGTCCATACGAACTGATGTGGCAGTACACCAGCGCCGGATTGATCCGGCTGAGCGCCGCATGGTCGATGCCGAGCTTGCGCGCCGCGGGCAGGCGGATGTTGTGGTGCACGACGTCCGCCCAGCGCACCAGTTTTTCGAGCGCTTCCTGTGCCCCCGCTTCGCCGAGCTTGAGCGCGACCCCCAGCTTGCCGCGCTGGGTGCCGGCGAAGATCCGCTCCAGCCGGCGCATGGCGTCTCCCGCCGGCGGTTCGACCTTGATGACTTCCGCACCGAGGTCGGCCAGCAGCATCGTCGCAAAGGGACCGGCCAGGTAGGCGCCGAGGTCGAGCACCTTCATGCCGGCCAGCGGCGGCAGTGGCTTGTCGACCGGCTGGGCCCTCGCCGGCGCGGGCACAGTCGAGGCCCAGGAAGGCGTCGCCGCTTCGAGGCCGGCCAGCGGCCCGCGCACCCTGGGTGGCGGCTGGGTCAGATAGGAAGGCCCCGGCTGCCGCACCCGGCCCCGCGCACGGTCTTCGATCTCGACCACGTAGCCGTTTGCGCGCGCCTGGGCACTGGCGTAGATCGCGCCGAAGGGTGCTGCTACCTGGGCCGCGACATCGTGCTCCCAGAAGTGGCGCACCCAGACGCCAGCAGGCCGGGTGGCCATGATGGCCTTGTTGGCGCCGAAGTTGGGCGCCACGTGGCTGGGCGGGTACTTGGCGTTCTCCGCCGCCACGGCCTCCGGCCCCATGGCGGCAAGCGCTTCCGCCATCCAGGGCGCCTTGTCAGGCGAGTAATGCACGTGCACCCATGCGCCGTCGGCGCAGCGGTGCAGCGGGATCGGGGTGTCCTTGGACAGTCCCTTGGCAAACACCGGCGTCGGGCGTTCCGCCCGCGACCAGTGCATGCTCATCGGCGCGAGCGCCGCCTGCGCCAGGCTGGTATGCGCGGCGCCGCCGCGGCCATCGCGCCGGCGCGCGACCAGGCGGGCCATCACGCCAATGGCGCTGAACCAGGCCGCGAGCCAGCCGGCGAAAGGCATGCGCACGAACACGGGGCCGGCGCGGTGGCCGGGCTGCTCGTCCAGTAGTCCAAGCCGTGCCAGCACCAGGGTTTCGCGCGCCGGCGCCTCGGCCATCGGGTGCTTGCGTGGCCAGCCACCAATCGCTGACACCACCAGCCGCGGATTCACGGCTGCCAGCGACGCATCGTCCAGTCCATGCGCCGCCGCCTGTTCGGGGGTGAAGTCGTGCAGCAGCACGTCAGCGCCGATGAGCAGTCGCGCCAGCGCCTCCTTGCCGGGAGGCGTACCCAGGTCGAGCGCGAGCCGTTGCTTGCCCCGGTTAAGTACCGCGAACAGGACCGACTCGGCATCGTCCGTCATCGCCGGCGTTTCGATACGGATCACCTCCGCGCCGGCCTCGGACAGTTGCAGGCCTGCAGCCGGCCCCGCGATGCCGCTGGCGATTTCGATCACGCGGATCTGGTGGAGGATCGGCTTGTCCATCACGCGTCCTTCTCGTAGGCCTGCTGCACGTAGGTCATGCGCCCGCCCGCCAGCATCAGCGCGCAGAACATGTTCAGTTCGACGATGTCGGGGATGCTGAAATGGCGCTTGAGCGTATCGAACACGGCATCGTCGATGGCCATGTAATCGGCGGCGAACAGCTCCGCATAGCGCAAGGCTGCCTGTTCCGCCGGGCTGAAGCGCGCGTCGCCGGATGCCAGGCAGGCGATGTCCTCCTCGCTTACCGCATCATCCTTGCGGGCCAACTGGCAGGCCTTGCACGTCGTGATGGAAGCGATTTTCAGCCGCACCAGTTCGCGCAAACGTCCCGGCAACAGGCCGCGCGAATGGATTGCCTCGAGCGTGGCGAGCCAGGCTTCGGCGAGCTCCGGGCGGTGGGCCCAGACCTGCACCGGGACAGTCGAGCTGACCATCCGGGAAGCGCGCCCGCGCTCGACTGCTGCGGCGAGCGCGGGTGGAAAGTCGGCAAGGGGAATGGTGGGCAGCCGTGTCATCGCCGCCCCCAGCGGCCGCCGCCACAATGCAGAAATCCGGTCATCCACGTCTCCTGGCCCACCGTCGCTCGAGCGATCTGTTGCGGTAGATTTTTATGAACAGAATTTTGTTTTCTGTTCAAATATATACGTGTTTTCCGAAATTGTCGACTTCCGCGTGGCCGCTCAGGGCTTGGCGATGAAATAGCGCACGCTCAGGCGCCCCGTCTCGTCGAAGCGGTACAGCTCGATGGTCTCGATGGCGCGTTCCGTTCCCTTTACCAGGTTCCTGTTGTGGCAGGCCGCCTCTTTGCCGTTGACGATCACGAGGACTTCTTCGACCGTGATCGCGGCGTTCTGCTTGTCCCACATTGCTTCCAGAACCGGCCAGCCGTCGGAAGCGGTCGCTCCTACGTATTCGATCGTCAGTCCACCTGGTGCGGCTTCGCGATAGGCCGACAGAAAGCCCACCTTGTCGCCGGCGTTCCAGCAGGCGATCTGGGTATGGATGAAATGGCGGATGGCGTCTGCTTCGAGGATCATGCGGATTCTCCTGTGCTTGATGGGGCGCCGGCCGGCAGGTCGGCGCCGGGTACGTCGCGGGCACTGCCGTTGCGCCGGTCGGTTTCGCCCCAGCCCAGGGAGCGGTCGGGTTCGCGCGTGTCGCCGACGCTGCGCCAGCGTCCCTCCTGCTGGGCCGTGATCGGGAAGCCGCCCACGAAATCGACCATTTCGCCCTTCGGATCAGGCACGAACTCCCAGCGCTCGGTGCCGTCCAAAACGATATGCGCGCTGTCCACGAAATACGAATCCGGTTTATGGACGACCTGCCCTTCGATGTCGGTGGTACAGCGGATCTCCCCTTTGTGGTTCTGGAAGATGGCATAGCCCAGGTTCCCGTGCCCGACCATGAACGAACCGCTGTCCCAGCTGCCGTCGGTATAGACGGTAGCAAACGTCCACCAGATCACGTGCATCCTGTTGTTGACCACCAGGTCTTTCTGGAAGTGGATCGACCCACCTTCGGCCATCCAGGCCTGGTCGAGGGTGATGATGCCCTTCACCGGCCGGCCCTCGCAGGTGCCTGCAACATCGTACAGCTGCGACACGTAGAAGGTGCCCCAGTCGCGGCCAGGCAGATACCACTGCATGCCATTCCCAAGCAGCTTTCCGGCAAGATCGAACAGGCCCTCCTCCTTCCAGCTGAATTGCGCTCCGGAAGCGGTCAGGCGCCACGGATTGCCTGGTTCGCCCTCCAGGCTCGACCAGCCGGCTACCCCATTGTCCAGCCAGCGCTGCGGGAACATAGTAAGTGCCTGGCCGCCGCTCTTTTCCTTGTCGATGCGGATATGCTTGCCGTCGCCGATCCTGGTCGACTGGTAGATGAACTTGGTCGGGTTCGGACTGCTGCCGGGCGCATTCAGGGCCCGCACGAATGAATAGATCTCGCCGTCGCGGTCGCGGACGCAGCCGAAAGGCATGTGCTTGGTCAGCTTCAGGCCGAAATGGTCGCGCAGGTCGGCCAGGCCCTCGCCCGTGACCTGCTGGGGAGCGACCAGGCACTGGTAGTCGAAGTCGGCCCGCTGTGGAATCGTTTTGAAGGTCTTCATGGGCTCAGTCCCATAGCACGTGGATGTGTGACGCCCCACGCAGCTGGGCGCCCTCGATCACCGGTACCGGATACGCCGGATCGAGGCGGAGGTTGGGGAGCAGGTCGAGTAAGGCATTGACCGCACAGTTGAGCTCGAGCTTGGCGACAAACTGTCCGATGCACATGTGCGGCCCGAAGCCGAATCCGAACGAGGGTTTGACGCGGCGGTCGATATCGAACACGTCGGGATGCTCGAACACTTCCTCGTCACGATTGGCCGACACCACCATGCACTGGATGAACGAGCCTTTCGGGATGGTCACCCCGTGGAACTGAACCTCGTTTGCCGTCTCGCGCATCTTGAAGGTCGCGACCGGCTCATAGCGCACCGTTTCATCGATCAGCTTGGGCACCAGCGAGCGGTCGGCGCGCACGCGGTCGATCAGGCCGGGCGTAGTCAGCAGAAGCGTCATCACCGAGCTGAACGTGCGGGTCGTGGTCTCGCCGGACGCCGGCAGCAGGGAGCGAACAAAAGTCGTCACTTCATGATCGTCGAGCATGCGCCCGTCGTGCTCGGCGCGCAGCAGGTTGCCGATGACGTCGTCGCCCTGGCTTCCCTGTGCACGCCGCTGCACCACCACCTCGTGGATCACCTCATACAAGCGCGCTACGGCGACGCCGGCGCTGCGCCGAGCTTCCTCGAAGCGCTCCGGATCGACCTGGTTCCCGCCGACCATCGCCAGGGCCCAGGCCGCATATTGGCGGTACTGCTCCTTGTTATCGGTCGGGAAGCCCAGGAGCGCATACATCACGCGGATCGGCACGCCCAGGCCGAATTCCATTAGATCGGCCTTCTTCAAGGGGATCATCTCCTTGAGGAAGTCATTGCGAATCACCGCATCGATCGGGTCCCGCCATTTGTTGACTGTTTGCGGCATGAAGGCGGGCTGCAGGAGCGCGCGCACGTTACGATGCTGTTCGCCATCCATCGCCAGCACGATGAGACCGTCGAAGAAAGCACCGAGACCCTCGGCAATAAAGCCGCTGGTATAGTTGTTCCCGTCGCGCAGTACCGTCATGACATCCTGGTGGCGGAACAGGGCAAAGGTAGGACGCGTTCCTTGCTGCAGGCCCGCGTTGGTCGGTATGCCGAACTGCCGGATGAAGTCTCCCACGAAGATCGGCGATTTCGCCCGGGCCTCGCGGCAGGCGGCATGCAGGTCGCCAGTTCCCTTGTACGTCTCGGAGACGGAGGAATAGGCGCGTTCCAGTGCTTGGTCGTCAACAGCTGTAGTCATGGTGGTCTCCCTGGTTCAGCGGCCTTCGGGCGAATTGCCGGAAGACCTGAACATATTTTATAATCGTGTTCATATAGTAGCCGCGATGTGCGCTGCTATAGGCATTGGCATGAGCAAATTTGTTTGACTACGAGTAAAGCACCCTGAGTTAAGATCGCGGCATTCCCATCACCTTTCCCACACCATGAGCGAGCAGCCAACAAGTTGTACGCCGCCGAAGGCCTTACCGAACAAGCGTGAGACGCTCAGGCGCATCGCGGAGGCAGCCCGCCGCGAATTCGTCAGCAAAGGGCTGGCCGATGCCCGGGTCGACGACATCGCCCATGCGGCTGGCGTGACCAAGCAACTGGTCTACCACTATTTCCGCAGCAAGGAAGAGCTGTTCGCTTGTGTCCTGGACGAGTCTTCCGCGGAGGCGATGAGCGAACTGGTGAGCCTCGAGCTGGCCGACCTGCCTCCGCGAGAAGCGCTCAGGGCGCTGCTCCGGCAGATGATCCAGCCTTACCATGACGGGATACTCGGCAGCCTGGCACAGGAAGGCGTTCGCTTTCATGAGAGCCGTGCCACGCCGCGCAACAGTTTCATGGAGCTTGCCCCGCGCCTGCGGGACAAGATGAAGGATACGATCGAGCGCGGTATCGCCAGCGGCGACTTTCGCGCCGACGTGGATCCCGGCATGGCGTTGGCACTGGCTGCGCTGGCAACGACCGGTGCGTGGGTCAACCGCTATACGGTGTCGACACTATGCGACGTCGACGTGGCCAGGGCGCCGGATGCCGATGCATGGCGCAGTTTCTCGGTGGAGTTCGTCCTGTCGGCGCTCGAGTACGAACGCAGCAGCCAGCATTCGCTGGGGCGCGCCGCGGCCCCGCTCAGCGCCCCAGGAAGCGGCTAACGCGGCGCGCGGCGATCCGCCCCGGAAGCCCGTTGATGCCGCCTCCTGGATGGACGCCGGCGCCGCCCAGGAACAGGCCGGCCACCGGCAGGGTACCCCCCCCCAGCCCTGCGGCCGGGCGCATCAGGGCGCTGCGCGCCGGGCTGGTGTCAATGTGGACCACGCAGCCCCGGTGCACCCTGAGACGTTCGGCCAGGTCCGGGGCAGCTTCGATCCGGCGCCCGATCTCGTACACCTTGAGGCCGTCCATATATTGGCTCGCATGGTCGATCACTTGCTGCCCGACCGCTGCACGAATCGCGTCCCATCCCTCCCGCGGCTCTACCGGCATCGCCACGGGGTAGAGGTAGGCCACGTCCTGCCCCGGCGGCGCCTGGCCCGGATCGACGGCGCTCGGCGCAGTGATCCACATGTAGGGCAGCGGCGACACCTCGCCGCGTGCGGCGGCGCGGAAGTTGTCCAGCACGGCGTCAGCGGTGCCGATCAGGAGCACGCTCTTGCGCAGGCTGAGCCCGTCCGGGCGCATCGCTTCATGGCGGCTGTAGCCGACCTGCCCCGAGAGCGCGACATCGACTTTCAATGGCGATGCGCCATGGCCATTTGCCGGTGCCAGCGCGACACGGGTCAGGGTGCGGCGGTCGAGCGCCCCGGGCGTCACCATTTCCAGCGCCATCTTTGGGTGGATCGAGGCGATCACGGCGCGCGCCCCGATGACTGCACCGCTTTGCAGTCGTACGCCCTTCGCCACGCCATCCTGTGCCAGGATTTCGGCAACCGGGGCGTCGAGCATGATTTCTCCACCGAGCTCGCGCAGGCGGGCTGCAAGGGCGTTCGACAGCGTCTGCATCCCGCCCGCCGCCCGTCCCAGGCCGAAGCGGTGGATGAAACCAAGCAGGGCGAAATAGATGCCGGTAGCCTCGCTAGCGATTGGACCGGCCGCGCCCAGCAGGCAGCACAGCGCGGATTGCGTCACCGGGTGCTCGAAGCGCTCCATGATCGAGGTATAGGCAGGGCTGCCGATCAGCGCCATCAATTCCGGCTTCAGCGCGCGGTTCTTGAACATCGCCCGAAACGCCTGCCATTTGGCGCCGACGTTGCGCTGGGCCGGGTCGACCCGCATCATCGGGATCGCCACGTCGATGAAAGCGTTTACCAGCTTCATCAAGCCAAGGAACTCGTCGGCGTCGCGTGCGGAGAAGCGCCGGATCTCGGCCGCGGTCTCCTCCGCGCTGCGGCCGAACACCAGGGAGCTGCCATCGGGGTGGAGATAAACGTAGCCTGGACTCATCTCCACCTGGCGAAAGCCATGTCGCTCGAGCTGCAGCTCCTGCGGCATCATCGGGTGCACGCGCAGCGACATCAGGTCGAGCGCGCATGGGTGGATGAGATGCTGGGGGGCCTCGGGAATCAGGTAGCCGCTGGATGCCATGCCCCCTACCTTCTCGCGGGCTTCGACGACGACCACTTTGTTCCCTGCCTCAGCGAGATAGCACGCGGCTGCCAGCCCGTTATGTCCCCCTCCGACGATTACCACGTCGTATTCGTTTGTCGCTACCATGCTGTCTCCCGGATATCGTTTTGATGTCGCAGGATTGAAGCACATGGCCGGACGCAAGGTCCGAAGAACGGTTTTACCTCGGGTAAAAGCCGGGCTTGTTCAACGGCGCGCGACGCGCCCAGACAGCAGCATGATGACGAAGCGCTCGATCCGCCGCATCAGGTTGCGGCGGTCCGCGCCGGAAGGCACCAGCACGTCGCTCAGGATGAAGCGCACGATCAGCTCGCAGATCAGTTCGCGGTCGAGCGTGATACCGCGCCGCGCTTCCCAGGCGTCGAATGTCACCGACAGGACGTCCTGGAAGCGGTGCACCGAATCGTGGAAGATGCGTTGGAACCAGCGGGTCGCATATTCCGGCGCGACCAGCAGCAGGCGCCGGGCGCGGCTTCGCTCCAGGTAGTCGTCGACGAAGTTCAGCACGGCCTGGAAACGCTCGTCCGGATCCTCGTAGGGGCACACGGCTTCGATCAGATGGGCATGGAACTGGTCGCGCTTGTGGCGCGAGAATGCATCGAGCAGGTCGTCCTGCGACGAGAAGTAACGGTAGAAGGTGCCGCGCGAGATGCCGCTTTCCTGGCAGACGTCGAGGATGGAGATGCGTTCGGCGCCGGATTGCAGGATGATTTCTTCGGTCGTGGCGAGGATCTTGGCGATCGTGTCGCCGGAGCGCTTGTTCAGTTTGACCGGCACGGCGCCGGTACGTACTGCCGGCGGCTTCTTCGCCTTCTCGGCCGGCGCAGATAGTGGCTTGGCGCGTACGCGAACGGATTTTGCATCGGATGCCGTCACCGGCACAGCGCTCTTTACTGCCTTAACCTTGCCCGGTCCAGGTTTCGCAGGTGCCGCCTTCGAGCGGACGATTGCCGTGGCCACGGCGCTGGCGCTCGCAGCGCGCTGGCGGCCTGCCTTGGGAGCAGTCGTCTTTTTGGGTTTGACGGCAGTCGTCATCGATTCACTCCGCAACATGCATTTTTTTCGAACCCGGATTGTAACGTAAGGTCAACTTCATTAGTAGCGGCGTGCGCAGCTCCATTGCATTTCTTTGACACTTTTCGCGATTCTGTTTATATTCATCAAACAAACGAACGCAAGGGATCCCCGCCGGCCATCCGCCGGGGTTCCAATAAAGGAGACAACATGGCTGGAATGGGCAATCCCGAGACCTGGTCGCTCGGGCAGCAGGACACCGTCATCGCCGCACTCGACCGGGCTGTAGCAGCCCATCCGGAGCGCGTACTCTTCGACTTCGGTGGGGACCTGACCACCTACGGCGAGTTTGATCAATTGTCGACACGCCTGGCCCATTCGCTGGCGGGACTCGGCCTGAAGGCGGGCGACACCATCCTGACCATGCTCGACAATAATATCGACGCCGTCACCGGATGGATTGCCGCCAACAAGCTGTGCGCGGTCAGCGTGCCGGTCAACACGGCACTGCGCGGCGAGTTCCTGCGCCATCAGATCGCCGATGCGCGCGCCCACATCGTCATCTGCGAGGCCGATTACGTGGAACGCATCGCCCAGGTGGCGGACGGCCTGCCGGACGTCACCCTGGTCCTGTATCGCGGAGCGCTCGCCGCCCGCCCGACCTGCCCAGTGCGCATCGATTCGCTCGACGAATACCGCGGCACCTGCGACGACCCAATCGCCGTCAAGCCCGCCCCATCCGACCTGGCATGCATCGTCTATACCTCGGGGACAACTGGTCCGTCCAAGGGATGTATGCTCAGCTATAACTACATGTGCAACCTGGCACGGCTCCAGTTGCGCGCAGGGCCCGCGACCGACAAGGACGTGACGATCACACCCCTGCCGCTGTTCCACATGAATGCGATGTGCGTGGGCGTGCTGGCGAATATCATGGTCGGCGCCCGCGTGGCGATCGTCCCGCGCTTCTCAGTGTCGAACTTCTGGCCGGAAGTGGAGCGAAGCGGCGCGACCATCGCGTCCATCCTCGGCGGCATGGGTGGTTTGCTGGCGCAGGCGCCGGACAGCGAGGCGATGCGGCGCTGCGTGGGCCAGATCCATACCGTGCGCGGGAATCCGTTTACCGAGGAAACCAAGCGTATCTGGCGCGAACGCTTCGGCGCGCGCCAGGTCGGCGGCAACGGTTATGGCCTGACCGAGGCGAGTGTCATCACCTCGCTCGCAGGTGGCGAATACGCCGCACCTGGCTCATCCGGCAAGCGAATCCCCGACTTCGACGTGCGCATCGTGGACGACCTCGACCGTGAGCTGCCGGCGAATACGCCCGGCGAGATCGTGGTGCGGCCGCTGCGGCCCGACATCATGTTCATGGGCTATTGGGGACGTCCTGCCGACACCATGAAGGTGATGCGCAACATGTGGTTCCACTCTGGAGACATCGGCAAGTTCGACGAAGACGGCTTCTTCTACTTCGTCGACCGCAAGAAGGATTACCTGCGCCGGCGCGGCGAAAACATTTCGAGCTTCGAGATGGAGTCGGCATTCGCCGCCCATCCCGAGATCGAGGAAGTCGCCGTGCATGCGGTCCCATCGGACAAAGGAGAAGACGACGTCAAGGTAACAGCGATCCTGAAGCCGGGCTGCAGCCTCAGTCCGGAAGCACTGTTCCACTGGGCGGTCGATGCGGTGCCGTATTACGCCCTGCCCCGCTATATCGAATTCCGGGCATTCATGCCGAAGAACCCACAAGGCCGGGTTCTGAAATATCAGTTGCGCGACGAAGGCTGCACCGAAGCCACCTGGGATCTCGAGCGGACCGACATCAAGGTCAGTAAGCGCTAGTCAGGCAGCATCGATCACACCGCTTAACAGGAACGAAAATGAGCATACTCACTCACTTCACGCTCGGGACGCAGGACCTGGAGCGTGCCACGAACTTCTATGACCAGGTGCTGGCGCCGCTGGGATTCACGCGCCTGCTGAAGGTAGATGGCCGGATCGTCGGCTGGGGGCTTGCTGCGCCCCAGTTCATGGTGGGTTATCCGCGCAACGGGGAGCCGGCGACGGCAAGCAACGGCCTGACCATCGGCCTTGCCGCACCCAGCCGTGCCGCTATCGACGAGTTCCACCGTCGCGCGCTCGCGCTCGGCGCCAGCGACGAAGGCGCTCCGGGCCCACGCCCCTTTGCGCCAAACGCCTATGCGGCCTATATCCGCGACCTCGACGGAAATAAGATCGCCGCTTCGTGCCGCCAGCCCGGCTAGGCGCTCAGCAAGCACTGAGGCGGGCGGTTATGAGCCGGCCAACAATTTGTCGATTGCTTCGAAACCGATGGGTTTCACGAGATGGGCTACAAAGCCCGCCGCGGCGCTGCGCTCCTTGTCACCCTCCTGCCCGAAGCCGCTCAACGCGACAAAGCGTGCGTCAGGATTGTGTCCGGTCTCCCGCATTAAACGAGCGAGTTCATGCCCGCTGATCCCGGGCAGTCCGATGTCAAGAACGGCAAGGTCCAGCGGCTCCTGGATGAAGATTTGCAGTGCAGCCTCTGCGGTATGGGCGGTTTTAACCTCGTGGCCGCAGGCGCCGAGCCCTTCGCTCAAGGTGTCGGCGGCGTCGATATTGTCGTCCACGACCAGAATCCGCCGGGATCTTCCAGAATGACGCATGCCTAGAAGGGGCAGCGCATCCTGAGCCGTTCCTGGAGCCGACGCAATCGGTAAGCGTACCGTGAACGTACTCCCTTTCCCTAACCCTTCGCTCTGCGCCACCACATGTCCTTCATGTAGCTCCGACAAGTTTTTGACCAGTGCCAGACCGATCCCAAGCCCACCGACAGAACCATGCAGCTTTCTCTCTCCCTGGACAAAAGGCTCGAATATGTGCGGCAACAGGTCTGCGGAGAGCCCCGAGCCGTTGTCGGCGACCTCGATCTTGAGCTCTCCGTTCTCGATGCCGGCTCGCAGGAATATTTCCGCTGCCGAAGGGCTGTAGCGAGCTGCATTCGTGAGTAGATTGGAGACAATTTGTGCAAGGCGTGCCGGATCACCGTACCATTGCAGCGAGACGATATCGACATGTAGGCGCTGCTGCTTCTGCGCGATGAGCGGCATCACCATATCGACAGCGCCCGTCAACACGTCGCGGACATCGACGATTTCTTTCCGCAATTCGACCTTGCCCCGTGTGATGCGCGAGACATCGAGCAGATCGTCGACCAGACGTGTCAGATGGGTCACCTGACGGCGAATGACGACCTGTTCACGCTCGGTGTCGCCTTTACGAATCTGCATCAGGTCTAGGGCGGTGACAATCGGCGCGAGCGGATTGCGCAATTCGTGGCCGAGCAGCGCGAGGAACTCGTCCTTTGCGCGGGCGGCCGCCTGCAATTCGACGTTCAGTTTTTCGACTTGGGTACGCGACTCGACCTGGACGGTGATGTCCACTGCGATCACCATAAGACCGTACACCTCGCCTGAAAGTGTTCGCAAGGGCGAGAGGTTGTAGGTGAAGAATCGGTCGTCGAGCGCGCCACCGTTGCGGTGGATCTGTACCAGGGTCGGCTGCGATACGAAGGGCTGCCCTGCCCGGTAAACCTCGTTGAACTTAACATGGACGGGCGAGCCCTCCAATTCCGGAAACACTTCCAGAAACGGCTTGCCAACCATCTGATCAGCCCGCCGGCCGCTCACCATCGCGTACATCGAATTGACCAGGTGATAGACGAGTTCTTCTCCGATCATGACGGCCGCACCAACCGGCGCATCCAGCAGCAGGCGGTCGCGCTCGGCTTCCACGAGCCGGCGCAATGCTTCGCTATCTACGCGATGGCGCGCACTTGCTACCAGAACCGTGAACTGTTCGAGAAAAAGGCGGTACGCCTCATTGCGCGCAACCCTTGGTGACAAGGCGAACCACACGGCGAGATCGACCGAGACCCCGACATCATGCGCCGTGATGCGCGCTGTAAGCGGTGCCGCCATGGCTTCTTCAGCCGCTGCGTCGAGCGGCATCAGTCTCGCATTGTGGATGTCGTGCGGGTTGAACGCCGCCACCTGTTCGACTGCGGCGTTCAGCTCATCCACTGTATGTGCGTCCGCCAATTGCTGGCGCAAGAAGTCCAATGTCTGCTGGCGCCGCGTGCTGAGATTACGCTCAGTAGTTTCCTCGGACAGGAGCAGGACGCCGCGAACCATAGCTGCGTCGTCCCGAACAGGCGTAAACGAATATGTCCAGTATGTATCTTCGATCCAGCCATCGCGTTCGATACTGTATAAAAAATTCGAATATACAGTCGAAGGACCGCCGTCCAAGACAAGCTTCATCAATGGACTGATCGACGCCCAGCCGTACTTCCAGTTATTCGAAGCAGGCTGACCGAGTGCTATTGGGCCTTCGCCGCCATCGACACGCGGCGCGTAAGCATCGTTGTAAATCTGTAGGCAATCCTCACCCCACCATATGACCATGGGCTCGGTGGAATCCAGCATCATCGTGAGAAGCGCTCGTAAACTGGCAGGCCACTGTCTAGGTGGGCCGAGTGGCGTCGATGCCCAATCATGCTCCGCTACCAGTCTACGCATGCCCTTTCCATGAACCCGTGGAGCGAGCTTCGCACCACTTGCTCGTGGCGGGCTTGTCGATGCTTGTGTAGGCATTGGGGGGCTGGGCCTTGGAAAAGAGCGAACGCTGTGGACGACTGCACATTGTACCTAAGTTATCGCCCACTTCGATTCCTCGCAGTAGTGAGAACGGCTGGTCGCGATGAGTTGCCGGTCACCATGCCAAGCAAATGGCCCCTGAAAGGACACGTGCTTGACGAACTAGGCTGATCTTGCCCCGCTTTTCCCGGACACAGCCTGATGCCTATGTAGCGTCAGTTTCCAGAGCCTGACGGCGTCGCTCTTTCCTAAACATGCGCGGCGATTTGTAGCCGAGCGCAGAATGCGGATGCACCTCGTTGAAGTGCCTGAAGGCGTCGGGCAGTTGGGCCAGCACAGAAGTGCCGCTGCTGCGGTCCATGCAGCCGACGTAATCGCGCTTAAAGGTGTTCACAAAGCTCTCTGCCATGCCGTTCGACTGCGGGCTGTTCACCGGCGTGTGCACCGGCTTGATGCCCAGTTCATGCGCCAGGGCGTGCGTTTCGATGGCCCGGAAAGCGCCGCCGTTATCACTCAAGAATTCGACGGTAATTGCCCGCTCGTCCGTGCTGCCGAAACGCGTCTCCACCGCCTCAATCATCATGTCGCGCACCGGTTCGCCAGGCAGCCCTCGGCCGATCCAGGCACGCCAAGCGATGATCTCGCGGTCGCAGCAGTCCTTCATGAAAACGCCAGTCACGACCTCGCCGTTGTCGCAGGCAATCTCGAAGCCATCCGAGCACCAGCGCTGGTTCGATTCCTCCACCATCACTTTGCCATCGTGAGCGCGGCCGCTATCACTACGCCTAGGCGATTTGGGCAGCAGCAAACCCTGCTCCTTCATCACACGGTACATGCGCTTGTGGTTCACGGGGCGCAGGCCCATCAGGCTGCGCGTGCGGTTTACCAGGGCGCCGGCGCGGCGATAGCCGTAAGTCGGCAGCGCCGTAATCTCGGCGCGTACCGCGTCGGCGATCATTGCGTCAGCGACCGGATCAAGCTTGACGACGGTGCGCTTGTCGACCCAGTCCGCAGGTCGGGCAAGAAGGTCAATCACGTGCGAGCGCGCTACACCGAGGACAACGCAGACAGGCTTTACTGCCCGTCCTTGTCCAATAAGGGTGAGCGCGCAATCCACTTTTTTTCGCGAGCTAGCTCGACCGCTTCGCGCAGGATCTCCGCCTCCATCGTTTTCTTGCCCAGCATGCGCTGCAGTTGCGCGATCTGGGCGCGTGCCGCTGCCAGCTCACTCGCCGGCACCACAGATTCACCTGAATGCACTGCGACGAGGGCGCCTTCTCGCTCGAGCTTGCGCCAGTTAAACAGCTGGCTGGCACTGATGCCATGCTTGCGGGCCACCAGCGATACGCTCATCCCCGGCTCGTACGTTTCCTTAACCAGCGCAGCCTTTTCCTGCACTGACCAGCGCCGGCGTCGCTCTTCGGACACCGTCACGACTTCGATGGTTTGCTTATTACTAGTCATATTCACAGTCTTATTCCTATCGGTAAGGATACAACATAGACTGTGTCTGGTGAATCAAGGGGCTATCTCATAGGCGAGGACGGGACTCGGACCCGTCCAGACGGCTTCGCAGGCGTTACGTGACCACTCTGCGTACGTCAATTTGTGCGATCAGACATGATTCCCATAATGTCAGATGCCTCCGGAATGTTGGCCTGTTGATCAATTTTTATCGAGACTGATGCGACGCAAATCGAACCCTTGCACGGAGCTAAAGTGATAACACGAATTATCATCCAAGAAATTTGACCGGGCTGGTCGTCCCCCGTCATGCTGGCCCAGTGCGTGTCAACCGCACTTCTCGTCAATTAATGCGCACTCAACAGTAGATCCTTAGCGGCTAAACGTAACTCAAATAGAGTCAATATATGCAACGCCGTTGTGTTGCTTTCGCCTACTCTGTGTACCCGAGTAGGCGGTCACGCCTTGTCGCCTCCGCAGTCAGGCTACAGCCATATGGTCTTGCGCGTCATGTGAGTATGAGGTGACATGCAACTCGACTTTGTCGTCGAGTCTTTGAGTTATGGCATCATGCTAACCCGATTCTAACGCTCGCCAGCTTCTAGCAAAGCTGATCTAACAAGACGCGTGCTGCATTTCGAACGCAGTGCCATCTATAGGGTGATTAAGCGATGAAGGCCAACGAAGGATTGACAAGGGGTTCCGCACGTCCACTCGGCCTGGCTAGATCCGACTTGGACAAGCCAGTACTAACCGAGAGTAGCGGCGGCCCCTTGATGATCGGCATAGAGCTCATTGACGAGGACCCGGCACAACCACGTAGCAGGAACAATCCCGGCTTCCGACCGGATAGCATTGCCGAACTCGCCGCCAGCTACGGACCGAAAGGCCCGAAGACTCCCCTCTCCCTACGCATCAACCCGGATTTTCCCGGTCGCTACATCATCAATCATGGTCACCGACGATATCGCGCAGGAAAGGTCAAGGGACTGAGCGCCCTGCCGGCCTTCATCGACAACGATTACGACGACGCCGATCAGGTCATCGAGAACTTACAGCGCGAGAACATGACGCCGCGTGAGATCGCGGACTACATCGGGCGTGAACTTGCCAAGGGCAGAAAAAAGAAAGAGATCGCCACGCGAATCGGTAAATCGCCATCCTTCGTTTCGCAGCACGTGACCTTGCTCGACCTTCCTGAACCCGTCGCCACCGTTTTCCGCAGCGGCCGCGTGACAGATGTGACGGTCCTGAACGAGCTTGTGTCCGCGTTCAAGGCCAACGCGGCCGAGGTGGCCCAGTGGTTAAACAACCCCAACCAGGAGATGACGCGCGGCGAGATCAGGCGTCTGCGAGAATTTCTGACCGAAAAGCGGCGCGCCGGAGCCGCGAACGCTGATGGGGTCGGACAGTTCAATGACAGCGCCTCGGCAAGCAGACAGGGCGACACGCTAGAAGCGGCAACGGAGCAGCCGCAAGATTCGCGGCGTGCAAACAAGGCTACGCTCCAGGTCGAACATGAGGGACGGCTTGCACATTTGCTGCTAACCAGACGCCCACGATCCACCGGTCGGGCCTGGTTGAAATACGAAGACGATGGACAGGAAGCCGATATCGATTTGGCCGGTGTACGGCTCGTGGCGATCCTCGGCGCATAAGACGACGGATCGACGGATTGCTTCGTCATCGAAGTATTCTAGCTTAGCGGCGGACTCTTCGGTAGACGGCCGCCTGCACAAAGCAATCCCCCCGGTGGCCAGCCCAACTCAGAAGCTTTGAGGGGTCGAAGTGCGGGCGGCCCGGCAGCGTTGGACGACACTTTCAATTCAACGACCTATTGGAACTCGCTCGCAAGTACTTGCGCAACCCGCCTTCATGCGAACGGCGCTTCAATGGGCGTACACGGCTCGTGCTTGACTGACTGTCACCGTGGCTATTGCACTGACTCATCAGCAGAACGCGCTCGGTGAAATCCCGGCCCAGGCGCGTGCTCGAAACGGATCAGTTAGAATATAGAGCCGCCTCCTGGCAGGTGATTCATGGTGTAGTGTGCTCGAGCCCAACTCAACGGAGAGTGTCCAGTGAAGCAGCGGCTTCTAGTAATGAATGGGCAGCGACTTGTTCAAACCGAGCGGGACGGCCATTGGGCAACGGAAAAGGTAGAGAAGGCGGCCGACATCAAGCCAGGCATCTATAACATCTACCTGGCTGTCGATGCTGACAAAACCAAGGCGTACGAAGGCATCATCCTGTACGCGGACCGGAACGGCATCTATCAACAGGTCGGAAAGTCATACGTCAGGTACCCCCTTACTGATTTCGACGAAGCGCCCGGCGCTGGAAGCAATGCCAGCATCAGTTACGTGGAAAACGTGGCAAAGGCGACGCAGCCGACATCGAGCCGCCGCCTCAAGCATAGGATTTCCTGACGGTCTGAGGAGGACGTATTGGAGAACGACAAAATCGCTTCTTCTCATCCAGTCTCTCATATATAGACCACACGGTTAGCGCAACGAGACCCACAACGCGATAGCTGCGGCAAGCAACGTAATGCACGAGGCGATGATGTTGGAAATGGCGAGCCGGTGCGCATCACGGACCGGTTGTCTCAGCCTGGCGAGCAATGCCTCAGTATCGTCGGCAAGCAGCCGCGCTGTAGTCTTGGCCCCCTCCTCCATTAGCTGGCCCATCGTCTGCTTCGCCGCTGTGAGCGACGCATTGAGTATGCGCTCCGACTTTTCCTTGGCGTCCAGACTCCAACGCTGGGAGAGCGCTTCCAGCTCTTGCTTCAACTTCTCGAGCTGGGCCTGCTGAGAGTTCGCGCTGTCCCGCATCAGCCGGTTGTTGATCGTCTGCAGGACGAGGATCGGATCGTCCCGTCCGACGACGACGCCATGCTTCTGGGCGATCTCTCGGATCAGCGCCTCGATCTGCTCGTCCTGCCGGTCGCTCATGTGCTTCTCCTCTAGATCACGGCCGCGCTGGCAATTTGTCCAAACACCTGATCACGGATAATTTTCAGGCGCTGCCGGGTCATGATCGTCAGGGTACCGAGCGCCAGCGCCTCGTCGAACGTGAGGCGGGCCTGCAGCATCTCAGCAAGGTCGCGGCCGTAGGTTTCCTTCTTCAGGACGGGCAACCTAACGATGGCCGACACTCGATCCTTATTGGCGACGTATGCTTTCATCTGCTCGAAGCCCTTGCCTTCGTGTTCGATCGGGCCGTAGTAGGGGTTGAGCCAGACGACAAAGGCCGCATCATGAGGAAACTGCTTCGCCAGCTGGGCGAAGCCATGGATCGTATCAAGTAACGACTGCGCCCCTGCGATCACGATATGCACGACCAGCTGGTGGCCCATTTCCGTTAGAAGCGACGGCACCCTGTTACTGATCAGGAAGTGCGAAAGCGGGACGAACGAACTGGCTCCATTGTCGATGACGACGTCACCCCTGGCCGCGTCGATCATCTCGACCAGGCGGTCGAAACTGCGCGGATTGATCTCATCATCCTCCATGATCTCGAGGCGTTGCACGTTCAGCGCGCCGTAACCGGCGAACGTGGCGTTGACCGGGTCGGTGTCGATACTGGTGGGCTCGCGGCCCACGCTGGCAAGGGCTTGCGCAAGCATCACAGCAACCAATGTCTTACCAACACCACCCCTTCCCTGCAGGATGAAATGTGCTTTGGCCATTATATTAAGTCCTCGCGGTTAGGTGCTGCGTTGAACGTAAATCCAGAGATCGGCTCTGGTGCGTGCGATGCCTCGTCTGGCCTGGCTGGACTGGTCGCTTGTTTCGGCTGGCCCGGTGCTTGAGCTTCGAGAGTCCGCGATCTGGAGGAAATCGGACTGGCCTTGCTCGCGACGGTTGCTTCGCCACTGATTCGCAGGTGACGCTTCACATATGCCCGAAACGTGTCGTAGCCACACCCGATACGCTTTTGCTCGACCATGTGCGCCCAGATGGTTCTCACCGGCCACCCCTCCTCCAGAGCCTCACTCACGTCGTTCTTCACGGCCATGAAGGCAACGTAATTCCTGTCACGCCTGGCCGAGTGGCCCCTCTGTCCAACCCACTCGGTCAGTTGCCTGGTATAGGACTTGGACATCGCGCTGGTCCGTCTCGACGTGGTAGCTCTTGGCAGAAATCATGGTCGTGCCGCCTGCTGGCCGGCTCGAAACCAGTATAGGAGAGCCGCTCTACGTTTCGATATAAACGGTGTGTTTCATTGATCCAGTCGAGGCTTGACCGAAAACCCGATCAGTATCCTGCCTTGGCGTAATCGACTCGCAGAGTCGGGCAGGATAGGTGAAGTAGGCCCACCCGCGTAGCGGGTGTTCCTTCTTCACTCCCCCTTATTCGCACTTCGTGCTCAACGGGAATCCCGCTCTGCGAGGCCAGCCGGCTGCCGCCGGTAAATCGGAGGTGGACAATGAGTGGGAAATGCACGCGCAAGAATTCGCCGGTGGTCAAGGTGTACTGCCTGCCGGACGAACGCGCGCAGCTGCAGGCCAACGCGCGGGCGGCCTGCAAGACTCTCTCGACTTACTTGCTGAACGTCGGCCTGGGGTACCAGGTGCGTGGCGTCCTGGATGGCCGACGCGTAGAGGAACTCCTGCGCATCAACGCGGACCTGGGGCGTCTCGGCGGCTTGCTTAAGCTGTGGCTGACCAATGACGAACGGACCGCCACCTTCGGAGACACAACGATACGCGCGCTGCTGTCGAAAATCGAGGCAACGCAGGGCGAAGTGCTGGCGGTCGTGCGCGAGGTGCTGGTCCCGCGCGCCGGTCGCGACTAGCTTTAGCGGCTAAAGTGGATGCGCGCTGTCATGATTGCCAAGCACATCGCGATGAACGCGGCGACCAAGAGCAGCTTCGTCAGGCTGGTAAGGTATCTGACGGATTCGCAAGGTAAAGCCGTGCGCACCGGCGCGGTCCGCATCGCCAACTGCATGAACGACTCGGCCGATGTCGCCGCACTGGAGATCCTTAACACCCAGGCGATGAACACCAGGTCGACGACCGACAAGACCTACCACCTGATCATCAGTTTCCGACCTGGCGAGCACATTGACCCGGCTGCCCTTGCCGCAATCGAAGCGCGCCTGTGCGACGCGCTCGGGTTCGCCGGGCATCAGCGGGTCAGCGTCGTGCACGATGACACCGACAACCTGCATCTCCACCTCGCCATTAACAAGATTCACCCCACGCGCTACACGATCCACGAACCATTCCAGGCCTACCGGACCCTGGCGCGACTGTGCGACAAGCTCGAGGACGAGTACGGTCTGCAGAAGGACAACCACACGCCGGGTCAACACGCGTCGGAAAGCCGCGCTGCAGACATGGAACGCCATACGGGTATCGAAAGCCTGCTTGGCTGGGTCAAGCGCGAGTGCAAGGAGCGGATGCGGGGCGCGCAATCGTGGGACGAGATGCATGCCCTGCTGCTTGAAAGCGGGCTGCGCATGCACCGGCATGCCAACGGCCTGGTCATCACCGCCGGCGACGGAACCACAGTCAAGGCCAGTTCGGTGGGCCGCGAATTTTCAAAGCCGCAGCTGGAGGGCCGTCTCGGGCCGTTCCAGGCCGCGCCAGTGCAGCAGGAGAGGGCCGGGCGGGCACGCGGGTACGAGAAGAAGCCGCTTGCATCGAGCGTGGACACCACTGAACTGTATGCGCGCTATCGGGCGGTGCAGGCAAATGCGGCGGAACGCCGCGTGCGCGAACGGGAGCAGGCACGCGCACGAAAGAAGCGGCGACTCGACGCGATCAGGCGCAGCATCGACCTTAAGCGTGCGGCGCTCGGGCTGACCTCAATGCCAAGCCCCGCGAAGAAACTGATGTATAGCGCCCTCGCCCGGACGCGCAGCGAGGAGGTCGCCGCGATCAAGGTGCTGTACCGGCGTGAGCGCCAGGCTATCGATCAACAGCATCAGCGCTGCCAGTGGGCGGACTGGTTGCGGCGCGAGGCAGGATTGGGTGACCTCGACGCGCTGGCAGCATTGCGAAGTCGGCGCAAGGGAAACAGCCTGTTGAGCGATACCGTCACTGGAGACGCCCTGCCATCTAAGCCGACCCGGCCCAGTGGCCACGACAGCGTGACGAGGAAAGGAACGATCATTTACCACGTTGCTGGAGCCGCGATTCGGGATGATGGCGACAGGCTCAACGTTTCGCTTGGTGCTAACCAAATCGCGATGCAGTCCGCGCTGCGGATGGCTGTCGCGCGCTATGGAGATCGCATCGCCATCAATGGTTCGGACGCGTTCAAGGAGCAGATTCTCGTGGCCGCGGTCACCACATGCATGTGCGTTACGTTTGTCGACACAGCGTTGGAACAGCGCCGGTTACAGCTGCTCCATGCGCCCGAGACAGGGCAAAAAGCCAGCGCTACGCCCACGGCACAAGACTGTGGTCGCGAAGACCAGCGTAAGGCGAATGGCGCCTCCCCCACCGGAGTGAATCGGCACGACAACCGGATACGCATTGGCGACCAAGGGACCAACACAGCGGGCGACAGGTACATCGCTGAGCGAGAACAAAAGAGAGTCAATGGCTTCGATATACCGAAGCACGCTCGATATACTTCTTTCGACGCCGGCACAGCCTCGTATGCCGGCATTCGCTGGATCGACGATCAGGCACTGGCATTACTCAAGCGGGGCGAGCGGGTCATGGTGCTCGAAGTCGACGACGGAGCAGCGCAGCGCTTGAAGCGCCTGCCGCTCGGTGTGCGGGTAACGATAAGCGCCCGGGGTGTCATCAAGGTGAAAGGACGCAGCAGATGAAAGCCGGGTTCAATAATGCAGTCGGCCCTCAGGTACGCGAGCGCGGGGCGCGCAGCGGCAAGATTCTTCCAGCGCTGGCCGTGCTATCCCTGGGCGCCGGCCTGCAGGCGGCAACCCAGTTCTTCGCCAGCGACATGCGCTATCAGGCAGTGCTCGGGGCTCAGCTTGGCCACGACCTCTACGCGCCGTGGGCAATTGTGCACTGGGCCTTCAAGTGGTACCCGACCTATCCGGACGCCTTCATGCGCGCCGGCGGACTTGGCGTCACCGTTGCCAGTGTCGGGCTGATCGGCGTACTCGTCTGCAAAATGATTGCGGCGAATACCGCCAGGCCGAACGACTACCTGCACGGTTCGGCGCGCTGGGCCGAGAAGAAAGATATCCAAGCGGCGGGATTGCTGCCACCGGCACGCAGGTGGTATGAGGTACTGCGCGGCCGCCAGCCTGCCCACGCCAATGGCGTCTATGTAGGGGTATGGCAGGATAAGGGAGGCAAACTGCACTACCTGCGGCATGACGGCCCCGAACACGTGCTGACCTGCGCCCCCACCCGCTCGGGTAAGGGCGTCGGGCTGGTGGTGCCCACCCTGTTGTCCTGGCCCGGTAGCGCCGTCATCACCGATCTAAAAGGTGAGCTTTGGGCCATGACAGCGGGATGGCGCCAAGCGCATGCCGGGAACAAGGTATTGCGCTTCGAACCGGCCAATCCGGATTGCGACGTCCATATCAACCCGATGGACGAGATCCGCTTCGGGACCGCGTATGAAGTCGGCGACGTCCAGAACCTTGCAACCTTGATCGTCGATCCTGACGGGCGAGGACTGGAGACGCACTGGCAGAACACCAGCCAGGCTTTGCTGGTCGGGGTGATCCTGCACGCGCTGTACAAGAACAGAAACGAAGGCACACCCGCCAACCTCGCTTACGTGGACTTCCTGCTCGCCGACCCTGACCGTGGTGTCGCGGAGCTGTGGATGGAGATGGCGACCTACCAGCATACCGATGAAAAAACCCATCCCGTTGTCGGCGCCGCGGCGCGCGACATGATGGATCGCCCTGAGGAAGAAGCTGGCTCTGTACTGTCGACCGCGAAATCCTATCTCGCCCTGTGGCGCGATCCGGTCATCGCGGGCAACACCAGCCGGTCGACGTTTTCGATTGCGAGGGACCTGACGAATCACGATAGCCCGGTCAGCCTGTACATCGTCACTCAGCCAGACGACAAGACACGCCTGCGCCCTCTGGTCAGAATTGTGCTAAACCTGATCGTGCGGCTGCTCGCCAACAAGATGGAATACGAACGGTCCGTACTGGATGTGCCTTCCTGGCGCCGCGTGCTGGTCAGGATCGGACTGGCCCGAGCCTTGCACTCGCAAGTGCGCGCGAAGCGCAAGTACAAGCATCGGCTGCTGGGCATGATCGACGAGTTTCCCAGTCTCGGCAAGCTCGAGATCCTGCAGGAATCGCTCGCGTTCGTCGCCACCTATGGGATCAAGTTTTATCTCATCTGCCAGGACCTGACGCAACTGCGCAGCCGTGAAACCGGGTATGGTCCGGACGAGACCATTACGTCCAATTGCCACGTGCAGAACGCCTACCCGCCGAACCGGCTGGAAACCGCAGAGCACCTGTCGAAGCTTACTGGCATCACCACCGTCGTCAAGGAACAGATCACCACCAGCGGACGGCGCACCAGCGCCCTGCTCGGTCAGGTATCGCGAACCTACCAGGAGACGCAGCGGCCCCTGCTGACGCCTGACGAATGCCTGCGCATGCCTGGTCCACGCAAGGAAGGCGATCTGATCGTGGAAGCGGGTGACATGATCGTGTCTGTCAGTGGCTTCCCCGCGATTTATGGCAGGCAGCCGCTGTTCTTCCAGGACGCGATATTCAGCGCGCGCGCCGCCATTCCAGAACCAAAATGCAGCGACCAATTGCGGCCTGCGGCAGTCGCTGTGGATGTCCCGCGGATTTTAGTATGAACGTCACCGCGGAACGACCGACCCTGCCCGCGGCCGCCCGCCGGTACCTAGTGCGAACCCTTGCCGCCTTCGCTTCCATACTGGTCCTTGTCGGGGTGCTTGGCCTGGCGGGTGCGCGGGTCAACACCAGCAAGAGCATCGCTCTAGGTCTGTACTGGACCAGCGACCGGCCGGTGCAGAAAGGCGAGTATGTGCTGCTCTGTCCTCCCACAGTTGGCGTGATCGAAGAGGCACGCCGGCGTGGTTATCTGGCTGGGGGCTTCTGCCCTGGCGGCTACGGCTACCTGATGAAGCGCATCCTCGCGGCCGGGGGTGATTCGGTGACGGTAGACACCGATGGGGTGCGCGTGAACGGCCTGCTGCTGCCGCACAGTGCACCATTGCCGGCCGACGGTGCCGGCCGTCCCATGCCGCGTTTCCAGGCCGACCGCTACGTACTTGGCGCTTCCGAACTTCTGCTGATGTCGGATGTGAGCAGCACTTCGTTCGATGGTCGCTACTTCGGCCCCGTCGGCCGCGCGCAAATCAAGACCGCCATCGTTCCGGTCCTTACCTGGTAGGAGGACCCATCAGACCTGCACATTATCACTCCTGAGCTAACCACCTAGCTGCAGCGCTCCCCTTGTTGAATGACACCGCCTGGCTGATCATGCCCGGTGCTGGCCGCGCGCTGCCCGACGTTTTCAGAATCACGATCATAAGGAGCGACATCATGATTGACCCGACGATTGAGGCACTCATTGCCACCGCAGAGGCCTGCGCGAACGGCCATACCAGTGAACACCTGCTGTTCGACGATGAGCCGGAGCGCTCAGCGCTCGCTGCCACAAAACTGCGCGACGCGGAGGTGGCCGGTTTCGAGCCCGAGTTCAGCCCTCACGAGGCCGAAGCTGCTGGCGCCTTCCTCGAGGACGCGCTGGGTGAGGACGAGGCACGCGAAACCAGCCCGGCATTGCCGCGGTCCTTGGCAGCCATGTCGGAGCCAAAAGCGCAACTCCGCTGAACGCAATGGACCATGAGGAGCGAACAGACATGGATACGACCGAACAAAAAAAGCTTTTCCACGTGATTGTTGCCGAGAAGCTGATCGACCAGCTGGAGCAAAGCACTGCACCTTGGCAGAAACCATGGGAGCCCGGCGCCGACCTGCCGCTGAACCCCGTCAGCGGCAAGCGCTACCGGGGAATCAATGCGCTGCAACTGATGAGTGAGGGACGCAGTGATCCGCGCTGGCTGACATACAAGCAGGCACAGGGTATGGACGCCCAGGTGCGCGGCGGCGAGAAAGGCACCACGATCCAGTATTGGAAATTCAGCGAGGAGCGCCCACTTGAAGTCGACGGTAAGCCGGTCCTGGACGGACGTGGCGAGTCAGTAAAGCAGACGATCAAGCTCGAACGGCCCCGCTTGTTCCTTTCTACTGTGTTCAATGCGGAGCAGATCGACGGCATGCCTTTGCTCGCAGCGCGCAAGGAGCATGCTTGGGACCCCATGGACCGGGCCGAGCGGATCCTGCAGGCGTCTGGCGCAGCGATCCACCACGGTGAGCGGGATGCGGCCTATTACCGGCCACTGACTGACAGCATTCACCTGCCTGACAAGCACCAGTTCCCGGATCCCTCCGCTTACTACGCTGTTTCGCTGCACGAACTGGGGCACTGGACCGGTCATGGCACGCGTCTCGACCGCGACCTGGCGCATCCGTTCGGTAGCGAAGGCTACGCCCGCGAAGAGCTGCGTGCTGAGATCACCAGCCTGATCCTAGGGAACGAGATCGGAATCGGCCACGATCCGCAGCGCCATGCGGCGTATGTTGGCAGCTGGATCAAGGCGTTGCGCGACGATCCGCTTGAAATCTTCCGCGCCGCTGCCGATGCCGAGAAGATGTGCGAGTACGTGCTCGGGCTCGAACAAAAGCAGGTGCGGGAGCTGTTCCCCGAACAGGTATCGCTGCCGGCCGAGGCTGCACACCCGCAGGCGTTTGTCGATCCGGACGGGAGCCTTCGCGACTGGCACTCCGGAGCGTCAGTACCTGCGGATTGGCAGGGCGTCGTCAAGAACCAGGGAACATTCTGGTACATCGGTAACGATGGCGGCGAACGCTCATTCACCGCACTGGCTGCCGACACGTATTCCGACGCACAGGACGAGGCCGCGCGCGTGCAGGCGCTCGCTGTCGACGTCCGCAAGACCGTGGACGAGTCCAGCACTTCCGCAGCCTATTTCAGAGGCCATCAAGGTGAGAGCCTTGACGCAGCGATGCGCGGACACGGGCTCACGTCAATCGGCAGCGTCACCGGCAGCGACCCGAACAAGCTGCGTGAGACGGCCGAGGACCGGCTATCGGTCCTGTTTGGCCTCGAACCCGGACACACTGGGGCCGACATCGCGTACTTGAAGCGTGCGCGACTCGCACAAGTGTTCACAGCGGAAGCCCAACGCTTGCTCGGCTTTAGGAATCAGGAGACGAAAATGGCAGAAGACGATCGGGAGGTGCGGTCCGAACAGGAAACGGTAGACACTCGTCTTGCAATGGGCGGCTTCGACAATGCAATGGAGCGTGGCGCCGCGATCGAGCGCGACGCATCGAAGAACGCTGAGGACAGTCACGACGCTGACCGCCAGCACCGTGCGGAGTCATGGGCGCTGAGCCACCTCGTACAAGGAACGCTGGAACGCGCGCTCGACAAGGCAACGCTTGCGCAGCTCAATCGGGTCCAGCAGGCGCTGACCGCGATGGAACCACTCGCGCCTACCAACACCTTTTGGGACAGGCACATGTTGCCTCAGGATGTCGAGGCTCTGCACGAGAAAATCAGCGACGCGCACCGGGCGGTGACAGTGCGTCAGCTCGACGCACACGTGTCGGAAACCCGACTTGCCCTGGTTACCAGGCAGGCCTTCGGGCGTGAGATCGCCCCGGAGGCGACCGCCTTCGACCGCGAGGCTGAAGCGGCGCTGGGATTCACGCTACCGGGAGGCTGGACAGGCACAGCACGCGTAGAAGGAACCATCACCGAGGAACACAATGGCCAACCGTTAGTCGTCCTGGCGGAGGCCTGCGGTCGCGCACCCGAAACATGGGGCGTGTATGTAGGGCGCACCGATGGCAGCTACCTATGCGTGGCAAACCGTCCCACGGAGCAAGAGGCCGAGCGCCTGGCGGAACGCCTCGCGCGGATCGATGCCCATTCGACACTGAGCGCGGATGAGAAGGCGGCCAAGTTTGCACGCATCCATGAAGCGCGTGTGCGCCACGACCCGCACAGCACCGACGAAGACATCGCGGCAGCAAGGGAAACTCGCAAGATCGCCGAGACCAACATGACCTTACGCGATGCCGATCTGCAGCGGCGAATCGAGCAGGCCGAACGCCGGGACCAGGGTCTGGCCGGCCAGAACACGACAAACGCGGAGCGCACATTCATTGCGGTGCCGTTCAAGGAAAAGGGTGAGGCTAAAGCACTCGGCGCCAAATGGGACCGGCAGCAGCAATCGTGGTACGTACCCAGCGGCGTAGACCCGGCCCCGTTCACCAAGTGGCTGGAGTCGAGCAGGCAGATCGACGCCAAGGCTGAGTCACACTCAGCCACCAACGCGACAACGGAAGACACCCGCGTCTACTTAGCCGTGCCGTACAGCGAGCGCGCCGAGGCGCAGGCCGCGGGCGCGCTATGGGACAAGGCAGCAGGGACATGGTATGCCGGGCCGCAGGCAGACATGAACGCGCTTCAGAGGTGGCGATCGGAGGGCCTGGGTGCGCAGCAGGATCCGGCAATGACGCCGCGCGAGGAGTTTTCCGCATTCCTGACGTCGCTCGGCTGCGTGATCAGCGGCGAGCATCCGATCATGGACGGAAAGTCGCACCGGATCAGTGTCGAGGGCGAAAAATACAGTGTGAATTCTGGATCAGGGTTTTATGTAGGGCATCTGGACGGGCATCCGGCCGGCTATGCCAAGAACAACAAGACTGGCCGCGAAGAGAACTGGAAGGCAAAAGGCTACGTGCTGGACGAGAAGGATAAGGCGCGGCTGGCAACCGAGGCGGCTGCGAAGCTGCAACAGCGCGAAGGGGAACTGGTGCGCCGCCAGGAGCAGGCCGCGCAGCGGGTGGCGGCACAGATAGTCAAGCTGGTGCCGGTCTTGCATCCAACACCGTACATGACGGTGAAGGGGCTTGAGCCGCAACCAGGAACGTACACAGACAAAGGCGGCAAGAAGACCTATCTGCCGGCGATCGACACGGACGGCAAGCAATGGACGATGCAATACGTCCGGGAGGATGGCACCAAGCGCTTCGCCAAGGATAGCAGGAAGGACGGATGTTTCCACGTCGTCGGGCAGGGACTGGATGATCTTGCGAAAGCCCCTGTACTCGTAATCGCCGAGGGTTACGCAACCGCCGCTACGCTGCGCCAGACGCTGGGGCACGCGACCGTATCGACGTTCGACTCCGGCAATCTCGCGCCGGTGGCACAGGCATTGCACCGGAAATACCCGGACAAGCCTGTCGTCATTGCCTGCGACGATGACCGCCACCTCGAATTGACCCATGGCGTCAATGTGGGTCGTGCCAAGGGCGAGGCGGCGGCGAAGCTGGTTGGCGGGGTGGCGCTGCTGCCGATCTTCGCGCCAGGCGAGAACGCATATCCCGCAGGACTCGATGCGGTCACGCCCAAACTGTTTCGTGAACACCAGCGCACCGATGCCGCGTTGAGTGAGGACCAGCTAGCCGCGCTAGAACGAATGAAGCTGTTCACCGACTTCAATGATCTGGCAAGGCGCAGCGTGCTCGGGCAGGACGGCATCGACCGTCAGGTACGACCAGCGGTCCATGACGCGGCCGCCGTTCAAAAAAAGATCGCCCAGCAGGACGTGGTGCAGCAGAAGGAACGCACGCTCGTTCTGGAGGCATCCCCGGAACAGAAGCCGCAGCGCCGGCGCAAGGCAACGTCGATCGCTTGATTTACCGTTCCCGACCGCCTGTATCGGCGGTCGGGCCAGCCAGAATGGTCTGGTCCAATGGCACCGATTGCCCTCTTGCTCTTTTGCTGGGATCGCTAACAGCGGCAGCGATTCTGTGTCTACATAGGCTGCCATACGTTTCAAAGGCAAGCTATACAGTCGGGACCGCGGAGAAAGTCAGGGCTAATCTCCGCAATTGCTGGATAGTTTTTAATTGCCCGTGCGGTGATTGCTCGATACAATCACCGCATGAAATACGGAGATTACGACTATATCTGGCAGGACCCGGACGGGCTAACTTGGCACTACGACCTCGCGTCACTGGCGTCCCTCCTTGCACAAGTCAGCCAGGCACAGGGGCTTCTACTGGGCCGGCTCGCCGATATTGGCCTTCGTCTGCGGGACGAAGCCAATCTTGCAGCCTTGACCGATGACGTCATCAAGACCAGTCAAATAGAAGGCGAACATCTGAATGTCGCCTCGGTACGCTCATCCATTGCGCGCCGACTCGGGGTTGAGATTGGTTCATTGGCGCCAATCGACCGGCATGTGGAGGGCGTCGTCGAGATGGTGCTCGATGCGACAGTCAACAACGCGTTGCCATTAACGCAGGAACGCCTGTTCGGCTGGCACGCCGCTCTTTTCCCGACTGGCTATTCCGGTCTGACCAGAATCGCCATCGGCACTTGGCGTGATGATGCACAGTGTCCGATGCTAGTGGTTTTAGGCCCGATTGGCCGACAGCAGGTACATTACGAGGCACCTCCAGCTGATCGTTTGCCGGCAGAGATAGCACGCTTCCTTGAGTGGATCAATGGCACCATTCAGGCAGAGCCAGCGCTAATCCGCGCCGGCCTGGGGCATTTGTGGTTTGTCACCCTGCACCCATTTGACGATGGAAACGGCCGTATCGCGCGTGCGATCGGTGACCTCTTGCTGGCACGGGCTGACGGCAGTCCACAGCGTTTCTACAGCCTGTCAGCGCAGATACAGCGTGAGCGCAAAGCCTATTACGACATCCTGGAGCGTACGGAAAAGGGCGGCCTGGATGTGACAGAGTGGCTTCAGTGGTTCTTGCAAATGCTTGGTGAAGCTGTGCGTTTGGCCAATGAAGCACTGGACGTGGTGCTGGACAAGGCCCGATTCTGGCAGCGCATGTCGGGGGTCGCGCTGAATGAGCGACAGGTTAAGGTGCTCAACCGCCTGCTAAATGGTTTCGAAGGTAAGCTCACCAGTAGCAAGTGGGCAGCGCTGACGAAATGCTCGGCCGATACTGCGCTGCGGGACATCAACGAATTAGTTGTGCGGGGGATCCTGCAGCGGTCCAGCTCTGGTGGGCGCAGTACCAGTTATGACCTGGTGAGGGAAAGAACGAATCCTCTGCCATAACCGACTTTAACGCAGGCGTCGGCCAATCGCAGCCTCCAACCCAGCAAACTATTCTTAAAGAGAGGCCCATTCGAAAGTGCAAGTGTCACCTTTCTTTACAGGGAGTGATATTTTTGAATCCGACAAAACAGTCTCGCAATCCGCCCGTTCCTTGGCCATATTGCCTGAGGGCCAGCATTGCTTGAAGTTGGACGAACAGTTCTCGGCGATGAGCTTCCCAGTCTGGAATTCACTCAGTCCTTTTTTCACCTGTTCCGCGCGCATAACTTTATTACACGTGCAAAACGCTGATGCCTGGTTGAAGTCGCACGTCCAAGCTGCCTTACACGCAATCAACGATGCTTGCTTCTTGTCGTCGCGCCGCTCCATGCTTCGCTTATCCATGCAAGTCGTGAATTGGTCCATAGCTTTCACTGCGTCTGCCTGTCCAAACTTCTTAGAGAATTCAGTCTTTAGCTCATCCTTCAATCCAAATTCTACCAAGCCCCCCTTTTTTTCAATTTCGATTGCAGCCTTAGCGACGACGTCTGTACTTGAACTTATCCCCATACCACAGGCGGCTAAGTCATTTTTCACGACGTCGCTTACGTTGGTTACCGTTGCGCCGCCAGGAGTACCGACGGGACCAGACTTGCACCCTGTTAAAATGAGAAAAACGGCAAGGCAGATGAAGGCTTTCATTTTTATCCTTTGCAAGAAATGATGCAACCAAGAAATATAATACGTCAGAGAATATTTACTAAGCTACACGATTCCGATGGACGATGGAAGCCATTTAATACATTAGGTAGTTGCCTATTTCTGCGGTCAAATTAATATTGACAATGTCGCAGGCGTTAGAGATGAAGCGCTTGAAGTTGATTGAGGACCTGCATCTCCCGCCGCCTGAAATGCGAGCTTTCGCCAACGTCCAAGAATCAGGAAATGGGCCCAGTTTAAAAGATAGAGAAATCAACAGGGGTTTGAACACGCTAGCAAAGTAATCGCTGCTCTTACTCGACTCCATCCTGAGCAACAGTGGGAGTTGCAGTAGTTCGACGTTTCATGTCTCGTTTCCGAAACACGCCGGTCCAGACGGCTTGGGAAATATCGGCCAGACGAAAATCGGAAGTGAGAATGATTTGCCACCTACGAACGTTCCCGGAATGCCGCTACTTCCGAGTCTCGATCGGCAGGTGTAGGTTCCCCCGACAAACTATCATCGCCAAAACTGCGGCCCTTTATTGTGTCCCCACGGGCCTTGATAGCTGCAGCGATTTTGCCGCCGGCTGTGTCACCTATGCGGTCCAGCGCACCTTCCTTCATCTCACCGAGTTTAAACTTGGCTACATCAATCGAGCCTAACGCAAGATTGCCCGCAGTTCCGGCCAAAACGCGGCCAGTCTTGGCTGCAGCCGCACCAGCGGCCTTTAGGGTAGAACCACGTTTGACCTCGCCCGGGGAACCTCCGTCACCTTGCCCCGCTTGCGTCTTGGACAGAACGTCAGAACTCGTCCCCACAGCACCGTTTAGCCCGGCACCGGCTGCGTTACCGCGGTTGCTCGCCAGTGTACTCCCGGCATAAGACGAGGCAGCTTGACCAGTACTATTGCCCATTGCGGAGGCGAGTCGACTTCCGCTTCCTGCATCAATGTTCTCACCTTGTCCGCTGAGTGCGGCGCCTAGTGAACTTGCACCAGCGCCTTCGGCTGCTCTCGAATTTGAAATGGCCGTCATCAGTGCCTGCGCTCCGCCTGCGACGTTCGCTGCGCCTGCAACCATTGCAGCCCCAGCTGTCGCGACTGCTGCGCTCGCGATGGCTCCAGCTCCCAACGCCGCCCCCAGTACGCCCCCAGCCGTCATGTTGCCAGTACTACCGATCCCGGACCCAGTGAGTACGCCAGCCAGCATGGAAGGAATCTTCGAAGACAAAGCCAGCAGGGTCAAACAGAACGTCAGCATCACGCCAAGCTCTTTGAAGTTCAGAGTCCCCTTAGCCATCTGCGCGAAGAAGCTGTTCAGCATGTCGAGACCGATCCCTATTACCAGGATCATCCCGAAAAGCTGAATAGCCACACCCGACACCGCTTTGAAATAGTTGACGGCGATGTCCGAGGTCCAGCGTGAGCCCCCGAAACCGAGAAAAAAGATCCCCGCATACATCAGAATCCACGCTGAAATCAGCAGCAGAAGCATGTTGATCCCGGTAAGAGCAAGTAACACCAGAACCCCAAGGCTCAGCACGATACCAATGAAACTATCAACCGGGTCCCAGATGGACAGGTTGTCCACAGCCTGCGTCCAAATACGAAAACCAACGTCAACTATGCTGGATGGCGACAACCCTGATGTGCCTGCGGCCTCATCGCCAATTTGCCTCAGCGACCGAATGATCGAGTCCGCGAAAGACGGTCCGTTCTTGAGCAGCCAATAGAAGAATCCAAAGAACAGGCTGAACTTTACAAACTCCGCGAAGAACTCCTGCACATCGGCTTTGCGCAATGCAAGCATCCCGATTGTCCATGCAAAGCTGATCGTACCCAGCGTCCAGAATAACCATGAGGCCGCATTCATGACAACGGATTGCCAAGCCAATGCTCGAGAACTGAAAGCCGTGATAACGACGTCTAGGACGCCCTCGTTCGGGTCTACCGCTGCAGCAGCATGTGACCCATAAAGCAGTAACAAGAGCGCCAGAACGGCGCCCTGTAGACTGAGCGACTTCATGAACTTCACCATTTCTTCGGTGGGGTACGCTGCGCCCCCGTTAGCGGCGTATCCTTCGTCGCATCCTGGTGAGCCGGACATTGTGTCCGTTGCCGTGCAGCGGAAAATTTCGAACAATCTGTCGAGCTGGCGCCTGACTTGGAGCACCCAGCAAGGAGAGACATCACGATCGTCCCGACAAGATAAATTTTCGTCATCGCGCTCACCATTTCTTGAGCGTGCGCGAAATTCCGTTGAACGCGCCGTTGTCTGTTGACGCCTTGTGAGCCGCCATTTGTTTCGCTTCTCGGTCAGCTAAAACTTGGTCGCGTGTCGCAATCGCATTTTGCTGCGCGATAAGAAGTGCACGAATCTGCAGCAGCTGATTTGCCTGATGGCTAGCCAGCTGGTTTGCATAGCCAATCGCCTGTACCTGCCCTTGCGCGCCTTGGGCCGATGTCTGTAGCCGTTCGAGCTGGCGCGCATCCGCAACCATGGCGTCCTGCTGGCGGTCAAGCCCTCGGAACAGGGCGTCATTTGCTTTCTTCTGGGCCTCGGAGCCCAGGCGCTGGGAAGCCTGCATTGCGTCCCACTCGGCCTGGCTGCAGCCGTTGTAGGAGAAGCAGCGCGATGCCTGGTAGGTGTTCATGTCCTTGAACTTGCCCAGGTAGGTATCGACGCTGCCTAGAGTGTTTTTGTAATAGCGCAGCGTGTCGATCGAGTTGCGCAGCTCGCTCATCGTGGCCTGCGCCTGATCCCATATGTTCGTAACCGGCGCAGCTGTGTTGCGCAGCATGTTCTCGTATTGCTGCAGCTGTGTCTGATACTGCTGGATCTGCTTCAAGGTCTGGGCGACGCTTTCCTTTGCCGTGACCGTGGTCTGAGTCACGTTCGCAGCGTCGATCACCGCCCACTGTGCGGAGGCCGGTGTGATCCACCCGATTCCGGTAGCGAACGCCAGGGTAGAAACAACTTTGGCTGCTGAAACTGGTCTGCGCTGGGTGTTCATCGACTTCCTCCGTGGTGTCAGTAATCGAAGGGTTGATACGGCTTATTGAAGGTCATGTCCTTAGTGACGATGACATTGAAACGGTAACCAGGGCGGATCTCTAGCGTCGGGGCGATGTTCAGGTTCTTGGCGACCAGTTGCGCCGTTACCTGGCCCAGCTGCTGCCCGACCGCCTCGCTCATCGCACTGCCGAAGCTCGGGCGGCCATATCCGCTATTCTCTGGCTGGCTGGTCGCAATCCCCGCTGTCACCGCAGACATCAGGAAGGCCGCCGAAAAGGTTTTCCAGTAGTGGTTGTTCACGCGGTCGTTGAAACCGGCATACCCGGCGCTATCGGCGCCCGGCATGGCCCCGATGTCCAACGCCTTCCCGTCCGGGAACACGATGCGCTGCCATGCGACCAGCACGCGTGCCTGACCATAGGCGACGTCGCTGGAGTAGGCGCCGACCAAGCGCGAGCCTTGCGGAATGAGTTTCCATTTGCCGCGCGGCGTGTCGTACACGTCCTGGCTGATCTGCGCCATGATCTGGCCGGGCAGCTCGGAGTTGATGCCAGAGATCAGGATCGCTGGCATCACGAAGCCTGCTCGCAGTTCGTAGGGTGTACGAGGGCCCTCCGGCTGCGCATCGAGTCGCCAGCGGTCACCCTGCCCTGCCCCAAACCTGGTCACGTCATTACGCACGGCGCCCGGCTGTTCTAGTTGCGGTGCGCCCGCACCACCAGCATCCCCGGCGGCCTGGCTTACGCGCAGCAGTTGCAGCTTGCTCTTGTAAGCCTCTCCTTGGTCGTCGGCCGTCGCCGCCTCGATCTGCTGGCGCACAGCTGCCAACTTGGCCGCGATCTCATCGCGGCTGGCTGCTGCGGTGTCTGCAAATACGTTCGATGCTGGGCTCGAGGTGCGACCACGTGAAACGGCAAACTGCAGACCTGAACGTGCCCTCACTGCCTCGTCGAGCTGCTGCAACTTCATATTCCGGATACGTGCGGCCTCATCGTCGACAGGGCTGCGCATTCCACCGTGCGCCATCTGCTGCTCATGGGCCTGCTGATGTTGGGTTGAGGTGGGTGGTTCAGGCGTCAGGTCTGGAATCCTCGAACTAGCAGTCCTTGGCACTTCCACTTGCCCTCCTGCCGATTCGGGCGGCGCAGGGGTTGCGGGGGGCGCAGCTGCCGCCACGATGATGCCATCCTTCTGGTCGCCTACAATCGCGTTGGCGAGCGAGGTGGAATTGCCTACCTTCTGGGGTGTTGGCGCGTGTGACTTGCCTGGCGGCTGGCCGCGGCTGGCAGCGACCGAGGCCATGATGACGAGGAAAATGGCCATGGCGCTGCCCAAGAGGTACAGCGGCACGTTGTTCACGCGCCGTACCCCGGCTCCCTTCGACAACTGCCCGGGCGAGGCGTTAGGCGACATGTCGTGCTCCGGCTCGCTGCTCATGCTCCTACTCCTTTCGTACCCAGTGACCGGCCGGCGCCAAACCGCCGTCTTTGGCCAGGTACACCCGCGACAAGCTCTGGGTGTCGATGGTCAAGGTAATGCGGTACAGGTCGGTGCCAGCCGGCTGGTCGAACACATAGGACAGCGTGCGACCATTGCTCTTGGGGTCCGCGCTGGACTTGGACGCAGGCTTCTGTTCCAGCAATGCGTAGCCCTGCGAGCGTAACGTGGCGACGAGCGAGGTCCCAAAGGGATCGGCGACTGTATGCTGCAGGTCGAAGCGGGTGACGGCAGGTGGGTACAGGATTGCCAACTGCTTGACCGCGTCATCCGCCACTTTCTTGTCAATGGCTGGCTTAGCTGCGGCGAAGTTGCCATAGCTGGCGGGTGCGGGGCCGGCCGCGCAGCCGGCCAGGGACGCCAGCAATATCGCGAGAGTGAGCTTGCGCATGTCATCTATCCTTCGTAATCGTAATGCGCTCCTGTGTTTTGCCGGCGCCGGCAATCAGGATCGCCTTCTGGAAGACGCTGTCCACGATGTAGCGATCTCCGTGCACGCGATAGTTAACGATGACGGTCTCGTCGTCGCCAGTAAGCCAGCCACCTTCCTTTCGCACCACTAGCAGGGCCGGCGCTTCCGTTTGGTTCATCTTGGCCGGCATCTGGATCACGGTCTTGACGCCGTCGTTGTAGACGCGGACCGGTTTCCACGCGGCCGAGCCCTTGACCTCGTAGTCGAATTGCAGGTCGCGCATGTCTTCGAGCGTGCCCGGGATTGTCCGCTCTTCCTTCAGCTTCGCCTCACTCACCCGGGTCGCGTCCCATTTGGCCATCACGTCTCCTGGGTAGCTGAAACCTACACGCGGCATAAAGTCGGTGCGATGCGAGCGCAGCCGGATGTGGTAGGTGCGCCGGTTGGTGGTGACGATCAGCGATGTATTCAATCCGACGTCGAGCGGCTTGATCACTAGGTGCAGGACTTCCGACGGGCCGCTGCCGCTGATCGCCGGTTCCACCATGAAGCGGGAGTCGCCGACGTTCAGGTTATTGACCTGCTCGCCAGCCTGCAGCTCGATGTCGCATACCTGCAGGACCGCGCACACGACAGTAATCGGCTGGGCACCGTAGATAAAACGCACCATGCCGTCGGGACGGACCACCGGCTTGATCCCGGCGCCATTCGTTTGCGACTGCTGCGCCACGTCAAGCACGGCTTTCTCCTTGCTCGTCAGCTTCGCGTTCTCCTTCGAGAAATATGCATTGGCCACCCTCTTCTTCGGGTTTGCCGAACCTGTTTCGTCAGCCAGGGCGGCAAGAGGCAGAGCGCATAGAGCCGCTATGAATTGCGTTTTCATCGCATGTCCTCTCAAAATTGTTTTGACCAGGTGAAGTCGCGCACGTGGATGCCAAGTGGGTTATCGCGCATCTGCTCTTCCGTGGTTTCGGATGTGGCCTCGACTGTGTACACCGACACCAGCGCGCGCCAGCGCTGTGGCGCCGCCTTGAGTGCGCCCTGACGGTCGCGCGTGGTCTCGATCCAGTCAACCTGCCAGGTTTCGCCGGTCTGCTGAAGCACCGTCTCGACCTCGATGCTCACAGTCTCGTTGGCGGCGCGCCTGAACGGCGAACTGGTCTCGGTGCCGTTCAGCCACTCGTTCATCTTCGCCGTGGCCGCATCATTGGGCGCCAGCATGGCGTACACCTCCAACACGGCCTTGCGCTGCAGTGCGACGTCGGGCGTGACCATGCGCGCATCGGCGATCCAGGCTGCCACGCTCGATCGCACCACACGCGGGTCGGCAGGCTGGGCGCGATCGGCGGTCATGGCGGCCGCGTGCTGTCCTAGCTTGTCGACCTGGACCACCATCGGGACGAAGCGGGATTGGCTTCCGATATAAGTCATGCCACCGACCGCCGCCAGCGCGATCAGCAGGCAGAGTACACCGCCCAGTATGGCCATCTGGCGACTGGCAACCACGGCGCCGACGTGGTCATTCCAGGTGCGGCGCGCAGCCAGGTAAGGGCTCTCACTTTCCCCCCGACGGCGCCCGCCATCGAGCAAACAGTCCGCATTGCGTGGCCCTGCCGCTGGCTTTTGCCGGATCAGGCCCTGTAGCATGGCAGCGATGTTGATGTTCATTTCGTCACCTCGATAATGTCGCGCACCTCGGTCGCGGCCGGGCTCATTGCGTCCGCTGCGGGCAGATAATCAGCCAGACGTAGACCCCTCGTGGCGAGCCACATGTGGACCCAGTCATCGCCATGCCTGGCTTCCAGCCGCTTGATTGAAGCGATCGATTCCTTGTCGATCGCCCCGACGAAGGCCAGCGCCAGTGGACCGAGGGCGGTGTCGTATAGGCGCCGGCCCGACTCGGTGACGCAGTAGTACTGTCGCTTGGGGATTGCGCCGGCCAGGATGTCAATCTGGCGGTCGTTCAGGCCCATGCGGTGGTATAGCGCGGCGCTGTCCTCGTCTCGTGCGTTCAGGTTGGGAAGGAAGATCTTGGTGGCGGTGGATTCCACGATCACGTCGAGGATGCCGCTGCCGGCGGCATCGGTCAGGCTCTGCGTCGACAGCAGCACCAGGCAGTTCTTCTTGGCGAAGGCCTTGAGCCATTCCCGGATCTTGTCCCTGAAGACGGGGTGGCCAAGCATCAGCCATGCTTCATCGATCAGGATCGCAGCGGGCTGGCCGTGCAGGCTACGCTCGACCCGGCGGAACAGGTACAGCAGCACCGGCAGCGCGTACTTCTCGCCAAGGTTCATCAGTTCTTCGATTTCAAAGGTCGTGAAGCGCGACAGCTCGAGACCGTCCTCCTCGGCATCGAGCAGGTGGCCCATCATGCCGTCGACCGTGTACTGTTTCAGCGCCTCGCGGATGGCCTCGTCCTGGATCGTCAGCGAGAGTTCGGACAGCGTGCGCGCCTCGCTGTCGTGCATGTTCATGATGGCGTTGCCGATCTCGTTGCGCTGCGCCGGCGTGGTGTGGACGCAGTTGAGCGCGAGAATGGTGTCGATCCAGTTCATTGCCCAGGCGCGGTCGCCTCTCGTGTCGAGGAACCGCAGCGGGCAGAAGCTGAGGCGGTCGTCAGCTGCGACCTCGAAATGTTGGCCGCGCACAGCCTTTGTGGTCGGATACAGCGACATACCCTTGTCAAAAGCGTAGATCGACATTCCGGCATAGCGCAGCAACTGCTGCGCGATCAGCGCCAGGTGGGTGGATTTGCCGGAGCGCGTCGGCCCGATCATCAAGGTGTGACCAAGGTCGCGCACATGCAGGTTGAGCCGGAACGGCGTTGAACCCTGCGTCACGCACTGCATCAGCGCGGGCGCGTGCGGCGGATACATTGGGCACGGCGCATAAGCCAGGCCAGTCCAGATTGTGCTGGTGGGAAGCAGATCGGCCAGGTTGAGGGTATTGATCAGCGGCCGGCGCACGTTTTCGACGCCGTGCCCAGGAAGGCTGCCGAGGAATGCGTCGAGCGTATTGATGGTTTCGATGCGGGCGCCGAAACCGAGCCGGTTGATCGCCTTCTCGATCATGCGCGCGGACCGCTCAAGCGCATCGCGGTCCTCAGCGAGCAGCACGACGACACTTGTGTAGTAACCCTGCGCCACAAGGCCTGAGTTGACTTCAGCGATCGCCGCCTCGGCGTCAGCAACCATGGAGAGCGCATCCTGGTCGATCGTGCCGCTGTTGGTGTTAAAGACCTGGTCGAAGAAGCCGCGGACCTTCTGTCTCCATTTCTTGCGATACTTCTCGAGGTGCGCTACCGCCTCGTGCGACTCCAGGAAGATGAAGCGAGCCGACCAGCGGTACTCGCACGACTGCTCGGCAAGGGCAGTCAGGATCCCAGGAGAGGACTCGAGTGGGAAGCCGTCAATCGCCACCACCTGAATGAACTTGCGGCCAACGCGGGGCACCACGCCGCTCCACAGCTCCTGCCCGCCGATCAGGCAATCCAGGTACATCGGATTACTGGGAAGGATTACCGGGTGGTTGCGGCCGGTCGCACAGAACTGAAGCCAGCGAAGCAGGTCATCGTGCGTGACCTTCGAACCATCCTCCTGCACGATCTTCTGGCCACGCAGGCGCGTCAGCCGGAGCGCGGCAGACAGGCGCGACTCGATGTTGATGCACTCGCGCTTGAAGTGGTCGATCAGGCCTTGGGAGCGCGCGTGATGGTTGGGCGCAACAAGCTCGTCGTCGAACATCAGCTCGACGAACTTGCGCTCGGCGAGCAAAGGCGGGAAATAGGTGAGGCTCAGGATAAAGTAACCCTCATACATCGTGCCGATTCCCTGGAACAGGCGCCGCCTTTCCTCGTCAATGGCAGCTGATACCGGATCAGGGAAGTGTGACAGCTTTGGGTCCGGATACTCGGGCGCCGGCCGGCGCACCGCGTCGACGTGCATCATCCAGCCATTGCCCAGGCTTGATAGCGCTTGGTTGAGTCGCACCGACGTCATGTTGCGCTGCTCGTCGGTATTGGTTGCGTTGTCGTCGCCTTGGTACAGCCAGGCGGCCATGAAGGCCCCGTTCTTGCAGACGACCACACCATCGTCGACCATGGCAGCGTAATTGAGCAGGTCAGCGAAGCCAGCGCCGGTTGCGCGCTGCCGTTTCAAGTGCAACGCGTCATTCGCGGCGCGGATTCGCTGGTACAGCAGCAGCAGCATCGCGACGCCGGCAATAGCCAACGCAATTGCGAACAAACCGTTCATTTGTATTGCCTCCCCTGGCCTCTGGTGTTTATCCGAAAGGGCGTGCTGCGCGCCGGATAGTACGGCGCGTACCGGCGATGCCGCATGTAGACGAAGCGCAGCCGTGGGTCGGCCTTGGCCATGCGCCGGCATGCAAACAGCGCACCGAACCACAGCAGCAGGCCGAATACCGTCGCCCGAAGTTCCTGCGCCTGGAAGATCAGCGCGAAGGCCAGCAGGCCGGCCATCATCACCAGCTCACGATCGCCTCCCATGAACAGGTTCTGTCGATTGCCGGCGCGCCGTATTGGAATCGTGCGCAAGGCCACGGCTAGCCCACGCTGTGAGTTGTTGCGGCTGCCATCACATTCCCGTAGGTGAGTGCGGCATCGCTAAGGGCTGCGATCTCGGCGCCACGGCCGAAGAAGCTGCTCATCATGTTCTGTGCGCCGACCAGCAGGGCCATCACCAGGACAACAAAGAACAGCGTGCGGAAAAAGCCGTTCAGGTCACCGCCCAGGATTAGGGTGCCTCCAGACACGACAATACCAACCAGCGCCAGGGCAAATGCCACCGGTCCGGTAACGCTGTTGCGGAGATTCGTAAGCCACGACTCATAGGGAAGAGAGCCGCCCGTTCCCTCTGACGCGAAAGCGAGCCCGGGTAGCAGCAACAGGTAGATGAGCAATGCCGCCAGAGGCAGATAAGGTAGGACTGCGCGGGCTTCCGGGCTTTGCGGGTTAAGACGGTTCGGTTCCATTTGACTCTCCTAGAGGATGGTTGAGAGATATCGGCCGTCCGCGTATCCGGAGATCTTGTAGATCTCTTGCACGCGGCGGCCATCCGGAGTACGGGTGATATGCACGACGAGGTGGACGGCCTCGCCGATCAGGGGTTCGATATCGGACGGTGCTGCTTCATTGCGGGAAATAAGCGACTTCAGGCGTGTAAGACCGGCGAGAGCACTGTTGGCATGAAGCGTGGCGGCGCCGCCTTCGTGCCCTGTGTTCCAGGCGTCGAGAAGATCAAGCGCCTCCGCCCCACGCACCTCACCGACCAGGATCCGGTCTGGGCGCATACGCAGGATGACCTTGAGAAGGATCGTCATCGGCACGTCGAGCGCCGTGTGGTATTGAATGCAGTTCGAAGCGCTGCACTGGATCTCGCCGGTGTCCTCAATGATGCACACCCGCTCATCGGGATTGGCGCGAACCATCTCGTTGATGATCGCGTTGACGAGCGTGGTCTTGCCGGAGCCGGTGCCTCCAGTAACCAGGATGTTGCGGTGCTCACGAACAGCGCCTTTAAGGGCTTCGCAGTGGTCGGCCGTCATGATCCCAGCGTCGACATATTGGTCGAGCGTGAAGACAGCGATGGCACGTTTGCGAATCGCGAAGGTAGGCGCTGACACGATCGGTGGAAGCTGGCCAGCGAAGCGCGATCCGTCGAGCGGCAGCTCGCCTTCGATCAGCGGGTGTGCCTTGTTGATGACTTGGTTTAGCGCCGCGGCGACGGTCTTGATGACGGCTTCGGCGTTCGCCGAGCGCATGTTCCCGATCCGGCGCATCCCCTCCCCTAGCCGCTCTAGCCACAGGCAACCGTCGGCGTTGAGCATGATTTCGACAGTGCGAGGGTCAGCGAGAGCGGACAGCAGGTCCGCGCCCATGTCGCGCATGAGCCTTTCCTTGGCCCGTGTCCTTAGGGTTGCAACGGTGTCATTAAGCTCGGTCATCATTACTCGCTCTGGTAGATGCCGAGCGATATTACGTGGCCGAGGATATATCGAAACGATTTGGAACAAACGATGGGCTGACTGCTACAGATTGGAGTGTTTCTTTAAGCGACCTCAAGCGGATTTCCAAGCGTTAATGACGTACGGAAACTAATTGCTGTGCATTGGTTAAATTACTTCGCTTTGAAAACCGGAAGCGCTTAGGCAATCGATGCCTTCTTACCTAGGGCGGTCTTCCGTCTCGCCTTGGCAGCATCAAGACGTTTGCGATTCTCCTGATCCCATTGTTTGACCGTGAATGCTTGATACTCAGTGAGGATTGCGGCGACGCGGGCGTACCCTTCCGGCAGACTCAGCTTCGCCTTGCCACCGGCGAGCTCCTCCAGCGTTTGCCTGTCGAGGTCGGTTGTCTCAAGCAGCGCTGGCAACGGCGTGTCGAGGGCTTGCGCGATCGCTTCCATGATGCGCAGCGAAGGATTGGCCTGGTCGTGGGTTAGATCAGAGAGGAAGGATACTGACATACCTGCTTTCTTAGCCAGCTCGCTCTTCGTCATCCCGATGTCGTCGAGGATCCGCAGTATGTTTGTCAGGAGGATGAGGTTGTACATTTGGCCTTCCTGCAAGTGAGAATTTAGCGGCTAAAGTCTGCTGCACTTTCTCGCCAAACGGAGATTCAATTGCGTCCGAACCTACACACGTGTGGTTTGTTCGTCCCAGTGTACTGCGAAATTGCTATTGCGGTCTTATCCCTTTCTGACCTAACGAATAAACTTTTCTCCCTGCATTCTCCCTGGCAGCTTGTCGTTTGATCCATTCGAAATAACGGACGAGTTGTGCTTCTAAGCCGAAGCCGCGGCGACGATACTCTAGTTGAATTCGAAATATCGAAAGCGGGCGAGGCGGTTCCCTCTTATCGCTCCTCTCAGTACAGCGCCAGGGAGTAGCATCTGCGGGGGGCAGGTGCAATCGATTTTGAACATTCAGTGGGAGTAATCATGAACAAAGACAAATCACCGTTGGGAAATTCGAACGAGCATGTCGAGCTACGCTTGATCCGGCTGAAGGAAGTACTAGCAATTTGTGGAAAGTCCCGGAGCAGTGTCTACGAGGCAATTAAGAAGGGAGATTTTCCTGCGCCCATCAAGCTGCACGGCCGGTCATCAGCTTGGATCAAAAGCGAAATTTTGCAATGGGCAGAGGGCTGTGTCAGGGCCACCAGGACACCGGAACGAGCGCGGGTGTCACGCTGGGTGCGCTGAGGGCCCGGTCACTCTCTCGGGCACGAACAAGCGGTAATGGTGCATTTCACATACGCTCGCTGTCGACAAGCCACTATACGAGGGGCATTGGCAAGTGCGCTTAATGGAATCAAGGCGTGTCTCATCCTCACGGCTCAATCACTACAGCCAAGAGCACCTTTTACGCCATGTGCGCGCGCTCGCCATAGAAAAACAAGACCGCAGAGGCAGCCGCTTCAGATCACATATGGTCTGAATCAGACCCGCAGCGGAAATTAGCTTCTTATGCAAAAAAGCTAGCAGTACTAGAATAATGCGCTAACGGCCAGCAATTTCTTTCCGCTAGCCTCAACAGTTGAAGAATCGTCTCGAATATAGGCTTTCTCCCCCAAAAATGAAACTTCCTTTTGAGGCGGAATTCGTAGTCGTATAACAGATAGCCCCTTGTACGTTACAGTGTCGATTTGCGACGAGACTTGGTGCCTAAGGACTTCTGAAAGGTCCGATTGAGCAATCATTGCACTCAAACGCTTCACATAGGTTTCTAATGAAATTGAAAGGATCGACAACTCACGATCTATGCCTACAACGAATCGATTTCCGACTTTTATCGCGTCAACTCCATCGAGCATTTTAACCCGTTTGGCATCTGACTCCTTATCAGCAACACCCAGGAAGAGAAACCCATTGCTATCCGGACCAACATTCGCAATTGCACAAATTGTTTGAAGTAAAGCGAATTCGAACTCTTTGTCTGCTTTTCGATCCATACTTAAATTAACTAAACCCTGCTTACACTCGTAGCGCCCTGTCTCTATTTTTGAACGACGCATGGCGTTTTCGAAGTCAAGTGCCAAACCGGCGCCATGCCTCAGCATCGGAGGATCCTTTTTAACAAAATACCGCTGTATTAGCCCTTTGGTCTTATCAATATTTTTTAACCGGTCTTCCGTCTTGGAATACTTGGCAGTGCTGATCATGGCCTTCTGCAGACCGCCTATAGACTGCAATATCTTGTCAGCCTCGCAAGGGGTCTTTTCTTCTACAATGATCAGGTCATGGAAGGCCATAAACAGAGCAAAAAAGGAAGCCTTTATTGGATTGCTTGACCCAGGATTAATGGCTGTACGTAGGGCATTCACTGCGTTACTGTACGTTTCCACGGTTTCCCTGAGAACTGATAACGTAACTTTAACCTCTTCGTACAATCTTTCGGAACCATACGCTGTAAGTTTAAGCTCGATATCCAAATGCTCGGGTGAGCTCTCGTCATAGATGGCGTCAAGAAATTCCCTACTTCTCGCTATAGGGCTACCCTGCAGTAACGACGCACAAATATCAGCAAGGATCTCCTCATCTTCGCTTTCCCGCAATTGCTTAGTCCAGAGTATCCCTTGTTTGCACCAAAAAATCTCTTCAGCTTTCAACGTATATCCGAGGCCACGGCGTGCCGTGTCAATACTAATATCCGGCATCTCACTAAGGGGAAGAAGCTCCCTAGACGCATCGCCGCGAATTTCGGACGCGAGCCGCCTAATCAGCGACGAGAATTCGTTAATTTTCCCTGCTTGACGTCTATCTTGCCAACTCAGCTGCTGCCCACCCGAGTTAATACGCCCAAAAACTTCAGTAACTTGTGCCTCGCTAACTGTAGGGAATGTAGTTACAGCCAACTGATAATCTAAATAATTAGCACATAATTCCGCGTTCAGGTAACTGTCGGAGTCGATTCGGCTGAATTTCCCGGCCTCTGCTGTTTGCCTTGCACGCGCAAATTGATCAACGTCAAAGAATTTATCTTCAACGCTAAACTCGTTTTCAATAAAAGCAACGATGGCGTTTAAACGCTGCATTCCGTCAATGATTTCGTAAAACACCCCGTGAGACGATTGCACCTCTGCGAGTAAAACCAACGGAATTGGATAGTCATTCAATATGCTATCCACGAGCTTTTGCTTTTCTTCGAGAGTCCACACCAGTTTTCGCTGATATTTTCTGTTAACTACTAGCTTATCTTCGCGATACAGACGATATGCCTCTTGAATACTCATACCTCGAGGAGCAATGCTCATTTTTTTCTCAATATTTAAGATTTTTAGTTCGGCGACTTACTGCCTTCACTTGCACGCCGTTTCAGCTCATCTGGACAGCGCAGGCGAAAATTCGTCATGGCGACACAGCCCAGTTGGCGACGGCAAGTAGTCGCATGAGGCATAGGGTTCACTTAGGAAGGCATCCTATCGCTCTGGGCCACGAGGGCTCTTAAGCTCAGCATAGCAGAATATCAGGCCTAACAGTAGCGGAGTGGCACGAAGTGCCGGAACCGACCCGGCGCGGCTGTATCTCTTTTCCTTTCACTGCCAAACGTTACACCACGCCGAAAACCTTTACCGTTCAAGAAGCCGAGTGGCAGTAACGATGGAGAAGAGAAACACTAACTGCGTGTCCACGCGTTCACACTCGACAATTCAGGAGTTTAGCTTGACAGGATGCCGCTAAAAGCGATCGAGCCGCTAGAACTAAGAAGATTGATCGCCTTGTCTTGTTCTCTATAGGTGGCTTGAGCGAAATAAGCGTCAAATCAGCACCGCCTAGACACTGAACGGCGCCGGTCGCAAAGTAGCCCCCACTAAATTTTGGTGGGGACTATCTTGAATCTTAGCTGTCGCAGAAGTACATACGTGAAGGTGATCGTAGCCTGCGCCCATGCGCGTCATTTCCGACGCCATCTGCATTACGAATAACGCAAACTTTTTCATCGCTATCGGTGACAGCAAAATTGCCATTCTTGACAATTCACCAAGACTTAGAGCTGCTGCCCTCAGCCATTTCACCGTAAATTTTAATCATTCTCCCGACAGTCTTTGCTATGCCATCGCCAATGCCCAAGTCCGCTTCGGGCTCAGGCTGTGTAAAAACGAGGGATACGTGAGTTTTATGGGCTTCCTTTTACTCCCCGCATCGCGAAAACTCCGTGGCGCGCGTTTTAAGAAGTCAAAGTATCCCCGACGTGCCAGCTACTTTGCGCGTTTATGCAACTTGGGCCGATATAGAATGCTCCGAACAGCGCAGCGCATGATCTTGTAGCTGGAACGCAAGTAGAAGACTTGGTCAAGTCCGCGGAACCGTGAAATGGAGCTAGGGGCGGCAGTAACCTGCCCAAGCCTCCATAAGCATAATACGCTTTTCCAACAGGTCACCGCGCCGGTAGGCTGCCTCCACCCTGTCTGGCAAGCTGTGCGCCAGCGCGTGCTCGCAGACTTCGCGGGGAAACGAATTCCCAACCGCCTCCGCGCACCAGTCGCGAAAAGAGGACCGGAATCCATGGATCGTGATATCACTGCGGCCCATGCGGCGCAGCACCGCTGTCAGGCTCATGTCTGACAGCGCCAAACTGTCAGATCGACCGGGGAAGATCAAGCCTTCTCGGGGCTGTATTGTGGCTAGGAGGGACACGGCCGCGGTAGACAGAGGAACCCTATGCTCCTTCCCTGCTTTCATGCGCGCTGCGGGAATAGTCCACAGTTTTGAAGCTAAGTCCATCTCGTCCCATGAAGCGCCACGCACCTCCCCTGAACGCGCTGCGGTCAGGATCGCAAATTCTGCGGCACGCGCGGCAACTCCCTTGCTTTGCGCCAGCAGCGCCATGAATGCAGGCACCTCACGCCACGGCAATGCCGGATGGTTCCTGACAGGTGCAATCTTGTTGGGATTGGCAAGCAGGTTCTCCAGGTGGCCACGCCAGCGGGCCGGGTTATCGCCCTGTCGGAATTTGCTGACGGTCGCCCAATCGAGAATGCTCTCAATCCGTCCGCGCACGCGCGTCGCGGTTTCCGTCCTGGTTCCCCAGATGGGATTAAGCACCTTGACGATCAGATCTGTATCAACGTCCGCCACTGGTAGCGCGCCGATGATGGGTGAAGCATAGGTCGCGAGGGTGTTCCGCCATTGATCGGCGTGCTTGGCGTTCTTCCAACTGCTGCTGTGGGCATCGATATAGGCCGCGGCACATTGATCGAAGCTCATCGCCCGGGCCCGCTGCAACGCATCCGCGAGCCGTACGGTCTTGCGGACCTCGATCGGATCCTTGCCATCTAGAAGCAGCGTCCGGCATTCCCTGGCCAGTACACGTGCCTTGGCCAGGTCTACCGTCTGCACGCCTCCAAGACCCATCTCCCGCTGCTTGCCGGCCACTTTAAAGCGGAAAATCCAACTCTTGGACCCGGACTTGGCAACCTGCAACCACAAGCCGCCGCCATCACCGTAGTAGCCCGGCTTGCCTGTTTTGGACACCGCTAGAGCGGTCAGCTTGTTCAGGTTGAGCGCCATGATGGCTCAATCTTACCCCCGCGCTTACCCCCGCGCTTGATCTGGATTCAGCCGGATTGCGGCGGAGCTCACTGGACGATGTTTTTCCCGATTTCTCCTATGAGAACGGACGAAAAAAAGCCCTCTTCCGAGGGCTTCTTTTCTACATCTTGGCGGAGACGGTGGGATTCGAACCCACGATACGGGTATAAGCCATATGCATCCTTAGCAGGGATGTGCCTTCGGCCACTCGGCCACGTCTCCAATCAGGGCTGACTGTGTTGCTAGTCAGCGCTGAGTGCAGGCATCTTAAGGGCTGGTGCTCGTTGCGTCAAGAACGCACGCCCAAAAAAATGAAAATTGTTAAGCTTGCTCGAGGTTAAAAGCCTTGTGCAAGGCGCGCACGGCCAGCTCCATGTATTTCTCGTCGATCAGCACCGAAATCTTGATCTCCGAGGTCGAGATCATCAGGATATTGATGCCCTCTTCCGACAGGGTGCGGAACATTTCCGAGGCCACGCCGACGTGGCTGCGCATGCCCACGCCCACCGCCGAGACCTTCGACACCTTGGCGTCGCCCAGGATCTTGGCGGCGCCCAGGGACTCGCGCTGGGTTTCCAGCACGGCCATCGCCTTGGCGTACTCGTTGCGCGAGACGGTGAAGGTGAAGTCGGTCTTGCCGTCCACCGACTGGTTCTGGATGATCATGTCCACTTCGATGTTCGCCTCGGCGATCGGGCCGAGGATGTGGAAGGCGACGCCCGGCTTGTCCGGCACGCCCAGGACGGTGATCTTGGCTTCATCGCGATTGAAGGCGATACCGGAGATGACGGCTTGTTCCATATTGCTTTCTTCCTCAAACGAAATCAGGGTGCCGGAGTTCGCTTCCTGCTCCAGCGGCATCAGGGGATCGGTCAGCGACGACAATACGCGCGTCGGGACCTGGTAGTTTCCTGCGAATTCGACCGAACGCGTCTGCAGCACTTTCGAGCCCAGCGACGCCAGTTCGAGCATTTCCTCGAAGGTGATCTTGTTCAGGCGGCGCGCCTCGTCGACCACGCGCGGGTCGGTCGTGTACACGCCGTCCACGTCGGTGTAGATCAGGCATTCGTCCGCCTTCAGCGCGGCGGCGATCGCCACCGCCGAGGTGTCCGAACCGCCGCGGCCCAGGGTCGAGATGTTGCCATCTTCGTCCATGCCCTGGAAGCCCGTGATGATCACGATCTTGCCGGCTTCCAGGTCGCCGCGCACGCGGGTGTCGTCGATCGACTGGATGCGCGCCTTGGTGAACGAGGAGTCGGTGCGGATGCCCGCCTGCCAGCCGGTGTACGAGACCGCATCCTTGCCGATGGCCAGCAGCGCCATCGCCAGCAAACCGACCGAGACCTGCTCGCCGGTCGAGGCAATCATGTCCAGTTCGCGCGGGTCCGGCTGCGACATGATTTCCTTGGCCAGTCCGATCAGGCGGTTGGTCTCGCCGGACATTGCCGAAGGGACCACCACGATCTGGTGGCCGGCATCATGCCACTTGGCCACACGGGCCGCGACATTCTTGATACGGTCCGTCGAGCCCATCGACGTCCCGCCATATTTGTGGACAATTAAAGCCATATCAGGAGGGTTCCAGCTTGTTGAAAAGATCAAAAGGAGATCTTTACTCTAGCATGCTGCAGCGCACTATCACAAGACTGGCGGGGCAAAAAGCTATACGAAAAGAAAATAAAGTAATACCTTTTTCGTATAGAAACTCTTTACCCGGGCGGGATACGATCGGCCGCCCAGCGCAAGGCGATGCGCTCGCCCTCCCCATCGCTCAGGTGACGGCAATCCATGCCGATGCCGGCCGCGAACAGCAGATCGGCGCCGGCCCAGACGACCGGGGCGCGTTCGCGCTCCCAGGCCGGCACGCCGAGCGCCTGGTAATGGGCTTTCAGGCCGCGGGTCGGGCGATTGGCGGCAAGTTTGAGGCGCTCGCCACCCTTGCGGAAGTCGATGGCGAGGGGCTGGCTGCGCAGCCAGGCCGCGTCAAAACCCTGGGCCGCCACATCGAAATGGAGCACGCCGCCATACGCCGGGAAGGCCAGCGCGGCTTCGCCACGCCAGGCGAAGCGTTGGCCTTCCTTGACCAGCACGCCTTCGTCGTCGGGATCGCGCATGCCGGCGAGGTCCGGTAGCTTGGGGGTGATGTGCAGCTTGCCGCGGTGGCGGCGGATGTGACAGGCCGGATGCGTCACCTTCAATTGCGCGTCCTCGCGTGCCGAGAGCAGCTGCGACACCATCTCGCCCAGCCAGGCGGTCGATGGCATCGCCAGGCCGCGCGTCGCGAACAGGTGGCGCAGCAGGTTATCGATGCGGTCGCGGCTGAACCCCTGCAGGCGCGCCAGGTCGATCACGTCGCCGTCGAGACAGGCAGCCAGGTCCTGCTCCGCCACCTCGTCGAGGATGCGCTGGGCCGCCTGTACGTGGGCGGCGCCGCGCGCGAGCCGCGCCTGGTAACCGGGAAAATTCGCTGCCAGCGCCGGCATCACGGCATGGCGCAGTGCATTGCGCGCATAACGCGGATCGCTGTTTGATTCGTCCTCGACCCAGTCCAGGCCCTCGGCGCGCGCATAGCTTTCCAGCTGGGCGCGCGACAGCGGCAGCAGCGGACGCGCCATCAGCAATTGCGGATCGCCCAGCAGGCCGGGCGCGCGGTTGGCGGCGTCCATGCCCGACAGCCCGGCCGGGCCGGAACCGCGCAGCAGTTGCAAGAGGACCGTTTCGGCCTGGTCGTCGAGATGGTGGGCGGTGAGCAGCAGCGGCACGCCGTGCTGCACGCACATTTCGCCCAGCGCGCGGTAGCGCAGCTTGCGCGCCGCCGACTCGAGGCCGTCCTTGCCTTTCACGACCTCGACACGGCGGTAGTCGAAAGCGATGCCGAGCGCCGCGCAGCTGCGTTCGCAGTGCGCCAGCCAGGCGTCTGCATGCGGGCTCAGGCCGTGATGGACGTGAAATGCATGCAGTTTGACTCCCTGCGCGCCCTGCCCGCTTGCCCAGGCGTGCGCAAGCCGCAGCAGCGCCATCGAATCGAGGCCGCCGCTGCAGGCAATTGCTATGGAGGTGGGGGAAACCGTGTCGCGCAGGCCGTTCATGGCCTGCGCGAAAATGACCGGAATGGATCCGGCTTGATTGGAACTCACTCTTCGCGCGGCAACGTTTCCTTGAACTTGCCGTATGCCATCAGCTTCGCGTGACGGGCGTCGAGCAGGTCCTTGGTCTTCATGCCCTGGAATTGGCGCAGGGTGTCGGCCAGCGCGCGCTTGAGCAGCTGCGCCATCTGTTTTGGATCGCGGTGCGCGCCGCCCAGCGGCTCGTTGACGATCTTGTCGATCAGGCCGATGGCCTTCAGGCGGTGCGCGGTCAGGCCCAGTGCGTCGGCGGCATCGGCCGCGCGCTCCGAAGTCTTCCACAGGATCGAGGCGCAGCCTTCCGGCGAGATGACGGAATACGTGGAGTATTGCAGCATCAGCACTGCATCGCCCACGGCGATCGCCAGCGCGCCGCCGGAACCGCCTTCACCGATAATGGTGGCGATCAGCGGCACCTTGAGCTCGGCCATGACGTACAGGTTGTGGCCGATCGCTTCCGACTGGCCGCGCTCTTCGGCGTCGATGCCCGGGAAAGCGCCCGGGGTGTCGACGAAGGTGAAGATCGGCAGGCCGAACTTCTCGGCCAGCTTCATCAGGCGCATGGCCTTGCGGTAGCCTTCGGGACGCGGCATACCGAAGTTGCGCATCGCGCGTTCCTTGGTGTCGCGGCCCTTCTGGTGGCCGATGACCATGCAGGCCTGGCCGTTGAAGCGGGCCAGCCCGCCCATGATCGACTGGTCGTCGGCGAAGGTACGGTCGCCGTGCAGTTCGTGGAAATCGGTGAAGATCGCGTTCACGTAGTCCATCGTGTATGGACGTTGCGGATGACGGGCGATCTGCGACACCTGCCATGGGGTCAGCTTGGCGTAGATGTCCTTGGTGAGCTGCTGGCTCTTCTTGGCGAGGCGGTCGATCTCTTCGGAGATGTCGACGGCGGAGTCGTCCTGCACGAAGCGCAGCTCTTCAATCTTGGAGTCGAGCTCGGCGATCGGCTGCTCGAAATTGAGGAAAGTTGTTTTAGTCATTGTACCTCCGGATTTTTTCATGGCCCTGCTCAGGCCCCGTTTGGGCGCTATTTTACCGTACCCGGGCCGGATAAAGTCAGGGCTGGGGGTCGAGGCTGCGCCACAAATACCAGGTTGCCACCGTGCGCCACGGCTCCCAGTTGGCGGCGACCTCGCGCGCATCGCTGCGCGAAACAGGTTCGCCAGAGAAATAATTCTGACTGATTCCCTGGATCAGGCCGGGGTCGTCGAGGGGCAGCACATTCGGCCGGAGCAGATTAAATATCAAAAACATCTCCGCTGTCCAGCGGCTGATGCCGCGGATCTGGACCAGTTCGGCGATGACGGCCTCGTCGTCCATCTGCGACCACAGGTCGGCATGGACGCGCTTGGCCTTGAAACTGTCGGCCAGGTCGAGGATGTATTCGGTCTTGCGCTTGGACAAACCACAGCCGGCCAGCTCGACGGCGCCGGCCTTGATCACCTGGGAGGGCAAGAGCTTGGGGCAGATCGCCAGCAGCTTGCCCCAGGCGGCGTCGGCCGCCTTCGGCGTGACCTGCTGGCCCACGATCGAGCGCGCCAGCGTGGTGAAGGGGTCGGGATGGCCGCGCAGGTGCAGGTCGCCGAACTGCGGGATGAGCTTGGCCATGATGCGGTCGCGCGCCATCAGCGCGGCCTTCGCTTCCGCCCAGTAGGCGGGAAGCTTTGGCTCGCCCGTCAATTCGGCCTGCGGCCCGGCGTCAACGCCGGGCTTGTCCTTGTCGGCCGCCATTATGCGCGGCGCCAGGTCGTCGTTCCGTCCGGCTTGTCTTCCAGGATAATCCCGGCGGCAGTCAGTTCGGCGCGGATCGCGTCCGCATCGGCAAAATTGCGGGCCTTCTTGGCGGCGGCGCGTTTGGCGATCTGTTCGTCGACGTTCAAGACACTGGCATCAGCCGATGCACTGGAGCTGCCGGCAAAATGCGCGGCGCCCTCAACGGTACGCCCTTGGAGGAAATCGCGTGGCGCGCGCTCGAGCAGGCCCAGCACGCCGGCCAGGGCCTTGAGCTGGCGCGCGCTTTCCAGCGACTTGCTGCGGTTGACCTCACCTGCCAGGTCGAACAGCTCGGCCACGGCGAGCGGCGTGTTGAAGTCGTCGTCCATCGCTTCGCGGAAGCGCAGCGCGTGTTCCTCGTCCCAGTTCACGCTTGGGGTGTCGGCACCGATGTCGACCGTCGACAGCGCCGTGTACAGGCGGGTCAGCGCGCCCTTGGCGTCGTCGATGTGCGCATCGGAATAGTTGAGCGGGCTGCGGTAGTGGGCGCGCAGGATGAAGAAGCGGATGACTTCGGCGTCGTACTGTTTGAGGACGTCGCGGATGGTGAAGAAGTTGCCCAGCGACTTGGACATCTTCTCATTGTCGACGCGCACGAAGCCGTTGTGGATCCAGTAATTGACCATGTCGCCCCCAAAAGCGCCTTCGGACTGGGCGATCTCGTTCTCGTGGTGCGGGAACTGCAGGTCGGCGCCGCCGCCATGGATGTCGAAATGCTCGCCCAGGGTGGCGCAGGACATGGCGGAGCACTCGATGTGCCAGCCCGGCCGGCCCTTGCCCCACTTCGAGTCCCATTTGGCCTCGGCAGGTTCGGATTCCTTGGCGGCCTTCCACAACACGAAATCGAGCGGGTCGCGCTTGCCGCTGTTGACGTCGACGCGCTCGCCGGCGCGCAGGTCGTCGAGCGACTTGCCGGACAGCTTGCCGTAGCCGTCGAAGCCGCGCACCGCGTAGTTGACGTCGCCGTCATCGCTCTTGTAGGCCAGTCCCTTGGCTTCGAGCTGCTCGATGATCGACAGCATCTGCGGCACGTACCCGGTGGCGCGCGGAACGACGGTCGGCGGAAGCATGTTGAGGGCGCCGATGTCTTCGTCCATGTACTTCACGTTGCGTTCGACCAGCTGGCCGATGGTTTCGCCATTCTCGACCGCGCGCTTGATGATCTTGTCGTCGATATCGGTGATGTTGCGGACGTACTTGACCTCGTAGCCCGAGGTCATGAGCCAGCGGTAGATCACGTCGAAGGCCATCATCATCCGCGCATGCCCGATGTGGCAGTAATCGTACACGGTCATGCCGCACACATACATGCCGACCTTGCCGGCTTCCATCGGGACAAATACCTGCTTGTCACGCGCGAGCGTGTTGTAAATCTTCAGTTGGCTCATGGGTGTGGTCTGGTGAGGGGAAGAGGATCGGCGCAGGGCGAGATCGTCTGGTCCCTCGAGTGTTATTCTTCTTTGATAGAATGGGACGTTCTGCGCAAAGTATAGCATTGGTTAAATCCCGGCTGGCCGCATACGGTTCAGCTTTATTTTTCGGGAAAACACTTGACACCGTTTTGCGCGGTGTCCATCAGAGGAGAGCCAAGACAATGACCACCGCCTTCCGCCGCTCGCTGCTCAAGGGCATCGCCCTGGGCGCCGGCGCCCTGCTCCTGTCCGGCGCCGCATTGGCCGCCCCGCAAGAGGCACAGACCGACGCCCCTGCCGAGACGCCTGCCGCCCCGGTGGTGAAAGGGCCGCAGGTGTCGCTGAAAACCTCGATGGGCGAGATCGTGCTGCAGCTCGACGAAGAGAAAGCGCCGAAGACGGTCGCCAACTTCATGCAGTATGTCAAACAGGGCACGTACAAAGGCGTGATCTTCCACCGCGTGATCGACGGCTTCATGATCCAGACCGGCGGCATGAACGAGAAGTTCGAGGGCCGCAAGACCAACAAGCCGGTCAAGAACGAATCGAACAACGGCCTGTCGAACCAGCCGTACACCGTATCGATGGCGCGCGAAGACCACCCGGATTCGGCCACCTCCCAGTTCTTCATCAACGTGGCCGACAACTCGGGCATCGACTATCCGAACTACAAAGGCTCCGGTTACACGGTCTTCGGCAAGGTCGTGAAGGGCCAGGAAGTCGTGGACAAGATCAAGGGCGTGGTGGTGGACGACGTGCGCAACATGCAGAACGTGCCGGTGACGCCGATCTTCGTGAAGTCCGCGACCGTGCTCAAGGGCGACAAGCTTGTAAAATAGCGACTGTGCAATTTTCGCTTTGACACAAACTCATTAACAATAACCAAGGAACAGGACAGCACATGACCAGCGTACGCATGACCACCAACATGGGCAACATCACCATCGAACTGGACGCCGAAAAAGCGCCGAAGACCGTTGCCAACTTTATCGACTACGTCAACAAGGGTCACTTCAGCAACACCATCTTCCACCGCGTGATCAAGGACTTCATGATCCAGGGCGGCGGTTTCGAACCAGGCATGAAGCAGAAAGCCACCGAGACGACCGTCGAGAACGAAGCCAAGAATGGCCTCAAGAACGACAAGTACACCGTCGCCATGGCCCGTACCTCGGCGCCGCATTCGGCATCGGCACAGTTCTTCATCAACACCAAGGACAACGCCTTCCTGAACTATCCGGGCCAGGACGGCTGGGGCTACGCCGTGTTCGGCAAGGTCACCGAAGGCCAGGACATCGTCGACCAGATCAACGGCGTGAAGACCACCCGCAGCGGCATGCACTCGGACGTGCCGGTCGACGCGGTCGTGATCGAGAAGGCCGAAGTCATCTGATGACCGCAGTGCGCCGGGGGCGGCAAGTCCCAGTGATCCAATGACTACCCCCCAGCGCACGTTCGCGCTGTTCATCTCCGACCTGCACCTGCAGGCCGCGCATCCGCGCACGGCCGACGCCTTCTTCCGCTTCCTGGCCGAGCGTGCGGTGGAAGCCGAGCGGCTTTACCTGCTCGGCGACATCTTCGAATACTGGGCCGGCGACGACGACCTGGACCAGCCTTTCCACCAGCAGGTGATTGCCGCCATTCGTGCCGTGCGCGCTGCGGGTACGGCTGTGTACTGGCTGGCCGGCAACCGCGATTTCCTGGTCGGGCCGGGCTTCGCGGAAGCGGCGGGCTTGAGCCTGCTGGAAGAACCACATGTGCTGACGGTTGCCGGCAGGCGCATCGTGCTGGTCCATGGCGACGCCCAGTGCACCGCCGACCTCAAGTACATGGCCTTCCGCGCCCAGGTGCGCGACCGCGAATGGCAGCAGCAATTCCTCGGCATGCCCCTGGCGCAGCGCAAGGCGATCATCGCCGGGCTGCGCGAAGGCAGCCGCGAGGCGCAGGCGGGCAAGTCCTACGAGATCATGGATGTGGCGCCCTCCAGCGTGGAAGCGCTGTTCGAGGCGACGGATGCGACGGTCATCATTCATGGGCATACGCACCGGCCCGCGGTGCACGAGACGAATGGCAAGTTGCGCTATGTGCTGCCGGACTGGGAGCTGGATGCCGAGCCGCGCCGAGGTGGGTGGATCGAGCTGGCCCCGGATGGAACGCTGACGCAGCACGCAGTTCCGTAGGGTGTGCGGCTTCGCCGCACACGCGTTCAAATCCGTTGTGAGCAGACGCGGCGGCGAATCTTGAGCTGGTTGAACGTGTGGGCGCTTGTAATTCCGGGCATTGCCCGAAATTACCCCGCCCCCCCCTACCGAACCTCATCCAGCAGTTCCGGATGCTTCCCGAGTAAGCGAAGTAACTTCACCAGCGCCACTGGCGCCTGCACCTCCCCCGCCTCGTAGCGCGCGAAGTCCCCATCCCCCTCCCCGAGCAGTTGATCCGCCCTGTGCCGAGTCAGGCCCAGTCCCTTGCGCATCGCCCGGATCGTCTTGAGCTCCTCCGCATCCACCTTCCTGCGGAAGGCGGCAACCAGTTCGCCATAATGATCACGCTCGCCCTGGGCGAACACCACCTCCTTGCACCCGGCACAGTGCTCGACAACGAGCTCGGGGATGGTCGTACTTTGCCCCTTGTAGCTGTAGTGCATGTCCCTGATCGCATGCGTCAGCGGCGAGACGCCGCAGTTCGGGCATGTCAGCATCCTTCCCTCCTTCCTTGTTCGTGCCTCATCCTACCAAACTGCACCGGCACGGCGCGCCCGCACTTTTGTTCAGTATGCATGTTTACATTTACAAAACTGCTGTTATACTTCACTACAACACCACTTCAACGAATCACCCAATTAGCATAATCGAGGGAGAGACCCATGAACAATGCACTATCACGACCGAGGAGGACTGGACATGACAGTCGGCTGGAATGACAACACCCCCATTTACCGCCAGCTCAAGGAGCGGGTGGTGGGTATGATGCTCGACGGTATTCTGAAAGCCGGCGACGCCCTGCCCTCGGTCCGCCAGATCGCGGCCGAATATCAACTGAATCCGATCACGGTATCCAAGGCTTACCAGGAACTGGTCGATGAGAACCTGGTGGAAAAACGAAGGGGAATTGGCATGTACGTTACCGAAGGTGCAAGCGAGAAACTGTTGAGCAGCGAGCGTGACCGCTTCATCCGCGAGGAATGGCCCGCCATGGTCGAACGCATTCGCCGCCTCGGCCTGAACGTGGAGCAGCTGCTGCGCGCCGCCGCCCCGGGCGACGCCGGATTGGCGCCGGGAGGTTCGGCATGAAGGCCGTGATCGAAGCACGCGGCCTGACCAAGCGTTACGGCAAGCGCACCGCCGTCGACGGCATCGATTTCGACATCCCCGCCGGCCGCATCGTCGGCCTGATCGGCCCCAACGGTTCGGGCAAGACCACCACGCTCAAGGCCGCCCTCGGCCTGATTCCTTTCGACGGCCAGCTGTCGGTGCTGGGCTACGATCCGCGCACCCAGCGTGACGACCTGATGAAGGACGTCTGCTTCATCGCCGACGTCGCCATCCTGCCGCGCTGGCTGCGGGTGCAGGACGCGATCGACTTCGTGGCGGGCGTGCATCCGCGCTTCAACCGTGCCAAGGCCGAGCGCTACATCGCCAATACCAAGCTCAAGCCGACCATGAAGGTCAAGGAGATGTCGAAGGGCATGATCGTGCAGCTGCACCTGGCACTGGTGATGGCCATCGACGCCAAGCTGTTGGTCCTGGACGAGCCGACGCTCGGGCTGGACATCATGTACCGCAAGCAGTTCTACCAGAACCTGCTGGAAGATTACTTCGACGAGCAAAAGACCATCATCATCACCACCCACCAGGTCGAAGAAGTCGAGCACATCCTGACCGACCTGATGTTCATCCGCGAAGGCAAGATCGTGCTGGCCGCCTCGATGGAAGAGATCGGCGAGCGTTATACCGAGGTCATGGTCCCTGCCGACAAGCTGAGCGCCGCCAATGCCCTAGCCCCGATCGACAAGCGCACCGTGTTCGGCAAGTCGGTGATGCTGTTCGATGCGGCCGCCCCGGGCGCGGTGTCGCGCACCCAGCTCGCCCAGCTCGGCGAGACCCGCAATCCCAGCGTTGCCGACCTGTTCGTGGCAACCATGAAAGGAACTTACGCATGAAAACGATGAAATGGCTGCTCCGGCGCGAGTTCTGGGAGCACAAGGGCGCCTTCTTCTGGACCCCGGTCGCCATCGCCGCGGCGATGCTGCTGCTGGTTGGCGGCGGCTTCATGTTCGCCATGGCCGGCGGCGGCCACGACACCATCCAGTTCAATGGCCAGAGTGTGGTGCATATCCAGGGCATCCCGCCGGCCTTGCGCGGCAAGCTGGCCTACGCCGCGGCCTCCGGCTACCTGGGACTGGCGGCGCCGCTGTTCATCGTGCTGGCGGTGGTGGTGTTCTTCTACTGCCTGGGCGCGCTGCACGACGACCGCCGCGACCGCAGCATCCTGTTCTGGAAGTCGCTGCCGCTGTCGGACCGCGACACCGTGCTGTCCAAAGTCGTCACCGCGCTGGTGGTGGCGCCCCTGATCACGATCGCGATCGGCGTGGCGACCGGGCTGGCGCTGCTAGTGCTGGGATTGATCAGCGCCGCCGGCAAGGGCATCAACCTGTTCGCCCCGGTCCTGACCGAGCCGAACCTCTACCTCGGCCCGCTGTACCTGCTGGCCTTCCTGCCGCTCTACATCGTCTGGGCGCTGCCGACCGTCGGCTGGCTGCTGATGGTATCGAGCTGGGCGCGTTCGAAGGTCTTCCTGTGGGCGGTCGGCACGCCGCTGATCGTGCTCCTGGTGCTGAAGTGGTTCAACGTCATCGTCGGCCATGTGTCGGACACGGTGTTCGACGTCGACTGGTTCGTCAGCGAAGTCGTGCTGCGCGGCCTGGGCGGCCTGGTGCCGGGGATCTGGCTGTCGCATGGGGACATCGAGGTGCTTAACCAGCAGTACGGTGTCGATCCGGGCACGCTGCTCGGCCTCTCGTACTCCACGCTGGCCCACCCGAGCACCTGGATCGCCGCCGCCGTGGGCGCCGCGATGATCTATGCGGCGATGCGTCTGCGCCGCTGGCGCGATGAGGGTTGAGCCGATGCGCGCCTTCTGCGCAATCACGCTGGGGACCCTGCTCCTCTGCGGCAGCGCCGCTGCCGCGGAAGAAAAAAAGCCGGTCCGCGAACTCGAGCCCGTGCATGTCAACGCCATGCGCAATCCGGAAGTCCGCAAGTACAAGGTGATCCTGGCCGGCCTGGACGCCTTCGACCGGCACCGGCGGATGGCGCCGGCAGTCGAACGGCTGCAGTTCCGGCTGCGGAAACAAGGGAAGGACGAGTCGGCGCAGCCGCTCGCAGTCCGCCTGGCGGGCGACGGCGGCTTCAACATGCCGATCGCCATCGATGCCGACATGCGTTTCGTGGTGCCGCGCAACGAGGCTGCCGAGGACGCGGAGAGCGAGCTGGAGCTGAACCGGAAGCGCCGCGTCTACCGCACGGATCCTGAAATCCGTACCCCCGGCCTCCCCGCCAACCAGCGGCGCCTGGGCGACCTGCGGCTGGAATGCAAGGTGACGGTGGCGATGGCCAAGGCCGAGATCCCCACATTCTGGGTCATGACCATCAACACCATCATGCTGCGGACCGACTGGTGCGGTTTCTTCGGCGACCCGGAGGATTTCCGCTGGGAGGGGGTAAGCAAGAAAGCGCACTTCCCCTACCGCAGCGACCAGCCGCTTCTAGGGGCGGTGCTGGTCGACGGAAACCGCTCGGCGAAACTGGAAGTCAAAGGGACGACGTTCCACGTACCAATCGGGAACTCGACCTGGAGCGACGACGCCCTGATTGAACTGATGTATGCAAACCCGGCAGACCCGGCAGACCCGGCAAGGCCGGCTTCCGAATCGGCTACTGGAACTGCTGCCGAAACGCCTCGAACTGCGCCTTGAGGTCCTCGAGTTCGCCGCGCAGGGCGGCGACTTCCTGCTCCAGCTGGCCGACGCGGCTGGCGCCGCCGCCACCCAGGCCGGCGCCGGCCGCGGGCGGCTCGTAGGCAGCCAGCTCGCCACCCAGCAGGTGGCCGTAGCGCGCCTCCTTGGTGCCCGGCGCGCGCTCCAGGCGCGCGACCAGCGGCGGGTATTTATCGAGCAGGAATTGCAGCACGGTCTCGACGTCCTGCACGCTCTTGAATTCGAACAGGCGCCCGGTCCGGGTGCGGATCTCGCCGGCGGTCTGCAGGCCACGCAGCATCAGGATGCTGAGGACCGCCACCTTGTCCTGCTCCAGGGTCCACTTGATGCGCATGCGATGCTCGTACTTGACCACGCGCGCGCCGGCCTGCGAGATCGCGTTCACCAGCTTTTTCTCGATCAGGCGCTGCAGCGTCTCCTGGACCATGTCGTCGGTCAGCTGCATGATCGGGTCGCGGCTCGACAGCTGGTTGCAGCCGTTGACGATCGCGTTCACCGACAGCGGGTAGTTATCGGGCGTCAGCGCCTCTTTCTCGGCCAGCACCGCGAGCACGCGGATTTCCATCGGGTCCAGCACGGCAGGGTTTGCACCAGCATCCGTCACTTCATTCGTCATGCGCTTCCTCAGTCGACCAGTCGGTTCAGTTGTTCGGAATCGAGTTTATCACCGTCAAGCACCTTCGGACAGCACAGGCCGGCTTCCCGCATGGTGTTGGTGAGCCGTTCGATCTGCTCGTCCTGGCGTGCCACGTGATCGATCAGTCCGCGCAGGGCTTTCGATAGCGGGTCGTCGCCGTTGGGGGTCACGCCATAGGCGGCGAACAGGTGGGCGCTGCGCGACTGGTCTTCCTTGCGGATGATGTGGGCCGGGTTGCCGACCGCCGTGGCGCCGCTGGGCACCGGCTTGACGACCACGGCGTTGGAGCCGACCTTGGCGTACTCGCCGACCGTGAAGGCGCCCAGCACCTGGGCCCCGGCGCCGACGATCACGCCGCGCTCCAGGGTCGGGTGGCGCTTGGTGCCGGCCACCAGGGTGGTGCCGCCCAGGGTGACGCCCTGGTAGATGGTGCAGTCGTCGCCGACCACGGCGGTTTCACCGATGACCACGCCGAAGCCGTGGTCGATGAAGACCCGGCGACCGATGGTGGCGCCTGGGTGGATCTCGATGCCGGTGATGACGCGGGCGAGGTAGGAGATGAAGCGGCCGACCCATTTCAGGCCCAGCGTCCAGCAGGCGTGCGCCCAGCGGTGCATGATCACGGCGTGCAGGCCGGGATAGCAGGTCAGGACTTCCCAGCCGTTGCGGGCGGCGGGGTCGCGCTGGATGATGCTCTGGATATCGTCGCGTAAATTCGAAAACATGATAAGGATGATCGCAAACCAACTTGGATGGTAGCGTATGTTTACCGGGTTTGCTTGGAGCGGGGGGGAATGGTTGCGCTAGAGGTGCGCAACGGAATTGGGTTCCCACCTACGCGGGAACCCAATTTACTAGCGCAGAGTTAGCCTTCGCGCGCGATGCGCTGGCGGCGCGCCTCGTACAGGCACACGCCCGAGGCCACCGATACGTTCAGGCTCTCGACCGAACCGAACATCGGGATATTGACCAGGAGGTCGCAGGTTTCGCGCGTCAGGCGGCGCATGCCCTCGCCTTCCGAGCCCATCACCAGTGCTGTCGGGCCGGTGAAGTCGGCTTCGTACAGGCCCTTGTCGGCGTCGTCCGAGGTGCCGATCAGCCAGATGCCCCGGTCTTTCAGTTCGCGCATGGTGCGCGCCAGGTTGGTCACCGTGATGTAGGGCACGGTCTCGGCCGCACCGCTCGCGACTTTCGCTGCGGTGGCGTTCAGGCCGACCGCGCGGTCTTTCGGGACGATCACGGCATGTGCGCCGACGCCGTCGGCCACGCGCAGGCAGGCGCCCAGGTTGTGCGGGTCGGTGATGCCGTCCAGGATCAGCAGCAGCGGCGGACCTTCAATCGCATCGAGCAGCTCGTCGAGGTTGCGCGCCAGCGCCAGCTGGCTGGCGAAGGCGATCACGCCCTGGTGACGGCGGGTGCCGACGATCTTGTCGAGACGCGCGGCCTCGACCGGCATTACGCGCACGCCCGCCTCTTTCGCATTGGCGATCAGGGCCTTCATGCGGGCGTCATTGCGCTCGGCGTCGACAAAGATCTCTTCCACCGATTGGGCTTCGTGGCGCAGACGCGAGGTCACCGCGTGGAACCCGAATAGCATTTTATTTTTCATGTATTACTGTTTCTTCCTGCTGGTTTTGGATGCGGCGGGCTTGGAGTCGAACGTCTTGGCCACCGCTTTGGTTGCTGGTGCGCTCTGCGTCGCACGCTTGGTTGGTGTCTTGCTGGCGGTCTTGGCCGCGGTTTTGGCCGATGCTTTCGGCTCCGGCATGGCGACAGCCTTGGCCGCGGCCTTGCGGGCGCTGCGCGGCGGCGGCACGAAGACCACGTCTTCTTCCACCTCGCCGGCTTCCACTTCGGCGCTAACGTAGCGCGACGCTTCCACCGGCGCAGGAGCGCCTTTGCCCTTGCCCTTGCGGCCTTTCGGCGCCTTGCCTTCCATGGCCTCGATCGCCGCCTGGCGGGCGCGTTCCATCGGCGCCGGAATGCTAGGCGCGGCCTCGCCCAGCACCAGGTCGATCTTGCGCGCCTCGAGGTCGACCTTTGCCACCTTGACGGTGACCTTGCTGGTCAGCTTGTAGACCTGGCCGCTGCGCTCGCCGCGCAGTTCGTGGCGCGCCTCGTCGTACTGGAAGTAGTCGGTGCCCAGGCCGCTGATGTGCACCAGGCCCTCGACGTAGAGCTGGTCGAGCGTGACGAAGATGCCGAACGGGGTCACGCCCGTCACGGTGCCGGTGAAGTCTTCGCCCAGCTTGTCCTGCATGAAGTAGCACTTCAGCCAGTTCTCGACATCGCGCGAGGCTTCGTCGGCGCGGCGCTCGTTGGCCGAGCAGTGCACGCCCAACGCATCCCAGATGGTCAGGTCTTTCTCGTTTTTCTTGGTGCCGGCAGCCTTGTCCTTCGCCGCCTGCTTGCGCGCCGAGTTCGAGATGGTCGTGTTCAGCTTGCCCAGCTCGATGCCCTTCGGCTCGTACTTCTTGCCGAGCAGGATGGCCTTGATGGCACGGTGGGTCAGCAGGTCGGGGTAGCGGCGGATCGGGCTGGTGAAGTGGGCGTAGGCCTCGTAGGCCAGGCCGAAGTGGCCGACGTTGTCCGGGCTGTAGACGGCCTGCTGCATCGAGCGCAGTAGCATGGTCTGCAGCAGGCCGGCGTCCGGACGCTCCTTGATCCTCTGCATGACCTCGGCGTAGTCCTTTGCGGTCGGCTTGGCGCCGCCGCCCAGGTTCAGGCCGACCAGCTTCAGGAAAGTGCGCAGCTGCAGCAGCTTCTCCTCGGTCGGGGTACCGTGGATGCGGAAGGTGCCCGGGTGCTTGTGGCGGATGAGCAGGTCGGCCGCGCACACGTTGGCGGCCAGCATGCACTCTTCGATGAGGCGGTGCGCATCGTTGCGGGTGCGCGGGATGATCTTCTCGATCTTGCCCACGGCATTGCAGACGATGTAGGTCTCGGTGGTCTCGAAGTCGATCGCGCCGCGCTCCTGGCGCGCCCTCAAGAGGGCGCGGAACGCTTCGTTCAGGTGCAGCAGGTGCGGCACGATGCCGGGCCGGCGCTGGGCTTCCGGACCGCCCGTGTTGCCGAGGATCTCGGCAACCTCGTTGTAGGTCAGGCGCGCGGCCGAGTGCATCACGGCCGGGTAGAACTGGTAAGCCGTGACTTCGCCATCTTCGGTGACGACCATGTCGCACACCAGGGTGCAGCGGTCGACCGCCGGGTTCAGCGAACACAGGCCGTTGGACAGCTTCTCGGGCAGCATCGGGATTACGCGGCGCGGGAAGTAGACCGAGGTGCTGCGCTCGATCGCATCTTCGTCGAGCGCGTCGTTCGGCTTGACGTAGTGGCTGACGTCGGCGATCGCCACCAGCAGGCGGTAGCCACGCACGCCGCCGACCGTGACCGGCTCGCAGTAGACCGCATCGTCGAAGTCGCGCGCGTCTTCGCCGTCGATGGTCACCAGCGGCACGTCGCGCAGGTCGACGCGGTCGCGCAGGTCGGCGTCCACCACTTCGTTCGGCAGGCGGTTGGCCTGCTTCAGCGCCGCTGCCGAGAACACGTGCGGCACGCCGAACTTGCGCACCGCGATCTCGATTTCCATGCCCGGATCATCCAGCTCGCCGAGCACTTCGACGATCCTGCCGGTGGGCTGCTGGAAGCGCGATGGCTGCTCGATCAGTTCGACGCTCACCACCTGCCCCGCCTTGGCCTTGCCCGGGCCGCCCGACACCAGCACGTCCTGGCTGATGCGGATGTCTTCGGGCGAGACGATCCAGACGCCGCCTTCGTTCATCAGGCGGCCGATCAGGTGGGTGTTGGCGCGCTGGGTCACTTCGACGATCGTGCCTTCGAGGCGGCCGCGGCGGTCGGTGCCGGTGACGCGTGCGCGCACGCGGTCGCCATTGAGCACCTTGTTCATTTCCTTGTCGTTCAGGAACAGGTCGTCGCCGCCCTCGTCCGGAATGACGAAGCCGTAGCCGTCGCGGTGCGCGCTGACGCGCCCAAGGATGAAACCGGACTGGTCGGCGAGCAGATAGGCGCCGCCGACGTCGCCACGGATCTGGCCGTCGCGCTCCATCGCGTTCAGCCGGCGGCCGAGTACTTCCTGGGCGGCGGGCTTGACCTTCAGGGTACGCGCCAGTTCGGCCGCACCGAGCGGGCCCTTGGCATTGCGGAAGACGGCGAGGATTTCCTCGCGGCTAGGAATGGTATGAGTAGGTTGCTTCAAGTCGTTTTCTTATTTCTCTTAGTGATGGCTTAGTGATCGGCATCGCAGCTGCGGCAAACCCGGACAGGGCGGCGCCGGTTGATTGACACCTTGACAGGCGTAGTGTAACGGAGAGGCGGGGGATTCGCCTAACATGTGCAGTGAAGCGTGCTCCGGGGATTTCCCGCGAACGCCCGTGTTGGGTCTTTGACTTTTGAAATCCTTCCGCTATAATCTCGGTCTCTTCAGCAAGGGCCGCAAGCTTGAGCGAGAGAGAAAGCAGTAGCAGGAAGTGCGTCGGACGCCGGGATCGAACGAAAGTTGATCTAGCGAAAAATGCCAAAGCCTGATATTGTAGCAGAGTTAGCAGTTCAGTGCCCACGTGGCGGAATTGGTAGACGCGCATGGTTCAGGTCCATGTGCCGCGAGGTGTGGGGGTTCGAGTCCCTCCGTGGGCACCACTCTACCGGAAGTACTCCGCAGCAGTACCGTAGGCCCGGCGGGTTTCCCGCCGGTGCGGAATGCGGCGTAGTTGATAGCAGTATCGAAGTTGTAACATGCCCACGTGGCGGAATTGGTAGACGCGCATGGTTCAGGTCCATGTGCCGCGAGGTGTGGGGGTTCGAGTCCCTCCGTGGGCACCATAGAATTCCGTAGAAGTATGCAGTATCGTAGGCCCGGCGGGTTTCCCGCCGGTGCGGAAGCTGGAGTAGTTGATAGCAGTATCGAAGTAGCATCAGTGCCCACGTGGCGGAATTGGTAGACGCGCATGGTTCAGGTCCATGTGCCGCGAGGTGTGGGGGTTCGAGTCCCTCCGTGGGCACCAAACTCTACCGGGACGCATAGTCCGAGGACCTCAGGTCCCGCAAAACGCCGTAAGCTTTGAAAAAGGCTTACGGCGTTTTGCGTTAACCCTCCTTCCAGCGCTGCGTTCGCCTCCTTCAGCAGGCCGATCGGTTTCCTGCCTGTATTGTCTTCTCCTCTTGCTCGCTCCGAGCGCTGTCATTGAGCGCAATCCAAGGCCGCCGCCGCATCGCGCGCTACGGTCACTCATGCCGAGTCCGCTTAATGGTCCAGACATCGGTCCACGCGTTGCGGCCGTCGCCGCCTACGGAGATGACATCATGAAATCAAGCAACGACAATGCATCAGGCAATCACAAGCCTCGTCATGAAGGCGCGTGCGCCATCAACATCCGGATCAAGAACAGCGGCACCATCAACATCTATAACTGCTCCGGGTCACCGCCGCCCGAGCCGCCGTGCGCGCCGCCGCCCGACGACAAGCCCTGCCCGCCCGACGTTCCCGGCGCCTGCGTGCCGCCCTCGCTCGGCGCCAAGCCCAAGCAAAGCCTGCGCAACAAGCTCGACCGGCTGCTCGCCAACAACCTGGTGCCGAGCACGCTCGGCGCCGCTTTCTTCCACCTGACGCGCCGCTACCTGGCGGGCAAGACGCCTGCCAATGCGCTCGAAGAACGCGGCTTCGCCACCCTGCGCGGATTGCCGGCGGAGCTGAAACGGGTGCTGGCCTGCGCCAACGATTCGCTCGACTCCCTCACCGCGGGCGAGCGCGAGCGCCTGATCGCGACTGGTTTGCTGCCCGCCGTCGACCAGCCGATTAATCTTGAGCAATTGTCGGTGGGCTTCGCCCAGGAGATCGCGGACCGCGTCGGCGTGCAGGCCTTCGGCGATGCGGCCTGCGCCACCCAGGAACATCCGGGCCGGGTGCGGGTGCGGCCCTACATCCCGGGCGAGGAGAACTTCGATCCCCTGGTGCGGATCTGCCGCGTCAATGGCCTGCGCACCAGCTATTTCACGCCGCCCCTTTCGGCGGGTGAATACACGCCGGACGAAGTGCAGCAGCGTTGCCGCGTGATCCTGGAGGGCAATGTACCGAAACAGGTATGCGACGTGCAGACCACCGATTGCCCCGGCAACACGGTGGCCGGGGCCTGCCAGCGCGTGCTCGAGATCGAGGCCGGCCAGGGCATGCTGCTGGAGGGCGTGAACTTTTCCAGCGTCGATGCGACGGTGCGGATATTCGCCAGGGCCACCCCGGAAACGGTGCTGCGCGAGGTCCCGGCCCAGGTCTGCGGCGATGACGAAACCCCGCTCACCGAGCGCATCGGCGACCAGGACCGCCTCATCCTCGATTGCCGCGTGCACGACCGCCTCAGCTTCCAGGTGCCGGCCGACCTCTCTCCGGGCGTGTATGGATTCCAGGTCGCGGTGCCCAACCTCAGCACCCACCCCGGCCATGGGCCGGTGCTGCTGTCGAACACCGAGTACATCGGCGTCGCCACGCCGTCGACGGCGCGCTTCCAGATCCGCAGCGAATCCCTGCATGCGCGCGCCGAAACCTCGCCGGCCTCGTTCGGCTCGGACGAAGTCGGCCTCCGGATCCTGGCGCTGCCGCTGTTTCCCGACCTGAGCTCCGGCGAGGCGCAGTTGCCCAATGGCGGCGAGCCGATCCGTTTCGGCGACGTCGACAGCGGCGAGACCCGCGCCATGGACCACCTGCTGTTCTCGCACGGGCAGCCGATCCTGGGCGCCGCGCTGTCGATCAGGGGCTTCGAGATCGATGGCGAAGAGGCCTTCGAACAGCAGATCGAGAGCACGCTTGACGCCTTCATCGCCATCCTGAAAGACCAGCTGGCATTCGTCATGGACCACCTCAAGGAGGCCGGACAGATCGCAGCGAAGCTGGCCAGCTACGGCCTGAAGGGACTGATTGCCGCCGCCATCGCGGCCGCGGTGGTGGTGGCGATCGATGTGTTCGTCGCCTTGTGGGCGCCGGCCGATCCGATCATCGAGGACATGATCGGCCCGAGCAGCCAGGATCTGGTCGAGTTGACGAATGTCGATGTGGCCATGCCCGCGCCGAGCGAACATATCACGCCGCAAGGGATCAGGGTCAGGGTGACGCCGCTCGACAAGATTCCCGGCCAGTATCGCGAGCGGCGCGAGTACATCAGCGACGACGAAGACAGCCGTTACGAGATCGTGCTGCGTTACACCCGCGTGGCATAGGCCCCGCGGCCCTGCGTGAAGGAAATTGGAACGCTGCTTGACTTGTGCCGAGATGCGGGTAAGCTCGGCAGCTCATGAAGCATTTCATTCTCCTTCTCGCGGTGGGCCTGGCGGCCCATGTCGCCCTTGCCGGTCCTGCGCCCTATTACCAATGGCGCAGCAAATTGAATGGCGCGACTGCATGTTCTCAAACGCCCCTGGGTCCGGGCTGGGAAAAATCTGCCGGACCCTACCGGGACGCGCGTTGCGAAAAACCCATTGTTGCTAAATAATGGGGTGCAAGCCGCAGCTAATTCGAACCTTTGTCCGATTATTCCAATACTGAGGAGACACCGATGTTTACGAGTCCGGAACAGTTCGCCAATGCCACCAAGACCCTGTTCGACCTGCAGATGCAGACCTTCAACACCCTCGCCGATAAAACGGTGAAGGGCGTGGAGCAGGTGGTGGCGCTGAACATGAATGCAGCAAGGAGTTCGATGGCAGGCTCCATCGCCGCCAGCCAGGAGATGGCAAAAGGAATGGCGGGCGGTGGCGACCCGAAAGCGGCGATCGCCGCACTGCATGCACGCATGCAGCCGGGCGCAGCCGGCGCCGCGGAATACCGGGAGCAACTGCAATCCATTATCGAGGAAATGCACCAGGAATTCCGCCAGGCCGCCGACACCCATGTGGCCGAAGCCAAGAGCACCCTGTCGGCCCTGATCTACGACGTGACGCAGAACGTCAAGCCAGGTTCCGAGAACGCGGTCGAGATCATCAAGACCGCGATCGACAATGCCTTCAAGGGTTATGAGCAGGTAACCCAGGCGACGCGCCAGGCGGTGCAGACCGTGGAGGCGCAGATTGCAAAAGCCTCGTCGATGGTTCAGCCGGGCATGCAGAAATCCTGATGACCGTGGGTGGACGGCTCCGTCGTCCACCCCGTGAAAGAAAATTTCATTGTTGCCGCAAGAATGAAATTTTCTTTCAGCCTGCTTCCTTGTCAATCCCCAGCAGTTCCTCCAGCCTCGCCAGCGAGGCTTCCTCCTTGATCACCGAACGCAGCCAGGCGTGCAGTGGCTGTTCGCCCCAGCGCGCCGCTTTGTCCGCCAGGTAGGCGACCGGGCTGTGCGGCTCGGTGCGGCGGAAGAACTCGGCCACGCCGCGCAACTGGGCCAGGGCCTGTTCGCGGCTTTGCAGCGGACCTTCCAGCACCCGGAGCGGCGCCCCGGATACGACCGCGACCGGCAGCACCGGCGCCGCGCCCGCTACCGGCGCCACTTGTGCGGATGGCGCCGAGGGCGGCGCCACCATGTCGGCAAAGTCGCGCAAAGCCGCGCGCCCGGCGCCGAAGCCCGGACCGTCGGCGCCGAGCCGCTCGTCGACGATCCGCTCCAGCTCCGCCAGCGCCGCCAGGCAGTGTTCCGCGTCCTGCGCCAGCGCCTGGCGCGCAGCCACCGGTATTTTCGCCCGCAGCGCTTCCAGCTCGGCTACCGCCTCGGCCCCACGTGCGCGCGCCGCCTCCCACGCCATCATGCTCAGGCCCGCGGCGGCCGGCACTTCCTTCACCAGCGGCGCGATGCGGGCGGCGATCCAGGCCAGGTTGCCGATGCGGCGCTCGTGGCCATCCTCGTCGGGCAGCGGATGCACCCCCTCCCAATACTGCGCGCACAGGGCCGCCAGCAGGCGCAGGCCGGCGGCCAGGCCCGCCAGTCGGTCGGTCCTGGCCGCCGCTTCGGCCAGCCAGACCGCCAGCTGCAAGTCCTTGCTGCGGCTTTCCATCAGCTCGGTGCAGCGCCTGGCGACGAACTTCCAGTCCGCCTCCTTCAAGGTCGTCACCCAGGCGCCCTGCTCGATCGACGGATCATCGGCCTGGCGCGCGCGGTTGATGGCGTCGAACTCGGGCGAGAACGCGAGGTCCTCGCCGCAGGGCTGGTCCGCGCTGATCGGGACCAGGCATTGATCGAAATGCAGCATCGCGATATTCAGCATCGTCTTTCCTTATTCGATCGCGTACTTGAACTTGCCGGCCTTGGTCGCCCCCACCTTGACCCGGGCGATCGCGCCGCCCTCGGCCATGCGCGCCAGCACGCTGTCGGCGATCTCGGGCAGCAGCGTGCCGTTCAGGATGTTGTCGACGTTGCGCGCCCCCGAATCGACCTCGGTGCAGCGGCTCAGCACCGCCGACACCAGCGCGTCGTCGTACTCGAAGCGCGCGCGGTGGTTGTCCATCACCCGCGCCTTGATGCGGTCGAGCTTGAGCTTGATGATGTCGGTGAGCACCTCGTCGCGGATCGGATAGAAGGGCACGACCGCCAGGCGCCCCAGGAAGGCGGGCTTGAAGTGCTTCATCAGCTGGGGGCGGATCAGCTCCGCCAGCTGCTCGGGCGCCGGCACCTCGTCCAGCGGCTTGTTCAGGCAGGCCCCCATCATCTGGCTCGACCCCACGTTGGAGGTCAGGATGATGATCGTGTTGCGGAAGTCGATCTGGCGTCCTTCGGCGTCGTCCAGCACGCCCTTGTCGAAGACCTGGAAGAACAACTCGAGCACGTCGGGATGGGCCTTTTCCACCTCGTCGAGCAACACCACGCTGTAGGGATTGCGGCGCACCGCCTCGGTCAGCACCCCGCCTTCGCCATAGCCCACATAGCCCGGCGGCGAGCCTTTCAGGCTTGATACGCTGTGCGCCTCCTGGTATTCGCTCATGTTGATGGTGACCAGCTTGCGCTCGCCGCCGTACAGGATGTCGGCCAGCGCCAGCGCGGTCTCGGTCTTGCCCACGCCCGAGGTGCCGACGAACAGGAACACGCCCTTCGGCTTGTTCGGGTCGTCCAGGTTGGCGCGCGCCGTGCGCACCCGCTGGGCCACCGCCTGGCTGGCGTGCGACTGGCCCAGGATGCGTTCGTCCAGCATGGCCTGCAGCTTGATCACCGTCTTGAGCTCGTCCTTGACCATGCGGCCCAGCGGGATGCCGGTCCAGCTGGCGACGATCTCGGCCACCGTGTGGCCGTCCACCTGCACCGGCACCAGCGGCGATTCGCCCTGCAGGCTGCGCAGCCGGTCGATCCGGGCGCGCAGCTCGCTCGCGTCCTGCGTTGTTCCCTCCTCCAATGCGGTGCGCATCTCGCCGATCTCGAGGGCGATCCTTTGCTCCTCGTTCCAGCGCTGCTGCAGGCCGATGCGCTCATCAAGCAGCGCGGCGCGGCGCTGGCGCAGCTCCGCCAGCTTGTCCTCGTGGCCGCCGCCGGCATTCGCCTCGCGCTGCAGCGACGCCGCCTGCGCATCGATGCGCTCGATCGTGCGGGTGCAGTCTTCCAGCGCGGCCGGTGTCGCGCTTCTGCCCAGCGCCACCTTGGCGCAGGCGGTATCGAGCACGCTGATCGCCTTGTCCGGCAGCTGGCGGCCGCTGATGTAGCGGTGCGACAGGCGGACCGCCTCGGTGACGGCGTCATCGAAGATGCGCACCTTGAAGTGGCTCTCCATCAGCGGCGCCATGGCGCGCAGCATGGCGCAGGCGGTCGGCTCGTCCGGCTCCTCGACCTTGATCACCTGGAAGCGCCGGGCCAGGGCGGCGTCTTTTTCGAAATACTTCTTGTACTCGCCCCAGGTGGTGGCGGCGATGGTGCGCAGTTCGCCGCGCGCCAGTGCCGGCTTGAGCAGGTTGGCGGCATCGTTCTGGCCGGCGGCGCCGCCGGCGCCGATCATGGTGTGAGCCTCGTCGATGAACAGGATGATCGCGTGCGGGCTCTTTTTTACCTCGTCGATCACGTTCTTCAGGCGGTTCTCGAATTCGCCCTTGACGCTGGCGCCGGCCTGCAGCAGGCCCATGTCGAGCGTGTGGATCTCGACGCCTTTCAACACGTCGGGCACGTCGCCTTGCGCGATGCGCAGCGCCAGGCCTTCGACCACGGCGGTCTTGCCGACGCCGGCCTCGCCGGTCAGGATCGGGTTGTTCTGGCGCCGCCGCATCAGGATGTCGATGGCCTGGCGGATCTCCGGGTCGCGCCCGATCACCGGGTCGACCCGGCCGTCGCGCGCGCGTCCGGTCAGGCAAGTGGTGTACTGGTCCAGCGCGGGCGTGGCGCGTGCCGGGCCGGCGGCGATCTCGTCGGCCGCATCGCCTGCCGTTTCAAGCTGCGGCGCCATCGCCACGGCCTGCGCCTCCTGCGAGCCGCGCGTGATCTTCTGGAACTCGTGCTTCAGGCGGTCGATCGGGAACTTGCGGAACAAGGGCGAGGCGCGCAGCGCCAGCTGCGACAGGGAAGGTTCGGTGAGCAGCGCCAGCAGCAGGTGCCCGCTGCGGATCTGGTTCTGCTGGCTAGGGGCCGGCGTGCCCAGCGAGGCGATCAGCCAGGCGTGCTCGAACAGCACCGGCAGGTGGCGCGAGAACACCGGGGTGCGCGCGCTGCCGGTGGCGAAGCGCTTGATCTCGTTGCGCAAATCGGTCTCCAGGCCTGTCAGGCTGATGTCGCAGCCCTGGGCGATCACGCACAGGTCGCTGCCCGGCTGTTCGATCAGGCCCAGGAACAGGTGCTCGATCTCGACCTCGTACTGCCCCAGGCCGACGCAGATCGAGGCGGCCCGCGTGGCGGCGGCGCGGGTGGTGTCGTTCAGCTTGCCGATCAGGGTCTTGAGATTGATGTCCATCGTGACGCATCCTTGTAGTGTGTAGAGGGATAAGCCCGGGCTGGCGGCTAGCCGCTTGTCCGGGCCTTGCGCTTGACCGCATAGTGCAGCGACGAAGGCTGCAGCACCGCATTGAAGTTCACCGGCTCGCAGCTGGCCGGCAGGCCGAGGCGGGCATGGATGATGAAGCTGAGGCGGTTGACGCTGCCCGGCACCGCCTCCAGCGTGGCCGTGACCTCGCGCAGGCGCGGTTCATGGGCTTCGATCGCATCCTGGATACTGGCGCAGACGGCGGCGCGATCAAGGCTGCTGGTGAGGCAGTAGCCGGCGAAGTCCTGCAGCCCGTAGTGCAGCATGGACGCACGCGCTTCCGGGTAGGGATTCAGGATGGCCGGATCGAAGGCCAGGCGCGTGTTGAGCAGCGCTTCGAGGTCGCGCGCCACGCTGTCCTTGAGCTGCTCGCTGGTCAAGGACAGCGTGGCGCCCTTGCCGGCGTCCGGGCGCTCGTCCATGAGGCGGTCCAGCAGGCCCGGCTTGAAGCCCTTCATGCTCCCTCCGCCGATCGGAAACAAGTGGAAATAATGCGCGCGGCGCCGCGAAGTCAACGCGTGCGCCGCGCGTGGTGGGGTTGCCGTCCCGGGAGTCCCCGGCCGGCGTCAGACGACCTTGTTGGCCGCCAGGTCCCAGCCGCCCGAGGTGTTGCCGCCCGAGCCGCCGCCGATCTTCTGCTGGGTGTACTTGTACTTGATCTTCGAGAATTTCAGGCCGACCTCCTCCTGGATGATGCTGCCCTCGGCGACGTTCGGCTTGACCGCGCCGATCAGGACGTTCTCCAGTTCGATCTCGAAGTACTTCACGCGCTCGCCCTGGCCGTCGGCGCGCATGAATTCCAGCTTGGCCTTGGGGATCGTCTTGCCGGCCGCGCAGGTTTGCAGCAGGATCGGCGAGGACAGGTCGGCCAGCTTCCTGAACGAGATCTCCTCATGCTCGCAGCGTTCCGCGGTGTGGCCGCCGCCGGTCGATGCGGTGGCCGAGCGCGGCTGCTTCACCCCCCAGTCCACGGCAAGGCACTCGATCCAGTCCTTGTGCTTGTCGTCCATCGACTCGCCTTTGATGCCATCGATCTGCAGGTAAACGTCAATTGCCATGTTCTACTCCATTCAAGTTGAAAAGGACTGCTCGGCTAAACTCATGCACTGGTCGACTGCGGCAGCTCCGCGACCAGTCGGAGCGAAACGGACAGCTCGTCGAGCTGGAAGTGCGGACGCAGGAAGGACACCGCGCGGTACACGCCGGGGCGGCCCGCTACCTCCGACACCTGCACGCTGGCTTCGCGCAGCGGGAACTGGGCCTTCTGGTCCTGGCTCGCGTTGTCGTCCAGGAGCACATATTGGGTTAACCAGCGATTGAGGTAATCCTCTACATTCGAGACGGCGGCGAAGCTGCCGATCTTGTCGCGCATCATGGCCTTCATGTAGTGGGCGATGCGCGAGACCGCGAAGATGTACTGCAGCTGCGAAGACAGCACGGCGTTGGCGTTGGCCGCCTCGTTGTTGTACTTCTTCGCCTTCTGCGCCGACTGGGCGCCGAAGAAGGCCGCGTACGAGGTGTTCTTGCAATGCACCAGCGAGATGAAGCCGAGGTCCGACAACTCCTTCTCGCGGCGGTCGGTGATGGCCAGCTCGGTCGGGCACTTGAGCGCCACCTCGCCTTCGTCGGTCTTGAAAGTGTGGGCCGGCAGGTTCTCCACCAGGCCGCCCCCCTCCACGCCGCGGATCGCCGCGCACCAGCCGTAGTCCTCGAAGGCCTTGGTCAGCTTCGAGGCAAACGCGTAGGCCGCGTTACACCACAAGTACTTCTGGTGATCGCTCCCGTCCACGTCCTCGACGTAGTTGAAACCTTCGGTGGTCATGCCGTCGGCCGGATGGTAAGGCAGGCGCCCCAGGAAGCGCGGCAGCGTCAGGCCGACGTAGCGCGCATCTTCCGATTCGCGGAAGGCCTTCCACTTGGCGTATTCGACGGTGTCGAATACCTTGGCCAGGTCGCGCGGCTTGCCCAGGTCGCCGAAGCTGTCGATGCCGAACAGTTCCGGCCCGCTTGATGTGATGAAGGGCGCGTGGCTGGCGGCGGCCACGTGCGACATCTGCTCGAGGAAGTAGATGTCCTCGGGCTGGCGCGAGATCTCGAAGTCGCCTATCAGGGTGCCGTAGGGGGCGCCGCCGAAGGTGCCGAATTCTTCTTCGTAGACTTTCTTGAACATGCTGCTCTGGTCGAACTCCAGCGCCGACTGGAAGTCTTTCACCAGCTCGCGCTTGCTGGCGTTGAGCATGCGGACCTGCAGGTTGGCGGAGGTCGCGCTGTTCTTCACCAGGTAATGCAGGCCGGTCCAGCTGCGCTCGAGCTTCTGGAATTCGGGCGCGTGCATCACGCTGGACAACTGGTCGGAGATCATGCGATCCAGCTCGGCCAGGCGCGCATCGATCATGGCGGACAGGTTGTTCGACATGACCATCGTGCCCTGCATGACCTGGGTCACGAGTTCCGAGATGATGTCGCGGGCGCGTTCGTGCTCGCTGCTGGACTTCGCCACTCGGCTCTGCTCGACGATCTGGTCGAGCAGCGAGGCGTCGAGTTCGACCGGAGCTGCCGCTGTCGCGTTACTCTTTGCGGTATCGAGGACTGCCGCCATCTCATGCCTCCCCTTCTGCTTTGCCTTGTTTCTTCAGGCCCGCCAGCTTCTCGGTATTGCCCAGCACTTCGCTGAGGATGTCTTCGAGCTTGTCGTTGCCGGCCAGCTTGTTGCGCAGGTCGGCCAGCTTGGTGCGCGCCTCCAGCAGGCCATTGAGCGGCGCCACCTGGCGCACCACCGACTCGGGCCGGAAGTCATCCATTTCCTTGAACTGCAGCTGCACCGCGAACTGGCCGCCCTCCGGCGACAGGTGGTTGTCGACCTTGAAGCTGGCCACCGGGGCCACCGCCCCCAGCACCTCGTCGAAATTGCCGGCGTCGACATTGACGAATTTCTTGTCCTTCAGGCGCTTCTTCTCGGCCGCGGGGTCCGTGCCGAAGTCGCCCACGACGCCGACGACGAAGGGCAGCTCCTTGTTTTCGATGGCGTCGCCGATCTCGACGTCGTAAGTCATCTGTACGCGCGGCGCGCGCACCTTCTGCAAGCGCTTCTGCACGCTTTCACTCTTGGCCATGTCGACTCCAGGGTTGCGGGGGGATGGAACAGCCGGCGGCGCCGGCCGCGCGGTTTATTTGAGGCCGGCGAAGGGATCCTTGTCGTTGCTGGCGGGCCTGGTCGCCGGCGCCGACTGGGCGGATGCGGTGGACGTCCGCGACCTGGACGGTGCTGCGGACCTGCCCGTCTCGCCTTTTGCGGGAGGGACCAGGACAGGCTCGCCCAGGCTGGTGCGCAGCAGCTTGGCCAGGTCCTGTGCCTCGCTCTTCACGTTGCCGGCCAAGTTGTTCTTGCGTGTCAGGTCGGACAAGGATTTGCTGGCCACGCGCAGCCCGCTGACGGCAATGATGCTGTGGGCCACCGTGTCGTCCGAGTCGCGTTCGAGCGCCTCCTGCGCATTGGTGATCGCTTCGCCATACACGCCGGCATTGAAGCGGATCTGCGCCATCTTCACCCAGGGCCGCTTGTCGACCGGATGGGACCGGCTGGCGGCTTTCATCAAGTTGTAGGCCTTCTCCTCCTGCTTCGCCGCGATTGCGGCGTCGGCCTCGGTAAAGGCCTGTTCCCCTAGCGCTGCCATCGACTTGCTGGAGTCGGCTTTCGGGATGGTCTCGCACCCGGCCAGGGCGGCGGCTCCCAGGATCAAGGGCATCAAGCGTTGGTAGATCATGCTGGTTTTCTCCACGACAGTTAAGCCAGCCACCATTATTCGCACGCCGGTTTTTGCGAAGTTGCGAACTGTCAATCAAAGCCGAGTTCGCTTTCTTTCACACGTTCGCTGCTTGCGCTTGCGCGCGATCACGGCAGCAGCACGCCACTGGGTTTCAATCCGTGCTTGAACCTGCAATCGATGAGCAAAGGAAATGGCGATGAGAAAAATTTTGGCGCTGGCAGTCCTCGGCGCAGCCTGGGTATCGGCCGGCTGTGGCAGCAACGGTCTCGCGAATGCGGCCTTCGAGGCCACCGGACTGCGCAAGCCGCCCGAGCTGCCGGAGGCGCAGAAGCCGTCGCGCAATGTGGCGCTGCGACTGCATGCCTCGCCCAAGCTGAATGTCGACAAGCGCGGCCAGCCGCTCGCGCTCGCGGTACGCCTGTACAAGCTGCGCCAGAAGGACGCGTTCGAGCGGGCGCCCTATTCCGCCTTCCTGAACCCGCAGGCGGAGCGCGAGAACCTGGGTGCGGACCTCGTCGAGGTGCGCGAGATCATGCTGGTGCCGGGCCAGCGCTACGAGATCACGGAAAAGCTCAGCCGCGAAACCAGCCACCTCGCCGTGGTCGCCCTGTTCCAGCGCCCGGCGCAACAGCGCTGGCGCACAACGGCGGCGGCGGCCGACGCCGAGCGCGATGGCTTGAGTATCGGCCTGCATGCCTGCGCCCTCACCGTCGGCGGCAGCAGTCAGTCGGCGACGCTATCTTCTGTGCGCTGTCAATGAATCCGGCGTTGTTTCCGCCAAGCTAGGAATTTCTGGAGCCGGAGGCGCCGATGAGCATGCCAGCGAAGCTACTGTGGGGAGAGGGATTGTTCCTCCGGCCCCAGCATTTCCAGCAGCAGGACCGCTACCACGAAGCGCGCCTGAACCAGACGGCCTGCGCGCTGCACCCCTATGCCTGGGGCGTGCGCAAGCTGGTGGTCGACAGCGACGCCCTGCGCCACGACGTGCTGCGGCTCGAGGAACTCTCGGTCCTGTTCCCGGACGGCGAGGTGTACCGCGCCCCGGATGGCGATCCGCTGCCCCTGCAGGTGCGCCTGGGCGAACTCCCGGCCGGGTTGCAAACGGTCACGTTTCATGCCGCCCTGCCGGCGCTGAAGGCCTGGGGCGACAATAGCGCGCCGGAGGGCGACACCCAGCTTGATGCCCGCTTCGCCAGCCACGAGCGCGACACGCAAGACCTGTACACGCGCGCCGCCGAAGCCCCGATCACCTATTTGCGCAAGGCGCTGCGGCTGGTGGCCGACACCGAGCCGCTGGAAGCCTACGACAGCTTCCCGCTGGTGCGCCTGCGGCGCGTGCCCACCGGCGGCTTCGAGACCGACCCTTCCTTCGTGCCGCCCAGCCTGTCGATCGACGCGGCGCCCGGCCTGCACCTGAACCTGGCGCGGCTGATGGAGAAGCTGCTGGCCAAGGTCAACGCCCTGTACGGGCACATGCGCGAGCCGAGCAAGAACGTGATCGAGATTCGCGGCGGCGACGTCTCAAGCTTCTGGCTGCTGCACACGGCCAGCACCGGCTACGCCGCGCTGTCGCACTACCTCGGCCACCGCGACCTGCATCCGGAGCGGCTGTTCGGCGAGCTCTTGGGGCTGGCCGGCGGCCTGATGACCTACTCGCGCAGCTACCGGCTGGAAGACCTGCCGGCCTACGTGCACGCCGATCCCGGGCCGCAGTTCGCGCGGCTGGACGGCATCATCCGCGACCTGCTCGACACCGTGATCTCGTCGCGCTACTTCACGATCGCCCTGAACCGCGAGCGCCCTTCCTACTACCTGGGCGCGCTCGACTCCGGACGGATCAACCTGCAGACCAGCCTGTACCTGGCGGTGGCGGCCGACATGCCGGCCCTGCAGCTGGTGGACGTGGTGCCGCTGCAATTCAAGGTCGGGGCGCCGGAAGACGTCGACAAGTTCGTGCTCTCGGCCCTGCCCGGCGTGAAACTGGTGCACGCGCCCCAGGTGCCGGCGGCGGTGCCGGTGCGGCCCGATACCTATTACTTCACCCTGGAGAACCGTGGCATGCTGTATGAAACGATGCTGAAATCGCAGGCGATCTCGATCTATGTCCCCAACGGGATCCGCGACCTGCGCCTCGAACTGATCGCGGTGGCGGCATGAGCGCCTTCGTCGAACGGCGCGTGGCGCCGCAACCCGGCCAGAAGCACGAACGTCCGCCCCAGCGCCTGGTGGACATCATGTACGAAGGCTTCTACGCCCTGTTCCTGCTGAAGAACGGCTGCGGCCCGCAGGACAAGGTGGCCTTCGCCGACAACATGACCGCCTTTCTCTCCGACGTCGACCGCAACGCCAAGGGACTCGGCATCTCGGCCGACGACGTCATCGCGGCCAAGTACGCGTTCTGCTCGGCGGTGGACGAGATCATCCTGCGCTCGACCTACGAGGTGCGCGAAGCCTGGGAGACCCGTCCGCTGCAGCTGCGCGTGTTCGGCGACCAGCTCGCGGGCGAGCACTTCTTCCACCGCCTGGAGGACCTGCGCGCCAAGGGCCAGGTGCACGTCGAGGCGCTCGAGGTGTTCCATATGTGCCTGCTGCTCGGCTTCCAGGGCCGCTATGCGCTGGACGGGCGCGACAAGCTGGATTACCTGGTGGCGCGCCTGGGCGACGAGATCGCCCGCATGCGCGGCCGCACCCGCGGCTTCGCACCCCATGCCGAGCGGCCCGACCAGGTGGTCAACCGGCTGCAGAGCGATTTGTCGCTGTGGGTGCTGGGGGCGGTGTTCATGGTGGCAGGGCTGGGGGCCTACCTGGGCTTTCGCACCGCGCTGTCGAACGAAACCGGGACGCAGATGGCGGCCTATAACGACCTGGTGAAGCTGCCGCCGAAGGCGGCGCATGTGACGATCAGCTTGCCGTGACTTCAACGTCAACTTGGGTTCCCGCCTGCGCGGGGACCCAGTTCAATATGCCAACCTACTGAATCACCTTGAACTCGATCCGCCGATTCCGCGCCTTCCCTTCCGGCGTGCGGTTGTCGGCCACCGGCCGGTCCGGCCCTTCGCCCGATACCGCAATGCCATCCGCCGCGATGCCCTTCCCGACGATGTAGGTCTTGACCGCCTCGGCACGCGCCTGGCTGAGCGACAGGTTGCCGGCGCGCGAGCCGGCGTTGTCGGTGTGGCCGATCACCTCCACCTTCACGCCCTTGAGCTTCTGCATCGCCGCGCTCATCTGGTCCAGCACCCCCATCCCAGCCTCGGTCAGGGTCGCCTTGCCCGACTCGAACTCGATGATGCGGTTGGCCAGCGCGGCGTCCAGCACGGCCTGCTCCGACACCGCCACCCGCAGCCCGTTGTTGACGGTGTAGGTCGGGTTCAGGCTGGCAGCGATGTCGCCGGCGATTTTTTGCCGCTGCTCCTCGTTGGCGACGTCGCCGCGCAGGCTGACCATGCTGCCTTCGACCTTGAGCTGGCCGCCCCTGACCAGTTTCAGGTTGGGGTTGATCAGCTTGGCGACATACTCGTTCCAGTGAGCGGGCGCCGCCACGGTGCCGACCGACAGCTGGTCGACCACGCGCGAGGCTCCGTAGACGATGCGGAGGCGATCGATCAGCGCGGCGCGGGTGGTTTCGTCGGCCACTGTGCCGCTGACGACCACCGGCGCATCTTCCGGGCCGTGCTGGGCATAAGCGGCGCCCGCAAGGAGGGCAAGCAGCAGAACTGCAGATGGTTTCATGGGATTTCTCACGTTCCCGCTCCGATGAAGGTCTTCATGAACATGTCGCGCGCCAGTCCGAGCGGCAGGTCGGCCTGGGCCAGGTAGCTGGCCAGCGAACGCACGTCGAGGTCGATATACAGCTGTTCGTCGATCCAGCCGGTATCGCTCAGGCGCACCTGCTGCTCGGCGCCGACCAGCGGATCGACCAGCGCGCGCAGGGTCTCGGCCAGCGCGGCGCAGAAACCCACCACCAGCACCGGCCGCCCCTCCTGGCGCGTAATAAAAATCGCCAGGTCGAAGTTGGAGCGGCGCAGGAACGGCGCCACCAGCTGCAGCCAGAACGCGGCCACCGGGTAGCGCGCCCCGGCATCGTTCGGCAGCGGCAGCACCAGGCTTTTATGCAGTTCGGCCGGCTGGCTGTGCATCACCGGCTGCAGCAGCAGGCCGAGGGCCAGCACCATGCGCGCGAACTGGCGCTCTTCCAGCAGCGCCCCGAGCGAACCGACGGTGCCGTTGGCCATCAGGTGCGACAGCGTCGGTTCGGCGTCGCCCAGCGTGACCGTGGCGTCGGCGATCGCTTGCAGGTGCGGAGCGGGATCGGCCTCGCACAGCACGCGCGGGCAGCGCGCTTCGAGAAAGGCCCACAGCGGCGCGAAAGCCAGCGGGCAGCGCGTGACAAAAGCCGCGGGATCCTGCACCGCATGGGTGCGCGCCGCCAGGAAGGGAAAACGCCGCCCCGACTGGTCGTGGCTGGCCAGCAGGTGGCCGGCGATCGCGTGCCGGCGCGCCGGACCCACCAGCGCAAAGCTCACCGGCGGCATGGCGTCGTAGTTGATGCGCCAGCGCGCGTCCTCGGCCAATTGCGTCATCACCTGGGCCAGCCAGCGATCCAGCATGGCGATGGCGGCCGGGTCGTCGGCCAGCTTGACGAAATCCGCGCGCGCCGGGACTTTGCCGAAGTAGCCGATCCGTTCCGAAGCCGGGCCGCGCATCACTGGCCTCCATTCGCGCTGGCCAGGGCCGGCTGGCCCGGCGGGATTTCGGGGGCGCGGCCGACGATGGTGGTCGGCAGGCGCAGGCCGCGGAAGCCCTGGCCCTGCTCGCCGCTGCCGTTGGCCGCCGCGCTGCTGACGATCTTCAGGTCGACCGTCACCGCCACGTTCCCCGCGCTCCAGCGCAGCTCGAAGATGCCGCCGTCCTTCCTCTTTTTCTGGGCCGCGTCGATCATGCGTTTCAGCCCGGTCTGCCCCGGCTCGTTGAGCAGCTCGACGCTGCGCCCATCGAAGGTGACGGCGGAAATGCGCACGCCGGCCACGCCCTGCGGCCCCGGATGCACCATATTGGTCCAGGCGGGCGCGGTGTTCTTGTAGCGCAGCTGCTGGCCGTCGATGTCGAGCGTGTACTCCAGCGTGCCGGGCGCCGCCTGCGGCAGGATCTGGAAAACCGTCTGCGGCCCGCCGCCGGCGGCCACGCCGTTGGCCGACAAGGGCGCGATCCACCCGGGGAAGCCGGACACCACCTGCGGCGCCAGGCTGATGCCGATGTCGGCCCAGGTGCGCGCCGCCAGCACCCCGCCGCGGTTCACGACCAGCGGCCCCATCGCCGTATTCACGAACCTGGCGACCTGGCCGTCGGGTCCGAAGACCTGGCCGATCTCGCCCGGGGTCGCTTCCACGCTGGAGCCGGCGGCGAACGGGTACTTGGTCGCCAGCATGCGCTGGAACGGTTCCACCACCTGCAGCTGCCAGGTCTTGTTGATCTCGGCCTCGGACGGCAGCACGATCATGGCGAAGGTCTGCGTCAGCGGACGCACCAGCAGCGGGCGCAGCGCGGCCTTCTGGCTGTCGCTCATCCCGGTCAGCATCTGCTCGTCCACGTAGCGCAGCGCATCGGCCAGCTCGGAGCCGTTGCCCTCCAGGGTCTGCTGCATGAACTGCTTGGCGCCGGGGCCGGGGTCGCCCTGGTTCTTCAGGGCGTTCAGGCGAGTGCGCAGCTTGGACAGTGCGTCGAGGTAGCCGGTCATCAGGGAGGCGTCCTTTTCCTTGACCCCGACCAGGCGCGCCACGCCGGCGAACTCACGGCCGATCGGGCCTGCCCCCGAGCTTGCTGCCCCGCCAAGCAGCGTGGACGGGTCGACCGTGTTGGCCAGGGTGCGCGCATCCGAGGGCGCGCGGCGCAGGATGACTTCCTTGAACCAGTCCGCGAAGCCGCGTTCGGTCCTGGACAGGCCGGCAGCTTGAGCGCCCGGGTTATCCCACACGGTCTCGTCGTAGACGGTGCGCAGCAGCTTGGCCATCGGTGAAGACTGCGGGTCGCCGAGACGGTTCATGGCCTGCACGCTGCCCTCGAAGCCCTTCAGGTCGGCGATCGCCACGCCCTGCACGAACTTCAGCCACTCGCGCGCATACTCGGCCTTGTACAGGTCGATCAGCGCCTTCTGGATCTGCTCCGGGCTGCCCTCCAGCGTAAGGTCGTCCTTCGACACGGTTTTCAGCACCCAGTCGGCGCTCTGGGCCTCGCTGCTGGACGCGTCGCGGATGGCGCCCAGCACGTACTCGCGCCAGGCCTGCCGCGTGAAGGCGCCGCTCACCGCATGGCTGCCGGCCACCAGGCCGTGGTCCTGTTCGCCGACGATGCGCGCCACCGTCACCGCCGGATAGCGGGTGGCGGCGCGGGTCTTGATGTCGTTGTAGACGCGTTCGCGTGCCGGCGTGCCGCGCACCACCCGGCGCAGGTGTTCGCGGGTGCTGTCGAGCAGGCTCAGTTTGAGCGTCATCTGCGGCCACGCCGGGTCGTTCACCTGCGACAGGTGGAAGGTCAGCAGGCGCTCGGCGCTGCGGATCATCTGCTCGCGCGGCATATTGCCGCGGTTGGCGTCCAGCCAAGTGCGCCAGTAACGGGTCAGCTGGTCGTTCAGGTGGCCCGGTTCGGCGTGGGTCTTGTCGCCCAACATCAGGTAGGTCTTGAGCGCGTTGTAGGCGTCGGCCACGCTGGTGGCGTTGACGCTCTGGTACTGTCCGCCGGCCGCCGGGCCCGCCGGTGCCGACGCCAGGTGCGCAGTGGCCGTATCGGGAGCGGCGGCGGGCGTGAGCCGGGCCGCGTTCGCATTCACCTCGGCCAGCATGGTTTCCAGCGAAGCCGTCACCGGCTCCACCATCACCGCGCGCACCCCGGCGAAGTATTCGTCGCGCAGCTTGCGCTCCAGCGCCTCGCCCTGGTACAGGCCGAAGCCCAGCGCCCACGGGGTCTCCTTGCGGTATGTCGAGAGCTGTTCGATGCGGTCCTGCAGGATGTCGAGCGCTTCCAGGCGCGACTGCAGGTCGATCCGCCCCGCCTGCAGCTTGGCCACCTTGTCGAGGTCGCTCTTGGCATTGGCGACCAGCTGGCGGTTGCCCATGTAGGACCAGCTCCAGCCGCCCAGCGCGGCGCCCAGCAGGATGGTGGCCCCGAAAAAGGCCGCCACCTTCCAGCGCGCAGCCAGCGGGTTGGTGTAGCGCCGGACCAGGTCCTTGTCGGCGAAGATCACCTTGCGGAACAGGTCGAGCAGGAAGTAGCCGGACTGCTCGGCGACCTCGCCGCCCTTCTGCTCGCGCAGCGCCAGGTCGAAGCGGCTGGCCACGCGCTTGCTCGACAGGTCCTGCACGCTGCCTTCCTGCAGCGCGCTGGTAAAGTAGAAGCCGCGGAATATGGGCTTGAACTGGTAGGTGTTCTCTTCGAATAGCGTAGAGAGGAAGGCGCGCAGCGGCGTCTTGATCGCCGCAAACTCCAGCGGGAAGGTGAACACGCCGGGGCGCATGTGGGTGCTGCGGTTGGCGCCCATGTTCGCCAGGCTCATCTCCTTGAGGCCGTCGTACAGCTCGTCGAAGTGCTCATCGAAGAAGCCCAGCACATCCTGTGGCGCGCTGCGGCGGTTGTAGCGCAGCGTGGCGCCCCAGATGCGATCGCGTTCGCTGCGTTCGGTGTCGGCGAAGAAGTCGGTGAAGCCGGCCACCAGGTCGGCCTTGGTGAAGACCACGTAGACCGGCGCATGCACGCCGAGGCGCTCGGTGAGCTCCTGCACGCGGGTGCGCAGGCTCTTGGCCAGTTCGTGCGAGGCGCTGGTCGGGCCGGCCACCAGTTCGGCCACGCTGACCGCGATCAGGATACCGTTGATGGGCGCCTTGCCGCGGTGTTTCTTGAGCAGGTCGAGGAAGCTGAACCACTCGGCCCTGTCAGTTTCCTCGACCTTGTCCTGCACCGAGTAGCGGCCGGCGGTATCGAGCAGGATGCCGTCGGTGGTGAAGAACCAGTCGCAGTTGCGGGTCCCGCCCACGCCCTGCAGCGCCTTGCTGCCGGGGATCGGGAAGCTCAGGCCGGAACGGGCGATGGCGCTGCTCTTGCCCGCCGCCGGGTTCCCGATGATCATGTACCAGGGCAGCTCGTAGAGTGCCGCGGCGCCCCGCGTCAGCCCCAGCTTGGAGGTCTTGACGGTGGCGACCGCCTCCAGCATGCTCTTGCGCAGGACCGCCATCTCACCGGAGGCGCCGCCCCCTTTCGCGTCGTCGCCGGGGACGATGGCTTCGCGCAGCTGGCGGGCGGCGCGTCCGCGGACGTGGCGCCGGATCGCCCACCAGATGCCCCAGCAGCCAAGCAGGAACAATCCCGCAATAAGGGCCCAGATGGGATCGATGCCGATCAGGCCGGCGCCGATGAAGAGGCAAGCCGCAAGCGCGGCGACGCCGATCGCGACCAGCACGCGGCTGTCGGTCAGTAACTGCCAGATTCGTGCCATGTGGGGACCCGGATGGTGGGTTAGTGGAATGTTCTATAGGAAATGCTCGCACGGGGCCGCCGGGCAACATTTGCGACGGCTCAAGGGTTGCCCGGCCGGGGAATAAAGAGCGCCTCAGCGGCGCATCACGCCGCGCACCCGCATCTCGGTGTGGCCAAGATCCATCATCTTCCAGCGCCCGCCCCAGGTCAGCCCGAGCGACTCGGCCACCTCGCCATATAACTGATAGCCGCGCATGGCCCATGGGTCTTTTTCCGAGATCACCAGCTTGCCGTCGCGCCAGAATGCGCAATCGGCGGCCAGGCCGTACTGGTGCCAGCTCTGGAAGGCGCGCGCATTGGTGACGTGGCTCCCGGCGCCCGCCAGCGCATCCTGGCGTGCCGGGCTGCGGTAACCTTCCAGCAAGGCCATTTCGTAGCCATGCCTTTCCTTCATGATCTTGAAAGCCAGCAGCAGGCGCTGGCTGAAGTCCGGATGCAGCAGGCCCCAGTTGCGGCTGGCGTTCACCAGCATCGGCCGCACCAGCTCGACTTCGGCGGTCGTGAAGGCCATTGGCGGCAGGGCCACCGGCGGCACCAGGCGCTCGCCCTGCAGCAGGGCCGCAACCTGGACGTCGGGGGCTGCAGTCTCGCCTTCGACCAGCGGCAGCATGGCCGGACTGCTCAGGGCCAGCGCCAGCAGCGAGGGAATCAGGATGGCCGGCACACCGATCGCGCACGCGATCCGGTGACGCCGAACGACGCCCAGGATGCTGCTCCAGATATCGCGCGGGATATTCCCCTGTACTGCACCCGCCACCTGGCTGCCTGCGATCCGCCAGCCGGTCGCGCGTTGCGACAGGCGCTGGCGCAATCCGAATAGCCCGCGTGCCACGAAAGACCGCCCGGACGGGAACAAGGCCAGCCAGATCGCCCCGGTTGCGAGACAAAAGTACAGAAGGGCGAGAAAAATCAGCATCGCTTCCTCCAAGATTGTTTCTAATCAGAATTGGAAGAACCCATCTTAGGAGTATTGCCGTGCGGCCACCAGACGAAAATCAATCCCCGTCCATGCGTCCGAACCTGATGTCGCCACGGCGTCTCAGCACCAGGGGCGAGGACAGCATCCTGGCGATGCTCGAGCGCGAGCCGGCGCGCAAGCATGGCAAGGGCGCCTCTTCCGCACGGCATGCCTGGTACGGCGCCGGCGCCACCGCGGCGCTGGCCCTGACCGGCGCGCTGGTCTGGCTGGCGGCCAACAACGACGGCCTGCGGCCCGAGGTGCAGGAAACCGTGCTGGCCGACGCCACAATCGCACCGCCATTGCACGCGACGGCGGCCAGCGCGATGGTCGTGCAGCTTGCGATGGCGCCGGTCGCCGGAGCACCTGACGCCCAGCAGCGCAGCGCGGCCGTGATCGTGGACCAGCCGCCGGCCGAGGCGGCGCCGCCCCTGCGTTTGCTCAGTCCGGCGCAGGACCGGCCAACGCCGGCTGCACGCGCCGTCGACAGGCCCACGCCGCCGCCCCGCCCGGTGGCCGCCACGCCGAGTGCAAGCCCGGCCCCGCCTAAGCCTGCCGCCCGTCCGGTCGCCACCGCGACCCGGCCGAAACCGGTCACGGTCGCGAAAACCGTCGTGCGGCCAGTACAGCCCAGGGCCCAGCGCGGCGTCAACCCTTCCAGGGCCGCGGACGGGGGCGTCGATGCCGACGTGGCGCTGATCTCGGCCGTCATCGTCCATGCCAACGGCCACGCACCCGAAGGCTCGCAGATGACCGAGCTCTTGTGCCCGAATGACAATTGCCGGGCCCGTCCGCCCCGCGATTAACGTGGCGAAAAGCCCCCAATTGCTTCGAAAACTCGGGTTACTGCTGGGCTAGTGATCCCTCGTGGCGTTATACTGTACATAAGCACAGTAAGGCGGCACGAGATGATCAGGGTCCTGGAAAACGAGTTTTATTATCTGGATAACTTCCAGCGCGTCCTCGACTGGATCGGCGAACGCTATCGCGACCTGCTCGACGAGGACGAGCTTGCCTTCCTCGCCGCCTTCCCCGCGCTGTCCCGGAATGCGCGCGCGCTGTTCGTGCGCATGGTCATGCGCAAGGGGAACTTGTTCCGCGCCAGTAAGCTGGTGTATACCGAAATCGGCTGTCCGGTCGAGGCATCAAGCCAGCTGCTCGGCGCCGGCTGGGTCGAAGCCGACCCGCTGCTCTCGCTCGACGAGCTGTTCGACCTGTTGTCCAAGCCCGAAATCGCCGAGGCATTCGGCGCCCACCTGCCGCACAAGAACGCACGCAAGGGCGAGCAACTGGACGCACTGCGCGCGGGCTTCGCCGACAGCCGCCCCTTTTCAAGCTGGCACGCAGGCTGCGGCGACGCCGCCCTGCGCATCCTGGTCAAGCCGCTGTGCGACCGCCTGCGCCTGATTTTCTTCGGCAACCTGCACCAGGACTGGACCGAATTCGTGCTGGCCGACCTCGGCATGTTCCGCTTCGAACAGGTCGAACTCTCGCAGGCCTCGCGCGGTTTCCGTTCACGCGCCGACGTCGACCACTACATCCTCCTGCACGGCTGCAAGGAACGCTTTTACGCCGGCGAGTCCCTCGACGTAGTGCTGCGCGACCTGCCCGCCCACGTGTTCGACAACGACTGGCTGGCCGGCCGGCGCGAAAAGCTGTTGTTCCAGATCGGCCAGGGCTTCGAGAAGCTGAAGGACTGGGGCAATGCCCACGCGGTCTACGCGCGCTGCCGCTTCCCCGGCGCACGCGGACGCGCCATCCGCGTGCTGGAAAAGCACGAGCGCTTTGACGATGCCTACGCCCTGTTCCAGCTGGCCCAGGAGGCGCCGGAGAGCGAAGCCGAGCGCCAGCAGCTGGCGCGCATCGGGCCGCGCCTGGCGCGCCGCCTGGGCCACGCCCGGCTGCCGGCGCGCAAGCCGGTCGTCCAGCGCCTCGACCTGTGCCTGCCGATGCCCGGTGAGGACTGGTGGGTCGAAGGCGTGGTGCGCGACCACCTGGCAAGTGCGGACGGGCCGGTGTTCTACGTCGAGAACGCACTGGCCAACTCGCTGTTCGGCCTGCTGTGCTGGCGCGCGGTGTTCGCGCCGATTCCGGGCGCCTTCTTCCACCCCTTCCACCGCGGTCCGGCCGACCTGCACAGTCCGGACTTCCACCAGCGCCGCTCGGCCGAGTTCGCGGCCTGCCTGGCCGAACTCGAGGACGGCAGCTACCGCGACACCATCCGCCGCAATTTCCTGGAGAAGGCCGGCATCTCGTCGCCCTTCGTCTACTGGGGGACGCTGAGCGAAGAGCTGCTCGAACTGGCGCTGGCCTGCATTCCGCCCGCGCACCTGCGCAAGTGGTGCGAGCGCATCCTGGTGGACGTCAAGGCCAACCACACCGGCTTTCCCGACCTCATCCAGTTCTGGCCACTGGAGGGCCGCTACACCATGATCGAAGTCAAGGGCCCGGGCGACCGCCTGCAGGACAACCAGCTGCGCTGGATCGACTACTGCGCCGCGCACGGCATGCCGGTGTCGGTGTGCTACCTGCAGTGGGAGCAGGCCGCTTGACGGCTGGCGCCACCTACACCGTTGCGGTGCGGTCCCTGTGCGAGTTCACCGCCAAGCAGGGCGACCTCGACCTGCGCTTCACACCCTCGCCTACCGCCCAGGAAGGCATCGCCGGGCATGCGGTCGTGCAGGGCCGGCGCGGGGCCAGTTACCGCACCGAAGTGTCGCTCGACGGCGGCTGGGGGGACCTGGTGGTGCGCGGCCGCGCCGATGGCTACGACCCGGACCAGAACCTGATCGAAGAGATCAAGACCTACCGCGGCAAGTTCTCGTCGATTCCCGACAACCACCGGCACCTGCACTGGGCCCAGGTGCGGGTGTACGGCCACCTGCTGTGCCGCCAGCTCGGGCTGGAACAAGTCCACCTGGCGCTGGTCTACTACGACATCGGCAGCGGCCAGGAAACCGTGCTGCGCGAAACGCGCAGTGCGCCGGACCTGTCGGCGATCTTCGCCGGGCTGTGCGAACGTTTTTCGGCCTGGGCCGCCCAGGAAGCCGCTCACCGCGCCGCGCGCAATGCGGCGCTGGACGCGCTGCGCTTCCCCCATGCGGCATTCCGGCCGGGCCAGCGCGAGCTGGCGGAAAACATCTACCGCGCCAACACCAGCGGGCGCTGCCTGCTGGCGCAGGCGCCGACCGGCATCGGCAAGACGGTGGGGAGCCTGTTCCCGGTACTGAAAGCGATGCCCTCGCAAAGCCTCGACAAGATATTCTTCCTGGCCGCGAAGACGCCAGGCCGGCGGCTGGCGCTGGACGCCGCCACCAGCCTGGGCGCCGGGACCGGCATTCCCCTGCGGGTACTCGAACTCACGGCGCGCGACAAGGCCTGCGAGTATCCCGACAAGGCGTGCCAGGGCGACGCCTGCCCACTCGCGAAAGGTTTCTACGACCGCTTGCCTGCCGCGCGCGCGGCGGCAGCCGCCAGGTCGGCATCGACGCTGCTCGACCGCGAGGCCCTGCGCGAGGTCGGGCTGGCACACGATGTCTGTCCCTACTATCTGGGCAGCGAAATGGCGCGCTGGGCCGACATGGTGGTGGGCGACTACAACTATTATTTCGACGGCAGCGCCATGCTGTACGCGCTTGCGCTCGAGCGCGGCTGGAAAGCCAGCGTGCTGGTCGACGAAGCCCATAACCTGGTCTCGCGTGCCCGCGCGATGTACAGCGCGGAGCTGGATCGCGGCAACCTGCGGGTGGCGCGCGCCAATGCGCCCGAGATCGTCAGGAAGGCGCTGGATCGGGTCGGCCGCGCCTGGACCGGCGTCGACAAGGAAGCGCCGGCGCCTTACCAGGTGCTGCCCGAACCGCCGCAAAAAATGCTGGACGCGCTGCAGAACGCCACCAGCACCGTCAACGACTACCTGGTGGATTCAAGCGGCCCGCTCGACCCGGACTTGCAGCGCTTCCATTTCGACGCGCTGGGCTTCATCCGCCTGGCCGAATCCTTCGGCGAGCATTCGCTGTGCGACCTGTCGCGTGCCGGCCTGCGGGATTCGGTCCTCAGCATCCGCAACGTGGTGCCCGCGCCCTTCCTGGCGCCGCGCTTCGCGCACGCCGCCTCGGCGACCCTGTTCTCGGCCACGCTCAGTCCCTGGCATTATTTCAGCGACCTGCTCGGCATGCCCGCAAGCACCGCCTGGGCCGACGTCGCCTCGCCCTTCAGCGCCGCCCAGCTCGAGGTCCATATCGCCGCCGGCATCTCGACCCGCTACCAGCAGCGCGCGGCCTCGTTAGGGCCGATCGCGGAACTGATCGCGCGCCAGTATGCGACGCGTCCCGGCAATTACCTGGCTTTTTTCAGCAGCTTCGATTACCTGGAACAGGTCCTGGACGCGCTCGCGGCGCGCCATCCGGAAGTCCCGGCCTGGCGCCAGGAACGGCGCATGAGCGAGGCGGAGCGCGCCGCCTTCCTGGAGCGCTTCGCACCTGGCGGACGCGGGGTCGGTTTCGCCGTGCTGGGCGGCTCGTTCGGCGAAGGCATCGACCTGACGGGCGAGCGCCTGATCGGCGCCTTCGTGGCCACCCTCGGCCTGCCGCAGGTGAACCCGGTGAACGAACAGCTGCGCGCGCGGATGGGGGCGATGTTCGGTTCCGGCTACGACTACACCTACCTGTATCCCGGCATGCAGAAGGTGGTGCAGGCCGCCGGCCGCGTGATCCGCACCGAAACCGACCGCGGCGTAGTCTGGCTGATCGACGACCGCTTCGCGCGGCCCGAGGTGCGCGCCCTGCTGCCCGGCTGGTGGGACGTGGACTAGCGCATCAGTTCACGCACTTTCTGGTAGCCGCTGCGGCTGATCGGCAGCCTGGCGCCGTCTTTCAGCACCGCGCAGTAGTTGTCCTTGCTGGCCGGTTCGATGCGCGCGATTGCGCCCACGTTTACGATGTAGGAGCGGTGGATGCGGATGAACATCTGCGGATCGAGCTGGGCTTCGAGCTCGGACAGACGCTGGTTCTTGAGGTACGCCTTGCCTTCCGCCGTCACCTGCACGTAGTCGTCCTGCGCCTCGATGTAGTCGATAGCGCCGCTGGGGACCACATGCACGCGTGCGCCATCCTTGATCAGCACGCGCTCCAGCATGCCGCGCCTGTGCGCCGCGTCGGCCACTACCGCTTCCATCTGCCCCGGCTGCGGCCGCCGGCTGCGCGCATGCGCCAGTGCCTGCGCCAGCCGTTCGCGGCTGAAGGGCTTGAGCAGGTAATCGATCGCGTGCACCTCGAAGGCCTTCAGCGCGAATCCGTCGTAGGCGGTGGCGAAAATGTAGTGCGGCTTGGGGCCCGCCAGCTCGACCACCTCGAAGCCGTCGAGCTTGGGCATCTGGATGTCCAGGAAGACCAGCTCCGGTTCGAGTTCGCCGATCGCCTTCACGGCCTCGAAGCCGTTCGCGCATTCGCCCACGACCTCGATGTCCGGATGGCCGGCCAGGTATTCGCGCAGCAGCGCGCGCGCCAGGTGTTCGTCGTCGACGATCAAGACCCGCATCGATCATTTCTCCTCATTCTCCGCGGGCAGCACGAGATCCACCCGGAACAGATTGTCTTCGCGCGTAAAGTAGACGCTGCCTTCCCTGCCATACGCCGCCGCCAGCCGCTGGCGCACGTTCACCAGCCCGATGCCGCTTTCGGCCCGCACCTCGGCCCGCGCCCCGGCGTCCGCCGGATCGACGTCGTTCTCGACCCGGATGCGCAGCAGCGATCCCGCGCGTTCGGCGGCAACACGGATCATACCGCCTTCCAGCAGCCCGCCGATCCCGTGCTTGACCGCATTCTCCACCAGCGGCTGCAGGATCATCGGCGGCAGCAGGCAGGCCCCGGCGCCATCGCCGATGATCGATTCGAAAGCGAGGCGCGGACCGAAGCGCACCTGTTCGATCGCCAGGAAGCGCTCCACCAGCGCCACTTCATCCGTCAGGCAAACCTTGCGATGCGCCTCCAGGCCGAGCGTCTGGCGAAAGAAGCCGGCCAGCAGCAGACACATGTCGCGCGCGCGGTCCGCGTCGATCATCGTGAGCGCGCTCACCGAGTTCAGGCTGTTGAACAGGAAGTGCGGGTCGATCTGGGTGCGCAGCATGCGCAGCTCGGCATCCTGGGCCAGCAGGCGCGACTCCAGTTCGCGCGTCTCGGCGCGGCGCGCCCGTTCGAACTCGATCGCCAGGTAATGGGCCACCGCGGTCATCCAGTACAGCAGCACGCCGATCCCCAGCATCAGCGCCACGAAGGGCCGGCTGAACGCCACCGCGTCGGCGCCCGAACCGGCCAGCGCCAGCCGGCACAGGGCGGCCCAGGCGCTGGCGGCCACGCACCACAGGAGCGCCGCACTGAAACCGCTGAACAGGAACACCGACAGCACCGCACCCAGCGAGCGCTGGGCCAGCGGATAGGCGCGGCACAGGTAGTAAGCGGAAAAGCCGCAGGCGATGGCGTAGCACAGCGTCAGGGGCAGCGCGAACAGCAAACTGGCGCCGGCCCCGGCGCCGGTGGTGGCCACGATCAGTCCCGCCAGCAGCACGCCCAGCATCAGCCAGGCCAGCAGGTAGAGGGCGACGCTTCGCCGCGCCCGGAACGCGCCGTTCATCGCCGGGTTGCCAAGGATTGCGCCATCAGTTGCGCACCTCGACGCCGCCCATGATCGCGTAGCCGCGGATGACCAGGCGCTTCTGGTTGTGCGGCGGATTCGCCGTCTTTTCCTCGAAGCCCCCCATGATCGGGGTGCCCTGCAGGACCACCGTCCAGTCGGGCGGACACTTGATGGTCACGCCGCCCCAGAACGCGAACACGTTGATCACCGCTTCGTCCTGGATCGAGGCCGTGCGCATGTCGAGCGAGCAGCCGCCCATCACCGCGGTGATTTCGCCGCCGCGGAAGTTCTGGGTGGTGACCCGGCGCTCGAAACCGCCCAGGATGGCGGCCACGTTGACCACGTCGTTTCCGGGACCGCCATCATCCTTGAAAGGCGATCCGGTCGCCGCAGCGCGGCGTGAGTCCAGCGCCTTGTACAGGACGAAGCCGCCGGCGCCGATCAGGAACAGCGGCCAGAAGGTGCGGACGTCGAAGTCGATGACGCCTGTCCGGTCCAGGATCATCAGGACCCCGAGCCCGATCAGGCCACCGCCCATCAACTGGCCGTGTCGGGTCTGGGTGTCGCACAGCTTGACCGTGCCGGCGATGATGAACACCATCGGCCAGAAGCTCACGATGCGGCGGATCTCGATGAAGTCGAGGTTATCGAGCAGGAACAGCAGGCCCATCAGGATCACGAGCAAGCCGAGCACGACCTGGCTGGTGACGCCCTTCGGTTGGAATTGGTCTTTCATTGCTTGCTCTCCGGTTGATTGAGGGCGCTCTGCTGGGCAAAGCGGCGCGCCACCAGGGGCTGGAACACCAGTTTGACGCCCCAGGCCAGGATGAACAGGGGCCAGCTGTTACGGAAGCTCAGGCCGAAGATGTGTTCGAAGCAGGCGAACAGCCACAGGCCGATGAAGATGGTCCACAGGCCGTTGCCGAATTCGCGCGGGCTCGGGTAGCCGATGGTCTGGTTGATGCCGATGACGACCAGCAGCAGCGGCCAGTAGTGCCAATAGGCGCCGGCGTCGATGTAGTACAGGCGGTCGAGCAGGACGACCGTGCCGACGACGATCAGGAGCAGGCCCCAGACGGCCTGTTTGCGCCAGCGGTAAGCTTCTTCGGTATGCATGTTGCGTCACTCCTCGTGTGTGGATGGCATGAACACAGCTTACCGGAAGGGCGAGTGCCGGCGAAAGCGGCTTTCGGTGAACGGCGGTGGGCGGGCGGTGAATGGCGAAGAATTCGGCGAACGAAGGATGCGCCTGGCGACGGACGTAAAAAAGCCCGCCATGGAGGCGGGCCTTCGGACAAGCTTTCGGTCGACAGGTCAGGCCGAAGCCGACAGGTCCATCTGCGGACGGCCCTTGACCTGGTTGCGGTACTTGGCGCGGGCTTCTGCCAGCTTGACCGCTTCGCGCGCGATGTTGGTGCGGCGGATCTCGAGGCGCTCTGCCTTGCCGCGGTGTTGTGCCTCGTGTTTGTTGCCGATCTTCTTGGTCATGAACGTCTCCTTGGTGGACACCGTATGCACGGCGGAGTTAGGAGCGGTTGGTCCCCATCTTGAGATCGGACGGCATCAGCATGCCCCAACCGAGCTGGCGGCGGATTTCCTCCGGCGTCGGCGGCGGCGCACTGTCCCGTGCACGGCGTTCGAGGTATTCACGTACCAGGTGCTTGGGTGGCTGCTTGATCTCGGACATGGCGACCTCCACTTCCGTTGGGGGCCGCCGCCTGCGCGCCGGCCCGAATTGGTGCCGGTCCTCGAGGCGACCGGCTAACCTGTTGAGCTGTCGGTACCGTGCGCGTAACGCACAGGTCCCTCACTCAGACAGGTCCATCTTACCGATGGGTCGCGATAGTCACCGTTAAGTGCCGCACACTTTTCGATAGGTCCCCTCCTACAAGGCCGCGGGCACGGCTGGAAGTACGCCGTCCCCAGACGAAAAAAGGGGAGCCGGAGCTCCCCTTCAAGACGGATCGACGATGAATCAGAAGCGGTACTTCAGGTTCAGGTAGTAGATACGGCCGCTGACGTCCAGCTTCTGCTGCTCTTCTTCGCTGTAGCGATAGTAGGCGCGCTTCACGTTGGTCAGATTGGTTGCGTTGAACTGCAACTGCAGGTTCTGCGTCAGGTTGTAGCTTGCGTTGAATGCCAGCGTGGTCACCGGTGCGGCGATGGTCGGCGCGACCGGCATCAGGATGCCGTTGATGGTCGACAGGCCCTGGCTGTTGGCGTTCGGGGCCGGCGCGGTCGACGTGTTGATGTACTCGCTGCGGTAGTTGGCGACCAGGCGCGCCGACAGCTTGTCGTCCTCGAAGTACACGCCCAGGTTGGCCGCGTATTCCGACGCGCCCACCATCGGACGGCCATCGTCGACGCGGGTGCGCGACTTGCTGGCGTTCGAGGTGAAGCCGAAGCCGGTTTCGCCGAACGGCTGTTCGTAGATCACTTCGATGCCGCGGATGCGGGCGCCCTGCTGCGAGGCCGAATTGACCGCGAAGGTCTTGATCTGCGAATCACGCGGATCGAGCAGCTCCACCGTATCCTGGCCGGCGACGCCGGTCTTCGGATAGCCGGTGATGTTCGAGGCGAACAGGTTGAAGCCGAACATCGAACGCTTTGCGAAGTACCAGGAATAGGACAGGTCGATGTTCTTGGAGAACAGCGGCTCCAGGTTCGGGTTCGGGCCGGTGACCTGGCAGACGCCGTCGGTACAGGCCGGCGAGCCATAGCCGGCGCCGAGCAGGTTGTAGTTCTGGCGCGCGATGGTCTTGCTGGCGCCGAAGCGCAGGATCTGGTCCTTGGTCAGCTCGTAGCGAATGTTCATGCTGGGCAGCAGGTTGTTGAACGTGCTTTCCTTGGCCAGCTTGCGGTACATCACACCCGAATTGATCACGAAGGGCACGTTGTCGTAATACTGCACGCCGTCGCTGGCGGTCGTGATCGCGTCCGGCACCGCGGCGCAGGTCGTCACCGGCTTGCCGGGTTCCGTGCGCGGGCACAGACCGGCCGGGAGTGGCGAAGGCACATTGGCGTTGATCTTGGTGCGTACATAGCGCAGGCCGAGGTCGCCCGACCAGCGGTTGCCTTCCAGGTTGGCCATCAGGTAGGCCGCGCTCTGGCGCTCGCGCATGTCCAGCTCGGTCGAGACGCGGCGCTCCCAGTCGGCGTTGGTCGGCTTGTAGTTGGCGGCGAAGTAGGCCTTCAGCGCTTCCGGGGTCAGGGTCCAGCTGGTGTTGTCCCAGCCGGCCGGGCCGTCAAGGTCGGCGCCGAAATCGGACGGATACGGAATGAAGTTCGACCCGGCGAGCGGCTCGTTCGCCGACAGGGCGCCGGTGCGCAGCTGCGGGAAGCGGCGTGCGCTCTCGCGGCGGTGGTCGGCATGGCGCGCGCCGAAGTCGAGCGACTTCACCATTCCGCGGTCGAGCTTGTATTCGGCGTCGAGGTTGAGGCTGGTTTCCTTGTCGGTGGTCTTCACGCCCGACGCGGCGCGGCCGCTCAGCATGAAACCGCTGCCGTCGGCATTGCGGCCCGGGACATTCGGACCGGTGCCGAGGTACTGGACGAACGGCGCGTCACGCAGGTCGCCCAGCGCATAGCGCACGCCGGTGCCATAGCGGGTGTAGGTCAGGCCCTGGTCGAGTCCGGTCTGGCCGACGCCCTTGGTGGTGGACAGCAGGCCCTTGACGGTCAGGTCCGGGCTGACGCGATACTTGACGTCGAGGTCGAGGAAGGCGCTGGTGGCCTTGGCGCCCTCACGGTAGGCGCCCTCGGTTTCGCCGATGTATTGCGGGGTGGTGCCCGCCGGGTAGACGATGTCGGCCGACTTCAACACTTTCAGATCATGGCCGTAGATGGTGCGCTCGTTGACGATGACCGGGTTCTTGATCTGCGCGTAGACGCGCTGGCCGTTGGAGCTGGTCGGCGCGGCGCCGCCCTGGATGCCGCCCAGGCCGCGCAACATGCTGAACATGGCGCCGGCATTCAGACGGCCGAAGTTATCGGCCTTCATCTCCGAATGGAAGCCGGTCATGGTCATGTCGAGGTCGGCGTTCGGCTTGAACTGGGCCGAGAACATGCCGCCCTTGCGGTCACGCACGCTCTCGACGAATTCGGTGCTCATCGAACCCGGAATGCGCACGCCGTTCAGGTCCGCCGCCTTGAAGCCGGTGCCGGCCAGCGAGGCGTCGGTGATGCCCAGCATGGTGGAAGTATTGATCACGTCCCAGCCGCTGCCGCCCGAGTAGGCGAAGCGCGATGCCGAATCGCGGCGCACGTGGCGTTTCTCGGCGAAACCCTGCAGGATGAAGCCGAAGGTGTTCGCCTCGTTCTTCCAGTTCATGGAGGCATTGGTGTCGTGCGCGGCCTTGCCCGGCAGTTCCGAGTACACGGCGCCGAGGTTGACCACGCCGGTCAGGCGCTCTTTTTGCGCCAGCGGCTTGCGGGTGGACACGTTGATGGTGCCGGCCATGCCGCCGTCGACGATGTTGGCCTGCGAGGTCTTGTAGACGATCGCCTGGTTCAGCACCGATGACGGCATCAGCGACAGGCTGGTCGAGCGGCTGCTGGAGAGCTGGTCGGCGACATACCAGTCGCCGCCCGAGACCGTGTGGCCGTTGAACAGGATCAGGGTGTGGTCGGGGTTGGAGCCGCGCATGGCGACCTTCTCGGCCTCGTCGTAGTCGGTACGCACGGCCACGCCTGCAAGGCGCTGCAGCGAGTCGGCCAGGTTTTTGTCAGGCATCTTGCCGACGTCTTCAGCGGTGATCACCTCGACGTTGGCGCCCGCATCGCGCTTAACGGCCAGCGACTTCGCCATCGAGGCGCGGATACCGGTCACCTCGACGGTCTGGATCTGGCCTGCCGGTGCATCCTGCGCGAGGGCCGGGGCGGCGGCCAGGCTCCACACAGCCAACGATACGGCCGCTGCGAGCGGCTTCTGCTTGAACATGACGTCTCTCCTGAGTTTATAGCTATTGGTATGCAATTGGTAGGCGTTTCTCAGCCATGGTCGGAGTATTGATGATGAAATGCTTGCTGAATAATCACTTGTTTTCACCTGTATATAACTTTCAGGAATGTACATATTCGACCATCGTCGAAGTTATAGTGAAAGAACAAAATTTCATTCCCTTTCAGGCACGAGCGGTAGTAGCGTGGCAGCATCTTCATCACCTCGTTTGTCTCTTTTTTGCAAATGCCCCTCGCCCATCGCCTCAGTAGCCTGCTGCTTGCCGGCGCCGCCCTCGCCGGCTGCGCCAGTGCGCCCCCGACCGCGCCCTCCACCACCACGCCGCCTGCGGAGATTCCGCTCGCCACGGTGCTGCAGAAGCCCCTCTACCAGATGACGCCCCAGGAAGCCGGCCGCTACATCGCCTACATCCACGGCGCCGAACCGGACCTGCGCAAGCGCATCGCGGCGATCGGCCGCAAAAATCTCGGGCAGCCCTACTCGCTGCACCTGCTGGGCGAATTTCCGTATGAAATACACGACAACCTGCCGCTGTTCAGCCTGAAGGAAAGCGACTGTGTCGTGTTCGCGGAACACACCTATGCAATGGCGCTGTCGCAGTCGTGGGAGGAGTTCTTCTGGATGCTGCAGCGGATCCGCTACCGCGACGGCGTGATCGGCGTGGCCAGCCGCAACCATTACACCGAGATGGACTGGAACGTGGCCAACCGCTGGCTGGTGACCGACGTCAGCGCGGAACTGGCCGGACCAGGCGGGCCCTCGTATGCGATGACGGTGGACCGCGCGCGCTTCCTGCGCACCCGCCACGCTACCATCCGCGACATTCCGGTCGAGAGCAGCCGTCAGGCCTACGTGGCCAAGGAAGGCGTGGCGGCCATCGCCGCCCGGCTGCAGGAAGGCGACTTCGTGAACGTGATCTCGACCCGCAACGGCGAATACTGGGCTTCGCATGTCGGCCTGGTGGTACTGGGGCCGGACGGCGAACGGCGCCTCCTGCACTCGCAGGCGCCGCAGGTACGCGAAGAAAGCTTCGACTCCTTCATCGCACGCGCTCAGGAGCGCGAGGCGCGCAATGCGCGCGAGGGCAAGCCTGGACAGGTGCTGGCCGGCTTCAAGTTCCTGCGCCTGAACGAGCACATCACGGTGCCGCCGATGGCGCCGCAGCCCCGTCCGGGCATTCCTGGCGCCTGAGCCGCTGCCTTCCGGCTCTGCCCCTCGCAACGCGCCGCCATGCCGGCGCGTTTTTGTTTCCGCTCCCTTCCTCAAGCTCGGTCGTGCGCAGAGAACCTTGCACGCGACCTGCTCATCAGTTCCGCTCATCAATTAAATAATCAATGGAAATGAAATAGGCGATTTATTTCTTATTTTCATTTCCTATATTTATTTTTCGTACCTTTCTAATTAATTCACTTGCCGCCGTTGAGTCAGGTCAAACTCCGTTAGTAGTAGCCGGCCGATAATAAATTTACAAAACTTCTTTATTGTTTCATTCCCTGCCCTCTGGATAACGACCGGATTATCTCGTTCTATGCATTACCGCGCCCGATTGTATTTAGGCTTCGATTAATTCCTAACCCGCAGCGGATTGCCATGCCCAATTTCAGATCCGATCTTTTCAGCCAGCTTTTGATAAGGATGGTGTCGATGAGCCGCACCAGCAAAATCGCCCTGATGGTAGGGTGCGACCTGCTGGCACTGCCGGTCTGTTTCCTGATCGCGATGATATTGCGCGGCGGCGATCTACAGCTCGCGCAGAATTTCGGCCCGGCGTCCTATGCGCTTGTCGCCGTGGTCACGATCGCCGCGTTTTCGGTATCCGATTTATACCGGGCCGTCATCCGTTTTATCGACCAGCGTTTACTCAGTTTTACCGGTGCGGCACTCGCATTCGCTATTTTATGCGTGTATGTCGTATTAATCATCATGAACGAGCCACGCTTTCCGCGCAGTGCGCTCGCCATTTACTGGTTCGTGGTTTTCTCGTATGTCGTGATTTCCCGGATCGGCCTGCGCAACCTGCTCCGTGCCTATGGCGGGCGGCCCGCCGGCAATTCGGATGCAGTCGCCGTGTATGGCGCCGGCGACGCCGGTGCACGCCTGGTACAGGCAATGCGCCATAGCGACGAATACCGCCCGGTCTGCTTCTTCGACGACAAGCGCGCCCTGAACGAACGCACCATCGCCGGCCTGCGCGTATTCAACACCACGCGCCTGGCCGAACTGGTAGCAAGCCAGGGCATCAGCACCATCGTGATCGCCCTGCCCTCGGTGTCGCCCGAGCGGCTGCGCGACATCATGCAGCGCCTGGGCCAGGCCGGGGTGCCGGTCAAGATCCTGAGCCGCCTGGTCGACCTGGCCGACGACCGGCCGCCGGCACGCGATTCGATCCGCGAACTCAAGTTCGAGGACCTGCTGGGACGCCCTCCGGTGCCCCCGCGGCTCGACCTGTTCGCCCGCTGCGTGCGCGGCAAGAGCGTGCTGGTCACCGGCGCGGGCGGCTCGATCGGCAGCGAATTGTGCCGCCAGATCGTCACGCTCACGCCCACCGAACTGCACCTGCTCGATCACTCCGAATACGCCCTGTACACGGTGCGCCAGGAGCTGACCGCGCGCTTCCCGGGCCTGGCCATCCATGCCCACCTGGGCTCGGTCTGCAACGACGAACTGCTCGAGCGCGTCCTGCGCGACGGCAAGGTGAACACGATCTACCACGCCGCCGCTTACAAGCACGTGCCGCTGGTCGAAGCCAACATCGTCGAAGGACTGCGCAACAACGTGATCGGCGCCCAGGTGGTGGCCAGCGCAGCCGCCCGCCACCAGATCGAGACCTGCGTGCTGATCTCGAGCGACAAGGCGGTGCGTCCCACCAACATCATGGGCGCCAGCAAGCGCATCGCCGAACTGATCTTCCAGGCGGCCGCCGTGCGCCACGGCGCCCACACGACCTTCTGCATGGTCCGCTTCGGCAACGTGCTCGGGTCGTCCGGTTCGGTGATCCCGCTGTTCCAGCGCCAGATCGCACGCGGCGGCCCGATGACCATCACCCATCCGGAAGTGTCGCGCTACTTCATGCTGATCGCCGAGGCGGCCCAGCTGGTGATCCAGGCCGGCGCCATGGCCAAGGGCGGCGACGTCTTCGTGCTCGACATGGGCGAGCCGGTCAAGATCGTCGACCTGGCCCGCACCATGATCGCCATGTCGGGCCTCACCGAGCGCACCTCGCAGAACCCGCGCGGCGACATCGAGATCCAGTTCGTCGGCCTGTTCCCCGGCGAGAAGCTGCACGAGGAACTGCTGACCGACGGCACCGTCTTCCCGAGCGAGCACCCGCGCATCATGCGGATGAAGGAAAGCGCGCTGCGCCCCAGCGTGCTGGAAACCTGCATCACCTGCCTGATGATGGCCTGCGAGACCCACGAGCGCGGCACGATCGAATCGATGGTCAAGGCCATCGTCGCCGAGTACGTGCCCACCTCGCCGGTGGCGCCGCCGCCCCTGGTGGCCGACACCCAGGCCCCGAGCCTGATCAAGCGATTCGTGCCATTCCGGATCTGAACCTTCACCCACCGCTACTCACCGACGAGGAAACACATGCGCGACGAGAACACCTCCCCTCACCTGGAGCAGCTGCTGGCCAAGCTGCTGGACCGCACCGCCGTCATCGGCATTGTCGGCCTCGGCTACGTCGGCCTGCCGCTGACCCTCTGCTACGCGGCGCAAGGCTTCAAGGTGCTCGGCATCGACATCGATACCGAGAAGGTCGAGCGCCTGAACCGCGGGGAGAGCTACATCAAGCACATCGACGCCAGGGCGATCGGCTCGGCGCGCGAACTGGGCTTCGAAGCCACCGCCGACTTCACCCGTGCCGGCGAGGCCGACGCCCTGATCATCTGCGTGCCGACCCCGCTGAACGCCTTCCGCGAACCCGACCTGTCCTACGTGCTCGGCACCGTCAGCGCCCTGCTGCCCTATGTGCGCGAAGGCCAGGTGATGTCGCTGGAAAGCACCACCTACCCCGGCACCACCGAGGAAGAACTGCGCCCGCGGCTCGAATCGCGCGGCTTCACGGTGGGACGCGACCTGTTCCTGGTGTTCTCGCCCGAGCGCGAAGACCCGGGCAACCCGCACTTCCAGACCCGCACCATTCCCAAGGTCTGCGGCGGCTCCACGGCCGCCTGCCTCGAGGCCGGCGTGGCCCTGTACCGCGCCGCCGTGGACCACGTGGTGCCGGTCAGCTCGACCCGCGCGGCCGAGCTGACCAAGCTGCTCGAGAACATCCACCGCGCCGTCAACATCGGCCTGGTCAACGAAATGAAGATCATTGCCGACCGCATGGGCATCGACATCCACGAGGTGATCCGCGCCGCCGCGACCAAGCCCTTCGGCTTCACCCCCTATTACCCGGGCCCCGGCCTGGGCGGCCACTGCATCCCGATCGACCCCTTCTACCTCACCTGGAAGGCGCGCGAATACGGCGTGCACACCCGCTTCATCGAGCTGGCCGGCGAGATCAACAGCGACATGCCGCACTGGGTGATCGGCAAGGTGGCCGATGCCCTGAACGAGCGCGGCCGCTCGATCATGGGCAGCCGCGTGCTCGTGCTCGGGATCGCCTACAAGAAAGATGTCGAGGACATGCGCGAATCGCCCTCGGTCGCCCTGATGGAGATCCTGCGCCGCAAGGGAGCCACCGTCGACTACTCGGATCCGCACGTGCCGGTGTTCCCGCGCATGCGCGAGCACCGCTTCGACCTGTCCAGCGTGCCCTTGAACCCGAACGTGATCGCCTCCTACGACGTGGTGCTGATTGCAACCGCGCACAGCGCCTTCGACTACGAGCTGGTCCGCCAATACGCGAACCTGATCGTCGACACCCGCGGCGTCTACACCGAACGCCTGCCGAATGTCGTCAAGGCCTGACCCCAAGCTACCGACCAACAAGCGCCCGTATTGTCCGGAGAATAAGAATGCGTTCCTACCCCCCTGCCATCACTGACCGCAAGATCCGCTTCGCCCTCGTGGGCTGCGGCCGCATTGCGAAGAACCACATGAATGCCCTGCGCGAGCACCATGACCGCTGCGAACTGGTCGGGGTCTGCGACGTCGACCCGCGTGCGCTCGAGGCCGCCGCCGGCGAAACCGGAGCCCGCGCCTGGCGCAGCCTCGACCGGATGCTGGCCGAGTGCGAGGCCGACGCTTTTATCCTGTGCACGCCGTCCGGGCTGCACCCGCAGCAAGCGATCCAGGTGGCGCGCGCCGGCCGCCACGTCATCACCGAAAAGCCGATGGCGACCCGCTGGGAAGACGGCAAGGCCATGGTCGCGGCAGCCGACGCCGCCGGGGTACGCCTGTTCGTCGTCAAGCAGAACCGGCGCAACGCTACCCTCCAGCTGCTGAAGAGCGCGGTCGAGAAAAAGCGCTTCGGACGCATCTACATGGTCAACCTGAACGTGTTCTGGACCCGCCCGGACGAATACTACAACAGCGCCAAGTGGCGCGGCACCTGGGAATTCGACGGCGGCGCCTTCATGAACCAGGCCAGCCACTACGTCGACCTGATCGACTGGATCGTCGGGCCGGTGGAAAGCCTGCAGGCCTACACCGCGACCCTGGCGCGCGACATCGAAGTCGAGGACACCGGCGTCATCAGCCTGCGCTGGCGCAACGGCGCGCTCGGCTCAATGAACGTCACCATGCTGACCTACCCGCGCAACATGGAAGGCTCGATCACCATCCTGGGCGAGCACGGCAGCGTGCGCATCGGCGGCGTCGCCGTCAACGAGGTGCAGCAGTGGGAGTTCGCCACGCCCGACCCCGACGACGAGCGTGTCAAGGAAGCCAGTTACCAGACCACGTCGGTGTACGGTTTCGGCCACCCGCTCTATTACGACAACGTGATCAAGACCCTGCGCGGCGAAGCCGAGCCGGAAACCGACGGGCGCGAAGGCCTGAAGTCGCTCGAGGTGCTGGTGGCCGCCTACCGCTCGGCGCGCGACGGCAAGCGCATCGCCCTGCCGCTGGAGTATTGAACATGGCCATCGTCATCCACTCCAGCGCCATCGTCGACCACGGCGCCGCCCTCGGCGACGGCACCCGGGTCTGGCACTTTGCCCACGTCTGCGCCGGCGCCCGCATCGGCCAAGACTGCTCGCTGGGCCAGAACGTCTATGTCGGCAACGACGTCGTGCTCGGCAACGGGGTCAAGGTCCAGAACAATGTGTCGATCTACGACGCCGTCACGCTCGAAGACGAAGTGTTCTGCGGCCCGAGCATGGTGTTCACCAATGTCTACAACCCGCGCGCGGCGGTCATGCGCAAGCACGAATACCGGCGCACCCTGGTGCGGCGCGGCGCCACCATCGGCGCCAACGCCACCATCGTATGCGGCGTCACCGTCGGCGAATACGCCTTCGTTGCGGCCGGCGCCGTCGTCAACCGCGACGTGCCCGCCTTTGCCCTGGTGGCCGGGGTGCCGGCGCGCCAGATCGGCTGGATCAGCCGCTTCGGCGAACGCCTCGACCTTCCCCTGCCGGGCGCCGTGCAGGACGAAGGCAGGCCGGAAGCCGAAGCCCGCTGCCCCCACACCGGCGACCTGTACGTGCTGCACGAGGGTATCTGCCACCTCGAGCGCGCGGCTTCCTAACCTGACGAGGATCCCATGGATTTCATCGACCTCAAGTCGCAGTACCTCGCTTCCCGCGAACTGATCAACGCCCGCATCCAGGCGGTCCTCGACCATGGCCAGTACATCATGGGGCCGGAGGTGGCCGAACTGGAAGGCAAACTCAGCGCCTACACCGGCGCGCGCCACTGCATCACCGTGTCCTCAGGCACAGAGGCGCTGGTGATCGCCCTGATGGCGCTCGGCATCGAGCCGGGCGACGAAGTCATCACCACGCCCTTCTCCTTCATCGCGACCGCCGAAGCGATCGTGCTGCTGGGCGCCACGCCGGTATTCGTCGACGTCGAAGCCGGCACCTGCAACATCGACCACCGCCTGATCGAGGCCCGCATCACGCCGCGCACCCGCGCCATCATCCCGGTGTCGCTGTACGGCCAGCCGGCCGACATGGACGAGATCAACGCGATCGCCGAACGCCACGGCCTGGCCGTGATCGAAGACGCCGCCCAGAGCTTCGGCGCGACCTACCGCGGCCGCAAAAGCTGCAACCTGTCGACCATCGGCTGTACCAGCTTCTTCCCCAGCAAGCCGCTCGGCTGCTACGGTGACGGCGGCGCCATCTTTACCAGCGACGAGTCGCTGGCCAGCGCCATGCGCGAGATCCGCGTGCACGGCCAGTCGCGCCGCTACGTGCATACCCGCATCGGTGTCGGCGGACGCATGGACACCCTGCAATGCGCCATCGTGCTGGCCAAACTCGACCGCTTCAAATGGGAAGTCGAGCAGCGCCAGCGCGCGGCCGACTGCTACGACGACCTGCTTGGAAGCACAATCCGTAGCACATTCGGCAGCACGCTTCCGGGCAACCCCGGCAAGCTGATCGAGCCGGTCGGCTGCCGTCCGGACCGTACCAGCGTGGTTGCCCAGTACACGGTGCTGGTGCAGCAGCGCGACCGGCTGCAGGCAATCCTGCATGCGGCCGGCATACCCACTGCGGTCCACTATCCGGTGCCCATCGACCAGCAGCCCGCCTACGCGCGCTGGGCCGGGCCGGGCGGCTGCCCGGTGGCGGCCAGCCTGGCCCACGAAGTGCTGAGCCTGCCGATGGGCCCCTACCTCGACCGCCCGAGCGCCCAACGGGTCGTGCAGGCACTGGCGCAGGCGCTGGTCCAGGTGCAGGCGCAAGTGCAGGGCCAGCCCGGCGACAAGGCGGCATGAGCCTCGGACGCGTCAGGCTGATTTGCATGAGGCTGCGCGCGATGCCGGTGCCGCCCTTCTGGCGCAACGTGGCCACGGTGCTGAGCGGGGCCGTGGGCGCCCAGGCCCTGCCGCTGCTGGCCGCGCCGTTCCTGACCCGGATGTGCACTCCGGGGGAGCTGGGTGCGTACAGCGTCTGGCTCGGCATCGTCGCGATCGCGGCAATCGGCGCCACCCTGCGCATGGAGTCGGCAATGATCCTCGATCACGAACCAGAACGGCAGCGCGCCTGTTTCCGGGTCGTGTTCTACAGCGCCACCGTCACCGCCCTGGCGCTCACCCTGCTGGCGGCCGGGGCCCGGCTGGCCGGCGTCGAGGCCGCCGCCAGGCTGCCATGGACCGCCCTGCTCACCATCGGCGTCGGCACCTGGCTCACCGGCTGCATGCAGACCACGCTGGCGTTCGCCACCTCGCACAACGCCTTCGGCAAGGCCGCGCGCGCCAAGGTCAGCACCGCCGCCGTCATCGTCGCCTCCCAGCTGGCCCTGCTGCACGCGGGGCTGGGCGGCGTCGGCCTGGTGCTCGGCCACCTGCTCGGGACCTCAGTCGGCTACGCCACCGCGCGCAGGCTGCTGCACCCGCCCCGCGCGCCGATCGGCTGGCGCCTCGACGCCGAGCAGCGCGGCCACCTGGTCCGGCACCAGAAGTTCTGGCGCTATTCGCTGCCCTCGAACCTGCTCAACGGAGCGGTCAGCCAGCTGCCCCTGTTCCTGATCGGCATGCGCCACGGCGCCCTGGCCGCCGGCCTGTATGCGCTCACCCAGCGCGTGCTGTCGGCCCCGGTTTCCCTGATCGCCGCCTCGGTGCTGGAAGTGTTCAAGCGCGAATCCGTGCGCGAGTTCGAGGAACACGGCAACTGCACCCGGGCCTACCGCCACACCTTCAAGGCCCTGGCGCTGCTCGGCGCGGGGCCGGCCCTGATCCTGCTGTTGTTCGCCCCGGACCTGTTTGCCCTGGTGTTCGGCAAGCAATGGCGCGAGTCTGGCGAGCTGGCCCAGCTGATGGCGCCGCTGTTCCTGCTGAATTTCATCGCCAGCCCGCTCAGCTACGTATTCGCCGCCGCCGGGCGCCAGCAGGCCGACCTGTGGTGGCAGATAGCCCTGTTCGCCGTGACGGTGGGCGCCTTCCTGGCGCCGGGCAGTGTGGTGCAGAACGTGCTGTGGTACGTGATCGGGTATGGCTGCCTGTACCTGGTGTACCTGCACATGTCCTGGCAGTGTTCACGCAACGTCATGGTGGCAGCATGAACACGCCACGCAAGGGTGAGCGGGCATTGCGCGGGTGGGAGCGGCGCGACCAGCTGGTGCTGGTCGGCAGTTTCTTCGCACTGTTCCCGGGATTTTTCTTCTATCACACGCTGCTCGGCACCGGTACCACCGGGGCCTTCCTGGGCGGCTATTTCGCACCGATGGCGCTGCTGTTCGCCATCCCGATGGGCCTGATCTACCTGTCGCGCATGCGCCGCGACCCACGCCGCCTGACGATGGTCGACCTCCATTACGGCCTGTTCTTCGCTTATTTTCTGACGGTCGTGGTGGTCAACGGTGCGGCCGGCGCCAACCGTGTCATCGTCACCAACCACATCCTCGGCGTGCTGTTCATGGCGCTGGTCTTCATCCAGTTCAGCTTCATCGACTTCGACAGCCGCCGCTTCCGGATCGTCGGCCTGCTCAGCCTGGCGGCGATGTCCTCGATCGCCTTCTCGAACTCGGTCGACGGGGTGTTCTACCTGGGCGCACTGGGCATCGCCAAGGATCCGAACGCGCTCGCCACCTACCAGGGCTTTTCGCGCTCTTACCTGTTTACTTACCTGGCGGTGGTCTGCTTCACACGCAGCCTGCCGCTGCGCCTGGTGCTGCATGGCCTGGGTGCGGCGACCCTGTTCGTCAACACGGCCCGTAGCGAATTCGCGGCCCTGATGTTCGCCATCCCGCTGATCGAATTCTACTTTTCGCGCCACAAGCTGGTCTTCCTGCTGGCCGTCGCCATGCTTGCGGCGCTGGCCGCCATGTATTTCGACCAGATCCTGGCGTCCCTTCCCTCCAACCGCATCCTGGAACTGCTCGACCTGTCGCATTCGACCTCGGCCAACAGGCGCCGGCAGTTCACCGTGCACGCCTGGCAGACCGTGGCCGCCCATCCGCTGTTCGGCGACTATGCCAGCTACAAGCCGGGTCATTACTCGCACAACGTGCTGTCGGCCTGGGTCGACCTCGGCCTGTTCGGCATGGTCTACCTGGCGGCGCTGGCGATCCTGCCCATCACGCCGATGTTCTTCCACGAGTACTTTGCCGCCCGTGCACGCGGACTGTTCATGTGCGCGTTTGCCTTCGCCTGCGTCACCGTGCTGCTGTTGGTGACGTCCCACTATTTCACCGACATGCTGCTCAGCGCCACCCTCGGCGCCTGCGCACGTTATTCGTACGAGAGGAAACATGGCCCGCATCGTGCACTTGAGCTCGGCACATCCGCGCTTCGATACCCGGATCTTCGTCAAGCAGTGCCGTAGCCTCGCCAGCCACGGGCATGAGCTCACCCTGGTGGTGGCCGACGGTCTCGGTGACGCCGACCGCGACGGCATCCGGATCCTCGATGTCGGGCGCCCGTCCAGCCGGCGCGAACGCATGCTGCGCACGACGCAGCGGGTCGGGCGCGCCGCCCTGGCCCTCGGGGGCGATGTCTATCAGCTGCACGATCCCGAGCTGATACCTGTCGGCCTGCGCCTGGCCCTTGCCGGCCGCAAGGTGGTGTTCGACGCCCATGAGGACGTGCCTTCCCAGCTGCTCGACAAGCCCTATCTGTCGCCGCGCAACGCGCGCCTGTTGTCGCGCGCCTATGCGGCGCTCGAGCGCAGCGCACTGCGCCGCTTCGACGGGGTGCTGGCGGCGACGCCGCTGATCCGCGACCGGCTGGCCGCCCACAACGCGCTGACCGTCGACGTCAACAACTATCCGCGCGCCGAAGAGTTCATGGGGCCGCAATTGGCAGGGCCGGCACAGCTGCGCGACAGCGTCTGCTACGTCGGCAGCATCTCGGCAATCCGCGGGATACGCGAACTGGTGGCCGCATGCGCCCTCCTGCACGCGCCGGCACGCCTTAAGCTGGCCGGCAGCTTCGCCGAGGCCGAGCTCGAAGCCGAGGTGAGGAGCCAGCCGGGCTGGCGCCGGGTCGATGCGCTCGGCCACCTCGACCGCGGCGGCGTCGCCGGGGTGATGGAACGCGCCTTCGCCGGCCTGGTCACCCTGTTGCCGACCGCCAGCTACCGCGAAGCCTTGCCGGTCAAGATGTTCGAGTACATGGCTGCCGGTGTTCCCGTGATCGCCTCCGACTTTCCGCTGTGGCGCGACATCGTCGAAGGCAGCGGGTGCGGCCTGTGCGTCGATCCGCGCGACCCGCAAGCGATCGCCGCCGCCATCGACCACTTGGCCAGCCATCCGAACCAGGCGCGCGACATGGGCGCCAACGGCCGCCGCGCGGTGCTCGAACGCTACAACTGGAAAAACGAAGAGGACAAACTGATCGCATTTTATGCCGACCTGCTGGCGCCACATCCCTATCGAACGAATCCGTTCAGGAAAGGTAGCCTGGCCACCCATTCAATCCGATCAATTGACTAAGTTGGAGGGCCGGTGTTTACGTTAGTTCAAATGGGACCAGGGCCATCAGCCGTATTGTCTAGTTATCAAAGAAATATGAGACCGACTATGTTATTGCAACACTACAATACATTTCTCGAGGTAATGAAACTGCCGCGCGCCCGGCTCTATTTCTCGCAACAAATCGATCCGGTCGATATCAAGGCGGCCTATCGCGCTTACACAAAACCGCATCCCCGTTTCAAGATCATCCGGCATAAAACCATCGGCGCCGCCCTGATCGACCTGGCGCAATTTCCAACGGGCGAAGCCTACCTGGAACATATCAAGGGCAAGAACCAGGGCGCCTATCACGCCAAGCGGGCCCGCAGCCGCGGTTATGTCGTACGTGAAATAGACCGTAATGAGCACATCGACGATATTCACGACATTAATACCAGTCTCGACGTTCGCCAGGGCCGCAGGATGGACGAGAAATACCTGGAAAAACAGGAACGTTTTGATAACCAACAGCATTTCCATTATTGGGGCGTATTCAACCCGCAGGGAAAGCTCGTCGCTTATGCCACCTTGGGCATTTACGGGAATTTTGCCTCGTTTTCCCAGATGATGGGAATTCGTAATAACGACGGCATCATGCATCTGTTGCTGAGCGAGGCGGTGTGCCAGCTGATACAAGCCGGTAAGGTCCGCTACGTCATGTACGACACCTTCTTCGGCGCCCAGCAAGGACTCCGGAACTTCAAGACCATCCTGGGTTTCCGCCCCTACCGCGCCAGCTATTTCCTGCAATGAACGCCATGCTCAACCGTGTCTATGCCGATTACCTGATGCCGAGCCGGCTCGGCGAATACGATGCCCTGGTGCGCGAAGTGGCCGCCGCCGGCTACGCCCAGTTGTCGGTGCGCGACTTCTTTCGCCAGATTCAGGGCGCACAAGACACATCCGGTAAGTCCGCCGTATGCCCCAGGAGCCCCAGCTTCGTGCACCGGCACGACATCGACAGCGACCTGCGCACCGCCAGGAAGATGTTCGACATCGAGTCGCGCCACGGCGTCCATGCGAGCTATTACTTCCGCTTGTGTACGCTCGATTTCGGCTTCATGCGCGAGATCGAAGCCGCCGGCAGCGAAGCCAGCTACCACTACGAAGAGGTAGCCGATTTCGCCAAGCGTCACCGGCTGCGCAGCGCCGACGCCGTGCGCCTGCGTTTCCCTGAAATCCGCGAACTGTTCGCCCGCAACATCAGCGGGATCGTCGAACGCCTGGGATCGCCGATCACGACGGTGGCCAGCCACGGCGACTTCGCCAACCGCCGCCTGAAAGTCATCAACCACGAACTGCTGCGCGACGAAGGCTTGCGCAAGCGCTGCGGCATCGAATGCGAATCCTACGACGCCGAGCTGCTGCGCTGCTTCGACATCTATATCAGCGACCGCAAGCATCCAGTCTATTACTACCCGCTGTCGCCGTTCGAGGCGCTGGGGAAGCACCGGCATATCTGCCTGCTCACCCACCCGGTGCAGTGGGAAACCAACTGGGTGGAAAGCACGCGCTGCAACGTGCGCCGCCTGGTCGAAGAAGTCGCATGGCGCGCCTGACGCGCGCTTATCCCGGGAATGCAATGAACATCCTCCTGATCAACCACTATGCCGGTTCGGTCCACCACGGCATGGAATACCGGCCCTACTACCTGGCGCGCGAGTGGGTCCGGCTCGGACACCGGGTGCGGATCGTCGCAGCCAGCCACGCCCACGTGCGCGCCATCGCGCCGGACATGGCGGGACGCGACCGGCGCGACGAGAACATCGACGGCATCGACTACACCTGGCTCGCGACGCCGCCCTACCGCGGCAACGGACTGGCGCGGGTACGCAACATGGCGGCTTTCGTCCTGCGCCTGTGGCGCGAGGCGCGCCTGCTTGCCCGCGAGGTCGCGCCGCAAGTCGTCATCGCCTCCAGCACCTACCCGCTCGACATCTGGCCGGCGCACCGGATCGCGCGTCTTGCCAATGCCCGCCTGCTGCACGAGGTGCACGACCTGTGGCCGCTGTCGCCGATGGAACTGGGCGGCTTCTCGCGCCACCATCCCTTCATCCGGCTGTTGCAGGCGGCCGAAGATTACGCCTGCCGCCACGCCGACACGGTGGTCTCGATCCTGCCCAAGGTGCGCGAACACCTCGAGGCGCGCGGCATGGCGCCGCACAAGCTGCACGTGGTTCCCAATGGAACCGACCCGGCCGAGTGGCTGGCAGCGCCGCCCGCCCTGCCCGAGGAGCTCGACGCCCTGCTGGCCGGCCTGCGCGCCCAGGGCCGCACCGTGGTCGGCTATGCGGGCAGCCACGGACTGGCCAATGCGCTCGACACCTTGCTCGAGGCTGCGGCCCGCATGAAAGACCGGCCGCTGGCCTTCGTCCTGGTGGGAGACGGTCCCGAGAAGGCCCGCCTGGCGCGGCGCGCACGCGAACTGGGGCTCTCCAACCTGCACTTCGCGGCGCCGATCCCGAAGGCCCAGATCCCGGCCTTGATGGCCCTGCTCGACATCGCCTACCTCGGCTGGCAGCGCCAGCCGCTGTACCGCTTCGGCATCGCGCCGAACAAGCTGATCGACTACATGATGGGCGGCTGCCCGGTGCTGCACGCCGTGGAGGCCGGCAACGATCCGGTACACGAAGCCGGCTGCGGCCTGACGGTCGCGCCGGAAGACCCTGCCGCCGTCGCCGCCGGGCTGGCCGCCCTGCTGGCCATGTCCAGGCGCGAACGCCGCGCGCTGGGCGAGCGCGGTCGCATCCACGCACTGGCCAACCTGACCTATCCCGTCCTCGGACAACGTTTCCTGACCACTTTCGCACACGAGGTTACCCATGGCTGAACAGGCACAAGCCGCAGCGACGTCGCATACCGACCCATTGGACGACTCGCCCCCGACATTCCTGCCCTTCGCGCTGCCCGACATCGGCGACGAGGAAATCCGCGCCGTCTCGGCCTGCCTGCGCACCGGCTGGGTGACCACCGGGCCGGTCACGCGCAACTTCGAGCAGGAATTCCGCGCCTACCTGGGCGGCGACGTCGAGGCGATCTCGGTCAATTCCGCCACCGCCGGCCTGCACCTGGCGCTGGAGAGCGTGGGCATCGGCCCCGGCGACGAAGTCATCGTTCCCACCATGACCTTCACCGCCACCGCCGAAGTCGTGCGCTATCTCGGCGCACGGCCGGTGTTCGTCGACATCGACCCAGTTACCCTGAACATCTGGCCCGAGGCCATCGCCGCCGCCATCACGCCGCGCACCCGTGCCGTGATGCCGGTGCACTACGCCGGCCTGGCCTGCGACATGGACGCCATCCTGGCGCTGGCGGCACGGCACGGCCTGCGCGTCATCGACGACGCGGCGCACGCCTTCCCCACCCGCCTCGACGGCAGGCTGGTCGGCACGCTGGGCAGCGACATCACCGTGTTCAGCTTCTATGCCAACAAGACCATGACCACCGGCGAAGGCGGCATGGTGGTCACGCGCGACCCGGAACTGGCGGCGCGCATGCGCACCATGCGCCTGCACGGCATCAGCCGCGACGCCTTCGACCGCTACACCTCGCGCGTGCCGGCCTGGTACTACGAAGTGATCGCGGCGGGCTTCAAGTACAACCTGACCGACATCGCGTCGGCGATCGGCATCGAGCAACTGCGCAAGATCGACCGCTTCCAGCAGCGCCGCACCTGGCTGGCCCAACGCTACGACGAAGCGCTGGCCGAACTGCCCCTGCGGCTACCGGCGCGTCCCGCACTGGGCAGCACCCATGCCTGGCACCTGTACGTGGTGCGCCTGCTAGACGGCGCCGGCGTCACACGCGACGAGCTCATCAACGAGTTGTCCGAACGCGGCATCGGCACCAGCGTGCATTTCATTCCGCTCCACCGCCAGCCCTACTGGCGCGACAGCTGCGGCCTGAATCCGGAAAGTTTCCCGGTGGCCGAAGCCAGCTTCGAGGCCATGCTCACGCTGCCGCTGTACACCCGGATGCTCGATTCCGACCAGGACCGCGTGACCGCGGCGCTGCACGAGCTGCTGTCATGAGCAAGCGCGCATTCGACCTGCTGGGCGCCGCGGCCGGGCTGCTGCTGCTGGCCCCGGTGCTGCTGCTGATCGCGGTCTGGATCAGGTTCGATTCCAGCGGCCCGGTGCTGTACCGCCAGCAGCGCGTCGGTCGCGGCGGCAAGCCGTTCACGATCTACAAGTTCCGCACCATGCAGCAGCGCCCGGTGGACGGTTCCCAGCTGACCGTCGGCGCCGATCCGCGCGTGACCCGGGCCGGACGCTTCCTGCGCCATTACAAGCTCGACGAACTGCCGCAACTGTGGAACGTCGTCCAGGGCAGCATGAGCCTGGTTGGACCGCGGCCCGAAGTGCCGCGCTATGTCGACTGCTATCCGCCCGAGCAGCGGCGCGTGGTGCTGTCCGTCGCGCCCGGAATCACCGACTGGGCCGCGATCCGCTACAAGGACGAGAACGCAATCCTGGCGCGCGCGGCCGACGCGGAGCGGGCCTATGTCGAAGCCGTGCTGCCGGTCAAGCTGGACTACTACGTGCGCTATGTGAAAGAACGCAGTTTCTGGGGCGACGTGCGGATCATCGCGCACACGCTCGCCGCCATCGTTCGCTGAGCCTTGAATCGGCGGACAAGCGATGCAGCTGCTGCACCTCGGCGACCTCGAGCTGACCCTGCCGCTGGCTGCGGCGGCAGGCGCATGGATGGCAGGTGCCCGCGCCTGGCGTGCAGCGGGCGCCTGGGTACTCCTGTATTCCTGCGTCATCGCCCTCGTCGGCGGCAGCAAGATCGCCTACCTGGGCTGGGGCCTCGATATCGCCGTGCTCGATTTCAAGGCCTTCAGCGGCCACGCGGCCGGCGTGACTGCGGTGTACCCGGTGCTGGGCTACTTGCTGTGCCGTCCAGCCGGGCGCAGGTGCGCGCTTGCCGCTACCGGTGCCGGGCTGGCGCTGGGCCTGTTGATGGCCGCCGCGCTGGTCCGGCAGGACGAACATGCGGTCGCTGAAGCGGCTGCCGGCTGGCTGCTGGGCGCAGTCGCGAGCGTCGGCACCGTGTTTCAAGCCGAGTTTCAAGCCGTGTTTCGAGCCGGGTTTCAAGCCGACCATCAGGCCGGGAACCAGGCGGCGCGGCGCGGGGTCGTGCCCGGCCCGGCGGCGGCCATCTGCGGGCTTACGGTTTTCTTTGCATCGGCTTCGCTGATGCAATCGGCGCATGTCGGCTACTGGATGATCAAGCTCGCGATCGTGCTGTCAGGCAACGCGCAGCCCTATTCCTGGGACACGTGCGGCTAGCAAATTTCTACAAATGGAGAGACACATGGTTTCCTTCCCCTCGATACATTGGCAAGCACGAGCGCCCTTGGGCGAGAACGCGCTGCAGTCGCTCCTGATCTCCGCCTTGCGCGGCCTCGCGGCCCTGCAGGTGGCGGCAGCGCACCTGCGCGCCGAGATTTATCCGGGCCTGAGCACGCTCGAAGACCCCTCGCTGGCTTACATGGGTCTGGCCTTCTTCACCGGTTTCGCGCACCAGGCGGTGGTCGTCTTCTTCCTGATCAGCGGCTGGCTGGTGGGAGGCAGCCTGATGAACCGCTTCGGCAAGCCGCAGGCGATCGCCCATTATGCGATCGACCGCTTCACCCGCCTCTGGACCGTGCTGGTCCCGACCCTGCTGCTGACACTTGTGATTGGCGTGGTCGTCGGCGCCGCCGCGCCCGGCCCGGTGGATTTCAATCCGGCCAACGAATTCTCGGCCGCGTCCCTGGCCGGCAACCTGTTCGGCCTGCAGACTGTCAGCGTGCCTGAATTCGGCGGCAACTATCCCCTGTGGAGCCTGGCGCATGAAACCTGGTACTACATCCAGTTCCCCTTGCTGCTGCTAGTGATCGCCGGAGGCGGCGTGCTGCGCCGTGCCGCCGCCGCCGCTGCCCTGGTCCTGCTGCTGGCGACGATGCGCGACATGATCTCGCTGTATTTCGCTGTCTGGCTGCTGGGCGCCGCGTTTTCGCGCATCCGTATCGATTGCGGGAAATCATGGCAAGCGCTGTTGCTGGTGCTGACCACAGCCCTGTTCGTGTATTACCGCCTGCGTGGCACCAACGACGACCTTGTGCCCGGGTCATTCGTGCAGGACATCATCTGCAGCATTCCCTTCCTGCTCCTGCTGGCTTCGTTCCAGCAAGGGGTCGACGCGCGTGCGCCGGCCTATGGCCGGGCCAACCGGGTCGCGGTGTTCTTCTCGGAGTTTTCGTTCTCGCTGTACGTGCTCCACGTCCCGGTGATCGGCCTGATGCGCTACCTGAGGCGCGAACACCTGGGGAGCGAGCGCCTCGACCCGAACTCCGCAACGGATTTCCTTTGGTACGTCGTCATGCTCGGTGCGGTGGTGCTGGCCGGGTATCTGTTCTATCTGCTGTTCGAGCGGCACACCATCCGACTCCGCAATGCCCTGAAAAACTGGCTGCTGGCACCGCGTGCCAAACCGGTACAGGTCGCACTGTCGCCGGACTGAAGCAATCGATTAGGGCTCACAGTCACGGACCGGCTGCGGCCCCAAACGGGTGTCGGCGCCGGTCCGTATCGCATTCGCGAGTCGGCGACATTCGCCCTGCACTGCCCGCCGCAAACCCGCGCACCGGCCAAGTCGCGCGGCACGGCATTCTGGATGATGGGAAGACGCCGGCGCATGCCGGTTCATGCGGACTGAGAACTGCGGTGCGTGAGCGGGTCTCCCCGTGCTCAGGCGCTAGCTACTCGGCCTGCTGGACACTCCGGCGGATCAGGGACCTGAGCGATCGCCGGTATGAAGCGGCACGAGCCAAGCAAGACCGCTGGGCCGTGTCACGGCTCGATGCCGGACCTGCGCATGGAACATTTTCGCCTGGCGGGCGCTCAGGCCACGTAAGCCAGTTGCGGTCCGCCGCCGTACTGCGAGCGGAAGTCTCCCAGCCGCAGGGCCATGTCGTTGAACAACACCCCGCGCGGCGAGATCCCTGCATGGTTCAGGCGCTTGATCGATTCGTTGATCTGCCCTTCGGTGGTCACGGCGGCGCGGGTCACCAGGAACACGGCGCCGGCATGTGCGCCGATGATCAGGGCGTCGGCCACGGCCAGCAGTGGCGGCGGGTCGATCAGCACCAGGTCGTACTGCGGGCTGACCGTCTCGAGCAGGGTGCCGAAGTTCAGGTGCAGCAGGAATTCGGCCCGGTTGGTCGGTAATTCGCCGGTCGGGATGAAGTCGAGCCGCTCCAGCACGTCGCGATGGACGACCTCGTCGACGCTCGCACCGCCCGCGATTGCACGCGACAGGCCTTTGCCGCGATCGACACCGAAGTAGCGGTGCAGGTGCCCGTTGCGCATGTCGGCGTCGATCAGCAACACGCGCTTGCCGCTGGCCGCCATCACGGCCGCGAAGTTGGCGGCGATGAAGGATTTTCCGAGGTCGCGCGTCGGGCCGGCCATCATGACGACATTGTTCTTGAAGTGCGGCATGGAGAACTGCAAGGCGGCGCGGAAGCTGCGCAAGCTCTCGACGGCCGGGTCTTCCGGCAGGATCTGGGCCAGCAGCGGCAGGACGCCGTCCGGCTTGGACTTTCGCATCAGCTTGTCCTGGTTGCCGCTGTGCGGGATCGAGGCGTACACGACCCGCGCGCGCAGCATGCGTTCGATCTTTTGCGGGTCGTCGATGCCGCCACGCATGGCCTTGCGGGTAAAGGCGATCAGCGTCCCAAGGAACAGCCCGGTTACCACTGCCATCGCAACGATCAGCGGCCGGTTCGGCTTGATCGGCTTCTCCGGCGCGATCGGGGCGTCGACCAGGCGCACGTTGCTGACCCGCCCGACGGAGATCAGGCGCAGCTGCTGCGCGGTGTTCGACAGCGCCGTGTACAGGTCGGTGTTGACCTTGATGTCGCGGGTCAGGCGCGCCTCGTCCTGTTCGATCTCCGGCAAGGTGCGGATACGGCTGGCGATGGCCTCGATCTCGGTGTCGACTTCCTTGCGCTGGCGGTTGATCGCCATCACCACCGGATGGTCTTCGGTGAAGCGCGCCAGCAGCTCGGTCTTCTTCTGGAGCAGTTCCATGCGCCGCGTCCGCGCCGCCGCGGCTTGCGTCAGGCTCATGCGGGCTTCCTCGCGCAGGTCGACGGTGCCGTGCGCATTGCGGAACTGGTTGTAGCGGTCTTCGGATTGCTCCAGCTGGCGCTTGAGGATGGGCAACTGCTGGTTCAGGAAGGCGAGCGACTTCTCGGCTTCCTCGGTCTTGCGCGCCAGGTTCTGGCGCATGTACTCGCGCCCGATCTCGCTCAGCAGGCTGTTGATGCGGGTCGAGCTTTCACCCTGCAGCTTGACTTCGATGACGCCCGACTGCTTGCCCTGCTCGGTGATCACCATCGAACTCTGGATGGCCTGGATCGTCCCCAGGCGCGACTTGCGCTTGATGCGGAAGCGTGCCCCCGGGTTCGCGTACAGCCGGTCCACCTTGATCTCCAGCATGCCATCCGGGAGTGGTACCCGGTAACGCTGGCCGACGGTTCCGTCGAATGCAAGGCGCTGGCCGCCGCCGGAGAAGCGGTAGCGGTTGCCGGCGCGCGCGGTCAGCACGAAGTCGCGGTTCAGCCAGGACTCGGGCACCTCGAACACCGATACGTCGGCCTTTTCGCCGCCCCACACATAGCCGCCATAACCGAACAGGCCGGGATTCGACAGGTTGCCGGCGTTCTGGGTGGCGAACCAGAACCCGGCCACCGGGAAGTATTTCGGTTGCACTTCGATGTAGAGCTGGAGGTTGTCCACCGCCCGCGACACCACCATGCGCGAACGCAGCAGCTCCATCTCGGCGATGGCCGCCTTCTTGGTCTCGAACAGGGACGAGGCCTCGCTCAGGATGTTCTTGGAGGCGTTCGGGCTTTCCTCTTCGACGTGGATCATGAGGTTGGCCTCGTACACCGGCTTGGCCACCAGCGCGTACAGCACCGCCACCACGGTGATGAAGGCCGTGATGCTGCCAATCAGCCAGCGGCTGTCGTACAGCGTATTGAAATAGCCTTTCAGGTCGACCGTGGGCTCCTCGGGCAGGGGCTCGGGTGGGCGCGGATCGAAGGGCACCGACAGCACGGGCGGGCTGTGCGAAATGTGGGTCAGCGGGTGGGCGTCGGCGGGATTGCTCATGATTGCGGACCTTGCTCGGTAGCGGTGTTCGGGACAGTGCTGGGGACAGTGCTCGGGATGGTGCTCATGGGCGTGCTCGGGGTCGGGTGCTCAGGGACGCGTCGTCACGCCGACCGCGGAGGTCAGGGCGCCCGGGAACAGCAGGCTCAGGTGACGGTTCCAGTTGGCCAGCGGCGAGGCGGCGACATAGACCACATCCTTGGGCCGCAGCTCGAAGGATTCGGCCATTGCCAGGGCGCCGCTCACGCGCGCATCGAGCTGGAACACGCGGGTGCGCTCGGGGGTCTTGCGCACCACGTAGATCTGGCGCGCATCGCCGCTCAAGGGGCTGACGCCGCCGCTCTCGCCGAGCGCCTCGTTCAGGGTCAGGCGGCCATTGTGCATGGTGAGTGCTTTCGGCGTGACGACCTCGCCGGACACGAAGACCTTGCTTTCGTCGCGCGAATGCACGCGCACGACGTCGCCGTGCCTGAGCAGCACGGTGCCTGGGTTGACGCCCTTCTGCACCAGGTCGCGCAGGTTGATCATGTAGCGGCTGGGACCGCGCTCGATCATGATGCGGCTCTGGTCGGCGCTGGGCAACACGCCGCCGGCACGGTTCAGGGCTTCGACCAGGGTCATGGGAATGTCGTTGATCGCCTGCAGGCCCGGCGCCTTCACTTCGCCATCGATGTAGACCCGCTTGCTGCGGTAGGACTGGACGCGCAGCGTGAGGCTGGGCTGGGCGATGTAGCGCGCCAGCTTCTTGGTCAGGAGCGCCCTGGCCTGCTCTTCGGTCTGCCCCTCCACATGCAGCAAGCCGATCAGCGGGAACTGGATGCGTCCCATGTGGTCGACGGCGAAACCGGGCTGGGCCGCGTTGGGCGGCGCCGTGCCGCTGTCGACCGAGGCGGTGGCGGTGGTCATGCCGCTGCCGGCGAGTTCCGGATGGTCCCACACGACAATCGACAACACGTCTCCCTGGCCGATGGTGTAGGGCGCGGGATTGCGCTCGATCAAAGGCGACAGGTCTTGCCGGGACTGGTCGGCATGCGCGCGCCGCTCCGCGTCGATGAGCGATTCGGTGATCAGCTCGGTGGGAGGCGCCCTGCCGCCGCTGTCCTTGCCGCCTGCGGCGAACCCGATGCCGGTGGTGCAGCCCGGAAGGAGGGCCGAGAAGGTAAGCACCAGTGCCAGGGTCTGTACCAGCGGCCGGCAACCCGATATTGCAACTGAACAAATCGCAGCCATGATTGTTGCCTATCAAAAATAGACGTCATACTTGAACGGTTCAGTTCAGCGTACGGTGTCCATCAGGCCAGGCTTTGTACCTGATCAAACTGCGGGCATGCAGCGGCTCAGCGCAGTTCCTCGAGTAACTTCAGGCCGTCGGCAAAGCGCCAGACACGGCGGATCTCGATGATGTCGAAGCGTGCGGCGACGTTCGGCGGGAAGGCGGAATAGCGGGCGTTGAGATGGACGAAGCGGCGTACCGCGTCATCCAGGTCGGCGCGGCCGCTCGAGCGCACGATGGTGATGTCGTCGATGCTGCCGTCGCTGCGCAGCGTCAGGCTGACCAGCGGATCGATCCGCACCTCGCGCCGGGAAAAGCTGGCGCCGCCGAGGACGGCGGTGCGTTCCAGTTTCTGGCGCACGCTGTCGACGTACAGGCGCAGCGGTACGTCGCGCTCGGCGCCATCGGCCAGCGCCCGGCGCGCGCCAAGGGCGTCGCCGGCGGGACGCGCCGGAGGCGGCGCCACGTTCGGGATCGTCAGGCCGCGCAGCAGTTCGCGGGCACGGCTGGCCATGGCGCCGCTCGGAACGGTGCCCGGCCGGGTCGCATCGCCGCCCCCGCCGCTGCCATTGCCATTGCTGTTGCCAGGACCGCCAGGACCGGGCACAGCGCTGCCGGCCGATGCCGGACCCGGGGCGCCGGCCAGCCGCTCGCCGGCGGCGCGCCGTGCCGCTTCTTCCGCCGCTACTTCCGCCGCTTTTTCTGCCGCTTTTTCTGCAAGCTCGCGCGCGAGCCGTTCCGACCTGGCCCGTTCCTCGGCCACGCGGCGTGCCTGTTCGTCGGCGGCCTGGCGCTGCGCCAGCTCGTCGGCACGCTGGCGTTCGCGGGCCTGCGTCAGGCGCTCGAGCTCGTCGGCCGCGCGGCGTTCGGCGGCAAGGCGTTCCGCTACCATGCGCTCCGCCTCGCGCAGCTCCGCAGCGCGCTGCTGCTCCGCCTGGCGCGCCGCTGCCGCCAGTGCCGCCAGTTCCTCCTCGCGCTGGCGCTGCTGCTCGGCTTCGGCACGCTGGCGTTCCGCCAGCTGGCGGGCGACCTGCGCCAGCTCGGCCGCCGCCTGCTCGGCTGCGCGCCGTTCGGCCTGCTGACGCTCGATCAGCTGCTGTTGCGCAAGCTGCCTGGCAGCGACTTCCTGCTCGGCGAATTTCTGCTCCGCCTGCTGCCGTTCGAGGCGCTGGCGCTCCTCCGCCTGCAAGGCGGCCTCGCGCTGGGCCAGCGCCTCGCGTTCGCGCCTGGTGACGATTTCCTGCTCTTCGCGTAACAGGCGCGCGGTGTCCGCCTCGAGCCGCTGGCGGGCTTCGGCCGCAGCGATGCGGTCCGCTTCTTCGTGGCGCTGGCGCTCGGCGTCGCGCGCCTGCTCGTCCTCGGCCGCCGCGATCGCCACCTGGTCGGGTTCGGGCACGGCCTCGGCGTCACTGCTGACGACACTCGGCGTGCTGTCGGGTTCGATCTCGGCTGGCGGCGGGGCGACTGCAAATGGCGCGTCGGGCCGCGCCGTCGAGGCGATCAGGGGTGGCGCCACCGGCGCCCGGCGCTTCGGCTTCTGGCGCCGGACCGGCCGGGCGGCAGGTTTGGGCTGCACGGCTTGCGCCAGCTCGACCTGCTGGGGGCGCGGATCGACCAGCCGCAAGCCCCTGGCGGGCGCGGCGGACTGGACCGGCAAGGGTGTCAACGGCGGCAAGGGCAAGGCAGGCGTCTCGACGGGAGCCTGCACCGGGGCGGGGACGGGGGCAAGTGCGGGCGGCGGCGCCAGCGTGACCTGGATCGGCCCGCCCGGGCCGGCATCGAAGCCGGGAATGCCGAACTGCAGCGACAACAACAGGCCGTGCAGCAGCGCCGAGACCGCGATGCCGGTGACGAGCCGCCGGTCGCGCCGGGCAAGGGGGTCGTTCGGGCTGGAGTCTTGCGCTCGGGGCATGCCGTGGCTGGGAAACGGTTATTGTCAGGCTGGCATCATAGCGTTTACTCGGCGGCAAGGCGAGCATGCACGATTGAAGGGAGTCGCATGATTGAAACAGTTTGCCCCGCCGCTGCCCTGCTAGCGCTGTATTCGGCTGAATGCGTAGCTTTCGCCATGTGCAAGATAGACCACATCCTTCTCCAGGCCCGCCGCCTTGACTTCGCGCGCGAAGTCCTCGAGGGGCGACTTGAACACGTCGTAGTCGTTGTAGTGGATCGGCACGGTCTTCCTGGGACGCACCACCTGCATCATGCGCACGCCGTCCTTGCCGTCCATCGTGACCTTCACCACGCCCAGGATGCGGGTGCCGCCCAGGTGCAGCAAGGCCAGGTCGATGTTCGGAAAACGTTCCGGAATGGCGCGGATGTCGTCGTACACCAGGGTGTCGCCACTGATGTACATGCGGTAGTCGGGCGACTCCGGCGTGGCGCCGAAATCGAGGATCGATCCCATCACCTTGGGCAGCAGCACCGCCACGCCGGCCGGGCCGTGGCGTCCCGGCGTCGCAGTGATGCGCAGCCGCGCCGCGCCCTTGGCGACCTCGAGACGGTCCCAGCTGCTCAGGCCGAACGTGCGCGTGAATCCAAAACGCTTGAGCCGCTCGCCACCCTCCTTGGTGGTGACGATCGGGGTGGCGCGGTTGAGCTTTTCCCGTACCAGTTGGTCGAAGTGGTCGCCGTGGAAATGCGACAGTACGACCAGGTCGATCGGCGGCAGGTCCTCGAAGCGGATGGCCGGATTGGTCTTGCGTTCGGACGTCAGGCCATAGCCGAGGTGGACATGGTCGCCCTTGTGCAGGAAATTCGGGTCGGTCAGGATCGTAAAGCCCTGGAAGCGGACGATGACGGTCGCGGTGCCGATGAACTGCACGGTGCCGGCGCTCGCATCCGGCGCCGCGGCGCCGTCTCCTGCCAGTTGCAGCGTGAAGGTCTCGCCTTGCATCGGCGTGGCCAGCGTGGCGGGCGCATCGGCGGCGTGGACGGCCGGCAGCATGCTGCCCAGGGCGATGGCCAGGACGACCAGGTGAATGCAGGGCTGGAACAATCGTGCGAGTCGTACGAACAACATGGGCGCGCTCCGGAAAGGCGCGCGTCCGGGAGCGGTGCGCGCTGCCGGGACGTTAACACAGCAGCGCTGCGGACGCCGTTCGCTTGCCGGTACGACGGTACGCAGGCTTGCGTTGCGTTTACAGCTTCGAGACGACGCCGGCCAGGTGCTGGCGTGCCTTGAACCATTCGGTGCCCGCCAGTGCCGCGCTACATTGCTCGCAGGATTCGAAAGGATTGCAGCCGTGCTCGAGCGCGACGTAATTGGTGCCGGTTACGGTCTTGCCCTGGTAACTGTCGACGCGGCCACCGGACTTTGCCGCAGCAGCAGCCGGCGTTGCGGCGTCGACGCCCTCCCCGGCCCATTTGGCGAAGGCTGCGGTGGCGACGCCATCGGGCACGTACCAGCGGCGTTTGGTCGGATTCCAGCGGGCGCCGAGCGCCTTCGCTTCATCCTTCTCGGCATAGGGAACAGTCAGGAAAAGCATACGGTCCGAAATGGGTGGATGGCCTGCCCAGCTGGGTTCGAACCAGCGACCCTCAGCTTAGAAGGCTGATGCTCTATCCAACTGAGCTATGGGCAGATGACGACAGTGCGCGAGCCCGGCTTGCTGGACCACCGCAAATGAAACGGGCTGTCGAACGACAGCCCGCAGAAAAACTTTGGTCGGAGTACAAGGATTCGAACCTTGGACCCCCTGGTCCCAAACCAGGTGCGCTACCGGGCTGCGCTACACTCCGATGTGAGGCCTGATCATACTCCCGCACGGGGGTGCGCGTCAAATCGGCGCGCACCGTTTTGCCCGCGCGTAGTCAGACCGCGAGCTTGTCGGCGATGCGGCGGGCCATGCTGTCGGCCAGTTCCGCTTCCTTAGCCTCGACCATGACGCGAATCAATGGCTCGGTGCCGGAAGCACGGATCAGCACGCGGCCCGAATCGCCGAGTTCGCGCTCGACCGCTTCCTTCTCGGCCACCACTGCCCCATCCGCAGTCCAGTCGAAGCCCGGCGCCACTTTCTTGTTGATCAAGGTCTGCGGATACAGCTTCAGTTCGCTGCAGCATTCGGCCAGCGACTTGCCGCTGCGCTTGAGCGCGGACAGCACCTGCAGCGCCGACACGATGCCGTCGCCGGTGGTGTGCTTGTCGAGCGCCAGCAGGTGGCCCGAGCTCTCGCCGCCGAACAGCCAGCCGCGCTCCTGCATCACTTCCAGCACGTAGCGGTCGCCGACCTTGGCGCGCGCGAAACCGATGCCCATCTGCTTGAATGCGACTTCCAGCGCCATATTGGTCATCAGGGTGCCGACGGCGCCGGCCACCGGGCCGGTCGACATGCGATCGCGTACCATCAGGTACAGCAGCTCGTCGCCGTTGTAGACGCGCCCCGCTGCGTCGACCATGATCAGGCGGTCGGCGTCGCCGTCCAGCGCGATGCCGAGGTCGGCCTTGTTGGCCACCACTGCTTCCGACAGCGCTTTCGGCGCGGTCGCGCCGACGCCGGCATTGATGTTGAAGCCGTCCGGCTGGGCGCCGATCGAGACCACTTCGGCGCCGAGTTCATGGAACACGTGCGGGGCGATGTTGTAGGCGGCGCCGTGGGCGCTGTCGACCACGATCTTCAGGCCGCGCAAGTCGAGTTCGTTCGGGAAGGTGCTCTTGCAGAATTCGATGTAGCGGCCCTGGGCGTCGCGCAGGCGGGTCGCGCGGCCCAGTTTGTCGGACGGGACGCAGCCCATCGGCTGGTCGATGGCCTCTTCGATCTCCAGCTCCACCGCGTCGGGCAGCTTGGTGCCGTGTCCGGAGAAGAACTTGATGCCGTTGTCCTGGAAAGGATTGTGCGAGGCCGAGATCACGACGCCGGCCTGCAGGCGCAGCGCGCGGGTCAGGTAGGCGATCGCCGGGGTCGGCATCGGGCCGGCCAGCATGACGTCGACGCCGGCCGCGGAGAAGCCCGCTTCGAGGGCGGCTTCCAGCATGTAGCCCGAGATACGGGTGTCCTTGCCGATCAGGACCACCGGGCGGCCGCTGCTCGACTTTCCGCCCTTGGCCAGCACCGTGCCGGCCGCGTAACCGAGGCGCATGACGAATTCAGGGGTAATTGGGGCGACTCCCACCAGACCGCGTACACCATCCGTACCGAAATATTTCCGTGCCATTCTTGTTCTCTTTTCCGATTCAATCGTGATTATTCGTCTTGAGTGCCGGCACGCCATACCTTCAGCGCATCGACCGTCTCTGCTACATCATGAACACGTACAATTCTAGCGCCATGCGCTACCGCAGCCAATGCCCCGCCCACGCTGCCCGCCATCCGCTCCTCTACCGGCCGGCCGGTGACGGCGCCGATCATCGACTTGCGCGACAGCCCGGCCAGCACCGGCAGTCCGACTTCACTACCGATGCGGCCGAGGTGGCGCAGCAGCGCATAGTTGTGCTCGACCGACTTGCCGAAACCGAAGCCCGGATCGATGCAGAGTCGCTCGCGCGCGATCCCCGCGCGCACCAGGCAGTCCACGCGCTCGTTCAGGAACGCGATTACCTCGCCCACCACGTCGACGTAGCTGGGCGCCTGCTGCATGGTCTGCGGCGTGGCCTGCATGTGCATCACGCACAGGCCGCAATCGCTGTCGCGCACAGCTTCGATGGCGCCAGGCGCGCGGAAACCGTTGATGTCGTTGATCATATCGGCGCCGGCGACGATCGCCTCACGCATCACTTCCGGTTTGCAGGTGTCGACCGACAGCGCCACGTCGAGGGTGCGCAGCGCGTACAGGGCCGGCATCACACGCGCCAATTCTTCGGCCACCGCCACGAACGGTGCACCCGGACGGGTCGATTCACCGCCGATGTCGATCATGCCGGCGCCGTCGCGCAGCATTTCCTCGGCATGCGACAGCGCGAATTCGAGGCCCTGGTAGCGGCCGCCGTCGGAGAAGGAATCGGGCGTGAGGTTGAGGATGCCCATCACGACCGGACTGGTAGAAGCCGGGCCGTCCAGCGCGAAGCTGTACTGGCCGCATTGCAGGTTCTTGGGCATGGCAAATCGAAACGTGTTAACGAGCAAAAGGCATCCGGATGGATGCCTTTTGCCGGGATGAGTCAGGCGATCAAGCAGGTGCGGTGGCGTTCGGCGCCACGCCACCCGAACCGCCGTCGCCCGGAGGCGTGCGCTTGGTCAGGATGCTGGTCGGCGACTGGCGCGGCTCGCGTCCGGCCATGATGTCGTTAATTTGCTCGGCATCAATGGTTTCCCATTCGAGCAGCGCCTTGGTCATCATTTCGACCTTGTCGCGGTTTTCTTCGAGCAGGCGGCGCGCCAGGGCGTACTGCGTGTCGAGGATCGCGCGGATCTCGGCGTCGACCTTCTGCTGCGTCGCTTCCGAAATAGTCTTGGTGGCGCCGCCGAAGAAGCCTTCGTTCTCGCTGTCTTCGTAGACCATCACGCCCATGCTTTCGGACATGCCGAAGCGGGTGACCATCGACCGGGCCAGCTTGGTCGCGCGGGCGAAGTCGTTCGACGCGCCGGTGGACATCTGGCCCACGAAGATCTCCTCGGCGATACGGCCACCGAACAGGATCGAGATTTCCTCCAGCATCTTGTCTTTGTAACCAGACAGTGCATCGTGCTCCGGCAGCTGCCAGGTCAGGCCGAGGGCGTAGCCGCGCGGCATGATGGTGACCTTGTGCACCGGGTCCGCCTTCGGCAGCAGCTTGGCGATCACCGCATGGCCCGACTCGTGGTACGCCGTGTTGCGACGCTCTTCCTCGCGGATGATCATCGACTTGCGCTCCGGGCCCATGTAGATCTTGTCCTTGGCGTCTTCGAAGTCGATCATCTCGACCAGGCGCTTGCTGCGGCGCGCCGCGAACAGCGCCGCCTCGTTGACCAGGTTGGCCAGATCGGCGCCCGAGAAGCCCGGGGTGCCGCGCGCCAGGATATCGGCCTTGACGTCGGTACCGATCGGCACCTTGCGCATGTGCACGTTCAGGATCTGTTCGCGACCACGGATGTCCGGCAGGCCCACCATCACCTGGCGGTCGAAACGGCCCGGACGCAGCAGCGCCTTGTCCAGCACGTCGGCGCGGTTGGTCGCGGCGATGACGATCACGCCCGAGGAGGCTTCGAAGCCGTCCATCTCGACCAGCAGCTGGTTCAGGGTCTGTTCACGCTCGTCGTTGCCCCCGCCCATGCCGGCGCCGCGGTGGCGGCCGACGGCGTCGATCTCGTCGATGAAGATGATGCAGGGCGAGTGTTTCTTGGCGTTCTCGAACATGTCGCGGACACGGGACGCACCCACGCCGACGAACATCTCGACGAAGTCGGAACCGGAGATCGAGAAGAACGGCACTTTCGCTTCGCCGGCAATGGCGCGCGCCAGCAGGGTCTTGCCGGTGCCCGGAGGGCCGACCATCAGCACGCCGCGCGGGATACGGCCGCCCAGTTTCTGGAACTTGGTCGGGTCTTTCAGGAAGTCGACGATTTCCGAGACTTCTTCTTTCGCCTCGTCGCAGCCGGCAACGTCGGCGAAGGTCACGGTGTTGTTGGTTTCATCGAGCATGCGCGCCTTCGATTTGCCGAAGGAGAAAGCGCCGCCCTTGCCGCCGCCCTGCATCTGGCGCATGAAGAACACCCACACGCCGATCAGGAGCAGCATCGGGAACCAGGAGATGAAGACCTGCTGCAGGAACGATGGCTCTTCCGGCGGCTTCACGTCGAAGCGCACGCCGTTTTCGCGCAGGTCGCCGATCAGGCCGCGATCAAGGATGGTCGCCGTGGCGCGCACCTTGGTGTCGTCGCTCTTGGTCGCCGTGATGTTCGAACCCTCGATCACGACGTCCTTGATGCGACGCGCCTTCACCTCGTCGAGAAGCTCGGAATAAGCGATGGTCTTGCTGCCGCCGGCGACGCTGTGGTTGTCGAACTGCTTGAACAGCATGAACAACAGCAGCGCAACGACCACCCAGATGGCGGATTTGGAAAACATATTATTCACGAAAACTCCTCCGATGCGGACCGCATCTCTACCGATTTCAGTATGACGATTTTACCCGCAATAAGCCGACGCCGCTACGCGACATAGGCAATAGTGCTGAAATGCCATTTTTTCATGCCAGACCGGCCACGCATTCATTGCGCAGCCAGGCTTACGCGGCTGATGTGTGGCTGCCACGCCGAATATCAAGGGCAAAACAGCAGTTTCGGGACAAATTTACGCTACTGGATTCTTCAGACCACGCCCGAGCAGGAAAATTTCGGACGATTTGTCGCGGCTGGCCTTGGGTTTGACCTGCTTGACGGTTTTGAATTCAGTACGAAACTTTTCCAGTATCTGGGTAAATCCCATATCTTTAAAGCACTTCACCAGCAATGCCCCGCCCGGTTTCATATGAAGTTGAGAAAACTCAATTGCCAGGTCGATTAAGTGTTCCATTCGCGCCGCATCGGCGGTCGGGATCCCGGACAGGTTCGGCGCCATGTCGGACAGCACCAGGTCGGCCTTGCGGCCCTGCAGCAACAGGTCGAGCTGGCCCAGCACCTCTTCTTCGCGAAAATCGCCCTGGATGTACTGGACGTCGGCGATCGGATCCATCGGCAGCATGTCGAGCCCGATGATGGTGCCATGGATGCCGCCGCTCTCCGCGCCGGCCAGCTTGCGCCGGGTGTACTGGGCCCAGCTGCCCGGGGTGCAGCCGAGGTCGACAATGACCTGCCCGGGCTTGATCAGCTTTTCGCTCTCGTCGATTTCCTTCAGCTTGTAGGCTGCTCTAGCCCGGTAACCCTCTTTCTGGGCCAGTTTGACGTAGGGGTCGTTAATATGGTCGTGTAACCAGTTTTTGTTTAATTTGTTCTTGGCCATTCGCGTAGAATACTGCTTTTAAAGGTAATTCAAAAATTATTATGCTTAAACTCACTCCGGCCGAGCGCAGCGCACTGCGCGCCGAAGCCCACGGACTCAACCCAGTCGTCATGATCGGCGAATCCGGCCTGACCGAATCGGTCATGAAGGAAATCGCCGGCAGCCTGGACGCGCACGGCCTGATCAAGGTGCGCGTGTTCGGCGACGACCGCGAAGCCCGCATCGCCATGTACGAACAGATCTGCGCGGACCTCGATGCGGCGCCGGTCCAGCACATCGGCAAGCTGCTGGTGCTCTACCGTCCGAAGAAAGAAACCGTCAAGGAACGCAGCAGCAAGGCCGGCAAGGGCATGCGCGAAGTTACCATCGTCAAGGCCAGCGCCAGCGGCACCAAGAAGCCGAGCGTCACCAAGGTCATGCTGAAGGGGAATGAGCGCGTTACCGCAGGCGGCAACATCAAGCGCGCCAAGCCGCGCCAGGCTTCTACCAAGAAGAATTCACTGAACAAGTGATTCGGGGCCACGCAGGCAACCGGGGCGACCCGGTTTTTTTTCGCCTGCCGCCTTCATGGAGCATCAGCCTTCTAAGCTGACGTTCGTAGCGTAAAATGACGCGACGGCGCGGGCGACGGTTGAACGCGTGGGCGGGACACCCGCCCACCCTACAACACCTGGGCTATCGGCTCTTGAGCACCAATACCGCAGCGAGAATACTCTCGATCACGTGGAACAGCTGCGACACCCCGTGCATGACGGCGAACTGCGTCCAGTACGGCGACGCCCTCACCCCGCCCGCCCCGGCCAGCTCGCGCAGCTGCGCCATGGCCGGCTGCAGCCCGGCCCACATCACGAGCGCGCAGGCCAGCATCGCCAGCACCAGCAGGTTCAGCGAACGGCGGTGCCCGGCATCGAGGTCGGGCGACAGGCGCACCAGCACCAGCATCAGGACGGCACAGCCGAGCGACACCCAGCCCAGGCGGTGCAGGAGCACCGCCACGACATCGCCCGCCACCGTGCTCGGCACGGCTGCGAACACCGCCGGCGCCGCGATATAGCCGAGCGCCCACAGCGCCCCCGCCCACAGGACCGCCGCCAGCAGCCGTGCGGCCGCCAGGCGGGATGCGGAACGGGACGGCACTGCCGTCCGGGCGGCGCCGGCGTCAGCCATCAGACGTAGCGGACTTCGAGGATTTCGTATTCGCGCGGACCCGACGGGGCCTGCACTTCCACCACGTCGCCGGCATATTTGCCGATCAGTGCGCGGGCGATCGGCGAGGTGACGGACACCTTGTTCAGTTTCAGGTCGGCTTCGTCGAGGCCGACGATCTGGTAGCTCACCTTCTGGCCGTTGTCGAGGTCTTCCAGGTCGACGGTCGAGGCGAAGACGACGCGGCCCTCGGCGTCGAGCGTGGCCGGGTCGATGATCTGGGCGGCGCTGAGCTTGCCTTCCAGTTCGGCGATGCGGCCTTCGACGAAGGCCTGGCGCTCTTTCGCGGCATCGTATTCGGCATTTTCGGACAGGTCGCCATGCGAGCGCGCTTCGGCGATCGCGTCGATCACGCTACGGCGCTCCTTGGTCTTGAGCTGGTGCAGCTCTTCCTTCAGGAGTTCGGCGCCGTATTTGGTCAGTGGTACGGTAGTGTTCATGTCTGTCTGTACTGTTCGTGATTGGACGATCCAAGTGAAAACCACAGAGGCGCGCGATTGCTGCCCGCGCGAGCTCTGTGGTTGTTGGGTACTGCTTGCTGCTTAGTTTAAGGTTTTATGAAGACCTTGTAAATCATAGACGCGCAGCTCGTCCAGATGGCGCATGCCCTCGATCGCGGCCTCCGCGCCGGCGATGGTCGTGTAGGTGACCACGCGCGACTGCAGGGCCGAGGTACGGATCGTGCGCGAGTCGGTGATCGCCGAGCGCTTCTCTTCCACGGTGTTGACCACCATGACGATTTCGCGGTTCTTGATCATGTCGACCACGTGCGGACGGCCTTCCAGCACCTTGTTGACCGAACGCACAGGGATGCCGGCCGCCTCGATGACGGCAGCGGTGCCCTTGGTGGCCACCAGCGAGAAGCCCAGCGCCACCAGTTCGCGCGCCACGCCGACGGTGCGCGGCTTGTCCGTACCCTTCACCGACAGGAACACGGTGCCCTTCTTCGGCAGGATGATGCCGGCCGCCAGCTGCGACTTGACAAACGCTTCGCCGAAGGTCTCGCCCACGCCCATCACTTCGCCGGTCGACTTCATTTCCGGCCCCAGGATGGTGTCGACGCCCGGGAACTTCACGAACGGGAACACGACTTCCTTGACGCTGTAGAACGGCGGCGTCACTTCCTTCGTGATGCCCTGCTGGGCCAGGGTCTGGCCCACCATGCAGCGCGCCGCGATTTTCGCCAGCTGCAGGCCGGTGGCTTTCGAGACGAACGGCACGGTGCGCGATGCACGCGGGTTCACTTCCAGCACGAACACGGTGTCCACGGTCTTGCCGTCGACTTCCGACTGCTGGATCGCAAACTGCACGTTCATCAGGCCGACCACATTGAGGGCCTTGGCCATCAGCGAGGTCTGGTGCTTGAGTTCGGCGATGGTCTCCGTCGACAGCGAGTACGGCGGCAGCGAGCAGGCCGAATCGCCCGAGTGTACGCCGGCCTGTTCGATGTGCTCCATCACACCGCCGATGAAGGTGGCTTCGCCGTCCGAGATGCAGTCGACGTCGACTTCGATGGCGTCGTTCAGGAAGCGGTCCAGCAGCACCGGCGAGTCATGCGACACCTTGACCGCTTCGCGCATGTAGCGCTCGAGGTCGCGCTGCTCGTGGACGATCTCCATCGCGCGACCGCCCAGCACGTAGGACGGGCGCACCACCAGCGGGTAGCCGATTTCGTCGGCCAGCGCCAGGGCGTCGGCTTCGGTGCGCGCGGTGCGGTTCGGCGGCTGGCGCAGGCCGAGCTTCTGCAGCAGCTGCTGGAAGCGCTCGCGGTCTTCGGCGGCGTCGATCATGTCCGGCGAGGTGCCGATGATCGGCACGCCATTGGCTTCCAGATCCAGCGCAAGTTTTAGTGGAGTCTGGCCGCCGTACTGCACGATCACGCCGACCGGCTTCTCGAGGTCGACGATTTCCAGCACGTCTTCCAGGGTCAGCGATTCGAAGTACAGGCGGTCCGAAGTGTCGTAGTCGGTCGAGACGGTCTCGGGATTGCAGTTGACCATGATGGTCTCGTAGCCGTCTTCGCGCATGGCGAGGGCCGCGTGCACGCAGCAGTAGTCGAACTCGATGCCCTGGCCGATACGGTTCGGGCCACCGCCCAGCACCATGATTTTCTTCTTGTCGGTCGGGTTGGCCTCGCATTCCTCGTCGTAGGTCGAGTACATGTAGGCCGTGTTGGTCGAGAACTCGGCGGCGCAGGTGTCGACGCGCTTGTACACCGGACGGATGCCCAATTCGTGACGGCGCGCGCGCACCGCCTGCGGCGTGGTCTGCATCAGGAAGGCCAGGCGGCGGTCCGAGAAGCCCTTCTGCTTCAGCTTGTAGAGCAGTGGCTTGTCCAGGCTCTCGAGCTTCTGGTGATCCAGCCACAGCTCGATGTCGACGATCTCCTTGATCTGCACCAGGAACCACGGGTCGATCTTGGTCAGGTTGTGCACTTCTTCCAGGGTGAAGCCCTGGGCGAATGCGTCACCCACGTACCAGATGCGCTCAGGACCCGGCTCGCCGAGTTCTTCTTCGATCTTCTCGCGGTCGCGGGTCTTCTCGTTCAGGCCGTCGACGCCCACTTCCAGGCCGCGCAGGGCCTTCTGGAAGGATTCCTGGAAGGTGCGGCCCATCGCCATCACCTCGCCCACCGATTTCATCTGGGTGGTCAGGTGCCTGTCGGCGGTCGGGAATTTCTCGAAGGTGAAGCGCGGGATCTTGACCACCACGTAGTCGATCGATGGCTCGAACGATGCCGGGGTGGCGCCGCCGGTGATCTCGTTGCGCAGCTCGTCCAGCGTAAAGCCGACCGCCAGCTTGGCGGCCACTTTCGCGATCGGGAAGCCGGTGGCTTTCGAGGCCAGCGCCGAGGAACGCGACACGCGCGGATTCATCTCGATGACGATCATGCGGCCGTCCTTCGGGTTGATCGCGAACTGCACGTTCGAACCGCCGGTGTCGACGCCGATTTCGCGCAGCACGTCGATCGACGCGTTACGCAGGATCTGGTATTCCTTGTCGGTCAGGGTCTGCGCCGGCGCGACGGTGATCGAGTCGCCGGTGTGCACGCCCATCGGATCCAGGTTCTCGATCGAGCAGATGATGATGCAGTTGTCCTTCTTGTCGCGGACCACCTCCATCTCGTACTCTTTCCAGCCGAGCAGCGACTCTTCGATCAGGAGCTCGTTGGTCGGCGACGCTTCCAGGCCGCGCTTGCAGATCTGCTCGAACTCTTCCTCGTTGTAGGCGATGCCGCCGCCGCTGCCGCCCATCGTGAAGGACGGACGGATGATGGTCGGGAAGCCAAGTTCGCGCTGCACCGCGCGCGCCTCGTCCATCGAGTGCGCCACGCCCGAGCGTGCCGAACCGAGGCCGATCTTGGTCATCGCGTCCTTGAATTTGGAGCGATCCTCGGCCTTGTCGATGGCTTCCGGGGTCGCGCCGATCAGCTCGACCTTGTACTTTTCGAGCACGCCGTTGTGGTGCAGGTCGAGCGCGCAGTTCAGCGCGGTCTGGCCGCCCATGGTCGGCAGGATCGCGTCCGGACGCTCCTTGGCGATGATGGTCTCGACGACCTTCCAGGTGATCGGCTCGATGTAGGTGACGTCCGCCGTTTCCGGGTCGGTCATGATGGTCGCCGGGTTCGAATTGACCAGGATGACCTTGTAGCCTTCTTCGCGCAGGGCCTTGCAGGCCTGTGCACCGGAATAATCGAACTCGACCGCCTGGCCGATGACGATCGGGCCGGCCCCGATGATCAGGATGCTTTTGATATCACTACGCTTAGGCATTTACTTTTCCTTCTGCATTGTCTTTTTCTCCGCTCTTTTGCATCAGGCCGATGAAGCGGTCGAACAGGTAGGCGACGTCGGTCGGGCCCGGCGAGGCTTCCGGGTGGCCCTGGAAGCAGAACGCAGGCTTGTCGGTACGCTCGAAGCCCTGCAGCGAGCCGTCGAACAGCGACACGTGGGTGACGCGGCAGTTGCCAGGGAGCGTGTCCGGGTCGACCGCGAAGCCGTGGTTCTGCGAGGTAATCAGGACCTTCTTCGAATCGAGGTCCTGCACCGGGTGGTTGGCGCCATGGTGGCCGAACTTCATCTTCATGGTCTTGGCGCCGGAGGCCAGCGCCATGATCTGGTGGCCGAGGCAGATGCCGAAGGTCGGGATGCCCTTCTCGATCAGTTCGCTGCTCGCCTTGATGGCGTAGTCGCAGGGCTCGGGGTCGCCCGGGCCGTTGGCCAGGAAGATGCCGTCCGGGTTCAGCGCCAGCGCGTCGGCGGCGGTGGCCTGGGCCGGCAGCACCGTCACCTTGCAGCCGCGCTCGGCGAGCATGCGCAGGATGTTGCGCTTGACGCCGTAGTCGAAGGCGACCACGTGGTATTGCGGATTCTCTTGCTTGCCGAAGCCTTCGCCGAGCTTCCATTCGGTTTCGGTGAACACATACGGTTCCTTGACCGAGACCACCTTGGCCAGGTCCATGCCCGACAGGCCCGGGAACGAGCGTGCCAGCTCCAGCGCCTGGGCTTCGAGCGGTTCCTTGCCCTGGATACCGGTGACGATGGCGCCGCCCTGCGCACCCTTCTCACGCAGGATGCGGGTCAGCTTGCGGGTATCGATGCCGGCGATGGCGACCACGTTTTCCTGCTTCAGGTAGTCCGACAGCGACATGGTGGAGCGGAAATTCGACGCCAGCAGCGGCAGGTCACGGATGATCAGGCCGGCGGCGTGGACCTTGGAGGCCTCGACGTCGGCCGAATTGACGCCGTAGTTGCCAATGTGCGGGTACGTCAGGGTGACGATCTGACGCGAGTAGCTGGGGTCGGTGAGGATTTCCTGGTAGCCGGTCATCGCGGTGTTGAACACCACTTCACCGGTCGTGTGACCGGCGGCTCCAATGGAATATCCTTTGAAAATCGTTCCGTCGGCGAGGGCCAGGATGGCCGGGACAGCTGGGCCAGAAAAAAATGGCGGCAAGGGTAACTCCCAATAAAGTTACCGTAGCTGCGCCACGTCAGACCGACATCCAACAAACCCGGGCAGACGTGCCTGTGCCGGTAGCTGGATATCTAGTTGAATAAGGGGGTGGTGGGTAGTCGCTACGGCAAATGTGTGAATGGCTAAACTTCCGAATTATAGCGCGAAACAGGCCTATTCGGCAATGCAGCAATTTTACAAAAGTGGCGCCGATTTTGCCGAAATCCGCGAAAAACAGGCGCATGGCAAGTCGTTTTGCTGCTTTTGCGAAATAAAACAAAAGGCACCCGCAGGTGCCTTCCGGGGTCGACGCGGACCAGCTCGTGATCAGGCGCCAGTCAGGGCCGCGATCCCCGCCTTGGCAATCTGCGCGTCTTCGTTCGATTTCACGCCCGACACCCCGACCGCGCCAATGACATGGCCGTCCACGATCACCGGCACGCCGCCTTCCAGCATGCCTTCCAGTTCCGGCGCGGACAGGAAGGATACGCGGCCGTTGTTGATCACGTCTTCGTAGATCTTGGACTCACGGCGGCCGAGCGCGGCGGTCCTGGCCTTGGCTGGCGCGATATGCGACGAGGCCGGCGCGGCGCCGTCCAGGCGCTGGTACCACAGCAGGTGGCCGCCGTCATCGACGATGGCAAAGGAAACGGCCCAGTTGTTGCGCAGCGCTTCCGCTTCGGCCGCCAGGGCGATCTTCTTGACGTCTTCCAGGGTGAGATAAGGCTTGGTGTGCATGTCGGGTCCTTTTATTGTGGCTGCTGTTTGGCCTTGAGCTTGGCCTTGATCTGGGGCATGACCGCGGCGGCGGCCTGCTCGCCCGCCAGGATCGCCAGGTTGCGGTTGCTGAAGTCGGCACTGCCCATGTTGCCGAGGTTGGGCGTGATGACGATATCGGCTTCCTTCAGCTCGAAGTGATTCAGGCGCTGGCCCATGATGCTGAAGGTCTGCATCAGGACATCGAGCGAACTGGTGGTGGCCGCGCCGTCGGTGGCGCTGGAGATGTTCACCGCAATGATGAACTCGGCGCCCATGTCCTTGGTGAATTTCACCGGCACCGGAGCCACCAGTCCGCCGTCGACATAGGACTTGGCGCCGATCTTCACCGGCTGGAACACGCTCGGCACGGCGGACGACGCACGCACCGCCATGCCGGTATTGCCCCTGCTGAACAGGATCGGCTGGCCGGTCTTGAGGTCGGTGGCCACCGCGCCGAAGCGGATCTTCAGGCGCTCCATCGGCACGTTATTGACTGCCTTGTTCACATAATTCTGCAGCGCCTCGCCTTTCAGCACGCCGGTGGACTTGCCGAACAGCGGCACCGCCCAGTCGGAAATCGTGGCCTCGTCCATGGCCAGCGCAGTCTTTTGCAGGGCGAAGCCGTTCAGGCCCGAGGCATACAGCGAGCCGACCACCGAACCGGCGCTGGTGCCGACCACGATCTCGGGCACGATGCCCTGGGCTTCCAGCGCCTTGATCACACCGATGTGGGCGAAGCCGCGCGCGGCGCCGCCGCCCAAGGCCAGGCCGATTCTCACCTTGCGCGGCGGCGCAGGCGGTGTCACTTGCTGGGCGACGGGGGTGCTCGGTGGCGGGGTTGGCGTGGTGCCGCAGGCGCTCAGGAACAGCGCGGCGCAAGCGATCAGGGAGCGACGACGAGAGAACATAGAAGGTGCCGGAAAGAACGAGGCACGATTGTACCCCGACCCGGCAATGCGGGTCAGCGTCGAATTTCCGGGAAATGTCGAGTGCTGCTTGCCAATTCGACACTAACTTGAAGCGCCTGCCCCTTCCAGCCAGGTCGTCAGTTCCGTCTTGCCGCGCTCATCAAGGTGCGGCAGCATCGCGGCGTACCACGCCCGGCTTTCGCCCTTACCCAGCACCTTGCCGACGATTGCCCCACTCTTTTCAAGGAAGACATGGAACAGCGGCACCTGGTGCCCAAACAGGAAGGTGGGGTCGGTCACATGCAAGGCCACATAGACATCCCTGAGCTGCTCCAGCAAAGGGAGCGCCGCTGTCAGGTGGTTTGCTGCCGTCAGGGCAGACAGCATGGTCGTGGTGATCGTTACACTGGACATTTCTCGCGAAGCCGCATTCAGTGTATGGGCCCGCTCCATCCAGTCGATACCCTGCTCAACCTCGTCCGCCATGACGGCGCTGCTTGCTGCCTGCAAGGCATTATGGGCCGTCCCCTCCCTGGCGAACAAGGCGCGCCAGTAAACGACGGCTTGTTTCCATTGCCCGGACTGGGAACACGCGATTGCGCAAATGCGGTTGGCATCGCAATACAAGCCTTGCTCATCCGCGGCGACGAAAGGCAGTGCCTCAGCGTAAGCGGCCTCGAATTCGCCGCGATGCAAGCACTCGATGGCTTGTACAAGCTCGGGCGGATCGCATTCATCGATACCGTCGTGTTTTGCCGTCTCGGCGAGCAATGTCGCCAGTTCGGTCTCGGATACACGCAGATATCTGCCAGGCCAGCATTCGACGACGTTCTGCCGACCATCGTTCCCTTTGACCTCCACGTTGAGCACCGAGACGAGAGGATCCCCATCCTCGCAACGATAGATCCTGAGCCGTGAATAATTCGCACTCGTTTCGTCGGTCTCCGGCATCAAGATATCCGACAGAGAGTGTGAAGGCGATTCGATCGCACACAGCAAAGCAGGCTGGCTGACCAACCTGAATCTGTTCGGCATTTCGACATGGTTCGCCCATTTTCCAGCCGATTCGTCAAATACTTCTTCCGCGCGCATTTTGCCTGTGATAAGCGGGAAGAACAGCAGGACCCAGAGTTCACCCAGCCAGGCCGCAGCGGTCAGGTATCGGTCGAAGCCTGCAGACAACAAACCGAACTGCATGACATGGCCAAGCACATCGTCCGGTCGCGCTGCCATTCTTGCGATACTGGCGAATGTCGTTGACATGCCCTGATCGGAACCCGGCTGCATCACCAGGCAGGCCACCCACTGGAAATACCAGCCGCTAACGCCGAGCAAAAGGCCGAAGCGCCCGGTCCATACGGGATGACGGACCTTTGCATTCACGCACACATGCTTTGCGAAACCGGCCATCACGAACGCAAAAGCAAAGCAGAGGAAAAAGCCGAAAAAGGCAGGAACCTGAAGAATGATCCATGCATACAAGGCGGCAACGGCCAGCGTCAGGGCGATGCAGACTGCGGCCAACGGATAGGCCTTGGACGGAACGGCGCCGGATGGCTGATAAAAAGTATAGGACATGGCGTGATGGGATAGTCAAGGAATCGGAAATTGCCTCGTAGCAATTTACGCGTACCTCGTCCGTTGCCATTGCCCGAACGCAAAAATTGCGACGCCATCTGGCATCAGTTTGCGAAGACGCCGGGCGGGCCGAAAAGTTGCCGCTAGGATGACTCGTCAACCTGAAACCGAGAGGCAAGCATGGCGAGTTCCAACGCTATCGAGAACGTTTTTCCCGGCGCCCTGGCGCTGCTCAGCGACGGGCAGCGCGCCGGGGTGCTGGCCCATCCCGGGTGGATTGACATTGCACAAAAGCCCGATCCGGTGCCGCAACTGGTCTGGATGGTGGAACACGGCTTGCTGACCTACGACGAACTCGATGAGCTGCAGACGCTGGAAGAGGAACCGTCCGAAAACGACCGCATCGTCGAGGAGGCCTTTGCCGAGCTCGCACGGCTGAACATGTCTGCCCACTGCCGCATCCTGGATCAGCTCCTGTCCGATCGGCTGATCACGCCGGCGCAACATGCTGCCACGCTGGCAAGCCCTCCCGGCGAACCGATCGACAACGCCGCAGGCATGCTGCTCTGGATCGTGCACGAAAACGGCATGTCGGCAGACGATGTCGATGCGCTGCATGCCGCGGCCCTGCGGGAACCCGCATCGTCGACGAGTGCCCGGCGCCTGGACACCGTCCGGTCGACCTGCGGCATGCTCAGGGAAATCGAGACCCTGACCCTGGCGTGCACCCTGGATCCCAGGAGCGCCGGCCGGCGGGCGAGCTGGCAGCTGGCCGGCTGGCTGGTGTTGGCCGTGGCGATGACCTGGTATCTCGCCGAACACTGGCCAGCGTAGTAATCAGCCCGGCAGCGACGTATTCGGCAGGACGGCGGTAAACGTACTGCCCTTCCCCGGTACCGAACTGATCATCAGGCGCCCGCCATGACGGATCAGCACGTGCTTGACGATCGCCAGCCCAAGGCCGGTACCCTGGGTTTCGCGCGAGCGGCTCTTGTCCACGCGGTAGAAGCGCTCGGTCAGACGCGAGATGTGGATCGGCTCGATGCCGATGCCGGCATCCATCACCGAGAAGCGCAGGTCGTCCGACCCGCGGGTCCACTTCAGGCGGATGGTGCCGCCGTCGGGCGAATAGCGCACCGCATTCGAGGCCAGGTTGGCAAACGCGCTGCGCAGCTCTTCCAGGCTGCCCATCACGTCCGGCCCGTCGAATTCGACCTGGATCACGTGCCGGCCGCCAGACAGCGCCCGGGCTTCCGCCGCCACCGAGTCGACCATCGCCCGCATGTCGACCCGCTCGCGCTTGAGCGGGAATTCGTCCGACTCCAGGCGCGACAGGGTCAGCATGTCGCCGATCAGGCGCTGCATGCGACGCGCCTGTTCGGTCATCAGCTCCAGGTGGGCGGTGCGGGTGGCCACGTCCAGGCCGGGGTCGGACATGGCGATTTCGAGGAAGCCGACGATGACGGTGAGCGGCGTGCGCAGTTCGTGCGAGGCGTTGGCGATGAAGTCGCGCCGCATCGCCTCGATCCGCTCGGTATCGGTGGCGTCGTGCGTCACCAGGATCTGGCGCCGGTTCTCGAAGGGGATGATGCGGCACTCCAGCTTGCGGCCGCGGAAGGACAGCGTCAGCGGCTGCTCGTAGCGGCCCAGGATCACGTAGTCGATGAAGTCGGGATGGCGCACCAGGTTGGTCACGCGCAGGCCCTTGTCGCGCGCCATGGTCAGGCCCAGGTGGCGCTCGGCGGCTTCGTTGCACCATTCCAGGAACAGCACGTCGTCCATGATCGCCACGCCTTCCGGCAGCAGCTGCATCGCCTGGCGGAAGCGCGCCAGCCATTCGGCCATCTCGGCCTGGTGGCGCTCGTCCTCGCGCCGCAGCCGGTACAGGCGAGCAAAGACGTCGGTCCAGGCGCCCCACCCGTCCGGCAGCCGGCTCGAATGCGGGTTGTTCAGCCATTCGCCCAGCTCGTGCAGGTAGCGCAGCTGGACGAACAGCGCGATCACCACGGCCGCGAGCGCGAACGCCAGCGCATCGACCACGCCCGCCATCCACCAGACCACGCCGGCGGCGGCGAACACCAGGCCAAGGCGCAGGACCGCCGGCACCCAGAACAGCACCCTCGGACTCATCGAGCGCATCTTACTTCTCTGACAGCATATAGCCGACGCTGCGCACCGTGCGGATCAGGCCGTCGGCGCTCTTGAGCGCCTTGCGCAGCCGCAGCACGTGCACGTCGACGGTGCGCTCCTCGATCACGGCGTGGTCGCCCCACACCTTGTCGAGCAGCTGGGCACGCGAGAACACGCGCTCGCGGTGCGCCAGCAGGAACTTGAGCAGCTTGTACTCGGCATTGCCGATGTCGATCTGCGCGTTCTCGACCGTCACCGTGCAGCTGTTCGGATCGAGCACCACGCTGCCGGCGCGCAGCGGCGCTTCGGCCAGGTGCGGGCTCTTGCGGCGCAGCAGCGCGCGGCTCCTGGCCAGCAGCTCGCGCGGCGAGAACGGCTTGGTGACGTAGTCGTCCGCGCCGGTGTTCAGGCCGGCGAGCTTGTCTTCTTCCATGCTCTTGGCGGTCAGCATGATGACCGGGATTTCCTGGAAGTCGCGGTCGCCGCGCAGGCGCGACAGCAGGCGCAGGCCGCTCTGGTCGGGCAGCATCCAGTCGAGCAGCACCAGGTCGGGCTTGCCGCGCGTGATGCTGTCCCAGGCGCCGCCCACGGTGTCGGCGGTGCGGATGTCCCAGCCGGCTTCGCGCAGCGAATACTTCACCAGTTCGACGATCGCGGGCTCGTCCTCGACCACCAGTACGCTCGTGTTGTCCGCCATGCCTAGACGCCCGGCTGCTCGGCCGCCACCGGCTTGCTGTGACGGATGTCGCGGCCTTCGACCACGTAGATGACGTATTCGGCGATGTTCTTGGCGTGGTCGCCGATGCGCTCGATCGCCTTGGCCACCCACAGCGTGTCCAGCGCCGACGAGATCGTGCGCGGGTCTTCCATCATGAAGGTGATCAGGTTGCGCAGGATGGTGCGGAACTCGTGGTCGACCACTTCGTCGGCCGCGATCAGTTCGAGCGCCTGCTTGCCGTCCAGGCGCGCAAAGGCGTCCAGTGCATTGTGCAGCAGGTCGGAGGTGGCCCTGGCTATGGTGCGCACCATGTCGTAATGGGCGAACGGGGTGGCGCCGCGCTCGTGCAGGTTCTTGGCGGTGCGCGCGATCTTCGAGGCTTCGTCGCCAATGCGCTCGAGGTCGGTGATCACCTTGATGGTCGCCATCACGGTGCGCAGGTCGTTCGCGGTCGGCTGGCGGCGCACGATCAGGTGGCTGCAGTCGTCGTCGAGCTGCACTTCGAGCTGATTGACTGCGTGGTCGTCGGCGATCACGCGCTCGGCGCGCGCGGCTTCGCCCACCCGGAAGCACTCCATCGCCTCGTCGAACGCGGTTTCCACCATGCCGCCCATCAGCAGCACCTTGGAGCGGATCGCCTCCAGCTCCTGGTCGTACTGTTTAGAGGAATGCTCGCCAGTCATAAAATACTCTCCTAATACCTAATGTATTGTTATCGTCACAGGGCCGAAACCGTTAACCGAAACGGCCGGTGATGTAGTCTTGCGTTTCCTTGCGTGCCGGGTTCATGAAGATCTGGTCGGTTTCGCCAAATTCGACCAGCTCGCCAAGATACATGTAGGCAGTGTAATCGGAGCAACGCGCCGCCTGCTGCATGTTGTGGGTCACGATGGTGATCGTGTAGTCCTGCTTCAGTTCGCTGATCAGTTCCTCGATCTTCGCGGTCGAGATCGGGTCCAGCGCCGAAGTCGGCTCGTCCAGCAGCAGGACGTCGGGCTTGACCGCCACGCCGCGCGCGATGCACAGGCGCTGTTGCTGGCCGCCGGACAGCGACAGGCCGCTCTTGTTCAGCTTGTCCTTGGCCTCTTCCCACAGGGCCGCCTTCTTCAGGGCCCATTCGACGCGCTCGTCCATTTCGCCTTTCGAGAGGTTCTCGTACAGGCGCACGCCGAAAGCGATGTTGTCGTAGATCGACATCGGGAACGGGGTCGGCTTCTGGAACACCATGCCGACCTTGGCGCGCAGCATGTTGACGTCCACGCCCGGCTCCAGGATGTTACGGCCGCGGTACATGATCGACCCCTCGGCGCGCTGGCCCGGGTACAGGTCGTACATGCGGTTCAGGGTGCGCAGCAGGGTCGACTTGCCGCAGCCCGACGGGCCGATGAAGGCCGTGACCTGCTTGTCGTGGATGTCCAGCGACACGTTCTTCAGGCTCTGCGTTTTACCGTAGAAGAAGTTCAGGCCGGAGATTTCGATCGTCTTGCTCTTGGCGGCGGCCGCGGCAAGGTTTGGCATGGTTTGGTTCATCACTTTGCTCAGGGTAGATTAACGCGGAGTTTTTTGGCTGAACATGGTGCGCGACACGATGTTCAGGGCCAGCACGGTAAAGGTGACCAGGAGCGCACCGCCCCAGGCCAGCGAGCGCCAGTCGTCATAGGGGCTCATCGCATACGTATAGATCACGACCGGCAGGTTGGCCATCGGCTGTTTCATGTCGGTGCTGAAGAACTGGTTGTTCAGCGCAGTGAAGAGCAGCGGCGCGGTTTCGCCCGAAACGCGGGCCACGGCAAGCAGCACGCCGGTGATGACGCCGGCCTTGACGGCACGAAGGCGCACCGTCATCGCCACCTTCCAGTGCGGCGCGCCGAGGGCGTAGGCCGCTTCCAGCAGGCTGGTCGGCACCAGGCGCAGCATGTTGTCGGTGGTGCGGACCACCACCGGCACCGCAATCAGGGACAGCGCGATGGAACCGGCATAGCCGGCGAAGTTGCCGACCTTGGCAACGTACAGGGCGTACACGAACACGCCGATCACGATCGACGGCGCCGACAGCATGATGTCGGTGACGAAGCGCGTCACCTGGGCGAACTTGTTGTTCTCGCCGTATTCGGCCAGGTAGATGCCGGCCAGGATGCCGATCGGGGTGCTGACCAGGGTCGACAGGCCGACCATCATCAGGCTGCCGACGATGGCATTGCGCAAGCCGCCAGGGCTGCCGGGGGCCGGAGTATCGGCGGTGAACATGCTGAGAGACAGCCCGCCGAAGCCGTTGATGAGCAAGGTGGCCAGGATCCATGCCAGGACGGCCAGGCCGATGCCCATGGCGAGTACCGACAGGACGATGCCGACGCGGTGCGCCAGCAGGCGCTTGCGGTACACAGGGTTTTTCACAGCGGCGTCCATTATTTGCTTCCTTCCTTGCGGGACATCCCGGCCAGCATCAGTTTGGCTGCCGACAACACGATGAAGGTGATGGCGAACAGGATCAGGCCCAGGGCGAACAACGAGGACGTGTGCAGTGGGGTGGTGGCTTCGTTGAATTCGTTGGCCAGGGTCGAGGAGATCGAATTGCCGGCCGAGAACAGCGACCAGGACAAGTCGTGGGCATTACCGATCAGGAAGGTCACCGCCATGGTCTCGCCCAGCGCACGGCCCAGACCCAGCATCACCCCGCCGACCACGCCGTTGCGGGTGTACGGCAGCACGATCTTGCGCACCACTTCCCACTTCGTGCAGCCAAGGCCGTATGCGGACTCCTTCAGCACCGTGGGAACGATCTCGAACACGTCGCGCATCACCGAAGCGATGAAGGGGATGATCATGATGGCGAGGATCAGGCCTGCGGTCAGGATGCCGATGCCCATGATCGGGCCCTGGAACAGCATGCCGATCACCGGCAGCTGGCCGATGGTGGTTTTCAGCAGCGGCTGGACGTGGTCGGCGAACAGCGGCGCGAACACGAAAAAGCCCCACATGCCGTAAATGATCGAGGGTACGCCGGCCAGCAGTTCGACCGCGGTGCCCAGCGGGCGGCGCAGCCACACCGGGCAAATCTCGGTCAGGAACAGGGCGATGCCGAAGCTGATCGGGAAAGCCACCGCCAGCGCGATGATCGAGGTGGCGAGCGTGCCCCAGATGGCGATCATGGCGCCGAACTGGTCCCCCACCGGATCCCATTCCACGCGCGTGATGAAGCCGAGGCCGAACTCCTTGAAGGCCGGCGCCGCGCCGATGGCGAGCGAGACGATGATCCCGAGCAGCACCAGCAGCACGGACGCGGCAAACAGCAGCGTGACCTTGTGGAAGAAGAAGTCCTGGACCCGCTGGTTGCGCATGGTCTTGCGCAGGGCGGCGGACTGGTGGGCTGCGTCGACCGCTGCCGGATCGGCCAGGTCATTCAGCGTGACGTTTGGTTGTACGCTCATAGCTTTTTGTTAATCTTTCTGGCAAACGGAAGGGCCCGCCTCGGCTACACCGCGACCGGCCCCTCCCTCATGATTCTATCGGAAGTGATTTACCAGAGCGCCTTGCCTGCTGCGTCCTTCATGTTGGCGCGCCATGCGTCCTGCACCAGCTTGACGACGCTGTCCGGCATCGGCACGTAGTCCAGATCGGCAGCCGCGGCATCGCCGTTCTTGTAGGCCCAATCGAAGAATTTCAGCACTTCCTTGCCCTTCGCGGCGTCGGCCTGGCTCTTGTGCACCAGGATGTAGCTGGCGCCGGTGATCGGCCAGCTTGCCTTGCCCGGCTGGTTGGTCAACACCACGGCGAAGCCCGGGGTACCACCCCAGTTGGCGCCGGCGGCGGCGGCCATGAAGCCTTCGTCGCTCGGTTGCAGGAAGACGCCGTCCTTGCTCTGCAGCTGGGTGTGCTGCATGCGGTTCTTCTTGGCATAGGCCCACTCGACATAGCCGATCGAACCCTTGATGCGCTGCACGTTGGCGGCGACGCCTTCGTTGCCCTTGCCGCCCACGCCCACCGCCCACTTGACCGCGGTGCCGGCGCCGATCGTCGACTTCCATGCAGGGCTGACCTGCGACAGGTAATTGGTGAACAGGAAGGAGGTGCCCGAGCTGTCCGCGCGGCGCACCACGGTGATGTCGTCGCCAGGGAGCTTGACGCCCGGGTTCAGCGCGGCGATCTGCGGCGCGTTCCACTTGGTGATCTTGCCCATGTAGATGTCGGCGAGCAGGGCGCCGGACAGCTTCACCTGTCCGGGAGCCACGCCCGGCAGGTTAATGACCGGCACGACACCGCCCATGATGGCCGGGAACTGGAACAGTCCGGCGGCGTTCAGCTCGGCTGCCTGCAAGGGCATGTCCGAAGCGCCGAAATCGACGGTCTTGGCCTTGATCTGCTTGATGCCGGCGCCCGAACCGACCGACTGGTAGTTCAGGCCGTTGCCCGAAGCCTTCTGGTAGAGCTCGGCCCACTTTGCATAGACCGGATACGGGAAGGTAGCGCCTGCGCCAGTGATATTGGCTGCCTGGGCGCTTGCGGCGAAGGTCGAGGCCGCAACGGCGATCGAGACGAACAGGTGCTTCATGCGCATGATGGATCCTTTGAAAGTGGTCCGGGATAGTCCGGGGCTTCATTAACGCTGCGAAGTCTACTGGCCGAATATGACAAGTTGATGACAGATGTAATAATTCGGCGCGACGGCGTATATTGCCGTGGTTCGCGGCGACCTGTCACGCAATTTGCCACCACTTCCGGTCCGGGTTGCCGAGCTGGCTCGGCCGATGTGGAAATATCCACGCCGCGCCCTTCCGGACCCCTTGTAAATACGCCGCGCTCTGCTAAGCTGAAAGCGTCACTTTCATAGGGAGGGGATGCTGAAAAGCGTTCGGATTTATGTTCAGCGTAATGGTGTTTGGCATACTCACCGGCCTGGCGGGACTCGTGGCTTTCGAGATCTGGCAGGAAGTGCGGGGTAGCCGAGAAGGCTTGTACGATCACTATCACGAATAGTGCCGGTCCGATCTTCGGACCATGTCATAAAGCGACAAAACGGCGAGGCCCCCAGGGCGCTCGCCGTTTTGCATTGGTCATGCGGGTTCAGCGCAAAAAGCGCGCCACCGCCGTCATCGCCGCCAGGTCCAGGCTCAGGAACTGGAAGCCGGCCTTGAATTCGCCATTGCTGAAGATGCAATACAGCGCCTTGGCGCGCGCGCTGATCGGCACGATCTTGCCCTCGACCAGCAGGTCGAAGCTCACCTGCCCGGTCTGCCCGACCGGCAGCGGGTCCGGCAGGTTGATGCTGACGCCGTTGGCGCCGAGGTCGCTGGTACGGCCGCCGACCGGCGCCGCGCCTTCCATGGCGATGCGGGCACGGGTACGCAATACCTTGCGTTCGGATGTTCTTTGTTCTGTAAACACGTGATCCAGTCATTGAACGGTTGAGCCAGGAGGCATTATAGAAGTGCGGCCGGCCTTCAGTCGAGCTCGCGCAGCTTGGTAAAGGCCTGGTCGATGCGCTCGACCGCGATGATGGTCATGCCCTCGATTTTCTGCTTCGGCACGTTCCCCTTCGGGATCACGGCGATCGAGAAGCCCAGCTTGGCCGCTTCGCGCAGGCGCTCCTGGCCGCGCGGGGCCGGACGGATCTCACCGGCCAGGCCGACTTCGCCGAACACGACGAGACCACGCGGCAGCGGCTTGTTGCGCATCGACGAGTTAATCGCCAGCAGCACCGCCAGGTCGGCCGCCGGCTCGGTGATCTTCACGCCGCCGACCGCATTGATGAACACGTCCTGGTCGAAGGCCGCAATGCCGGCGTGACGGTGCAGCACCGCCAGCAGCATCGCCAGGCGGTTCTGTTCGAGGCCCACCGACAGCCGGCGCGCATTCGGCAGGTGGCTGGCGTCGACCAGGGCTTGAATTTCAACCAGCAAGGGCCTGGTTCCCTCCTGGGTCACCATCACGCAGGAACCCGGCACCTGGCTGTCGTGCTGCGACAGGAACAGCGCCGACGGGTTCGATACCCCCTTCAGGCCTTTTTCCGTCATGGCGAACACGCCCAGCTCGTTGACGGCGCCGAAGCGGTTCTTGATGGCGCGCACCAGCCGGAAGCTGCTCTGGGTATCGCCCTCGAAGTACAGCACGGTGTCGACGATGTGCTCGAGCACGCGCGGGCCGGCCAGCGCGCCCTCTTTCGTCACGTGGCCCACCAGGATGATGGTCACGCCGGTCTGCTTGGCCACGCGGGTGAGCTGGGCCGCGCATTCGCGCACCTGGGCCACCGAGCCCGGGGCCGAGGTGAGCGCGTCGGAGTACAGGGTCTGGATCGAGTCGATCACCGCCACTTCCGGCTTGATGTCGGCCAGCGTGCCGAGGATTTTCTCGAGCTGGATCTCGGCCTGGAAGTTCAGTTCGGACGAATCGACCGACAGGCGGCGTGCGCGCAGCGCGATCTGGGCGCCGGATTCCTCGCCGCTCACATATAGCGTATTGCGGGTGGCGGCCAGGTTGGCCAGCGCCTGCAGCAGCAGGGTCGACTTGCCGATGCCCGGATCGCCGCCAATCAGCACCACGCCGCCGGCCACCAGGCCGCCGCCCAGCACGCGGTCGAATTCCTCGATGCCGGTGCCGAAGCGCGGCACGTCGAGCGCATCGATGTCCTTCAGCGACAGCACCGGCGCCGTCTGCGCCAGCGCCTTGTGCACGGTTTGCGACATGCGGTTCACGCCCTGCGGCTCGACCACGGATTCCACCATCGTGTTCCAGGCCTTGCAATCCGGGCACTGCCCGGACCAGCGGCTGGCGGTGGCGCCGCATTCGCTGCAGGTATAAGCGGTTCGTGACTTAGCCATCGGTTCCCATTCTTCCTTCGATCACACGCACCCGCCCCGCGAGTGCGCACATCAGTTCATAGCCGATCGTGCCGGCGGCCTGGGCCACCTCGTCGATCGGCAGGCCGTCGCCCCACAGCAGCACCTTGCTGCCCACATGGGCATTGCGCACCGGGGTCAGGTCGACCGTCATCATGTCCATCGAGACCCGCCCGACCAGGGTGGTGCGCACGCCGTCGACGACCACCGGGGTGCCGTGCGGCGCGTGGCGCGGGTAGCCGTCGGCATAACCGCAGGCCACCACGCCCACCGTCATCGGCCCCTGCGCCTCGAAGCGGCTGCCGTAGCCGACCGTGTCTCCTGGCCCGATATGCTGGATGCCGATCACCTCGGAGCGCAGCGTCATGGTCGGGCGCAGGCCGTAATCCTGCGCGCTGCGGCCGCCCGGGGTGCCGCCATACAGCATGATGCCGGGACGGACCCAGTCGTTCGACAAGGCGTCGCCCAGGTCACCCTGGTGCAGGACCCCGCCCGAATTCGACAGGCTGCGCTCGCCCGCCAGCGCGCCGGCGCCATACTGGAAGCGCCGCACCTGCTCGGCGATGGTCAGGCGCGGGTGCTCCAGTTCGTCGGCATTGGCGAAGTGGGTCATGTGGGTGATGTTGCGCACGTCGGGAATGGCGCGCAGGCGCTGCCAGGCGGCCGCGTATTCGTCGGGACGAAAGCCGAGCCGGTTCATCCCGGTATTCATCTTCAGGTGCACGTCGATCGGGCGATAGTGCCGGGTGTATTCGAGCATCTTGATCTGCTCGATGCAGTGGACCGCACTATTGATATTGTGCTCGGCCAGCAGCGGCACATCCAGCGCATCGAAAATCCCTTCCAGCAGCAGGATCGGCTTGATCCAGCCGTTTTCGCGCAGCCGCACCGCATTCTCGGTTTCGATCAGGGCCAGGCCGTCGGCCTGGGCGAAGCCGCGCATGCCGCGCTCCAGGCCATGCCCGTAGGCGTTGGCCTTGACCACGGCCCAGATCTTCGCGTGCGGCGCTTCCGCGCGCGCGCGCAGCAGATTGTGCTGCATCGCGTCGAGGTGGATGGTGGCGGAAAGCGGTCGTGGCATGGCAAAAACCGGCTCGCGGGTCAGCTGTTCTGGAAGGGGTCTATTTTACCGGACCGGGCCGGGCCGCGCTTTTGACACGGCTGGTTTTCTTTTGGCGCAAGGGGCATTCATGGTATAAAGCAACTCGAACCAGTTTTTACTCTTTTCGAATGAACCGTGGCTTTTATACCATCATGGCGGCGCAGTTCTTTTCGTCGCTGGCAGACAACGCACTTCTCTTCGTTGCGATCAGTCTGCTGACCTCGATGAACGCCCCGGCTTCGCTGACCCCGCTGCTGAAGCTGTCATTCGTGCTCTTCTACGTGCTGCTGGCGGCTTTCGTGGGCGCCTTCGCCGATTCGCTGCCCAAGGGCCGCGTGATGTTCATCGCCAACCTGATCAAGATTTCCGGCTGCGCGCTGATGTTCCTGGGCATGCACCCGCTGCTCTCCTATGCCGTGGTCGGCTTCGGCGCGGCCGTCTATTCACCTGCCAAGTACGGCATCCTGACCGAACTGCTGCCGCCAGAGAAGCTCGTCCCCGCCAACGGCTGGATCGAGGGCCTGACCGTGATGTCGATCATCCTCGGCACCGTGGCCGGCGGCACCCTGGTGAGCGCGCACGGTTCCGCCATGCTGCTCGGCCTGGGCATTCCGTTTGTGCAGAGCGGCGCCGAAGCGGCGATGGCGGTGGTGGTCGGCGTCTATATCCTGGCGGCCGTGTTCAACCTGCGCATTCCGGATACCGGCGCACGCTACGAACACCAGGAGCGCAACCCCGCCAAGCTGATCGCCGACTTCGCCAACTGCTCGGCCACCCTGTGGCGCGACAAGCTGGGCCAGATCTCGCTGGCCGTGACCACCCTGTTCTGGGGCGCCGGTGCGACCCTGCAATTCATCGTGCTGAAATGGGCCGAGCGCTCGCTGCACATGCCGCTCGACAAAGCGACCAACCTGATTGGTGTCGTTGCGATCGGCGTGGCGCTGGGCGCGGCCATGGCGGCGCGCATGATCCCGCTGCGCAAATCGCTCACCGTGATCCCGCTCGGGATCATCATGGGCCTGGTCGTCTGCAGCATGGTCTTCGTGACCTCGGTGAACCTGGCTTATCCGCTGCTGGCCCTGATCGGTTTCCTGTCGGGCTTCTTCGTGGTGCCGATGAATGCGCTGCTGCAGCACCGCGGCCACGTCCTGATGAGCGCCGGCCACTCGATCGCGGTCCAGAACTTCAATGAGAACCTGTCGATCCTGACCATGCTGGCGATGTATGCCATCATGATCACCCTGAACCTCGACCTGGACATCATCATCGTCATGTTCGGGCTGTCGGTGGCGGGCATCATGTACTTCATCGGGCGCCGCCATGCGGCCAACCAGCGCGAGCACGATTCGCTGGCGCTGATCGGCGAAGGCAAGCACTGATTCATTTTACGTATCACAGAGCCTTAAATTAAGCCTCTTACGTATCACCGTAGGGTGGGCGGGTCTCCCGCCCACGCGTTCAACTTACCTACGCTTTGCCGCAATTCAAGCACTTGCTGAACGCGTGGGCGGCGTAGCCGCCCACCCTACAAAACCTGCTTCACCATCCTGCGTGCCGCCGCGCGCTCGCGCCAGTCGTTCGGCACGATGAACCCGCGCTCGACCTCCTCGATCACTTGACCGGGCAGCACACGTACCGCCGCCACCAGCACCGGCGTGGACGCCGTCTCGAACCCCGCCGCCAGCTCGGCATGCAGCTCTGCGCCGTTCAGCACGGGGGTGCTCGAGGTGGCGCGGAACGGCGCCAGCCATTGCAGGCGCGGCAGCATCACGAATTCCTTCCCGGCCAGAGCGTCGATTTCATCGAGCGCGCACCAGAAACCGCGGCAATGGCCGGCAGCGATCCCGCGCATGGCCGGCCAGCTGCCCGCGGGGTAGAACAGCCAGCCCTTGACCAGCGCCCGCGCCCGCGCCACGGGACGCGGCAGCAGGGCCTGCGCGGCCGGATGCTCGCCGAGGCTGAGCTGGCGTTCGAACACCTTGCGCATCTTGAGTCCCAGGCTGTCCGCCAGGTTGGGGCCGACCAGGGCACTCAGTTCCCAGTCCTGCTGCTGCCCGGCCTCCCCGTCGAGCAGGTAGAACTTGGTCGCGAATTCGATGTGCTCGACCGCATCCGGCCCATGTTCCAGCAAGAAGTCGAACTCGCCGACGGTGTCGTTGCGGCTGGCGCGCACCTGCAGGCCGTGCGCGACCAGGCGGCCGTGCTGCGCAAAATAGAAGGCCATCAGCTTTTCGGCGTACAGGCCGAGGCGCGTATAGGCCTTGCCGCCGAGCGCTTCGTCCAGCGCCGAAGGATCGGCATCGAGACGCTTCAGCCAGTCGGCGACATCCAGGCTGACCGGGTCGAGGGTCGCGATGCGCCCGGCCCACAGCGGGTCGTCGGCATCGAGCAGGTCGGGCGCGTCGAGCAGCCAGGCCAGCGCCCGCACCCGGGCGCGCCGCAGGTGGCCCCAACGGCGGTGGAAGCCTTGCTGGTAGCTGTCAGCCGGCGTTTCCACGCGGGTCTGCTTCTCGTTCCGCTTCCCGGCCTGCATCTGCCGACCGGGCCCGGCACAAGTCTTCCCAGGCCAGCGCCTTATCGCTGCCGCGGCGCAGCAGTTCGCCCGGGTGCAGCGTCGCCACCAGCGGCACGTCGCCAAGGCGGTGCACGGCGCCGCGCGACCTGGCCAGCGGCTCCGAGAGCGGCTTGCCGAGCAGGCCGTCGGCCGCCACCTGGCCCAGGGTCAGCACCAGGCCGGCGCCGGTGAGCGCGCGTTCGCGCTCCAGGAAGGGACGGCAGGCCGCCGCTTCTTCGGGTGTCGGCGCGCGGTCGCCGCCGTTGGCGTTGGCGGGACGGCACTTCACCAGCGCGGTCACATATACATCGGATGCGCGCGACATGCCGACCGCCGCCAGCATATTGTCGAGCAGCTGGCCCGGCTCGCCGGTCATCGGCTGGCCGGCCTGTTCGTCCGCCGCACTAGCGGTGCCGGCGGCCACCAGCCAACGCGCCTGGCGCGCACCGGCGCCCAGCACCGGCTTGCGGCCTTCGCTGCAGGCGCTGCAATGCTTGCAGCTTGCGATGGCCTGGCGCAGGCCGGCCCAATCCATGGTCGAGACGTCCGGACGCTCCGGTTCCGCCTCCGCACCCCAGGCGCTGTCTTCGCGCACGGCCGGCGTCCACGCGGGACGCACGGCCGGTTCGGCGACCTGGCGGGGCATCGGGGGCGGCGCCAGCGGCTTGGCCTGGGTTTGCGGCGCCGCTTCCGCAGCCGCTTCGACGGCTGCTTCCGCCGCGGCATCCGGCACGACGGCAGGTTCGGCATCAAGCACGTCCTCCGCCACGGCGCGCAGGCTCCACAGCGGGCCGATGCCCATCTCGGCCAGGAAGGCCGCGTCGCGTTGGCCGATGCGCTTGACTGCCTGGTTCACAGGTCGATCCTCATCACGATGGCATCCTCGCGCAGTCCGCCGTGCGCCGGGTAATAGCCCTTGCGGCGGCCGATCTCACGGTAGCCGTAGCGGCGGTACACCGCCAGCGCGCGTTCGTTGGACGGACGCACTTCGAGCAGTACCGAACCCATGCCCTGCGCGCGGGCGCGCGCGCCGATGCGGTCAAGCAGGTGGCGTCCGAGCCCCTGGCGCTGGCGGCCGGCGGCCACCGCCACGTCGAGCAGGTGCGCTTCATCGACCGCGTACATCAGGATGTAATAACCAGCAAGTAAGCCCGCCGCGTCGCGCGCGGTCCAGGCGTCGTAGCCGCTGGCCAGGGAATCGGTAAAGTTCCTGCGACTCCAGGGGTGCGGGAACACGCTGCATTCCAGTGCATGCACCTCGTCCACCTCGGCGGCCAGCATCGGCGCGAAGTGCAAGCCGGTGACGTCATGCAGGGCCGTCATGTCCCCGCCTTTGCCGCATTGATCGCCTGGCGCTCGGCGCTGGTATAGGCCACCTTGTTGCGCAGGTAGAGCGGCTGCGCCTGGGCGGCCGCTACCGCCAGCCCGGCCGCCAGCGCCGGGGCGCCAAGCAGCGCCAGTTCGCGCGCATGCGGCAGGATGTCGTCCAATGCCCCGGCAGCGAAGTCCTTGCCGGCAAACGCTTCCGGGTAGGCTGAGAAGCCGTTGCCGCAGGCCGTCAGTCGCTCGGCCGGCAGTGGTTCCAGGTCTTGCGGGGCGCACAGCGCGGGCGCCGCGACTTCCAGCCAGGCGGCGCGCCCGGCGTCGTAACGGTACTGAGCCCAATACACCTCGCCCATGCGCGCGTCGAGCACGGCCAGCACCTCGACTGCGCCGGTGCGGGCACGGCAGGCCTCGGCCATTGCCGCCAGGGTGACCAGCGGCAGCACCGGCAGGCCGGCGCCGAAGGCCAGGCCCTGCGCCACGCCGCAGGCGGTCCGCACGCCGGTGAACGAGCCGGGGCCGGCGCCGAAGGCGATCGCATCGCAATCGGCGAGACGGATGCCGGCCTCGAGCAGCAGCTCCTGCACCATGGGCAGGATCGATTGCGAATGGGTGCGCACGCCGGAGGTGGAACGGTCGATGACGCGGCCGTCGGCCAGCAGCGCGCAAGAGGCGAGCTCGGACGAGGTTTCAATGGCGAGAATGGTGGACATGCCCTTATTTTACCCGCTCGGCAGGCATGCCGGGAACCGCCGAACCCACATCCGGCAGGACACACGGTACAATCCGGCTCATGCAAAGCCTGACCCTGGATTCCGACAACCGCGAGCTGGTCGCCGCCGCGATTTCCGGCGAGGCCCTGACGGTCGCCTGCCTGTGCGCCGCCTGGTGCGGCACCTGCTCGTCCTACCGCGCCACCTTCGAGGAACTGGCGCTGCGCCACCCCGATAAAACCTTCGTCTGGATCGACATCGAAGACCAGGCCGACATCGTGGGCGACCTCGACGTGGACAACTTCCCAACCTTGCTGGTGCAGCGCGGCGACACGGTCGCCTTTTTCGGCACCATGCTGCCCGACGGCGCCGTGGCCGACCGCCTGGTACAGGCCCAGGCCGACACCACGCCGGAGGAACTGGCGCGCCTGGCCGCTTCCACCGACGAGCGGCGCGGCTGGCAGCGCGACTGCAACCTGCGCGTGCTTCTCGGCGCGTAGCGTGGGCGGGTCGCCCCGCCCACGCGGCGGTAGTTAGAGGCAAGATCATCCGGTACGAGAGCGGAGTCCTGGCGTATCACCGCGTGGGGTGATCCAGGCCAGTGGCCTGGATCACGAGCCGCCCACCCTACGTCAGCTAAACGAGACGTAATGGCAGGCTGCGCAGCCGCTGGCCGGTCAGCTTGAACACCGCACTGGCCACCGCCGGCGCGATCGGCGGCACCGCCGGTTCGCCCACGCCTTCCGGATGCGCGCTGCTTGCCATCACGATGGTTTCCACCAGCGGCGCTTCTATCATGCGCAGCACCGGATAGTCGCCGAAGTTCGACTGCTGCACCCGCCCGTCCTTCAGCGTGATCTCGCCGTGCAGCGCGGCCGACAGCCCGAACAGCACCCCGCCCTCCACCTGCTGGGCGATGATGTTCGGGTTCACCGCCAGCCCGCAGTCGATCGCGCACACCACCCGGTGCACGCGGATCGCCTTGCCTTCCACCGACACCTCGGCCACCTGGGCCACCGTGCTGCCAAACGACCGGTGCAGCGCCACCCCGTGCGCCCGCCCCGGCGCCGGCTGACCGGCCCGCGCCACCGCCGCGTCCAGGGTCGCCAGTGCGCGCGGATGCCCGCGCAGCAGCGCGCGCCGCAGCGCCACGCCGTCCTGCTTCGCCGCATGCGCCACTTCATCGAGAAAAGCCTCCTTGAAGAAGGCGTTGTGCGAATGCCCGACCGAGCGCCAGTGGCCCAGCGGCACGGGGCTGTCCACGATCACGTGGGCGATGCGCTGGTTGGCGATCGCATACTGCATGTCGTATGCGCCCTCGGCGGTGGTCTTGTCCGGCCCCACGCCCGGCAGCCCGAGGTTGCGCGGGAAGTACTGGTGGCCGATGGCGCCGCTGGCGGACTTGTTGTCCCAGGCGAGGATGTCGCCCTTGGCGTCGAGCCGGGCACGGAAGCGCGCCAGCGCCGCAGGGCGGTAGACGTCGTGGGCGGTGTCGTCTTCGCGGCTCCAGATCAGCTGGACAGGCTTGCCATCGAGCGCCATGGCCACGGTCACGGCCTGCGCCACCATGTCGGTTTCCAGCCGGCGCCCGAAGCCGCCGCCCAGCAGCATCACCGCGATCGACACGTCGGCGCGGTCCACGCCGGCGACCCGCGCCGCCACGTCCACCGCGAGGCTCGGCACCTGGGTCGAGGCCCACAGGCGCACCTTGCCATCGGCCACCTGCGCGGTGCAATTCACCGGCTCGAGCGCCGCATGTGCCAGGTAGGGCGCGCGGTATTCGGCCGTCACCGTCGTCACGGCGCCCTGCACGTCCTGGGTGCCGGTCTCGTGGTAGACGTAGCCGCTGTCCTCGTCGAGGGCGCGCGCGAATTCCCGAAATATCGATTCGGTGGACAGTGGCGCCGCAGGGCCCTCGTTCCACGTCACCGGCAGGCGTGCCGCGGCCTGGCGTGCCTGCCACCAGCCGCTTGCCACCACCGCGACGGCGGCGCCGGCGCCGGTGGATGCCCCCGGCATGCCAGGCACCGCGACCACCCGCAGTACGCCCGGCATCGACGCCACTGCGGCCGGGTCGAATCCCGCCAGGGTCGCGCCGAACACGGGCGCCATCTTCAGCGCCGCGTACACCATGCCGGGTACGCGGGCGTCGATACCGAAACGGGCGCTGCCGTCGGCCTTGGCGAGGCTGTCCAGGCGGCCAAGGGGCTTGCCGATCAGGCGAAAGTCGCGCGGCTCCTTCAGGCGCACGTCGCTGGCGGCGATACCGGCGCCGACGCGCGCCGCCTCGCCTGCCAGCGCGCCGTAGCCGGCGCGGCGCCCGTCCGGGTGCAGCACGAAACCGTCTTCGGTGCGCAGGCGCGCGGCCGGCGCCTTCCACTGCGCGGCCGCGGCTTTCACCAGCATGGCGCGCGCCACCGCACCCGCCTCGCGCATCGGCACCCAGGCATCCTTCACACTGGTCGAGCCGCCGGTGAACATGATGCCGAGCTCGCGCCCGAGCTTGGCCATCAGCCACTGGGCGCCCTGGCGCGTGCTGCCAGTGTCGTCCGGGTGGAAAGGCAGGTTTTCGCGCAGCACCGTGAGGTTGGCGAAGATCTTGTCGATCGGGGCCCGGGCGATGCGCACGGCGGACAGGGGAACGTCGAGCTCCTCGGCCACCAGCATCGGCAGCGCGGTGTGCACGCCCTGCCCCATCTCGCTGCGCGGCACCACCACCGACACCGCACCATCGGGCGCGATCGCGATCCAGCCATTCAGGCCGACCGCGTCCTCGCCGAGCGCCGGCGCTTCGGCCGCATGCAGGCGCTGGCGCGGCGGCTGCAGGCCCCAGCCGACCAGCAGTGCGCCGCCGGCCAGCACCCCGCCCAGCAGGAAACGGCGGCGGGCCGGCCTCGTGCCTGTTTCAGACTTCGCTGCCCCCGGATGCACCAGCCTCATTTGATTCATCGTGGTCTTGTCGTGTTGATCGCCAGCGCGACAGTATATCGCCGGGCGCGACCGGCCGGCTGTAGAAGTAGCCCTGCGCCTGGCGGCAGCCGTGGCGCAGCAGGAAGTCGGCCTGCGCCTGGTTCTCGACGCCTTCCGCGATCACCGACAGGTTCAGGTTCTTCCCGAGCTGGATGATCGCCACCGCGATCGCCTCGTCGTTCGCATCCAGCGGGATCGCCTGGATGAAGCTGCGGTCGATCTTCAGGGTCTGGACCGGCAGCCGGCTCAGGTAGGCCAGCGAGGAATAGCCGGTACCGAAATCGTCGATCGCCAGGCCGACGCCGACCGCGCGCAGCTCGTTGATGCATTCCAGCGCGTCGCCGGTATGCATGATGACCGACTCGGTCACCTCCAGCTGCAGCCGCCCTGCCTCCAGCCCGGTATCCAGCAGGACGCCGGCCACCATCGGCGCGATGCCGCCGCGCTCGAACTGGCGCACCGACAGGTTCACCGCCATCTTTGGCACCGCGAGGCCGGCCCGGTCCCAGCGCGTCATCTGGCCGCAGGCTTCGGCCAGCACCCACTGCCCCAGCTGGCTGATGAAGCCGGTGTCCTCGGCAACCGGGATGAAGCGCACCGGCGACACCATGCCCAGCTCCGGGCTGTTCCAGCGCACCAGCGCCTCGACCCCAAGCAGGCGGCCGGTCTCGATCTCGACCTGCGGCTGGTAGTGGAGAAAAATCTCCTGCCGCTCGATCGCGCGCCGCAGCAGCGACTCCAGGCGCAGGCGATCGGCGCCCCCGCTGCTCATCGAGGGCGCATAGAACTGGTAGCCGTTGCGGCCACGCGCCTTGGCCTGGTACATCGCGATATCGGCGTTCCGCACCAGCATGTTCAGGTCCGGCGCGTCCTGCGGGAACAGGCTGATGCCGATGCTGCCGGTGACGAACAGCTCGTGGCCGGCCACCGTGACCGGTTGCTCGAACAGCGTCATCAGCTTCCCGGCCACCTGGCGCGCGCCGTTCTCGCCGTTGATATCCTCCAGCAGCACGATGAACTCGTCGCCGCCCAGGCGCGCCAGCGTATCGCCCTCGCGCAGGCAAGCGGTGAGCGCGCCCGCCATCCGCTTGAGCAGCTCGTCGCCCACGTGGTGGCCGAGGGTGTCGTTGACGTTCTTGAAGCGGTCCAGGTCGAGGAACAGCACCGCCAGCTGCTGGCCCTCGCGCGTCGCGCGGATCATCGCGTGCTGCAGGCGGTCGTGGAACAGCAGGCGGTTCGGCAGCGCGGTCAGCGGGTCGTGGTGGGCCAGGTGGTCGAGCTTGGCCTGCGACTCCTTGACCTCGGTGATGTCGCTGAACACGCAAACATAATGCGTGACTTCGTCCGCATCGTTGCGCACGCTGGAGACCGTGAGCCATTCCAGGTAGCCCTCGCCGTTCTTGCGGTTCTCCCAGCGTTCGCCGCGCCAGAAACCGGCATCGTGCAGGTCCTGCCACATCTGCTGGTAAAACGGATCGTCGTTGCGGCCTGCGCGAGTCAGGCTCGACTGCTGGCCGAGCGCTTCCATTTCGGTGTAGCCGGTAATCTGGGTGAAGGCCGGATTGATGGCGGCGATGCGGCCGTTCATGTCGACCACGGCGACGGCGTCGGCGATGTGCTCGAGCACGGTCGCCGCCAGGCGCAGCTTTTCCTCGGCCAGCTTGCGCTCGGTGATGTCGGCGAAGACCCAGATGCTGCCCTCGTTCGGGCGCGCCGCGTCCAGCGCGCAGCCGCTTACCAGCAGCCAGGAAACGCTGCCGTCGCGGCGGCGGAACTGAATTTCCTCGCCGCTGCCGGGGCCGTCGGCGATCGTCGGCGGCTTCGCGAGCCACTGGTGCTCATGTCCGGCACTGCCGGCGAGGAGAGTGTCCGTCGAGCGCCCCACCATCTCGCCTTCGCCAAAGCCGAACAGCCCTTCGGCGCGGCGGTTGGCCGAAACGATGCGGCGCTCGCGCACGAACAGCACGCCGAACATCACGTTGTCCAGGATCGCCCCCTGCTCGGTGAGCAGGGCCTCGATGCGCATCTCGTCGTGCTTGCGCTCGCTGATATCGTAGATGATGCCGTCGACCCGGAAGTCGGCGCTGCCCCATGCGCCCTGCGGCTGGGCGGTCTCCAGCACCCAGCGCTCGACACCGCCGGCATCGATGATGCGGTACTCGATCTCGTAGGAACTGCCGGCCATCAAGGCGTCCACCGCCGCGTGGCGCTGCGTGCGCCGGTCCTCCGGATGGATGATGTTGGCCCAGTCGTCGGTTGTGGCCCGCATGAAGCGCTCGGCCGGGTAGCCCGAGATGTCCTTGATGGCGTCGCTCACGAAGTCGATGTGGCTGCCAGGCCGGGCGCGGAACACGGCGCCCGGCACCTGGGCAACGATGGTCCGGAACTGTTCCTCGCGCCGGCCGATGTCGGCGAACAGCTGGCCGATTGCCATGCGCATGCGCTCCATCTGCCTGCCCAGGCGCCCCAGTTCGTCGTCGACCGGCAGCGCGAGCGGTGTGTCGAAGTCGCCGCGCGCCAGCCGGTCCGAGAAACCCGTCAGGATGCGCAAGGGCGACTGCAGGCGGCGCCGCAGCAGCAGCGCGATCAGGAGCAGCGAGACCGCCAGCTGGACCGCCAGCACCAGCGCGTAATTGCGCTGCTTGGCACGCAGGTCCTGCTGGCTGAGGTGGTCGCCCATTTCCACCAGCACGTGACCAATCGTCCGGCCTTGCACGATCACATCGCGCTCGGCGCGGTAGATGCGGGCGCCGGCCGGTGCGGGCGTATGGCGGTTGATGACCTCCGCCTGCGCCAGGTCGCGCACCGCGACGCGCACGACGGCCGGGTCACGCACGAAGGAGTCCACCAGCGAACGCGCCGCGTCGATGTTCATGTCCCATAATGATTCCTGCACACCGCGCGCGAGGATGTCGGCATTACGCTGCAGTACATCGTTCAGGTCATGCGCCGCCGCTGCGCGCTCCTGCACCCCGATCAGGAACCAGCCGCCCACCAGTGCCGGTACGGCCAGCCCCCCGAACACCACAAGCAGCAGCGCGCGGTAGAGCGAACGGCCGTACAGCTGGCGCAGCCTGGAAGGCAGGGCGCGGAATGAAAAACGTGGCAGGGACATCGTTGGGGGCCTGTTCCCCGCCGGCGGCAGGGATTTACTTGTGGCAATGGAATTACCCAATTATGCATTGGACATTACCGAGAGTCACCAAAATGACACTTAATTGCCGCTATGCCTCGCCCGCGCTTGCCGAGTGTCGGCAAGACGCGACAAGATTTGCTAGGATTGAATTCTTTCAAAGGAGAAACGATGAGCCTGTCCACCCATACCGCGTCGGTTCCGGTGTTCCAGAAAATGCTGCGCGCCCTCGCGGGCGTGCTCGAGAAAGCCGAAGCGCATGCCCAGCAGCACAAGATCGAGCCAAGCGCCCTGCTGCAGGCGCGCCTGTTCCCGGACATGTTTCCCCTGGTCGGCCAGGTCCTGATTGCGACCGATTTCGCCAAGGGCGCGAGCGCGCGCCTGGCCGGTGTGGAAGTGCCGCGCTATGACGACCATGAGCAGAGCTTCGCCGAACTCCAGCAGCGCATCACCAAGACCCTGGGCTTCATCGACACACTGTCCCGCGAGGCCGTCGATGCCGGCGGCGAGCGCGCCATCACCCACGGCGCCGGCGAGCGCGCCCGTCATTTCGAGCGCGGCGACGACTACCTCACCGGCTTCGTGCTGCCGAATTTCTTCTTCCACGTGACGACGGCGTACGCGATCCTGCGCCACAACGGGGTGCCGATCGGGAAGCGCGACTTCCTTGGCCTCTAATATATGTAGGGTGGTCGGGCTGACCACCCTGCGGAAACCTTGTCAGGTATTCCGGCGCGGGTAACCCTGCGCCAGGATGCGCACCCACACGCGCTCTTTCTCCTCGGCGTTCATCGACACCCAGTTGGCCACCTCGACGTAGGTCCGCCCGCAACCGCGGCAAATCTCGTCGAAGGTGGTCGAACACACGGCGACACAAGGTGTGTCGGGGCGCTGCGGGAGCGCCCCGACAAGGCGCTCCACCGGCGCCCCTTCAGCGTGCGGGGCCGACATCGAGCTTGTCCCAGCCGTCGTGGCCGAGCTTTTCCATGGTATCGATATTCTTCTCGAAGATCTCGGCCGCCTCCGGGAAGGCCTCGACCGCGCGGTCGATGCTGTCCTCGCGCAGCAGGTGCAGGATCGGATACGGCGCGCGGTTGGTATAGTTCGCGATGTCGTTCGGATCGGTGTCCGCGAACTGGTAGTTCGGGTGGAAGCTCGCCACCTGCAGCTCGCCGTCCAGCTGCATGTCTTCGACGGCCGCATCGGCCACGTCCAGGAATTCGTTGTAGTCCTCGAAATCGCCCAGCACGAAAGGATGGATCAGCAGGGTCGTGTCGGTCTCTTCGGCCGGCGTATCCGACAAGTGCTGCAGCTCGTCCATGAGCTGCTCGAGCAAGGCTTCCGGGGTGGTCGCACTCGAGACGACGTAGCGCACCTGTTCCTTCACATAGACGGCCTTGGCGAAGGGGCACAGGTTCAGGCCGATGACGGCCTGTTCCAGCCAGCGGCGGGTGGCGGCGACGATCGCATCATCGTCGGCGTTCGGGTTTGCAGTGCTCGGACTCATGCTCATGTTCTGCTCATGTTCTGGTTAACAACTCAATAAAGCGCGTTAGGCGGATGCCGGATTGTACGCACACTTTGCGCGCCCTCATAGATTTACACCTGCTGGCCGCTAGGCTACGAACAGAACGGGTGAGGAACGGATGAGATGCGCGTCACCCTCCCCGGCCTTGAGCAGTATCGTCCATTTGCGTCGATCACGCCCGCATCGAGCAGCATATTCTGTTTTCATGATGACAACTTACAAAGGTGCAAAGTGGAAAGTAATTTGTAACGAGCTGGACATACTTCTTGACTGACTCAAGCATGACTCCGTACACTGCCCCCTTGACCAGTACGTTCGTTCTCGAACGCAACATTGGAAAGCGATGCACGACATGATCCGCAAGACTGTAGCGACTGCCGCGCTGGCACTGCTGGCCACCTCTTCCTTCATCTCGACGCTGGCACATGCGGCAGACAATGCACCCCTGGGCGCTGCCGCAGCTGTCCCCGCCATTGCCCAAATCGCCACCCCGGCCGGCCGCGCCGCTGTGCCGCTGGCGCCCGGCCTGCTCAACGTCGACGATTACAAGGAAACCGACGTCTGGGGCCGCATCCGCAGCGGATATGCGATTCCCGACCTCAACAACAGCCTGGTCGCCAGTCACACCCGCGCCTACAGCAAGCATCCGGACAGCCTCAAGCGCATCTCGGGCCGTGCCTCGCCCTACCTGTACCACGTGGTGCAGGAACTCGAGAAACGCGGCATGCCGACCGAGCTGGCCCTGCTGCCGGTGATCGAGTCCGGCTTCAACCCGCAGGCCCTCTCGACCGCCAATGCGGCCGGCCTGTGGCAGTTCGTGCCGGGTACCGGCAAGGACTACAACCTCAAGCAGAACATGTTCAAGGATGAGCGCCGCGGCGTGCTGGCCTCGACCGATGCGGCCCTGAGCTACCTGCAGCGCCTGTATACGATGTTCGGCGATTGGCAGCTGGCACTGGCCGCCTATAACTGGGGTGAAGGCAATATCCAGCGCATCGTGAAGAAGAACCAGGCGCTCGGCAAGGGCACCGACTTCGACAGCCTGGCCGAGTTGATGCCGGCCGAGACCCGTAATTACGTGCCGAAGCTGCAAGCAGTCAAGAATATCGTCGCCAACCCGTCGCAGTTCAACGTGGCGCTGCCGGCTATCGATAATCAACCCTACTTCACCGCGGTCGACAAGACCAGCGACATCGACGTGGCCGTCGCCGCCCAGCTGGCAGAAATGTCGCTCGACGAATTCCGGGCGCTGAACCCGCAGTTCAAGAAACCGGTGATCACCGGCGGCGAGAAGACCAAGATCCTGCTGCCGAAGGAAAATGCCGAGAAATTTCACCTGAACCTGGCGCAGTGGGGCCGCGAACTGTCGACCTGGACCACGCACAGAATCACCGGTGCACGCGTGTCCATCGCTTCGCTGGCGTCGAAGTTCGGCACCACCCCGGAAGTCATTCGCCAGGCCAACAACATCCCGGCGAAGTCGACCCTGAAGGCCGGCTCGACCATCCTGGTGCCGAAGGCATCGGCCTCACAGGCAGGCGACATCGCCGAGAACATCATCGAGAACGCCGTGGTGGCCTTCGAAGCCGAACGCAGCCCGCGCGTAAAGGCCTCGGCCTCGCGCTACAAGGCCAAGGCCGGCGCCCCGTCGAAGAAGCGCATCGCCCGCAACACCTCTTCCAAGCGCAAGAAGCGCTGATCGCCCTGGTCAGCCTTGACATGCTTCGCCGCGGCCACACACCTGTGAGGCCGCGTGCAGACTTTTCCAATCTGATGTATAGTATCGTTTGTGCGCTGCAATAACAGGTCCGAACACACCGGACACGGCAGTCACATTTGTTAGTTCAGTAGTACAACAAGCAGCATCGCAAGCCCAGGCGATTATCGAATCGTCCTCCTGAAAAGCCCTCCCGCCCTGCGTGTCAGCATCCAGACACCGTCCCGGCGCAAAGCTTTTGTGCCGAAATTTCTTTCATTTCTGAGTCATTTCGTAGTGTTGGTTCGCGTTGCTATTCTGCGCTCGTCATTTCGACCGCGCGATGATTTATTTCGAAAGTAAAAGTCCACATGAGTTTTGAAGCACTAGGTTTACATGCGTCCCTCGTCAAGGCAGTCGCCGAAGCCGGCTACACCAAGCCGACCCCCGTGCAAGAGCAGGCAATCCCTGCCGCCATCGCCGGCCGTGACCTGCTGGTCTCGTCGCAAACCGGTTCGGGCAAGACCGCGGCATTCATGCTGCCGGCCCTGAACAGGCTTGCCAACGCCGAAATCGCCCCGCAAACCCGTACCCCTGCGCAGAGCGCGCAGTCGGCACGTGCCAAAGGCGAACGCGTCCGTTTCACCCCGGCCCAGCCGAAGATGCTGGTCCTGACCCCGACCCGCGAACTGGCACTGCAAGTGACCACCGCGACCGAACAATATACGACCGACATGCGCCGCATCCGCGCCGTGTCGATCCTGGGCGGCATGCCTTATCCGAAGCAGATGCAACTGCTGTCGAAGAACCCTGAAATCCTGGTGGCAACGCCAGGCCGCCTGATCGACCATATGGAATCGGGCAAGATCGACTTCTCGCAGCTGGAAATCCTGGTGCTGGACGAAGCCGACCGCATGCTGGACATGGGCTTCATCGACGACATCGAAAAGATCGTCGCCGCCACCCCGGCCAGCCGCCAGACCATGCTGTTCTCGGCAACCCTGGACGGCGTGGTGGGCAACATGGCCCGCCGCATCACCAAGGATCCGCAGACGATCCAGATCATGAGCGCGGCCAACCGTCACGAGAACATCTCGCAGAAGGTGCACTTCGTCGACGACCTGTCGCACAAGAACCGCCTGCTCGACCACCTGCTGCGTGACGAGTCGATGGACCAGGCCGTGGTGTTCACCGCGACCAAGCGCGACGCCGACATGATCGCCGACCGCCTGAACATCGCCGGCTTCGCGGCCGCCGCGCTGCACGGCGACATGCACCAGGGCGCGCGCAACCGCACCCTGGACAGCATGCGCCGCGGCCAGGTGCGCGTGCTGGTGGCGACCGACGTAGCCGCCCGCGGCATCGACGTGCCGACCATCACCCACGTGGTGAACTACGACCTGCCGAAGTTCCCCGAGGACTACGTGCACCGTATCGGCCGTACCGGCCGTGCCGGCCGCAACGGCCTGGCGATCTCGCTGGTGAACCATGCCGAAGGCATGAACGTGAAGCGTATCGAGCGCTTCACCAAGCAGCTGATCCCGGTCGATGTCGTGGAAGGCTTCGAGCCGAAGCGCTCGGCGCCTGCCCGTTCGGGTGCGCGTCCAGGCTGGAAACCGGGCGACGGCCGCAGCGCCGCCAAGCCGGGCCAGCGCAGCTTCGCCAAGCCGGGCTACGGTGACCGTGCCCCGCGTGAAGGCGGTTACGCCGACCGTGCTCCACGCGAAGGCGGTTACGCCCGTCCAGCGGAGAGCCGTTACGCCGACCGCGGTCCGCGTGAAGCCACTGCAACGCCGCGTACCGGCGGCTACGGCGACCGTCCGCAGCGCGAAGGCGGCTTCCGCCGCGACGCAGCCCCGGGCGCAGCAGCCCCTGCACCGCGCGAAGGCGGCTACCGTGGCAACCGCCCGGAAGGCGCCCGCCGTGAAGGCAGCTTCAGCAAGTCGGCGCATCCGCGCTCGGCTGACGGCGTGCGTCGTACCTTTGGCGAGTACTGATCGCTGAATGCTTCATGAAAAATGGCTGCCTTCGGGCAGCCATTTTTTTCGTCCCTGTCGCGCGGGCCAATCCAGGTCTTCGCTCACATCAATGCGTTTTTGGCCGCGCGATCATCGATCCGTGGCCGTGCGCCTTTCGGTGTTCGGTAAGGGGCTGGGGGATGCGCTGCCATAAGCGGACTCAGGTCTTCAGACGGAAGTGCTCGCCTGATGGCGCCTGTCCGTCTACGAACTCAGGCGCTATTTCAATGCACGAACTGAGCCTGCGTAGTCCGCTATCGAATCCGAAGCAGACGTTCCCAAACCGCGCAGTCAGTCCTCGAAGACCACGCTCTCAACCCAGATGCGCTCTCCCGGGTGATGCTCTTCGATTGTCCATAAGGCACGTTGGATTGTCGCCTTTTCGACGTTCGCGAGCGAGTAAGTGAATCGGGTGACATTGCTACGCTCCAGCTTCGCAAACTCAGCTTCGGACAACGCATTGGCGCCGCACCATACAGGCACCTCTGCTGCTTCGGGAGTATCCAGGATTTCTTGCAGACCTTGCGGAGTCAGAGCTAAGTACACCATGTCAACCTCGTTATAACGTCATGATCTGAGCGGGTTGCGACGTCTGCTCCTCGCCGATAGCGGAAGGTCGATATAGCTCAGTCTACGAGGATGTTACTGTCAGAGCAAGTAAGAGCGATTGTCAGGCGCTCTTAGTCGCCATTGCCTGACGGTCCGCCGTCGCCACAGGTAGCGGTACCCTTATCCGCGCACCAGCCGAAACCATCCTGGCCCGAAGCAGCGGTCGAGCCGGGCTCGCGCCGCCTCTTCCAGGCCAGCCGGGCGCCGGCCGCCATCAGCAGCCCAGCAAACAAGACCCACCAATATACATGCTTGCTCCAGGCGAGCGTCCACACGCCCAGCCCGGCCAGGAAGAACAGCAGTGGCAGCACTTCTCTCGATCTCACGAAGCTCCTCCGTAGGGCGTGGCGCCGGCCTGGCACTTGCGAGCGCCCTGAGCGAAGTGTACCTACCGATGCCCGCCATCGCCAAACCACGCCGCATGAAATGCGGCGCCGGCGTGCGGCGCCAGGGTGTGGCATATAATCGCGTTCCCATTCCCTGGAGAGCCCGGCAGTGCGCAAGCGCATCCTCATCGTCAGCCCCGCGACCGCGCGCGAGAATAACGGCAACTGGCAGACCGCCAGCCGCTGGGCACGTTTCCTCCGGGGCGGGCACGCAGTCGGCATCGCGGGCAGCTGGTCCGCCGACCAAGCAGCGCCGGACCTGATGATCGCCCTGCATGCGCGCCGCTCGGCAGCCGCGCTGGACGCCTTCCGCGCGGCGTATCCGGCGCGTCCCGCCGTGCTGGTGCTGACGGGGACCGATCTTTACCGCGACATCGCCACCGATCCGGATGCGCGCGCCTCGCTCGCCCACGCCACGACCCTGATACTGCTGCAGCCGGCCGGCCTGGCCATGCTGCCGGATGCGCTGCGCGGCAAGGCGCGCGTCATTTATCAATCGGCGCCGGCCCTGCGCCCCTGGCAGCCTGCGGGCGCGCCGCGCCACCATGACATCTGCATGATCGGTCACCTGCGCGAAGAAAAAGACCCCTTGACCTTCATCCGCGCCGCTGGTCTGGTCACGCAGGCCAGCGCGCGCCTGCTGCACATCGGCGGCGCGCTCGACCCGGCGATCGGCGCGGCGGCGCAGCGTGCGCAGGCAAGCAACCCGCGCTATCGCTGGCTGGGCGCCCTGCCCCATGCGGCCGCACGCCAGCGCCTGAAGCGCTGCCGGGCGATGGTCATCGCATCGATCATGGAGGGCGGCGCGAACGTGATCATCGAAGCCGTGACCTGCGGCGTGCCGGTGCTGGCCTCCGATATCGACGGCAACCGCGGCATGCTGGGCGAGGACTATGCCGGCTACTTCGCGCCGGGCGATGCGGCCGCGCTGGCGGCGCTGATCGACCGGATCATCGGCGACGCCGCCTTCGACACCCTGCTGCGCCAGCAGTGCGCGGCCCGCGCCGCCCTGTTCGCGCCGGCCGCCGAGCGAGCGGCCCTGCGCGACTTGGTGGATAATCTGCTTCTTCACGCGCCCGGCGCGACTCAACCCACACTGGAAGACATCGATGAGCACCACGCCTGAACAACCGATCAAACTCACCTCCTTCTCGCACGGCGGCGGCTGCGGCTGCAAGATCGCGCCCGGCGTGCTGTCCGAAATCCTGGCCAAGTCGACCGGTTTCCCGGTGCCGAAAGAACTGATGGTCGGCATCGAGACCGCCGACGACGCCGCGGTCTACAAGCTCAACGACGAGCAGGCCCTGATCGCCACGACCGACTTCTTCATGCCGATCGTCGACGACCCGTTCGACTTCGGCCGCATCGCCGCCACCAATGCCATCTCGGACGTGTACGCGATGGGCGGTACGCCGATCATGGCGCTGGCCCTGGTGGGCATGCCGGTGAATAAGCTGCCGCTCGAGACCATCGGCCAGATCATCCGCGGCGGCGAGTCGATCTGCGCAGAAGCCGGCATCCCGATCGCGGGCGGCCACACCATCGACTCGGTCGAACCGATCTACGGCCTGGTGGTGATGGGCCTCGTGCATCCATCGAAGATCAAGCGAAATGCCGATGCCCGCGCCGGCGACGTGCTCATCCTCGGCAAGCCGCTCGGCGTCGGGGTGCTGTCGGCTGCGCTGAAGAAGGACATGCTCGGCGAAGACGGCTACGCGGCCATGATCGCCAACACCACCAAGCTGAACAAGCCCGGGCGCCTGCTGGCCGACATGCCGGGCGTGCACGCCCTGACCGACGTCACCGGCTTCGGCCTGCTGGGCCACCTGCTGGAACTGGCGCGCGGCGCGAAGCTGGCGGCCACGCTCGACATGGACGCGGTGCCGCTGCTGCCCGGCGTGCTGCAACTGGCCCAGGACGGCTTCTTCACCGGCGCATCCAGCCGCAACTGGGAGGCCTACGGCCAGGACGTCGAATTGGGCGCCGCCATCACGCCGGCCCAGCGCGCGCTGCTGACCGACCCGCAAACCTCGGGCGGCCTGCTGGTCTCCTGCGACCCGGCCAGCGCCGGCGAGGTGCTGGCGTTGTTCGCGCGCGAAGGTTTCGGCGACGCCGCGGTGATCGGCCGCATGGCGGAAGGCGCACCGCGCATCAAGGTCGGCTGAGCATCGCCTCCATCCGGTCCGCCAGGTCCTCGGCCTGGCCTTGCGGATCGAAATCCGCATGGCGCCGCCCGAAGGCGGCGGCCGCGTCGCGGAAGGCCGGCCCTTCCAGCAGCGCTGCCAGCATTTCCTCCCAGTCGCGCGGACGCGCCTGCGCCATCGCATTGATTCCCGCCCCAAGGCGCGCCACCCGGCGCGCCATCAGGAAGCTTTCCGCCGAATGCGGCAGCATCAACAGCGGCCGTCCGGCCAGCAGGGCCTGCGCGCTGACGGCTTCGCCGGCATGGCTGACCACCAGCGCGCAGCCGGCCAGCGCATCCGGCAAGGACACCGGACCCGGCGCATACGCCAGCTGCGGACTCTCGACGGGCGCCGGCGCCCCGGCCGCGACATCGGGCATGTAACACAGCACGCGGCAGCCCTGCCGCACCAGCGCTGCCAGCACCTCGCTTGATTCCGGCACGCCGCGGCGCAGATAGGCGAACACGCGCCTGCCCTCGCCGCCCGGCCAGCGTGGTGCGTGTCCGGCGGGCGGCGGCAGGTTCGGCCCCAGCCACGGGCCGCTGCCAGTGCGACCGTAATGATCGAGCTCCGGCCAGGTGCACAGAAGCGGATGGTCGCCGTGCAGCAGCGCGGCGCCATGCGTCAGCGGCGTGGCGCCATGCACGTCCAGCACCCGGTTTGCGCTGTCGAGCAGGCGCGCCTCGGCCGCGCGCAGGCGTGCCGGCTGCGGCGCTTCCCAGGTCCGCAGCGGCGGCAGCGGCGCGCCCGCAGGCGGCACCGTGAAGCCGGGACCGACCGCCGCGCTGGGCAAGCCCAGGCTGCGCGCGGCCAGGATGGCGGTGGGCGCATAGTCCGCCACCACCAGGTCGGGACGCCCCTGCCTGAACAGCCCGCGCCAGCCGTCGCACAGGCCGGCCAACGCGTCGGCATCGAGGTAGCCGCAAGCGAGCAGGATCTCGGCCAGGCTGGCCTGGTCGGGCGGCAGGCCGGTGGTGCGGTGCAGCCAGACCGGCGCCTGCAGGGTCGCCATGCCGGCAAGCTGGGGGTCAACCAGCAGACGGCGCGTCAGCACCAGGTCGCGCAGGACGAAACTGACCTGGTGGCCGCGCGCGCGCAGCGGCAGTGCGATCGACTTGAGGCGGCCGGCGTGTCCGAGCCCGCCGCCGAGTTCCCAGCAAAGAAAGAAGTGCGCCATGCCCGGCAGTGTAGCCGATGGTCAGGTCCGCCGGCCATGCGCCGGGAAGGAAGCTCAGCCTGGGCGCGACTGCGCAGCGTGGTCCCAGTCGGCTGCCGGCAGGTGGACCGGCGCCGGCTTGCGCAGCGACAGGGCCAGCGCGCTCAAGCCCAGCAAGCCGAGCACGAGTACGGCCAGTGCAAGCGCGACCGGCAGAGGCAAAGCGAAGGCGACGGTTTGGCTCATGGCATCTCCCAGGGAAAGCTTCTCAAGCGCAAGCCCATACTGTGCCACTGACGTCGCTACCAAAAATTGACCAAGCGCAAGTACCGATCTTTACCCGACGGAAGATTCAGGCGGCGGTTCCGTCTGCATCGGCTCGGGCGGCCGGTCGGTCAGGCCATGCCCGACGCGCTCGTACTCGGCGATCACCTGGGCGCCGAGCAGCAACAGCGTGGCGGCGATCTCGAGGCTGAACATGACCACGATGGCGGTCGTCATCGAGCCGTACACGACGTTCACCTGCGACAAGGTGGAAAAGTACCAGACCAGCACGTGGCGCGCGAGCTCCCACAGCAGCGCCGCGGTGACGCCGCCCACCAGCGCATGCCACACAGACAGGCGTCCGACCGGCATCACCAGGTAGATCGAGGTCAGCACCAGGATTTCGCCGAATAATCCGAGCAGGTAGAGCAGCACGCCCGAGACACCGTTCAGCGACCACTCGTAGCCGAACAGCCAGACGCTCTCCTTGCCCATCACCTCCAGCGTACCGGCCACCAGGGTCACGATCATGACGCCAAGGCCCAGGGCCAGGATGTAGCAGTACGGGAGCACCGCCGAGACCATGAAATGGCGGCGCCGCACCGCCACCCGGTGGATGAAGATCACGCTCATCGCGTTTTCCAGCACCGTAAAGGCGAGCGAGCTGAAAAACAGCATGGTCCCGCCCAGCAGCCAGGTGATCAGCTCGCGGTTCGCCAGGAAGTGCGCCACCTCGTTCACGATCGGCCCGGTCTGTCCGGGCACCAGCAGGCCCAGATAGCGGCGCAGGGTCTCGAGCAGCTCGGCCTGGTCGATGAAGTGCGACAGCGCCACCACCACCAGCATCAGGAAGGGAACGATCGACAGCAGCGCATAATAGGCGACGGCGCCCGCCAGCAACAGGCCCTGGTTGGCGCGAAAGCCCCGGATGACCTGCAGGCTGAAAGCGAGCGGATGCGCCAGGATCCAGGCATTCGCGCGCTGGTCCAGCAGGCGCTCGCGCCAGGTCCTGAGACGGCTCATCGTGCCAGCCTGATCCCGGTGAACTGCCAGCGCGCCCCGGCCGGGAAGAAGTTACGGTAGCTGGCGCGCGCATGGCCCTCCGGCGTGGCGCAGGAGGAGCCGCGCAGCACGTACTGGTTGACCATGAACTTGCCGTTGTACTCGCCGATGGCGCCCGCGGCCGGCGCATAGCCGGGGTAAGGCGCGTAGCTGCTGCTGGTCCACTGCCAGCAAGCCCCGAACATCTGCAGCAGGCCGTCGCCGTTGGCGGCCTCGGGATGCAGGGCGCCGCCGGCCAGGCTGGCCTGGCGCGCGGCGAATTCCCACTCGGCCTCGGTCGGCAGACGAGCCCCGCTCCAGCGCGCAAAGGCGTCGGCCTCGTACAGCGAGACGTGGGTCACCGGCCGTGCCGGGTCGAGCGGCTGCACGCCGTGCAGGCTGAATTCGCTCCAGGCGCCGTCCTCCCCCGCAATCCAGTACAGCGGCTGCGTGATCTCGCCGGCGCAGACGCGGTCCCAGCCTTCGGCCAGCCACAGCGCCGGGTCGCGGTAGCCGCCGGCCTCGATGAATGCGAGGTACTCGCCGTTGGTGACCAGGCGCGAGGCCAGCGTGAACGGCGCGACATAGGTGCAGTGGCGCGGCAGTTCGTTGTCGAAGCAGAAGCCGTTGCCTCCGTGGCCGATTTCCGCCAGGCCGCCATCGAATTCGATCCATGCGGTCGGTTCCGGCGCCACCCCTGCCTCCAGCTCCTGCGGCGAATAGGCCGGATAGAGCGGGTTCTGGGCCAGCAGGTGCTTGACGTCGGTGAGCATCAGCTCCTGGTGCTGCTGCTCGTGCTGCAGCCCGAGCTCCACCAGGGTCGCCAGCGCGGGATCGGGCCGCGCCGCCAGCAGCCTGGCGACGCGGCGGTCGACATCCATGCGGTAGGCGCGCACCTCGTCCAGCCCGGGCCGGGTGAGCAGGCCACGCTGGGGCCGCGGATGCTTCGCGCCGATGCCGTTGTAGTAGGAGTTGAACAGGACCCGGAAGGCCGGATGGAACGGCGCAAAGTGATCTTCATGGGTCTCGAGGATGAAGGTCTCGAAGAACCAGGTGGTGTGCGCCAGGTGCCACTTGACCGGGCTGGCGTCGGGCATCGACTGCGCGCAGCAGTCCTCGGCGGACAGCGGCGCGGCGATGTCGAGGGAACGCCCGCGCACCCGCGTGTAGGCGTGCAGGATGTCTTCGCGCTGCTGGAAGCCCATCAGCCGATCGCCTGTGCGTGGATCACCGCGAACCAGCGTTGCGGGTCGGTCCACACGTGGGTGGCCTCGAACCCGGAACGCTCCAGCAGCGCGATCGCATCGGCCTGCTGGTATTTATAGCTGTTCTCGGTGTGGATGCGCTCGCCTGGTTCGAATACGCGCGTGCAATGCTGGCCACGGTCTTGCCCACTCCCTTGCCAGTGCACTTCCTGCCGGCGCACCGCCTCCAGGTGCATCTCGACCCGCCCGGCCGGCGCATTGTAGAAGCCATGGTGACGCCAGGCGCGGATGTCGAAGTCGGCGCCGACCAGGTGGTTCACGTGGCGCAGCACGTTCAGGTTGAAGGCGGCCGTGACGCCGAGCGCGTCGTCGTAGGCGGCGTCGAGCACGGGCTTGTCCTTGGCCAGGTCGACGCCGATCAGCACGCCGCCGTCGGCGCCGCACTGGGCGCGCAGGCGGCGCAGGAGGGCCTGTGCCTCGTCCGGGGTGAAGTTGCCGATCGACGAGCCGGGATAGAAGAACAGCCTGCGTGCCGCACGTACCTGGGCCGGCAACTCGAAGCGGCTGGAAAAATCCATGCCCAGGGCTTCCATCTCGATGTGCGGGAAGCACTGGCGCAGGCGCTCCAGCGCCTCGCACAGGAATTCGGTCGAGATGTCGACCGCGGCGTACTGGGCCGGCTGCAGCAGCGGGAACAGCGCCGCCGCCTTGGCGCAATTGCCGGCGCCCAGGTCGACGAGGGTCGCCCCGAGGCCGGCAACGCGCGCGATCTCGGCGCCGTGGCGCGCGAAGATGGCGGCCTCGGTACGGGTCGGGTAATACTCGGGCAGCTCGCAGATGGCCTCGAACAGCTTCGAGCCCAGTGCATCGTAGAGGAACTTCGGCGAGATCCAGGCCTCCGGCGCCTGGAGGCCGGCATGCAGCTCGTCGGCGACGTGCGCGTTGGCGGTGCGCGGCCGGTCTTGCGTGCAGGAGGTGTGCATAAGCGTTATCATTCGTGCCGCCACATCGCACCATGCGCCATGGCATAGGATTGCTCGACAGCGGTGCCGAAAGCCACGCTTCCAGCAAGTTGCTGTTTTTGCCATAATAGCGGATTCCGGATTTTCGCCGCACCCCGCAGCGGTGCTGCCGTGACGCACCCGGTTCACCACTTTCCAACACTCAATAAGAATGCCATTATGACTCCGTTCTCAGCTTCGCGTGTTCTGAAAACCATGTTCGCCGCAGCCACCACGGCCGGCCTGATGTTCGCCGCCGCCGGCGGCGCCTATGCCCAGAACACCCCGGGTGTGCTGCGCGTGTCCGCCATTCCGGACGAAGCCCCGACCGAACTGCAGCGCAAGTTCAAGCCGCTGGGCGATTACCTGGCCAAGGCGACCGGCCTGAAGGTGGAGTTCACCCCGGTGACCGATTACGCCGCCTCGGTCGAAGGCCTGATCAACCGCAAGATCGACATGGTCTGGTTCGGCGGCTTCACCTTCGTGCAGGCCAATGTGCGCAGCAAGGGCCAGGTCGTGCCGCTGGTGCAGCGCGCCGAGGACGAGAAGTTCCGCTCGGTCTTCATCACCACCAACCCGGCGATTAACAAGCTGGAAGACCTGAAGGGCAAGACCCTGTCCTTCGGCTCGGAATCGTCGACCTCGGGCCACCTGATGCCGCGTTCCTTCCTGCTGGGCGCGAAGGTCAATCCGGACACCGACCTGAAGCGCGTCGCCTTCTCGGGCGCGCATGACGCCACCGTGGCGGCGGTCGCGGGCGGCAAGGTCGACGCCGGCGCCCTCAACATCTCGGTATGGGACAAGCTGGTCGAGACCAAGAAGGTCGATCCGAAGGTCGTGCGCGTGTTCTACACCACCCCGGGCTACTACGACTACAACTGGACCGTGCGCAGCGACATGAACCCGGCCCTGCAGAAGAAGATCACGGACGCCTTCCTGGCGCTGGACGACTCGACCCCGGAAGGCAAGCAGATCCTGGAGCTGCAGCGCGCCACCAAATTCATCCCGTCCAAGGTATCGAACTACGGCGCGATCGAAGCGGCGGCGCGCAACGCCGGCCTGCTGAAGTAAACGCGCAGCAGCGTCCTGCCCATGACCTACCGGCTCGAGAAACTCAGCGTGCGGCACCTTGCGGCGGCCCTTGATGCGGCTCCCGCCCTCTCTGCCCTCGACCTGGTCATCGCACCCGGCGAGCAGCTGGCACTGATCGGCCCTTCCGGGGCCGGCAAGACCACTCTGCTCGCCACCCTCGCCTGCGCCCACCGTCCGGCGCACGGGGATTTTTCCGTCTTCGGGCAAGACCCGTGGGTCCTGTCGCAGGCCGCACGGCATCGCCTGCGCGCGCGCCTGTTCCTGGCGCCGCAGACGCCGCCGCTGCCGCCGCGCCAGCGCGTCGTCACCGCGGTGCTGGCCGCGCGCCTGCCGCACATGAGTTTGTGGCAGGCCTTTGCCTCGCTGGTGCGTCCTGGCGACCCGGACGCCGCGCACGCGGCCCTGGCGCGCTTCGGCCTGGGCGACAAGCTGTATGCGCGCGTCGACCGCCTGTCCGGCGGTGAACGGCAGCGCTGCGGCCTGGCGCGCCTGATGCTGTCGAGCGCCGAGGCCTTGCTGGTCGACGAACCGATTTCCGCGCTCGACCCGGCACTGGCCCGGCACACCCTGGCGGCGCTGCAGGGGGAAGCTGCCGCGCGCAAGGCCACCCTGGTGTGCAGCCTGCACCAGGTCGAGATGGCGCGCGCCCATTTTCCGCGGCTGGTCGGCCTGCGTGCCGGGCGCATCGTGTTCGATGCGCCGACCGGCGCCGTGAGCGACGCCATGATCGCTGCCTTGTACGAGAACGAGACCGTACAACCGCATCCGCAGCACCCGCACGAACCGCCCGAGCGCATCGCCGTGGGCGCCTGCTTCTGATGGCGGCCGCGCAGCATCCCGACCCGGCCTGGCGCGGCCGCGTTACCGCCACGGTCGTCTGCCTCCTGCTCTTGTGGCCGATGCTCGTGGCCAGCGAATTCAAGCCCTGGATCCTGTTCGACCCCCAAAGCCTGGCGGCCGCGTGGATGTTCCTGTCCGACTTCCTGCACCCGGCCGCCAGCGCCGAGTTCCTCGCCATGGTGCTGCGCGAGACCTGGCAGACCGTGGCCATCGCCACCGCCGGCCTGAGCCTGGCGCTGCTGGGCGCGATCCCGGCCACCATCCTGATCACCGAGCGCCTGTCGATCTCGCGCCTCGGCACCAGGCGCATGCGGCCGCTGGCGGGGCTGGTGCGCCAGCTGCTGCGCTGGGTACTGGTGCTGCTGCGCAGCGTGCCGGAGCTGGTGTGGGCGCTGCTGTTCGTGCGCATCGTCGGCCTCGGGCCGACCGCGGGCGTGCTGGCCATCGCCCTGACCTACTGCGGCATGCTGGCCAAGGTCTATGCCGAAATCCTCGAATCGTCCGATGCCCACGCCACGGACGTGCTGCTGGCCAATGGCAGCGGGCGCCTCCAGGCGCTGCTGTACGGCGCCCTGCCGGAGTCCGCCGCCGAACTGGTGTCCTACACGGTCTACCGCTGGGAATGCGCGATCCGCGGCTCGGCGGTGATGGGTTTCGTGGGCGCCGGCGGCCTGGGCCAGCGCATGGAGGAGTCGACCAAGATGATGGCGGGCGGTGAAGTGTCGACCATGCTGATCATGTTCGTACTGCTGGTGGCGCTGGCCGACCTGGTGTCGAAGCTGCTGCGCCGGAGGCTGGGATGAACGACCGCCTTCCACCGCCGCCACCGCCTGCCTTCGGCACCCTGGTGCTGCTGGCTGCGCTGGTCGCCCTGGTGCTGGCCAGCTTCGCTTCGCTGCCGCTGCAGTGGGCGGCCTTCTTCACACCGGAGGCCCTGGCGTCGAGCGCGGAATTCCTGGCCGGCTTTGCACCGCCCGAGACCAGCCGGCCGTTCCTGCTCAAGACCCTGGGCGCGCTGTGGGAGACGCTCGCCATGTCGCTGGTCGGCACCCTGCTCGCCGTCATCGGCGGCCTGGTGCTGGCCCTGCCCGCGGCAGGCCGCGCCGGACGGGCTGCCCGGGGGCTGACCCGGGTGCTGCTGAACGTCCTGCGCTCGATCCCGGAACTGGTGTGGGCCGCGCTGCTGCTGGTCGCCGCCGGCCTCGGCCCCTTCGCCGGCACCCTGGCGCTGGCCGCGCACACCAGCGGCGTGCTGGGCCGCCTGTTTGCCGACGCCCTCGAGAACGTCGAGCCGCTCCCGGAAGCCAGCCTGCGCACCAATGGCGCCGCGCCGCTTGGCGCCTTCCTGTACGCGACCCTGCCGCAGGCCCTGCCGCAGATGCTGTCGTACACCCTGTACCGCTGGGAGAACAACATCCGGGCCGCCGCCGTGCTGGGCGTGGTGGGCGCCGGCGGCCTGGGCCAGATGCTGAAATACCACCTGTCGCTGTTCCAGATGCAGAGCGCGGCCACTGTGGTGATCGCCATGCTGCTGCTGGTGGCGGCAGTGGATGCGGCCAGCTTCGCGCTGCGCCGCGCCCTCACACGTTAAGCAGAGGCTCCGCATGCTCGTACTCGACAAACTGAGCAAGTCCTACGGTGGCCGCACCGTGCTGGCGGAGTTGTCGCACAGCTTCCGCGCCGGCGAGTTCGTGGCCATCATGGGCGAGTCGGGGGTCGGCAAGTCGACCCTGCTGAACATCATTGCCGGACTGGACGCGCCCGACGCGGGCCAGGTGATCGTGGACGGCACGCCGATGTCGGCGCTCGACGACGCCGCGGCGACCCGCCTGCGCCGTACCCGCATGGGCTTCATCTTCCAGGCCTTCCACGTGCTGCCGCACCTCACCCTGCGCCAGAACGTGGCCCTGCCGCTGCTGCTGAACCGCGCGCCCGCCGACCGTGCCGACGAGATGCTGGACGCAGTCGGGCTGGCCGGGCGCGGCGCCAACTTCCCGCGCCAGCTTTCCGGGGGCGAGCTGCAGCGGGTGGCGATCGCCCGCGCGCTGGTGCACCGCCCCGCCCTGCTGCTGGCCGACGAACCGACCGGCAACCTCGATCCCGAGACCGCCGCGGGCATCCTTGCCTTGCTGCGCCGCGAGACCCGGGCCAGCGGCGCCGGCGCCATCATGGTTACCCATTCGCACGCCGCGGCCGCCATGGCCGATCAGGTCCTGCTCCTGACCCGTTCCGGATTGAAATTAGCGTAAATTCCTGCGAGAAAGACCCATGTTACCGTCTGTTACGCTCAATTCGTGAATCGTGCATGGCGCAATCGTAGTAATATCACAACGACCCGCCACCAAACCCATATCCAGAACAGGCAGGGCGTATTTCCAGAACAGTCGATCTGTCCCGAATTATTGTTTTCATATTCGGAGAAGCAACATGAGCGTACGACAGAAAAAACAGGAAATGCTCGCCGCGATGCAACGGGCCCGCGCCCTGGAGCCGTCGAGCTTCGTGCCCAACAAGCTGCTCGATACCCTGATCGAGCGCATGCAGCTGAAGAACGACGCCGAACTATGCAGGGTGCTCGAGGTGCAGCCGCCGATCATCAGCAAGATCCGCCACCGCAAGCTCAATGTCGGCGCCACGATCTTGCTGCGCATGCACGAGAAGTCGAACATCCCGATCCGCGAACTAAAGGAGCTCACCAGCGCTTCAATCCATTAGCGCCGCTAAGGCGCCGGAGGCCGTCCCGTCTTGAGCTGCGGGAGCGCCGCCAGCACCGCCTTGAGGGTCGCGATGTCGACCTGGCCCAGCAGGGCCACGCCGATGCGCAGCAGTTCGCTCTTCTTGACGTCGATGCCGGCGCGCAGGCAGGCCTGCTTGACCTCGGCAAGCACGGCGTATTCCTGTTCCGGCATGGTGAAGCTGTCGCGCACCAGGACCGGGCGCGCGTCGGCGGCGTCGCGCGGCGCGACTGCCGCTGTCGCGGCTCGCGCCTTGCGCGGGGCGCGTTTTACGGCGGGAGCAGCCAGCGACTTGGCTGCGGCCTTGGCGGCCGCCTTGACGGTAGGCCTGGCTGTTTTGACCGGCGCCGCCCTGGCGGCGCGCTTGACTACCGGCTTGACGGCTGGTTTTGCCGCCTTGACGGGCGCCGCTTTCGCACGCGCGGCACCTTTCCCTGCTGCCGTAACGACGGCCGACTTCCTGGGCATTACCAACTCCATTGCTTCATTAAGCTAAACAATATAGTCGATTTGGCCCTTGACTGCCAATATTACGAATCCTGGTCCGCGAACTCCCGCGCGATGTGCGCGAACTCCGCTTCGAGCGCGAAAAAGGCGTCCAGCACGTCCGGATCGAAATGCGAGCCGCGCCCCTGCTGCATGATCTCGAGCGACTGCGCATGGGTGAACGGCGGCTTGTACACCCGGCGCGAGATCAGCGCGTCGTAGACGTCGGCCACCGCCATCAGGCGCGCCGAGACCGGAATCTCGTCGCCGCTCAGGTTTTCCGGATAGCCGCTGCCGTCCCATTTCTCCTGGTGCGAATGGGCGATCTCGCGCGCGAACATCAGGAAGCTGTTGGTGCCGCCCAGGTGCTTCTCGGCCAGCATGATGGTGTCGCGCCCATAGGCCGCATGCAGCTTCATCACCTCGAATTCCTCGGGGTCGAGCTTGCCCTGCTTCTGCAGGATGCGGTCGGGGATGGCGACCTTGCCGATGTCGTGCAGCGGCGCCGATTTGTACATCAGCTCGATGTTCTCTTCCGTCAGGCTGGCCGCAAAGCGGGGATGGCTGCGCAGCTTCAGTGCCAGCGCTCGCATGTAGCGCTGGGTGCGGCGGATGTGGTTGCCGCTGTAATTGCTGTTTTTCCCGCCCGTCTCGCCCTCGCGCGTTTCCGCCATCGATCCCATCGCCAGGATCAGGGCTTCCTGCATGAGCAGCAGTTGCGCGGTGCGCTGCTGGACCATGCGCTCCAGGTTCTGGTTATGCTCCTGCAGCTGCTTGCGCGCGGCGCGCAGGGTCAGGTGGGTCGAGACGCGTGCGAACAGGATCGGTGGACTGATCGGCTTGCCGAGGTAGTCCACCGCGCCCACCGACAGGCCCATGGCCTCGTCCTCGATCTGGTTCTTGGCGGTCAGGAAGATCACCGGGATGTCGCTCGTTGCCGGATTGGCCTTGAGCTGGCGGCAGGTTTCGTAGCCATCCATCCCGGGCATCATCACGTCGAGCAGGACCAGGTCGAGGTCCGGGGTAGCGGCCGCCACCTGCAGCGCGGTGCTGCCGTTGGTGGCCACCTTGGTGTGGTACTTGTCCTTCAGCAGGCGCGACAGCAGCATGATGTTGTCCGGCGTGTCGTCGACGATCAGGATCGTCGGCCGGTACTGTTTATCCTGCTGTGCAGGCGGCTGGTCCTTCAGGACATTCATATGTGTTCCGCGATGGAGGAAGAAGCGCCCTTGGCCTGGGCCAGCACCTGGCGCGCTTCCTCGAATTCGTAACGTGACAGGTGCGCCTCGAGGCGCGCCAGCGCGCCCGCGCCGAGCAGGCGGCCGAGCGGCGCGCGCACGGTGTCGAAATAATCGGTGGCCTCGCCCGAGAACTCGGCCAGCAGGCGTTCCAGCTGGGCCGCTGCCTGGCGGGCATCATGCGCGTCGTCGGCATCCGACTTGCCGCCAGCGGCCGGCGCCGCAGCCGGCACTTCGGGCGCGTTGGCGAAATAGCAGTCGAGCGAATCCATCAGGTCGGCCAGCGCCCGCTCGAGCGCACCCACGCTGCGCGACAGCGCGGGTCCGGCCGTCGCGGGCCGGGCGGCCTGCTCTTCGATCTCCTGGGCCAGCGACATCACGTCGCGCGCGCCGATGTTGCCGGCCACGCCACGCAGCGAGTGGGCGCGGCTGGCAACCTCGCGCAGGCGTCCGCCATCGAGGTCGCTGCGGATGCTGCAGCCGGCGTCGCGCTGCGAGCCGCGGAAGCGGTCCAGCAGCTCGATGTAGAGCGCGCTGTTGCCGCCCACGTTGCGCAGGCCGAAGGCGGAATCGATGCCCGCCAGGCCCGGGAGCGGCGCCAGCTCGTCGGCCGCCAAGGCCGAGGACGGCAATCGGGCAGGCATCGCCTTGCCGATCCAGCGCGCCAGCGTGGCGACCAGTTTTTCCGGGTCGACCGGCTTGGTGATGTAGTCCTGCATGCCTTCGTTCAGGCAGCGTTCGCGGATTTCGGACAGCGCATGCGCGGTCATCGCGACGATCGGCAACTCGTCGAAGCGCGGGTCCTTGCGCAGCGCCACCGTGGCTTCGTGGCCGTCGAGCTGGGGCATTTCCAGGTCCATCAGCACCAGGCGGTAGCCTTCCGGGCCGGCCTCGGCCAGCTTTTCCAGCGCCTGCTGGCCGGTCGAGGCCACGTCGACATCCACGCCTTGCGCCTCGAGCAGCTCGCGCGCGATCTGCTGGTTGACCAGGTTGTCTTCCACCACCAGCACGCGCGCGCCGTGCTGCTGGGCGCGCACCACGCCCGCGCCGGCCGCGCCCCGCGACGCGGCGCTGAACAGGCCGGCCAGGGTATGCGACAGCGCCGACTGCACGAAGGGCTTGAACAGGAAGCCGTCGACGCCCGCCTCTTCCGCGCGGGCCTGCACGTCTTCGCGCCCGAAAGCCGTGACCAGCACGGTCAGCGGCGGCGCGGACAAGTCCTTGTTGGCGGTGATGCGGCGTACCAGCTCGATGCCGTCCATGCGCGGCATGGTGCAGTCGGTCAGCACCAGGCGGTAAGGCATGCCGGCGGCATCGGCGGCGATGATCGCGCCTTCCGCGTGGCGTGCATCCGATGCGCACTCGACCCGCAGCGGCAGCGCGGCCAGGGATTCGCGCAGGATGGCGCGCGCCAGTGCGCTGTCGTCCACCACCAGTATCCGCGCGCCGGTCAGCTCGCCCGGGCCCTGCAGGGTCGATTCCGGCTCGCCGGACAGCGCGAAGTCGAGATCGAAGTGGAAGGTCGAGCCGGCCCCTGGCGCGCTGTCGACCGCGATCCGCCCGCCCATCAGGCCCACCAGCTGCTGCGAGATCGACAGCCCCAGTCCGGTGCCGCCGTATTCGCGCGTGGTCGACCCGTTGGCCTGGCTGAAAGCGCGGAACAGCTTGGCCTGCTGCTCTTCGCCGATGCCGATGCCGGTGTCGCGCACCGCGAAGCGCAGTTTCACCCGGCCAGGGTCGCCCCCCTTGAGCGGGATGCACGACAACTGCAGCTCGCCCGCCGGCGTAAACTTGACCGCGTTGTTGATCAGGTTGATCAGGACCTGGCCCAGGCGCAGCGGGTCGCCCACGAGCTTGCGCGGCACCGCGTGCGGCACGTGGAACAGGTATTCGAGGCGCTTGTCCGCGGCGCGCTGGCTGGTCACGCTGGCCACGTTGCCGAGCACTTCGTCGAGGCAGAACGGCACCTGCTCGACATCGAGCTTGCCGGCCTCGATCTTGGAGAAATCGAGGATGTCGTTGATGATCCCCAGCAGCGACAGCGCGGCGCGGTGGATCTTGCCGACGTAGTCCTGCTGCTTTGGATTGAGATCGGTGCGCAGCGCCAGGTAGGCCATGCCGATGATCGCGCTCATCGGGGTGCGGATCTCGTGGCTCATGTTGGCCAGGAATTCGGACTTGGCCACATTCGCCGCTTCCGCGCGCAGGTTCGACTGGGTCAGTTCCTCGGTGCGCGCGGCGATCTTCTGTTCCAGGTCTTCGTTCAGCTCGCGCAGCTGCTGCTCGATGCGGCTCTTTTCGCGCAGCAGGCCGTTCGTCACCTGCTCGGCCTGGCGCAGCCGGTTCAGGGTGTCGCGAAAGCTCCGCACCGCGGACGACAGGCGCCCGACCTGGTCGCGCCGGCCGATGCCGGACAGCCGGATGTCGGTCTCGCCGCGCGCCAGCTTTTCCAGCGCATCCTGGATGTCGGCAAAGGGCTGCGACATGCGCCGTCCCACCACGAACACGCAGGCGACGATGGCCAGCGTCAGCAGGATGTTGGCCGCCGCCGTGTGCACGATCTGCTGGCGCAGGTCCTGGTCGATCTGTTCGCGCGAGAAGGCCAGCTCGATCGCGCCCACCGAATAGGTGCGGGTGCCGTCGTTGTAGCTGATGCGGCGGCGCAGGCGCAACGCGGTTCCGGCGTCGTCGCGCTCAGTTGCATTCCCAAGCGCCGCGATCAGTGCGCCGTCCGGCGCCAGCACGCGCAGGCTCTGCACCTCGGGCGTGGCGCCGAGCGCGTCCACCACCGAGCTGACGGCGGCGCTGTTGATGTCGAACAACGGGCGCGCCAGCGCGTGTTCCAGCACCTTGGCCTGGCGCTCGATGCGCTCCTGCAGGCGCGCATCGGCGTCCAGGCTCAGGGTGTGCAGGGTGTAGGTGGTGTAGACGCCGGTCGAGAGCGCGACGGCAAGCACGATGCCGGCGCCGAGCCGGAACACGATGTTCTGGCGCCAGTTCTCGAGCAGGCGGCGCGGCACCACGCTCATGCGGCTGCGGCGCTTAATACTGGTCACCGCCTCGGCCTCCACGGCTGCCGAACTGCCGGCCGCCCAGCTCCTGCTGCTCGCGCTTGCGGTAGGCGGGACTGGTGCGCACTTCCTCGACCGCGTTCCAGAGGCGCGTCGCGAGCTGCGGCTGGCTGGCCAGCAGTGCGTTCGACAGTACCAGGAAATACGGCTTCTCGATCAGCGGCACCGTCAGCAGCTCGAGCTGCTTGCCGTAGGGACCGCGCATCAGGCGCGCGGCGTCGCCGCCGCCCAGCGCTGCGCCGGCCAGGCGCCCCGCAATCAGCTTCTGCGCCAGCTCGTCCGAACGCTGGCTGCCTTCGTCGGTCTGCGCGCCCTGCGCACGCAGGAAATCGCCCACCGAGTAGCCGAGCTGGAAGCCGATCCGGCCATCGAGGTTGCGGAAGGATTTGCCATCCCAGTCGAGGCGGCTGCCGCGGCGGCGCACCAGCATGTAGGTGTCGACGTGCATGCGCTTGGCCGGGTCGGCGGCGGGTTCCGGGGCGCCCGGATTTGCGCCGGGGTAGGCGCCGAGCGCCATGCGTTCGCGGTTGAAGCTGACCGCGAAGGCGCCGCCCACCTGGTTGGCCTTGAGCTGTTCGAGGCAGCGCTTCCAGGGCATGCTCTGGTAGTCGAAGGTAACGCCGATACGCTTCGCGACCTCGCTCAGCAGTTCGAAATTGAGTCCGCCGCCGTCGAGCGTGCGCCAGGGCCGCACTTCCTGGCGCTCGAAACACAGCACGATGCGCTCACCCGGGGCGGCCTCGGCCCGGGCGTGCTGCAACAGACAACTGGCGGCCAGGGCAAACAGGAAGAAGCGGCGCATGGAAAACGGGTGGGCAGGCGTGGTTGAACGGACAAGACAAGTATGCCACCAGAAGTTTCCAAACAACAGTAAAAAGCGCTGACCCGGGACGGAAAACGACATCCCATGGCGGGCGTGCTCACGTGGCGGCCGGCAGGTGGGCCTCCGGGCGCCGTGGCGGCGGCGTTCCCATCGCCATTCCGGCGCGCCGGTGCAGGTCCCACAAGGCGCCCACGCGCAGGCCGGCGCCCACCGGCAGCACCTGCGCGACGCCGCACTCCTCCACCAGCGCAATCAGCAGGGCCAGTCCGCCAGCCAGGTGCGGCGCCCGCGCGGCGGCTGGCCAGGCCAGGCGTACCCGCGCCACGTGGCCGGCGCGCAGGAAGCGCTCGCGCAGCGCGTGCAGCACCTCCGGCGTCAAGGAACCAAGCCGGTCCTCGAGCGCGATCTCGCTGAGGGCGCGCACGGTGCCGCAGGCGCCGTAGGCGGCGTCCCGGCGCCGCCCGGCCAGTGCGCTCTCGGCGAAGCGGCTGCGCCCGGAACGCACGGCGGCATCGAAGCTGGCCCCGTCGATGCGGCCGTCGGCAAAGAAGCTCAGGCTCTGGCGCAGCGCGCCCACCCTGAACGACTCGATGCGCTCGATGCGCGCGCCGCGCCCCAGCACCAGTTCGGTCGAGGCGCCGCCGATGTCGAGCACCAGGCGCGGCTCGTCGCCCGGCCCCAGCGTGCTTGCCACGCCCATGTACACCAGGCGCCCGGCCTCGTCGCCGGCAATCAACTCGATCTTATGGCCCAGGGCCCGCTCGGCCGCCGGCAGGAACAGCGCGCCGTTGTGCGCCATCCCCAGCGCCGCCGTGGCGACCACCCGCACCGCCTGCGGACGCCAGGCGTCCAGGGTCTGGGCGAACTCGCGCAGGCAGGCCAGCGCGCGCCGCATCGCCGCGTCGCACAGGCTGCCGTCTTCTTCGAACGACGCGGCCAGTGCGACCCGCTCGGACAGGCTGGCCTCCAGCACCAGTTCACCGTGCTCGATGCGGGCGACGTGGAGGCGGAAGCTGTCCGAGCCGAGTTCGACGGCGGCGTAACGGGGGAATGCGGGAGAAGGATGCATGATGAGACGTATCCGGCGGCGGCGATGGCGCAGGATACGTCGGGGATATGACGGGGATGTGACGTGGCGGGGTGCGGGGTTTTACGAATGCGCTTGCGACGAGGCAGCGCTGCTGGGTTGATCGGATCCAGGCCTGCGATCGACCCAAAACGGACGCGGCATGGTGCCAACCGCAGCCGCTTCAGGCACGCTACGCATGTAGCTATCGACTTCCTTGCCGTTCAGCTCAGTCTTCATTTCGTAGGTCATCCCCAGGCGCTCGGCGACACGGCGCGACGATGCATTACCGGGCGCGATCAGTGCCCGAACCGTCGGCTCGCGCCGAACCTCGAACGCATACTTCAAGACTGCCGCGGCCGCTTCGTTCGCGATGCCATTCCCCCAGAATGCGCGATAGGTATTCCATCCCATCTCCATCACCGTCGATTCGTAACGGAAGAAAGCGCCCACGCTGCCAACCAGCCGGCCCGTCTGCCGGTCCTCTATCGACCACCAGCCCGCCTGGTTCAGGAGCCATAACCCGGCATGTGAGTTGAAGATGCGCCAAGCGATCTGGCGGTCTGCCGAGCCGAGATGGGCCGAGCTTTCCGCATTCGACAAATGATCGGCAAATAATTCAAAATCTTCAACACGATATTCCCGAAGCGTCAGCCGATCCATGTGAAGGAGCGGCACGGAAACCGTGAGGGCGTCATTCATGAGAAGTGCATCCTTCAATGTCGAATGGCATCGCGCTTTCGCTGCAGCAGCTCCTTGGCCACCGCAAGCGCATCGGCTTGTAGCGCCGCGATATCGGGCTTGACGCCCGAGCCTTCCCAGTTCGTGTGGGTGATCGGGCTGATGCTGCGGCTGTTCGGGATGTCGGCATAAAAATGGCCGCTGAGGCGATACGAGGCGACCGGATGGGCGCCGCCCCAGGTCGGCTCGCCGATGACGGTGGCGCGTTTCAATGCCTGCATCGTATAAGTGAAATCTTCGCCGGCAGACCCGGTGCGGGGGCCGGCCAGGATCATGACCGGCTTCTTGCCGCCATAGCGTTTGCCATCGAGCCTGTCTTCGGTCCAGAACTGCTGCGTCCGGCCGGAATCGCGCGACCAGATATCGTTCAGGCGGGTCCGCTGGTCGACGAAATAGCTGATCAAGAGAGCTACCGATTGCGGGGAGCCGCCGCGGTGGTCGCGCATATCGATGATGAGCGCGTCGGTATCGGACAATGTGTTCATCGCGGCTGCATACTTTTCCGCAACGAGAAAGGGGGGAGGAAATGCAGATAGCCGCAGATAGCCAATGGCAGGCGTCAGGCGTCCGATCTTGTCGATGCCGGATTTGCTGCCCGGCGGTGCACTGCTCATATCCGGATCGCGGTCGGGTCGCAGGAACCTCGGGCTGAACCGCACCTTCATATGCTTATCATGGGCGACGCAGGCCATATCCGCAGTGAGTTGCGCGGCAAATCGCATGCCATTGCTGATCGCGTCGTACTTGCCATCCTGCTGCCGCTTGCGCAGCAAGGTTTCGATCTGTTTCGCAGTGCCTGGAAACACGTAATGCTGGTTCAGTTCCAACACCAGCCTGTCGATTGCCTGGGTGCGCATGGCGCCGTCGAGCACGACTTCGTCGGGCGGCCACAGGGCAAACGCACCAGTCAGCACCAAAGACAGCAATAACAGTGCGGCGACAAGTTTTGCTTTCCCTCCCGCCAGTTCAAAGCCGCGAGGGTCGGTCCTGGTCTTCATGGCTGCCTCTCCTTTTTATCTTTCCATTCTAGAGGGCGTTGCAAACCGAATATGCTTGAATTGTCACGTTTTCCTGGTCATGGCTGGGTTTGCACAGCGACGACGAGCAACTCACTCCCGTCGATCTCGATAGCCTTGCGTCAGGCATGCCTGATGTTGGCAACTGGTGGAAATTCGCCCCGGTATGCTTTCTCTGCAAGGTCACGGCGAAGTGCAGGCGTGAGCGCAGGCAGTGCTCCAGCAGGGAGATTGGAACACCACGTCGAAATGAAGCCCTTGAAATTGCTGTGGCTACCTTGGGCAACATGAGTCGCTCCCTTGTACGACACCACGTATGTGTAAAGCGGCACAAGGATTTCCAAATTGCGAGGTTGAAGGAGCGACCGCTTCTGGACGAAGGCAGCCGTTGAGCTCAGCATAGCAGTTCGCCAGGGGCGAAAAGTCGCAGACTGTCACGAAGGACCGGTACCGACCCATACCGGACAGCGCTCGAGCGTCATCGACGATGATCAGCCGAGCTTACGCTTGCAGACAGCGACTATTTCGCGCGTTGTACCGTTGACTGCCATGTTCGTATCAAAGACAGAAACCAGATTCCAGCCTTGCATGCCAAGCTGATTGAGCAACGCGTCGAACTTATCGGTGTCCACTACGCCACCCATCAACCCTTTTGCTTCCATTTTCACTGTCTTGTATTCCCAACGTTCCATCATTTTCCTATCGCTTTTCTCAATTGCAAAAGGTCCGCTCCTGGCGGATAGCAGCCAAGCACGAATACTAAAGTGCCGTGAATTCGTTCAAGCAGACAAGCGCTTGTCTATTACCACTCAAGCCTCAACCGCTGCCGCAACTCCCTGACTGACTCGATTCCGCCCCGCCTCCTTCGCCGCCCGCAGCGCATCATCGGCGCGCTGGAACAGCGTCACGGTGCTGTCCTCCGGCCGAATCACGGTCACCCCGAAACTGGCCGTCATGGCGATCATCGCCCGCTCGCTCTTGACCGGCGAGCTGGCGATCGCCGCCCGGATGCGCTCGGCGACGAGAAGGGCTTCGTCGATATTGGTGCGCGGCAGCAGGATGGCGAATTCCACGCCCACCAGGCGCCCCACCAGGTCGGAATCGCGCAGCTGGCGCTTGCACAGTTCCACCACGTGGCGCAGCACGGCGTCGCCGGCCGGGTGGCCGTAGCCGTCGTTGACGCGCTTGAAGCTGTCGAGGTCGAGCACCACCAGGGCGGTCGGCAGGCCGGGGCGGCGCGCCAGCGCCATCCAGGGGGCCAGCGCAGCGAAGAAGCCGCGCCGGTTCGGCACGTCGGTGAGCGGGTCGACCACTTCCAGGCGCGCCAGTTCGCGCCCGGCGCGCTCGCGCGCCAGCAGCAGCATGCCGAAGGCGTTGGCCAGCATCAGGAGGTAGAGCGCGGCGCTGGAGAGCTGGCGCAGCAGCTCGCTCGAGAGCCAGCGCCAGCCGCCCGGCAGCAGCAGCACCGACAGGCCGCGCGCCGCTACCACCAGCGCCAGCACGGCGGTCACCAGGGCCAGGAAGCGCTGCAGCAGGCTGGCCTCGCGCCAGCCTGCTGCCAATGCGATCGCCGCGTTCAGGTACAGGGCGCCGAGCAGCAGCGAGGCCGCCAGGCTGCGCAGCCCCTGTTCGTCGATCAGGTAGCAGACAAAGAACACCAGGATCGCCAGGCCGCCGGCCACCAGCGTGGGCCGGCGCCAGCCGTCGCGGCCGGCCGCCTGCCAGCCGGCGCCGCCCTCGATGGCCACGCCGGCAAACAGCAGCGCATAGCCGCCCGGCAGCGCCAGCGCCTCGGGCACGACGCCGGGGCCGCCCAGCGCCAGCAGGGTCCAGGCGCCGGCCTGCACCTGTTTCGAGAGGGCCCAGGCGCCCAGCGCCGCGTGGGTGTGCCCATGGCGAGCCGGCCCCTGCTCATAGAAGGTCAGCAGTGCGCACAGGGCCAGGTTGCCGAGGGCGAGCACCAGCACCATCGTGGTTGCGTCCAGATTCGTCATGTCGTCAGCCTGCGCTCAGCTCAGTGTCAGTATTCGTGTTCGACCCGGGTCGTGCCGTCGCCGACCTTGCTGGCCCAGGCGCTGCTGAAATACGCCTGCTCCTCGAGGCTGGGCGGCGCGTGCCAGAACACGATCAGCGTGCCCTTGTGGTCGTGCAGTTGGGTCAGCTTGTCGACGAAACCGGCGTTGCCGGCGCTGTCGGCCAGGGCCATCGCGTAGCCGTACACGCGCTGCAGGCGCTCGAGCCGGTCCGGCTCGGTCTGGGCATTGGTGGCGGTGATCGAAGGATGGTCCAGGAACATGGGCGTTTTTCTTTGTTCGAATGGCCAGCTTATCAGAAAGGGATGCCGCAGAACAAGCTGCGTGGCAGCGCCGTTCTCGTCCGCTATTCGCTTCCCCCGCTGTACTCTTCTATACTGGCGACATGTCCGCCCTGCCCGACCCGCCACCCACGCTGTCGCCGCCGATCGTCTCCACCCGCGGCAACCGCCGCACGCTGGAGTTCACGCCCGGCGACATCCAGAGCGAAATGCGGCTGTCGCAACCGAGCGCCCTGGTGCTGTCGTATGCGCGCGCCATGATGTGCTTCGCCCTGCTGGCGCCGCGCCCGCGCCACATTCTCATGGTGGGCCTGGGCGGCGGCTCGCTGCTCAAGTTCTGCCATCGTCATTTTCCCGAAGCCCGCATCACCGTGCTGGAAGTGCGCGCCGATGTGATCGCCCTGCGCGAACAGTTCGGGGTGCCGCCCGACGACAGGCGCTTGCGGGTGTTGCACTGCGATGCCGCCCACTGGCTGTCGCGAACGAGCGACAACGAGGTCCAGTGCGACGTGCTGCTGGTGGACGGCTTCGACGCCGCTGGCCTGCCGCCAGCCCTGTCCAGCGCCAGCTTTTATGCGCACTGCCGGCGCAGCCTGCGTCCCGGCGGCGTGCTGGTGGCCAATGTCCTGAGCTACGACCCCGATTATGTATCTGTGGTGCAACGCTTGCGGGCCGCTTTCGACGGCCATGTGTGCTGGCTCTCCGGCGTCGCCGGCAACAACCGTATCCTGCTGGCCCAGGCGCCCAGGCGCCCCGGCGCCGCACCGGGAGGCGCCCTGCGCTTCCTGCGCGACACCCTCGGCAACCGCGGGCTCGGCGCCGCCCCGCTCAACCGCCTTCTGGCACGGCTGGTCGTTGCGTACTTGTCCTGGCGGCGCGTGTGAGACCGGCATTTTTGCGACATTTAGTTTGCCGAATCCCTTCCTGATGTGACACACTTCGTATTGATGCCTACCGGAAAGCTCCGTAGGTTTTCTTACTCCAGGACATTCTAAGAACATCATGGCGCGTCGTCTGCCCTTGTCGCTGACTCTCACGGCAGCCCTTACGCTAGGGGGCGGTCTTGCCGCATCCACCGCCCTGTTCCTGGGCGTGAGCCACCTCGAGTACGACAACATGGCGCTCGCATTCGCCCAGCGTGCCGACCAGCGCGTGGCGGCGGTGCGCCAGGGCATCGACCAGGCGGTCGAGGTCCTGACCGTGACCAACCAGCTCTTCGCGCGCGGCGAGCCGGTCAGCCGCGAGCAGTTCCACGACTTCACCGCCGCCCTGCTGCAGCGCCACCGCTACATCCAGGCCTTCAATTTCCACCGCGCGGTGCCGGGCGAGCAGCGCGCCGCCGTCGAAGCCGAGTTGAGCAAGGTTCGCCCGGGCACCGTGTTCACCGAGCTGCAGCCGCGCGGCCTGGTGACGGCGCCGGTGCGGGCGCGCTACCACATCGTCGATTTCATCGAGCCGATGGCCGGCAACGAACGCGCCTTCGGCCTGAACACCACCGAAAACGTGCAGGTCATGAGCGCGCTCGCGGTCGCGCGCGGCGAAGGCCGTGCGGCGGCCACCGACCTGTTCCAGCTGGCCCAGGACGACCAGAAACATCCAGCCTTCGAACTGATCATGCCGGTGCTCGACCGCCAGGGCATGCTGGCCGGCGACACCGCGGTCGTGATCCGCGGCCCGGAACTGGTCCGCGCCTCGCTGGCCGCCACCGGCCTGCTCGATCCGCGCGAGGGCTCGGGCGACATCGTGGTGTCGGTATATGCCGGCGACCATGCCACTCCCGCCAACCTGATGTTCTCCACCAGCGACACGGCCGGCAGCAAGCCAGCGGCCAGCTGGCTTGCCGGCCTGCTGGCGCCCGGCCATACCACCTTCACCACCCGGACCTTGCGGATCGCCGGCAAACCCTGGCGCATCGAGGTGGCGAGCGCGCCGCGGCCCTTCCTGCAGGACCACATGGCCTCGACCGTCCTGCTGGTGGGCGGCATCCTGATGACGCTGCTCGGCACGGCCTTCGTGCAGGCCTCGGGCCAGCGCGCGCGCAGGGTCCAGCAGCTGGTGCGCCAGCGCACCGCCGACCTGCGCCGCACCAACCGGCGCCTGGTCGAGGACATGGCCGCGCGCGAGCGCGCCGAACGCGCCCTGCAGCAGAGCGAACAGCGCTTCCGCCAGCTGGTGTCGATGTCCTCGGACTGGTACTGGGAACAGGACCGCGAGCTGCGCTTCACCATGGTCACCGGCGCCTTCACCGAAAAGGCCGGCGTCGCCGTGGAAAGAGTGATCGGCAAGACCCGCTGGGAGACGGCGCCGTCGCTGCTGGAGACCGAAGCCGGGCGCGCCCACATCGCCCAGGTCAAGGCCCACGAACCCTTCGCCAACCTCGAATACCAGATCGTCGACGCGCACGGCCACACCCGCTGGTTCTGCGTCAACGGCCAGCCGGTGTTCGGCGACGACGGCCTGCTTGCGGGCTACCGCGGCACCGGCAGCGACATCACCGAACGCAAGCTCACCGAGCAGCGCGTGCACCATGTGGCCCAGCACGACGTGCTGACCGGCCTGCCCAACCGCTCGCTGCTGCAGGACCGCCTGAGCCAGGCGATCGCCTACGCCAACCGCAGTGGCCACCCGATGTGGGTGATGCTGATCGACCTCGACCGCTTCAAGTTCGTCAACGACTCGATGGGTCACAAGGCCGGCGACGTGCTCCTGATGACGGTAGCCGCGCGCCTGACCGGTTCCCTGCGCGACACCGACACCGTGGCGCGCCTGTCGGGCGACGAGTTCGTGGTGATCCTGGCCGAGCACCACGACGAGCCGCTCTCGCCCGAGATCGTGCAGCGGGTGATGGATTCGGTGGCCCAGCCGGTCATGCTCGGCACCAAGGAATTCTTCGTCACCTGCTCGATCGGCGTCGCGGTCTATCCGAGCGAGGGCACGCCGGCCGACAGCCTGATCGAGCACGCCGACATCGCGATGTATTGCGCCAAGAAGATGGGACGCAACAACTTCCAGTTCTACACCCCGGCCATGAACGAGGAGTCGATGGAGCGCGTGCGCATCGAAAGCGCGCTGCGCAACGCCCTCGAACGCAACGAGTTCGTGCTGCACTACCAGCCGCAGGTCGACCTGAAGACCGGCCAGATCGTCGGCATGGAAGCGCTGATCCGCTGGCAGCACCCGGAGCTGGGCATGGTGCCCCCTGGCCGCTTCATCGGTATCGCCGAGGAGACCGGCCTGATCGTCCAGATCGGCGCCTGGGTGCTGCGCACCGCCTGCGCCCAGAACAAGGCCTGGCAGGATGCGGGCCTGGGCAGGCTGCGCGTGGCCGTGAACCTGTCGGCGCGCCAGTTCGGCGCCGCCGACCTGATCGCCAGCCTGGAATCGGTCCTGGCGGACACCAGGCTGGACCCGGACTGCCTGGAGATCGAGCTGACCGAAAGCCTGTTCATGAGCGATGTGACGCCGGCGGTGGACCTGCTGCACCGCATGAAGTCGCTGGGCGTGAACCTGTCGATCGACGACTTCGGCACCGGTTACTCGAGCCTCTCCTACCTGTCGCGCTTCCCGATCGACGTGCTGAAAATCGACCGCTCTTTTGTCGCCGACATCACCCATGACGCCAACGACGCCGCGATCGTCACCTCGATCATCGCGCTGGCGCACAACCTGAAGCTGGCGGTGATCGCCGAGGGCGTCGAAACCCTCGAGCAGCTCGACTACCTGCGCAACCACGGCTGCGACGAGATGCAGGGCTACTTCTTCAGCAAGCCGCTGCCGGCCGAGGACTTCGAGCTGCTGCTGGTGCAGCGCAAGGCCTTGCCGCCACCGCGCCAGGCACCGCCGCAAGCCGCGCCCGAGACCGCGTCGGACAGCGTTGCCGCCTGATCCGGCGCCGACTCCCCCGTCATTCAAGCACTAAGTTTGCTATAGGCTATTTATTTGTAGCCTAAACAACATTGTTAGCCTTAGAATAGCCGTGTCTTCTTAGCAACCCCAGACCTAACGGATATTTATGATAATGAATGATACCGGCGAGCTGCGCACGGTCGCCGACACCGCGGCCAATGCCACAGGCGTGCGCCGGCAGCGCACCGACATTCGGACGCGCGACCTGATCAACCAGGCGGTGGCGTCGATCCCGACCCTCGGACTGCAGCGCGCCGCCGAGTTTCTGGCGACGATGAACGTGCCGGCCGAAGTGGCCGTGCGGGTACTGGTGTACCCGAACCGCCGCCGGATCAATTAGGCGGCATCTTGGCAAACGGAGGGCAGTGCGCGAGCGCCGCCGTCCGCGACGCCTTTAGCGGCGCAGTTGCTGCTGCTGGCGCGTAATGTCGTCCAGCGATTCGCGCCCCTTGTCGGTCAGGGCGTAGCCGCCGCCTTCGAGCGGGGCGATGTGCGATTTGATGCTCAGGAAGCGCACCACGTCGGCATCGAGCGCGGCCAGGGGATCGCCTGCCAGCGCCGTCAGCGATGTGATGCAGCGGCGCAGGAACAGCACTTGCTGCCCCTTTTCGGTCAACTGGATACGCCCGTCGCGGGTGGTTTCCATCATTTTCAATCCCGACAGACGCTTGGCATTGCGGCCCACGCAGGCACCCGGGTTGTCGCGCTTCACGCCGCGGCGTACCAGTTCAAGGGCGTCGTATTCGTCGGTCGTCAGTTGTTCGTTCTTCATTCTGCTTGTTTCTCGGTCAGGGCGCGCCATGGTACCCGGCGCGCCCTCGCAGAGCAAGCGCTAGAACTCAACGCAAGGCGCGCAAGGCCAGCCATCCGAGGCCGGCACTGGCCGCGACCCCGAGCGCCAGCGCCAGCGCCAGTTGCGCCCGGCGCGAGTAATACAGCGGGCCGCGGCCCAGGTGAATCGTGTTGTACAAGGTATGGCCCATGGTCTCCTCCGGCCTTGCTCGCTGAATCTCGGTGTGTGCTTCGCTTGGTGCTTCGATTACGCCATTACTCGGATCCATTATAGGCAGCGAAAGGTGTCAGGGCCATGACATGGATCGGGCGTCCCGCGCGCCGACGCCTGAGCGGCCCTGCTAGGATCGTCCTATCGACCAACCTACCGGAGCGCACCATGAACAACCCGACTCGCCAAGTCGATCCCGCGGCCAAAGGCCCCAACGTGCTGCACGAAGCAGATATCGGCAGCGGCGAGAAATCGCCTGCAGAGCTGGAAACCGAACAAATGATCAAGGAGATCCCCCCGTTGCCGTCCTCGGGCGGCAAGGACTCATCCGGCACTGCGGACAAGTCCCGCGCCTGAGCAAGCACCCTTCTGCGGGCCGTCAAGCGACGGCCCGTTTTCATTCCACCGGATCGATCCGGTGGAACGTTGCAGGGCTAGGCGCGAATCGGGGCTTCGGGAAAACGCGGTTCCTCGACCGGCGCATTGGCCGGATCGGGGACGTCGTCCGGCACCGGGGGGCGCGGGTCGGGGGTGGGTTTCGGATCCGGCACGTCCGGTTCCGGGGTACTGTGGGCATGCACGGGGAATGTCGTCATGGTCAGCCTCTGGAAGGGGATGGATCGGCAAACAGCGGGGAAAACGGCGGGCCCGGCCCGCCGCGCACGCTTCTTCAGTGCTTGCGTTTCTGCTTGGTGCCGCCACCGGCGCCTTCGCCCTTGCCGGCCTTCACATTCGACATGTGGTCGTGGCTGCTCTTGTCGGTGTTCTGGCCGGCACGCTGCTTGGCCATTTCTTCTTCGGACCGGTTGTCCGACTGCTTGTTGGTCTGGCTATCGCCTGATTTCGACTGGCTCATCGTACTCCTCCTTGTTGACATGGTTGCACTTGGATGCAGCCTAGCATGGATGCCGATGCCGGGTTTTCAATCGTGCGGGCACTGCCGCTGGTGGCCGGAACCGGGAATCCTCGGTATAGTGGCCGCTCAAATATTTCCTGGCAGACCATGACCTTCCGCCCGCCTTTTTGTCGTCCTCTGCTTGCCGCCCTGCTTGCCCTTGGCGCGGCCGGCATCCACAGCGCATCCGCCGCCACACCCATGAAACTGGCCGATTACCTGGCGCTCGGCGGCCCCGAGCCGACTGCCCGCATTCCCTATGGCGCCGCGCCTTCGCAGTACGCGGAACTGTTCCTGCCTCCAGGTGCCGGCCCCTTCCCGGTGGCGGTGCTGGTACACGGCGGCTGCTGGACCAAGGAGTTCGGCGGGATCACCCAGCTGCGCAACATGGCGGGTGCGCTGGCGGCGCGCGGCATCGCGGTGTGGAACGTGGAATACCGGCGCAGCGACGAAGCGGGCGGCGGCTATCCCGGCACCTACCAGGACATGCATGCGGCGCTCGACTTGCTGGCGGCGCAGGCCGCGCGCCATCCACTCGACCTGGGGCGCGTGGCCGCGGTCGGCCACTCGGCCGGCGGCCAGCTGGTGCAGTGGATGGCCGGACGCGGGCGCATTCCAGCCGGCAGTCCGCTGCATCGCGCCGCGCTGCCGCTGCAGGTACGCACCGTGGTCAGCCTGGGCGGCCTGGCCGACCTGCGCAACGAAGCGGCCCTGATCAAGTCCAGCTGCGGGCGCGATACCCGCGAACTGGCCGGGGTCCCGGGGCCCGGCCGGCCCGACGTGTTCGTGGATACCAACGCGGCCGAGCTGATGCCGAACGGCAGCCGTACCTGGCTCGTCACGGGCGAGCTGGACACGATCTCGCCGCCGCGCGTGGCGCACGACTATGCGGCGCGGGCGCGCAAGGCGGGCGACGCCGCCGAAGTCGTGATCCTGCCGGGCGCCAGCCACTACGACGAAGTGGCGGCCGGCTCGCCTGCCTGGCCGATGGTGCTGGCCGTCATCGAACAGGCCCTCGGCCGTCCACAGCCTTAAACGGCGTCCCACTTCATCCGGCGTGCCAGCGGCGTCTCGAGTTCGAGATCGCCGCGCGCCACCGCCACGCAGGGCAGGATCCAGCCTTCGCGCTTTTCATCGACGGACAGGCCGGGCCACTCGATCAGGTGGACCGCCGTGCCGCTGCGCACCCGGCAGATGCAGGTGCGGCAAGTGCCGTTGCGGCAGGAACTGGGCAAGGCGATGCCGGCGGCCTCGGCCGCATGCAGGATGCTGGTGTCCGCGTCCGCCTCGAACGCGAGTCCGCCGGGCTGGAGCACGATAGTGTGGCTGGTCATGGCGGCGATTGTAGCGCGGGCGGCCTCGACCGCTTGGGTTCGTTCTCGCACAGACCCGCCAACGCTGCGGGCCTACCCTGAAGTTTCCAAAAGCAAGCATTGCAGGAAACCAAAATGAGTAAATTCACCGTAGCCCCGCTCCTCGCCGCCCTGCTGGGCGCCCTCCCCCTTGCCCAGGCACAGCAAGCCGCACCCGCCCTGGCACCCGCACAGGCAGCCGCCCCGGCCAGCCCGGCGGAGGCCAGGAAAGCCGAATTCGAACGCAACCTGCGCGCCCAGGTCCTGCTCGACCGCGCCTACTTCTCGCCCGGTGAAATCGATGGCGCCTACGGCTCCAACATGCGCCAGGCCTTGAACACGTTCCAGGCCACCCGCAAGCTGCCGGTGACGGGCAAGCTGGATGCGGCGACGTGGGACGCCCTGAACGCCGACAACACCCCCCACATGGTCACCTATACCCTGGTCGAGGCCGACGTGGCCGGCCCCTTCCGCCCGGTACCGGAAGACATGATGGACAAGGCCAAGCTGCCCGAACTCGGCTATGCCAATGTCCTCGAAGGACTGGGCGAGAAATTCCACGCCAAGCCCGAGATGCTCGCGCGTCTCAACCCTGGCAAGGACTTCAGCCGCGCCGGCGAGCAGATCGTGGTGCCGAACGTGCACGGCAAGCAGCCGCTGCCGAAGGCGGCCAAGGTCGTGGTCAAGGAAGGCCCCAAGGTGCTGCAGCTGTTCGACGCCGGCGGCGCCCTGCTTGCCCAGTACCCGGTCTCGACCGGCAGCGGCAACGATCCGCTCCCGATCGGCACGTGGAAGATCAACGGCGTGCATGCCAACCCGACCTACCATTACAACCCGAAGCTGTTCTGGGACGCCGAACCGGGCGACAAGAAAGCCAAGGTGCCGCCGGGCCCGAACAACCCGGTCGGCGTGGTCTGGATCGACCTGTCCAAGGAACACTACGGCATCCACGGCACCCCGGTGCCCGGCCACGTCGGCAAGACCGAATCGCACGGGTGCATCCGCCTGACCAACTGGAGCGCCGCCGAAGTGGCCGGCGCCGTGGCGGCGGGCCTGGAGGTCGTGCTGGAAAGCTGAAGCAGGTATAAACCCCACGGAGGATGACGATGAAATGGTTGATGACCTTCCTGCTCGGCGTGCTGGTCGGCGCCGGCGGACTGTTCGTGATGTTGCGCGCCGTGCCCGACGAGCCGGCGCCGGTGGTGGCCACTGCGCCGCCGGCTGCGGGCGTGCCGGCGGCGCAGATCGATCCCCAGCTGCCGGGCCCGCCCAGCATCCAGGCCGACCTCAGTGAATTCGACCTGCCGCTGCGTCCTCCTTCCACCGCAGTATCGGGCACCGGCGCAGGCACAGGCACGGCAACGGGCGCCCAGGCGCCGGCCGATGCGGTCGCCGCTGCCGTCCATGGCAAGCTCCTGGTGCCGGTGCAGGGGATCAAGCTCGCCAATCTCAGCGATACCTACGACCAGCCGCGCGGCAATCAGCGTCACCACGAAGCCCTCGACATCGTGGCGCCCAAGGGTACGCCGGTGCTGGCGGCCGCCGACGGCAAGGTGGCCAAGCTGTTCACCAGCAAGCCGGGCGGCACCACGCTGTACCAGTTCGACCCGGCCGAGAAGTACGCCTATTACTACGCGCACCTGGACCGCTACGCCGACGGCATCAAGGAAGGCATGGCTATCCGGCGCGGCGACGTGATCGGCTATGTCGGCGTCACCGGCAATTCCGACCCGAACGCGCCGCACCTGCATTTTGCCGTGTTCGAGCTGACGCCCGAGAAGCAATGGTGGAAAGGGACGCCACTCAATCCCTTCCCGCTGATGTCGGACGCACAAGCCGTCGCCGCCCCGTAGGCTTAAGTTCATTTCCCTGAGATTTTTGCCGCCGTACGCTGTATGTACGGCGGCATTCCTCTCACTCCAACGTTGATCTTTTGTCAGCTCAAATACATCCCCTAGTGCTCAGCAATACTGTTTTTCACGCGTTTTGTACAAGGTTTTTGCACGCGTTTGCACAAGGATTATGCAAGCCCTTTGCACGCGGACAGTGTTGCGTTTCCTATTGGAGAACGCACGTGGCATTGATCAATCGAATTGAAATCTGGTACTGGAGCAGATGGTTGACGAAGTGATGTTCAACCGATCGACTAAGACTGCTGAAAAGAAGCTTGCCGAGACGCTAGCAAAGAAGTGGGAACACAAGTTGTGCAGACAGTTGTGTACGAAGGCGAACACCCTGTCACGCTGCATGAAGCAATCGGTAGCCTTCTAGAAGTACGCAAGCACAAAGCAAGCTACGTATGAGCACGTCAGCACTGGAAGGACGCGTTGCCTAACGTGAAGATGCAAGCCCTGACGAAAGCATAACTGGAAGCGATTGCAAAAACTCGTATAGCCGAAGGCGCATCACAAAAAAATATTTCGGCGTTCGTCACGTACTGGAACGCTGTAGTCAACCACTGCATCGAACGCAAGATGCAAGCTGGTCCTAAGCTTGATCACCGATCATGAAGCAGCGTAAAGAACTCGCCAAACCACCCTTCAAATGGCGTGTTTGAAAAAAACTTGTAGTAGCTATTGAAATTAGACGGCTAACCACAACTTAGCTACATTGATGGACTAAAATGTTACAGTTCAGAAATTGATCTAGATGTTATACGACGTTTGATGTCCAACGGCGATTCTTGGAGGAATTGTGATCAAGCTAGAAAACTACAACAGACTTGTGGCGCTTGAGCAAGATGAGCAATCATTAAAAGATTATTTTGCTTATCTTATGGAGGTAAAGGATTACATCAAACAGCGTAGGCCAGTGCGTATGTTATCGCTGGAGACAGTGCGTATCGACGATTACACTGTTGATGTGTTGTGCATGAATGCAACCATTAGGTTCCATCTGCTGCCCTCATACGACAACGGCCGCTCTTGTGGTCGCGTGGTCTGTTTGCGAAAAAGTTCTTGGCTGCCAGACGCGCAGTACGACTACGTGGGCGAGTTCAGCTTTACAAAGCAGGGCGATACGGATATGCAGATTAACGAACAAGGTGAGACCCTCGGCATGAGTGCCCACCCTGACATCATCGTTATGACCTTTTTGGATCAAGCTATCGAGCAAGGTCCGCAAGCATTCGCTCAACCCAAGATTTAAATCAGTCTAAGGTTGATGCCACCTGTACGGCAGCAGTTAAGCCCTGCATACATGCGTTTTCGGGATCCGGAATCGGCCGGTGACTTACCGGCCGATGTGCTTTCTGAGATTCCTCAATAGACTCTTGAGGTTACGTGATTCGTTGAGTGCGGAGCGGGATGCATGTCATACACAGAGTATTACAGAGGGCCTGGAAAGATTCAGAAGAAACAAGCACTTACGCCGCAGGTGATCACTGCGTGCAAAGCATGTGTAAACAGCCTGCCCTGCAGCAAGCCTTCTCCTTACCTAGCACAGCCTAGCTTAGACTTCGCGGCAGCGCAGCACGTCAAAAAATGGTCATAGATCGTCACACCAGCAGCGTTTGACGCTAGCTCGACGCAGGGTAGCTCAACCGTCGTCGTAACCTTGGCGGCGCCGTTGCTCTAGCGCGAGCTAAGGCAGTAGCCTTGGCTGGCTAGATACCGATTAATCATAACTAGCATTCATTACTTGTTGCCACAAAGACAGTTAGCGAGCATACTCATGCGGTTCGACTAACTGTATGTGGTCGGCGTGCAGCACTTCTTGCTCAAAGCATTGTTCAACATAGTTCTCTGTATGCAGACTTTCCTTCAAAGATTAGGCTCAATCGATAACGACAATGGCCTACTCGACTTTTGCCGACGCACAACCTTACATGGAACTCCGGCTGTTTTTCATGGAGACGAGGATGCTTACTATGCATTTCGAAAACGCATCGCTGATAAGTTTGGCATCAGCTTTCACGAAGTCTTCATAACTGGGTCGGCTAAACTTGGCTTTAGTCCGCACAAAGGAAAACTTTTCGACCTTGATTCCGACATTGATGTTGCACTTATCTCGTCTGAACTTTACGATAGAATCATGGATTCTATTCACGCTTACCAAATGGAGTTACGAGAAAACCGTAAGGCGGTTACTTTGTACGAAATAAAAGGCTATCATAAGTTCCTTGAGTACGGCGCGATTGGATGGATGCGACCTGACCTCCTCCCGACTTCTTTCACAATGGACGACTTTAAGCAAGATTGGTTCGAGTTCTTCAAGTCAATCTCGTACGGGAATAGCGAGGTAGGGAATTACAAAGTCACGGCGGGCGCTTTCAAGAGCTACAGCCATCTGGAAAAATACACGCTTAGCGGCCTTCGGTCGTTAAGGAGTCAGCTGAAAATCGGAGCTATCAGTGCCTCTACAAATCAAACCTAGCGTTACAAATCCCACCATCGCCGATGTCTATCAGCTAATCAACGAAGGAAAGTTAGTATTGCGCCCTGACTTTCAGCGGAAGTTCGTATGGACGCATGAGCACCAAGCAGCATTTATCGACACGATGCTTAAAGGACTTCCTTTTCCTGAGATTTACGTCTGCGAAGGCGAGGTTGATGTACAGCTCTTGCGCACTACAAAACTTGTTATCGACGGTCAACAAAGGCTGACCACTATTCGAAATTACATCGAGGAAAAGCATGATCATCCTCTAACTTCTGTGCCTACCTATCAAGAATTAACCCGGGAGCAGAAACAAGATTTTTTATCTTATCAGATCGTGATGCGAGATCTCGGCAAAGTCGACGATGAGACGACGCGAGAAATTTTCAGACGCATCAACCTAACGAAATTCAAGCTAGATGATATTGAAATTCATAACGCTGTCTATGACGGCCATTTTATTCAGGCCGCCAAAAACATTTTAGCGAACGTAGACTTTGAGCAGTATGGCGTACTGAGAGAGTCAGAGTTCACGCGTATGGCAGACCTCCACTTCATCCTATTAGTGATGGCAACATTGGAAAACGGTGGGTATTTTGTCCAAGACCGTGAAGTTGAGCCAAAGGTAGCAGGGTACAACGAGGAATACCCGAACCGCGACCACATGATTGCACTCTTGATCAAGACGTTTTCAATTATTAGTGATCTCAACCTGCCGGTTGACTCGATGTGGTTCAGGAAGTCGAATTTCTTTACGCTGGTCGTAGAAATCGCAAAACATGTCGATGCCCTGCCGAAAGACTTCAAGGAAAAACTGATTGCGTTGGAGGAAAACGTGATGGCCAATCGATCTAATACTGAATCGGAATTCTACCGATACTACTCATACATGTATCAAGCAACGCACAAGAGAGTTGCCCGCGTAGTAAGGGCAGAATTCTTCGAAAAGTACTGCTTGCGTTAAAAGTAACAGTTCGAATAAAAAGCCCGCACATGGCGGGCTTCGCTTGGAATGCTGGCTGATTACGCTGATGGTGCTTCTTCTTTTGCTTTACGTGGATTGCGCATAGTCTCGCGGAATGATTGATCGAGTTAACCATTTGCAGTAGCTTTAGCAGCTACTACAAACTTGGTCGCCCCTTCCACATCGTTGACCTGGAAGTATTGCGTCCCGTTGATCCGCATTGCCAAATTACGCTTGCGAAAAGTAATCACGAAGCCACCAGGGATTTTCTTGGAGAATTTTCCCTGATCTGCGTTTTGAGTAATGAGCTTGATCGTCTCGTCCCAGTTTGCAGCGAATTTCGTGCGTGCGTTAATTACCGGGTCGCGCGTTATAGCAACTTGGGACAGATCGGTAATTGCAGTGGCGAGTGTGCCCAGTTGTGCCAGAAAGCCGGTACTTCGGTATTAGCCAGGGTGTCAGCTGCAGTCGTGTTCTTTGCCATTTTATCGTCGGATTTACGCTACCTGAGATGAGGCCAAGGAGGACATCTTCGACTATATCGAGATGTCCTACAATCCGAAGGGCCGGCCAGCTTCTGCAATGACATGTCGCCGGTCAGGTATGAAAGGCAGTATTTCCAGCGCTCTCGAGTGTCTAGAAGAGCTGTGGCGATTCACCTACTCATTAGGTACATTTCTGCGAGGCAATAGCATGTTCTGCATTCGTGAGCTTGTTCTCAAGCTCATCAATTAAGGGTGTCAAGGTGTCGAGAACGTCGTTAACAGAAACAAATTCACGATCTTTCCCGAACAAAACTAGCGCCTGGATTGAGTCCGGTTTGAACGGATACATGGCTCGCAACGCCCGTATTAACACGTCGTTGGCCATTTCCAAGACCATCCATCCAGAGTATCCAGAGTCGCCGAGATCTGAACGGATTCCATGTTCGATCCTGTCGCGCTTCGGTATGTCCCAATAGCGGGTTCGACAAACAGTAGTTCGGTCAAAAAGTTCACGAAGCCTCATCGCGGAAATGTCTCCCCCGGCCGTGACACGTACGTTCTCAAGGGATGTAGGCTGGACATTCGTCAGCTGGGCAGCCTCGATCGCCCCACTCTGAAAACCGGCTTCACAAAGGAGAATCCCGCGATCAGCCCCGGTATCGGCTACGATTTCACGAAGACCAAGGACGTGTAACTTAGAAACCGGCGTTTTCCAATGCTTGCATTCTACAAGCCAAGTAATGTCGAAACCGGCATGATGTGATCTGACAACTACATCTATGTCGTGCGTGGTACGAACCCCCTGAACAGTCACGTTTGTGGCCGCATCCAAACCCATGGATCGGAACAGCGCGGCGGCTTTCTCCTGGTAGTCGTACCAATCTTTGCTCATAGCATCTGCTGTAAATGTCGATGCCAGATGCTACCTGGAAGTTTGTATAGTCACAACCTCACTAGGTGAGTGGCATCTGTTTGCACAAATTTTGCACGTGCACGCTTATCGACGGTTCCGCCCTACTGGCGTCTGACTGTTTGGCAATTGTTGCCTTACGCCTATTACTACGCGCACCTGGACCGCTACGCCGACGGCATCAAGGAAGGCATGGCTATCCGGCGCGGCGACGTGATCGGTTATGTCGGCGTCACCGGCAATTCCGACCCGAACGCGCCGCACCTGCATTTTGCCGTGTTCGAGCTGACGCCCGAGAAGCAATGGTGGAAAGGGACGCCGCTCAATCCCTTCCCCCTGATGACTGACCAGGCAAGCGTCGCCGCGGCTCAGTAAGGGGTCGCGACGGCGCCGGGTTCGTCCACGTCGGCGCCGACGTTGATGGCGGCATAGGCACGCTGCACGGCGACCGCCTCGCGGCTGTCCTTGCCGTACAGGTCCGTCGCCGCTTCGATCATCTTGGCGCGCGCGTCGGCGTAGTTGGTCGAGGACGTGAACTTGGTGGTGTTTGCATGGAACCAGATGCGGAAAGCCTTGTCCATGCCGATGCCGCTCATCGCCTTCGGCTGCTTGACCAGGTACTTGCTGTAGTGGTCGCCCGCGCTGTCGTCTTTCGAGCCGCGCGACAGGAAATAAAACATGCGGTTGTTCGGCCCGCTGCTGTAATGCACGTCGAGGCGGCGCAGCGAGGTGCTCCAGGCGTCCGGACTGCTGCCGTCCTTGCTTGGCCGGAACATCCAGCGCAGCGGCGTGGCATTCCTGCTGATCTCGGTGCCCAGCTGCCAGTCGTTGCCCTCTTCCGGAAACCTGTCGCCCTTGCCGCCTGCGCGCGCATACGCTTCCACGACCTCGCCCGAGATATCCGAACTCGATTCGTTCAGGCCGCCCGATTCTCCCGAATAGATCAGGCTTGATGTGGCGGCGGTAATGCCATGCCCCATCTCATGGCCGACCACGTCGATCGCCCCCAGGCTGGTGAAGTAGGTGCCGTCGCCGATGAACATGCACTTGCAGGTGTCGCTGTAGTAGGCGTTATCGTAGCCGCGGTTGACGTGGGCCGCGATGTAGGTGGCCGTGTCGCGCCCGTCCAGGGCCAGCCAGCCCAGCACGTTCTTGTGGGCGTCGTAGGTGTTCATCAAGCCCCACATCGCATTGACCGCCGCGGTCTGGCCGTTAACGCCCGTGGTGTTGCCGCCCTCGACGAACTGCTTGCCGTCGCCCCAGGTATTGGTGGCGTTGGTGTACAGCTTGCCGGCACTGCTGCCGTTATTGGCATTGGTGATCGCCATCGCCCCGAAGGTACCGCCCTTGCCGCGCTCCGGATCGCGCATCTGGTACACGCCGTTGTTCAGGGTGGTGCTGAGCGGGACCTCGCCGTTGTACTGGCTTTTTCCCACGCCGGCGACGGTCTGCAGCATGCTCCACTGATCCAGCACCGCCGCGTCGCGCGCGCTGACGATGGTGTCGTAGTAGACCGGCTGGTCACCCACGCGCATGCGGGTGCGCACCAGGTAGGCCAGCTCGTAGCGCTCGACCACGTCCTGCACGTCGAGGGCATTGAGCTCGGCTTCTTCCTTGGCGCCGGCGCCGACCACCCGCTGCATGCGCATCACCGGGTAGATCAGCAGCTCGGCATTCGGCTTCACCACGTGCACCGCGTTCGGGCCGGCGCTGGGGGCCAGGGAGTCCAGCGCCGCCGCGATCGCCGCGCGGCTGTTGATCTGCGGCACGACGCTGAAGCTGGCGGTGAGCGCGCCGAGGCGGTTGGCAGTGCCGCTGCCAAGATGCTGGCGGCGCTCGGAGGCGGATTCGGACACGATCTTCAGGGACTTGTCGAGCACCACCACCGATTCGGAACCGAACACCCGCAAGCCCTTCCAGGTATGGGCCGCGCGCAGGATCTGGGTGCCACCGGCGCCGGGATGCTGGGCCGTGAAGCGGTAATGGTGGTCGGGGTCCAGGCCCTTGGCCTGGCGCTGCGCCGCCAGCTGGGCCAGCACGGCGGTCTTCGCCGTGCTGCTCAAGGTCGTGGGCGGGCTCATCATGGGCGCCGCATGGAGGGGCTGCGCGAGCAGCAAGGCGGCGCCGAGCAGCGCGGCCGGGAGGGTGGTGTGCGTGGTCATCTCGTCTCCGTCGGTGGAAACGCGGCCCGCGGATGGGCCGCCCACCGGACAGTGTGGACGAGCTCAGCAGAAAGGATTTGCTTGAGCGCAACGCTCAAGCAGACAGGCCTGCCCTTGGAACTTCTGGCTCTTAGAAGCTCCGGTTCCAGCTCAGCGCCAGCGTGCGTCCGCGCCCGGCATAGGTCGCGTTGACATCCACGCTCGATGCCGACTGCGAGTAGTAGCCGACGTAGTATTTGTCGAACAGGTTCTCGAGGCTCAGGCCGAAGCGGCCGAGGCGGGTCTCCCAGGTGACGGCGGCATCGACCAGGGTATAGCCCTGGAAGTGCTCTTCGAGGTTGCTGGTGCCGACGCGGCGGCCGATGTTGATGTCGCGGTCGCGCAGGTGGGTGGCCTGCAGGCGCAGCTGGCCCTGCGGCCGGAAGTTCCAGTTGCCGCCCACTACCGCCTTGTCCGGTCCCTGCGAGCGCGCGCCCAGGTCGAGGTCCATCGGCGCGCCCTGGGTCGCGGCGGTCTTGCCGTCCAGCGTGGCCCAGGTGCCGAACACGCTCCACGCCTTGCTCGGGCGCCATTCGGCATTCGCTTCCCAGCCCTTGACCGTGGTCGGCACGCGCTCGACCACGCCAAGGCCGGCGGACGTGATGCGGATCACGCTGCCCAGCTTGGAGCGCGAATCGTAGCGCGACAGGCCGAACTGGCCCTGGCTGCCGCGCCAGTTGATGCCGACTTCGTTGTTGCGGGTGACGATGGGCTGCAGGCTGATCAGGCTCGAGACCGACTGGTTGGGCACCGCCACCGCGCGCAGCACCAGGCCGGCGTCGGGCAGGCCAAAGCCTTCCGAGCTGCCGGCGAAGGCGGACCAGCCAGGAGCGAAACGCCAGACCACGCCGATATTCTTGACCGCTTTCGAGAACTCGGCCGAGCCGCCCTGCACTTGCCGACTACCGTAGGCCGCCAGGGTGGTGTAGGTGTCGACGTCCAGTTTGGCGTCTTCGTAGCGCACGCCGCCGCGCACGGTCAGCGGGCCGAACTCGTATTCGAGCTGGGCGAAGGGCGCCAGCGAGCGGAACTTCAGCTCCGGCACCCAGGTGCGGCCGGTACTGGCCAGGCGCTGCTGGGGATTGTCCTGCAGCCAGTCGACTCCGGTCGTCAGTTCCAGACCCGGTACGACCAGGTCCGGCCGCACCCAGGTGATGCGCGAGCCGCGCTTGTCGGTCACGACCTGCGACTGGTCCCACAGGGTCCCGACGGGCGCGATCGTGCGGTCCTGGAAGGTAGAGGTGTTGGTGGCGCCGTACAGCGCGGAGAATTCGTGGCCGAACAGCTGCACGGCCAGGCTGCCGCCGGCCAGGTCGTCGTGGCGGTAGTCGACGCTGGCGCTGCGCACCTTGTTGCGCGGTGGCATGCCGATCGGCGTTCCCGGTGCGGAACTGGTCGGCACACCCTGGGCCAGCTTGCCCGGCACGCCGCGGTAGTCGCCGTCGCCGGCCAGGTCGAAGCGGTTCAGGCTGAGCTGCAGGCGCTGGGCCCCGAAGGTCTTGCCCATTTTCAGGAACAAGTCGTTGCCGTGCGAATCCATGGTGTCGCCCTGCACCGCATCGATTCCCAAGCGGCGGCCACTGCCGTCGTAGCCCATGCCGCGGCGCTGCACGCTGGCGTAGGCCAGCAGGTCGAAGTCGCCGGATTTGTGGGTAACGGTCAGGCCGGTCTTCCAGTCCAGGCTGTCGGACTCGAACTGGCTGGCGAAGCGGGTGTTGACGCTGTAGCTCGTCCCCTCCCTGCGCGGGGTCTTGGTGATGTAGTTGATGATGCCGCCGGTCGCACCCATCCCCTGCATGGCCGAGGCGCCGTTGATCACTTCGATGCGCTCGATGATGGCGCTGTCGGCGAAGTAGCCTTCGCGCATGCCGGCGCGCAGCGGGTTCGATTGGGGGATGCCGTCGAACAGGATCAGCGGCTGGCGGCCGCGCAGCGATTCGCCGGTCGAGGTCATCTTCTGGCGGCTCGGCGCGTAGCCCGGCACATAGGTCGACAGGGCCTGCGACGGGTCATCCGCGATCAGGTACTGGGTCGCCAGTTCCTGCTGCGTGATCACCGAGACCGCACCCGGAATCCTGTCGATGGCCCTGGCAGTGCGGGTGGCGGTGACGACCACCGAGGCGAGTTCCTGTTCCTGTGCCTGCTCCTGTGTCTGCTCCCGGGAGGGCGTCTGCTCCTGGGCAGCGGCGCAGGACATGGCCATCAGCATGCAGGCGGCGACGATGGGCTTGATCGGGTTGGTCTTGTTCATGGATTCGAAAGGGCTTACTCAGCAGGAATCCCGAAATGATAATCGTTATCAAGTAAACACGCAATATCGAGAATCGTTCTCATTTCGGTTATCATGCGGTGCATGAAACCGCTCATCCGTACCATTCACCTCTGGGCCGGCCTTGTTTTCGGCACCATCCTGGTCCTGCAAGGCCTGACCGGCACCGTGATCGGCTGGCGCCACGAGCTCGACGCCTGGCTCAATCCGGGACTGTTGCAGGTGGCGCCACCTCCGGGCTTCGATGCCGGCGCCGAAGCCCGTCCCGCGCCCGCCCAGGTGGCGGCGGTCGCCGCGCGCCTGGCGGGCGACCCGGCCTACGGGCGCCCCGACACCCTGTTCCTGCCCGAGGTGCACGGCGATGTGTACGTGGCCTGGTATCGCCCGGAGAAGCCGGCCTCGCGCTGGTCGCAAGGGGTGACCCGCCAGGTCATGGTCGACCCGGCCAACCTGACTGTGCTGGGTGAGCGCAACTGGGGCGAAGCCGGCCTGTCGCGGCCACTATTGATGCCGACCCTGTTCCACCTGCACCGTTACCTGATGTCCGGGGACGCGGGCAAGCTGGTGATCGCGGTGCAGGGGGTGGCGCTGATGCTGCTGTGCTTGAGCGGCATCGTGGTGTGGTGGCCGAAGCCGACCCTGTCCGCGTTCTGGCATGCCATCACCGTGCGGCGTGGCGGCAACTGGCCGAAGTTCAGCTTCCAGCTGCACCGCGCGGCCGGCTTCTGGGTGGCGCCGGTGCTGCTGGTGCTGGCATTTTCCGGGGTGTACTTCAATGCGCCGGACTGGGTGACGCCGGCGATCCGTGCCGTCGCGCCGTTGACGAAGAACGAGAAGGTGGCCAACGCCAGCCGGAAAGACGCGCCACGCATCGGGCCTGACGCGGCGATGGCGGCGGCGCAGGCGCGCTACCCGGAAGCGCGAGTCTCGCGCATCGGCATTCCGGCCAAGCCGGAGCAGCCCTTTGAGGTCCGGGTGCGCCAGCCGGGCGAACTGCGCCACGGCCCGGGCGCCACCCGCGTCAGCGTGGACGCCGGCAGCGGCGCCGTGCTGCGATCGATCGATCCGATGGCCGCGCGCGGCAGCGACTGGTTCGTCAGCACCCTGTACCCGCTGCATACCGGCGAAGCGTTTGGCCTGGCCGGCCGCATCCTGGTCAGCGTGGTGGGCCTCACCCCGCTGATTTTCTTCGTCACCGGCCTGGTGGTCTGGCTCAAGTTCCGCCGCAAGCCGGCCAAGCGCAAACCAGCGAGGGGAAACCCAGCTGCCGGCGAGCCGACGCCGCACCCTGCCCCGGCCATGGCCTGCGCCCCAGTGGGCGCAGGCCCTGAACGACTGGGTGCTACTCAGCGGTAGTAGCGCTTGCCGTAGCGGTCACCCTGGTAACGGTCGTCCCCGCGATCGCTCTCGTAACGGACGTCGTCGCGGTCGCGCCGCTTCATCAGGTAGACCGCCGTGCCAACCACGGCGGCGGTGATCGCCACCTTCTTCGCCAGCCCGGCCGGGTTGTGCTTCATCTCGGCCTTGATGCCCATCTCGCCCAGCACGTTCGGGACGTGCCCGTGCGCCAGGTCGTCGACCACCCCTTCGACCATGTTGACGCGATCGGCCAGCAGCAGGAGCAGCCAGTGGCGCAGGTCGTTCTCGCTCGCCTTGAACGCCATGCGCCGGATCATGCCCGACAGGCCCGAGGGCGGCTGGACGGTGCCGAACACCTGGGTAATGCCAGGGCGCTCGGACGAGACCAGGATCTCGACCTTTTCCTGCTGCTGCTCGGGGTCGCCCTGGGGCTGGTTGATGAAGCGCGGCGGGGTGCGTTCCATCGGCACGCCAGGCCGGTTCTTGTGGTCGAGGTCGGCGCCCCAGCCGTTTATGTGCTGCAATTCCTGGCGTGAAGGACGGCGCGGCGCGACGTGGCCCTGGCTCGGGTGCTGCTGCAGGTGGCCGTGATCATGGTCATGCCCGTGCGCGTGGCCATGGTGCTTGTGTTCAGTCATGTCGTTGCGTGGTTCCATGGTCGCTCCTTAATGCATTGCGCTGGCCGAGACTGCCTTGACCTGATTGGCATTCGGCGGGATCAGGATGGTCTTGATGCAGTTATCCAGCTTGCCCGAGAAGATGTGATAGGCGTCCGACACCTCTTCCAGCGGCACCCGGTGGGTGATGATTTCTTTCGGATTCAGGCGCCCTGCCCGGATGTGCTCGATCAGGCGCGGCAGGTGGCGGCGTACGCTGGCCTGGTTCATGCGCAGGGTCAGGCCCTTGTTCAGCGCATTGCCGATCGGGACCGCGTTGAAGGTCGGGCCGTACACACCGACGATCGACACGTTGCCGCCCTTGCGCACCGAGTTGATGCACCAGTGCAGCGCGGTGGCCGAACCGGCCTGGGCCATCATGTAGCGCCCGGTGAGCGTCTGCATGGCGTTGCCCGAGGCTTCGCAGCCGACCGCGTCGATGCAGACGTCGGCGCCCATCCAGTCGGTCATCTTCTTGATGTGCTCGGCCATGTCGCGCACTTCCTTGAAGTTGACCACCTCGCACTGCGCATAGCGCTTGACGAACTCCAGCCGGTACTCGATATGGTCGACCACGATGACGCGCCCCGCGCCCATCAGCCAGGCCGACTTGGCCGCGAAGATGCCGACCGGGCCGGCGCCGAACACGACCACCGTATCGCCTTCCTGGATGTCGCCCATCTCCGCCGCCTGGTAGCCGGTCGGCACCGCGTCGGTGAGCAGCACCGCGTCGTCGTCGTGGATGTCGTCGGGAATGATCATCGGGCCGACGTCGGCCATCGGGACGCGCACCAGCTCGGCCTGGCCGCCGTCGTAGCCGCCCGCGGTGTGCGAGTAGCCGTAGATCGAGCCGACCGCGGTCGATTCCGCGTTCATGTTGTGACAATTGCCGTAGAGTTCGCGGTCGCAGAAGAAGCAGGATCCGCAGAACACATTGAACGGCACCAGTACCTTGTCGCCGACCTTCAGGTTCTGGACTCCGGAGCCGACATCTTCGACCACGCCGATGAACTCGTGGCCGAAGGTGTGGCCGACGCGGGTGTCGGGCACCAGGCCATGGTACAGGTGCAGGTCCGAACCGCAGATGCAGGACCGGGTGACGCGCACGATGGCGTCGCCCGGGTGCTCGATGACCGGGTCGGGCTTGTGATCGGCGCGGACGCGATAGGGCCCGCGGTAGTTCATTGCCAGCATAACTCCTCCTCGATTGGGTTGACGACAGGATTCACATCGCCCGCCAGCTCGGCGGGCTTTGCAAATACGTTATGTCAGAACACCAAGGAATGCGATGCGCGCACGGAAACGAACAAGCGGTTTTCATCCGCTTTCAGGGAGGGAGGCGCTCAACGGGGATTTGTCCTACAAGCGGTTCGGTTTTCGTAGGGCGGGCGGGTCCCCCGCCCGCGCGTTCAACTACGGCATGCGCAGCCACAGCGTATCGTCAAGTTGAACGCGGGTACGGCGAAGCCGTAAACCCTACAGCTGCCGTGCCTCGAAGGTGTTGCACTGCTCCACGCTGCCGGTCTCCAGCCCGCGCGTGAACCAGCGCACCCGCTGCGCCGAGCTGCCATGGGTGAACGAGTCCGGCACCACCGTGCCCTGCGACTGGCGCTGCAGCGCGTCGTCGCCGATCGCGGTGGCCGCGGCCATCGCCGCTTCGACGTCGCCCGGCTCGATCACCTGCTTGCGCTGGTTCGCCCAGATGCCGGCGAAGCAATCGGCCTGCAGCTCGAGCCGCACCGACATGGCATTGCCCTGCTTCTCCGACGCATTGCGCTGCGCATTGCGGACCTGGTCGGAGATGCCGAGCAGGTTCTGGACGTGGTGCCCCACCTCGTGCGCGATGACATAGGCCTGGGCGAATTCGCCGGCCACCTGGAAGCGCTGCTCCATCAGGCGGAAGAAGCTCAGGTCGATATAGACCTGGCGGTCGGCCGGGCAATAAAAGGGGCCGGTGGCGCTGCGTCCGGTGCCGCAGGCGGTGCCGGTGGCGTTCTCGAACAGCACCAGCCGGGCCGGCTGGTATTGCGCGCCCTGGGCCGCGAACAGCTGGGCCCAGGCATCCTCGGTCGAGCCGAGCGTCGCGCGTACGAATTGCGTCTCGCGGTCATTGGCCGGCGCAGCCTGTGGCCCTTGCGGTCCCTGCTGCACCGCGACGGGCGGCCCGCCGCCACCGAGGAATACGCTCGGATCGATGCCGAAGAACACGCTGCCGATCAGCGCCACGACCAGCGTACCGATCCCCACGGTCTTGCCGCCGATGCCGAAGCCCCCGCCGCCGCCGCCACGGCGGTCTTCCACGTTATCGCTCTGGCGTTCACCTTCCCATTTCATGTTCGCCTCCTTGTGTTGCGCTCAGCGCCCGGGATGGCGCTTGAGCGTGCCTGTATCGGCACGCTCGCGCGCGTCCTTCAGGCGAAATTCTTCTTCCTGCGATCCCAGGCCGCTTCTCGCCTCGTCATGCAGCGCGCGCTCATGGCGTTCGCGTGCGATCTCGCGCTCCAGCCGGCCAGCCGGCCCCTCACGATCCCTGTGCGCCATGTCGTTCTCCTCAACGGTGAGCCGGACCCAAGCCGACCTGAACAATGTTCCTGTGATCGAGTATGGGCGTCAGCCGGGGCGCGCACTGTTCGGGTATTCACATAGCGGTGGAAATTTCCCTTCTCCAAGGCGGCAATCTGCGTTAGCTGGCGCACAGCGCCCGCGCCCCGCGCATGCGAGGCTGGCGCAATGACAAATCCCCACGCCAACGCCCTGGTCGCCGTCGGCCGCTACCTGCGCGAGCACGACTACCGTTTCGTCACGGTGACGCCCTCCACCCACCGCCGCATCAACCGCCGTCCCGGCAACGAGCGCGCCGCCGACCTGCGCGGCATCTTCGGCTGGAGCCGGCCGTTCGCGTCCGCCGATGTGGCGCCGGAACTGCTGGACCTGATGCGCGAGGCCGGCATCGTCGAGGCCGACGGCGCCCTGCTGCGCTCGACCCTGCGCGCGTCGACCCTGGGGGAGCTGCTGGTGTTCCATTCGGCCTACCCGACCGATGACGACGATTCGGTCTTCTTCGGCCCCGACACCTACCGCTTCGTCGGCACCATGGGACGGGCCTTTCCCTGGCTCGGCTCTGGACCGACCCGGGCGCTGGACATCGGTTGCGGCGGCGGCGCCGGCGCGCTGGCGATCGCACACAAGTTCCCGCATGCCGAAGTGATCGGCGCCGACATCAATACCCGGGCGCTGGCACTGACGGTGGTGAATGCGGCGCTGGCGGGGCTGCCCAACCTGCGCGCCTGCCACAGCGACCTGTTCGATGGATTGGAGGGGGATTTCGACCTGATCGTGTCGAACCCGCCCTATGTGCTCGACCCCAGCGAACTGCCCTACCGCCATGGCGGCGGGATGCGCGGCGCCGAGCTGTCGGTGCGGATCGTCCGCGAAAGCCTGGGGCGGCTGCGCCGCGGCGGCAACCTGATGCTGTACACCGGGGTGGCGATCACCGGCGCCCAGGATGCATTCCTGGAAGCGGTCCGGCCCGACCTGGAAGCGCAGTGCGACCACTGGAGCTATGAAGAGCTCGACCCCGACATCTTCGGCGGCCAGCTGGGCGAGCCGGGCTACGAAGACGCCGAGCGGATCGCGGCCGTGTGGCTGCACGCGATCAAGCGCTAAGTACTCGACAAGAAATAAATGTGAGTTTTGGCAAACAGAACCGGATGCGATGCAAGGCGGCGAGTGCGCCGCAGTGCGAGCACTGCAAGCACGAGCCAACGCAGCAGCGCGCCGGTTATGGCAGCCAAAAACACATTTATTTAAGGGCGAGTACTTTGCGCCCAGCTAGCGCTAGCGCGACTGCTCGAGGAAGAACGAGAGCATCTCCGTCGACGCGCAGGGGCCGCTGGCATCGGTATGCGACCCGGCCGCCTTGCCCCCAACCCACGCGTGCCCAACGCCGTGCACCAGCCAGTGCTCGGCCACGCGCCGGCCATCCGCATGGCGCCAGCCGGTACGGGTGAACTTCCGCCCGCCGGCGTCGCCGCTGTGGCGCTGCTGCTGTAATCCGCCTCCAGCGTGCGCTCCCGTGAACTGCTTCAACACGGCCTCGCCGTTCCCCGGATGGACCAGGTGGTCGGCATCGCCATGGAACACGATGACCGGCACGCCCTGCCCGGCTGCCGCCGGCTTGGGCGGATGTTTCATCGCATGCAGGCCGGAAATCATGTCCTTGCCGGTGCCGGCCGCCAGGCCGGAGTGAATGCCGACCGCCGCGTACAGCTCGGGATACTCGGCGCCGAGGATGGCCGCCATCGCGCCGCCCGCCGACAGGCCGGCCGCATACACGCGCTTCGGATCGGCGCCATGCTCGGCGGCGATCTGGCGCGTCATGGCGGCGATGATCGCCGGCTCGCCTCCGCTTGCGCGCTGGTGGCCGGGCTCGAACCAGTTCCAGCAGCCGTTATGGTTGGCGCCGCGGTCCTGCTCAGGATACAGCACCAGGCAGCCGTGTTCCTCGGCCACCGTGTTCATCGCGGTGCCCGCCGCGAAATCGCCGGCATTCTGGGTACAGCCGTGCAGCATCACCACCAGCGGCCGCGGGCCCTGGGCGGCGCTCGCCGGTACATACAGCCGGTAGCGGCGCCGGCCTTCGGCACAGGCGAACGTGCCTTCGGTGAAGCTGCCCGGGCCCAGGTCGGCCGGGGGACGGGGCTGGCGTTTCCAGGCGGGGCGCGCGCCGGGCATCGGGTGGCCCGGGCGCGCCTTACGTACCGCCGGGGCCTCGGTCGAGCTGGTACGCGCCGCGCCCGGCGGTGGCGCAGGAGGAGGATTCAGGTCGATGATGGTCGGGCCGTCGTCTTGCGCGGTCCCGCCGGCGGGCATGAGCCCGGCCTGCTGGAGTGCGCGCTGGATGACTTCGGTGGCGGCGGCCGGGTCGCCGGTGCGGACCCGTTGGGCCGACGCCATCATGTGGCGCAGGAATTCGTCGATGGGTTTCATGGAATGCTGTCCTTTAATTGTGAATACGGTCGGCAAGCGCCTGCCTGACGGCGGGCGATGCGATGAAGGCGCCGAGGACCTGGACCGATACGATCGCGGCGGCCGCCAGTTCCGGCGTCACCTCGTCCTCGATCACGGCCAGTCCCAGCACGTGGATCTCGAGGCGCTGGCCGCCGGCTACCACCTCTTCGAGCTCCCTGCGGCTGTAACGATGCTGGCCCAGCACGTAGCGCTTGCGGACCACGATCTGGCGCAATGCATCGGCATGCGCCAGTAATTGGTTGCGGATGGCGGTACGGACGAAGTCCGTACGGTTCGAATAAAAACCTTCGTTGACGAGCAGGTCGACCTGGGCCAGGTCGACCAGGCCGACATTGACGGTGACCTTGTCGCTGTCGGGTACGCGCTGCAGGGGGGTAGTGGCGTGCATTATCTTCTCCTTATACTCCATGTGGAGTATAACGGGAGTATTTCAACCCCTGTGACGCGAAAAGCCGACAAATTGTGCGGTTGTCAGGCCGCCTGCGCCAATCGTTTGAATGCGGGAACGACCTCGTCCAGAGTGGCGACTTCGCAGCTGGGCAGCGCCTGGCTGTCGTTGACCAGGCCGCCGGGATTGAACCAGCAGCTGTCGATGCCGAAGCGGTTGGCGCCGAGGATGTCGGCATCCAGGCGGTCGCCGACGATGATGGTGTTGCGTTTCGAGAAAGTCCGGGCCATCGCGGCGGTATACGCGAAAAAGCGGCTGTCCGGCTTGGCATGGCCGCAGGCTTCCGAGGTGGCGACAAAGGCAATGTGCCCGCCCAGTCCCGAGTTGGCGATGCGCCGGTGCTGGATCTGGTGGACGCCATTGGTAATGATGCCGACCTCGCCGACCGCGCACAGGGTTTCGCACAGGCGCAGGGCGCCGTCGACCAGCACCACCGTGTCGGACAGGGCGTCGAGATAGAGAAGGCTGGCGCGCTCAGGGTCCAGGTCGAGCCGGCCTGCGGCGAAGGTCTGGCGGAAGCGCTCGACCTTCAGCAGCTCTTTCGATACGGTGCCCAGCTCGAAGGCGCGCCACAGCGCCAGGTTGATCGTTTGATACTGCTGGAACCGCGCCTCGACATCGCCCTGCACGCCAAGTTCGCCCATGGTGCGCACGAAGGACAGGCGTTCGGAGGCCTTGAAGTCGAGGAGCGTGTCGTCCAGGTCGAACAGGAATAATCGGTGTTTCACTACTCGTACACTACAGTTGCCGGGCCGCCGATGGTAGCACGTGCCGGCTACAGGTACTTGAGCCAGGCGATGTCGCGCCGCCGCGCCTTGAGCCGCGCAAAGGCCTGCACCGCCGGGTACAAGGCCACGCACAGCAGCAGCGCCAGCGCCCATACCGGCGCCACCCCGTCGAAACGGGCCGCGTCCGGGTCGACAGCCGTCACCGCGACGAACAGCAGCTTGAGCACATACAGGTGCGCGATATAGAAGAACATCGGCGCCGCGCCCAGCACCGACAGCCGGCGCGCCAGCGCGCCATCGCGGCGTTCCAGCAGCACGAGCAGCAGCAGGCCGATCCCGAGCGTCAGCGCCGTGAACAGCAGCGACGGCGGATACTTGGTGACGTTGAAGAAGCCCATCACGGTCTCGGAGGCCGAGGCGCCCGCCGTCCAGGGCCGGTCGCCGTAGACATTCAGCGCCCGCAGCAGCACGAATCCGCCCAATGCGCCCGCCGCCCAGCCGAGCAGCCGGCGCCGGCGCTGCACCGGGACGAAGCCCGCTCCGAACCACGGCCCGCAGGCGTAGCCCAGGCAGATGATGCCGATCCATGGCAGCACCGGGTAGGAGGTGCGCAGGCGGAGCGCGTCGCCCAACACGAGCCAGCCGCGCTCGTGCAGCACGGCCCAGATCGCGTGCAGCGGATGGCCGGCTGCGAAGTGCAAGCCATCCAGCAGGTTGTGGCCGGCGACGATCGCCAGCCCGAGCGTGGCCAGGGCCATACGCGGCAGGCGCACCAGCGCCGCCAGCGCCAGCATCGACAGGCCGATGGCCCAGATCACCTGCAGGTAGATCACCTTGGGCGGGAAGCTGGCGGTCCAGGCGAAGTTGACGACGGTGAGCTCGAGCGCGACCAGGAACAGGCCGCGCTTCCATAGGAAGCCGGCGGCCGCGGCCGGGCCGTCCGGCTGGCGCGCGCCGTACAGGAAGGCCGACAGGCCGGTCAGGAACACGAACACCGGCGCGCACAGGTGCGCCACCAGGCGCGACGCGAACAGCGGGCCGGAGGTCGCCGCCACGTCCATCGGGTCGGACACCTGCAGGTGCAGCAGGAAGGTCTCGCGCACGTGGTCGGCGAGCATGAACACCATCACCAGGCCACGCAGCGCGTCGATGGAGGTGATGCGGGAACGGGTTGGATTGGTCATGGGTTCACAGCTTCACGTTCAGCGACAGGTAGGCGGCGCGCCCCGGCCCCGCCGAGAACATCGGCTGCGCGTCCTGCGCCGGCCAGAAGAAGTTGTCGTACCAGGCATAGGCATGGCGGCGGTCGGCGAGGTTCCGGAGCTGCAGGTCGAGGCTGGTCCTTTCCGACAGCTTGAAGCGCGCGCTGGCGTCGAACAGCACGAAGCCGCCGAACTTGCCCTCGGCATTCGCGCTGTCGATGTAATAGCTGCCCTGCGCACGGCCTTGCAGCCCGAAGCGCCAGCGCTCTGAGGGTTGATAGTCGGCGCCGAGATTGGTGATGCGGCGCGGCGTCGAGAACACCTCGCGGCCCGCCAGCGACATGCCGTCCGCCGTGAAGGCGCTCATCACCTCGGCTTTCTGCAGCGAGTGGGAGAACGTCACGTCGACCCGCTCGCCCACGCGCGCCGACGCCTGCAGGTCGAGTCCTTTCCTGCGCGTCTCGCCCAGGCCGACCGTGGTGCCGGTGGCCGGCATGTTGGCCACCTCGCCGGTGGCGTCCTGCTGCCAAGCCGCGACCCGCAGGTCGATGCCGGCGGCGGGCCGGAACTTGACCCCGATCTCCTTGCCGGTGTTGATCGAGGGCGCGAACTCGGCCTGGCCCGGGGTCAGGTAGGCCGGAGCGCCCGATCCGGTCAGGACCTGGAAGGTGCGGCCCCAGTTGGCGTAGACGCTCAGCTCCTGCGCCGGACTGTAGACCATGCTCAGCTTGGGCTGCCTGATCGGGCCGTAGTCCTGCAGCCGCGCCTGCAGTCCGCTGGTCTGGTTCACGAAGCCGCCGCGGAATTCGTCTACCCGCAGGCCGGGAATGATCTTGAGCGAATCGAGCGGCTGGATGATGGCCTGCACATAGGCGCCCGTGTTTTCCAGGCTGTAGCTGTCGTCGTTCTGGACCGTGGCCGGCGTGGCGAAGCTGGTCGGCAGCGCAAAGCGGTAGCGCAGGCGGCGGTAGCGGTTGTCCTGGCGCTCGGCGTTGATGCCGCCTTCGACCACGAGCCGGGCGCCGGCGCGCCATGTCAGCGTCCCCAGGAAGCCGCGCTGCTCTTCGTCCCAGATGCGTCGCTGGCGCGGCGCCGTGCCGGCCGGATTGCTGGTGAAGCTCACGCGGCGGTCGTCCGCGTAGCGGTTGAAGTATAGCCTGGCACCGACGTGGGTGTACGGCGCGGGCTGCCAGTCGAGGTGGGCGCTCGCATGGCGCATGTCGCGCTCGCTCAGGTCGTTCGCGTTCTTGGCCGGCGACTGGCGGCGGTCGGCGGCCAGTTCGGCCGCGGTGAGGAAGCCGGGCTCCTCGGCATCGTGGCGGTAGCTGCGCAGCACCAGGCCGGCCTTGAGCAGCCGGTCGGCCGAGCTGACGAACCATTTGGCGCCCAGCGTGTGCTTGTCGGAGTCACTGTGCGCGCGGTAGCCGTTCGATGCCTGGCGGGCCACGAAGTAATTCTGGGCGACGCCATCGGCCTCGCGTCCCAGCGCCAGCTGGACTTCGCGGGTGGCGAAGCTGCCGGCGGTGAACCGCCCGTCCAGGTAGTTGCCGCCCTGGCGGGTGCCGAAGTTGATGTTGCCGCCGATGTTGTGCAGGCCGTAGCGCGGGTCGTTGGTGCCGCGCACCACCTCGATGTAGTCGACCTCGAGGGGGAAGACCATGTCGATGAAGCGCTGGTTGCCGCTGTTCACGTTGCTGGGAATGCCGTCGATCAGCACCTTGATGCCATTGATATAGCCTTCTCCATTGAAGGCGCGGAAGGTGGCCTTGCCGGATTCCGCACCCATGCGCGTTTCGGTCAGCTGGATGCCGGGAAGCTGGCCCAGCAGTTCCCAGCTGTTGGCAACGTTCTTGTCCTCGACCTTGTCGGCGCCGAGCACGTCGACCGAAGCCATGACGCCACTGGACAACAGGGGACCGCCGCGCTGGGCGCTCACCCGCACTTCTCCGATCACCATCACGGGGTCGTCCGCGATGGCGGGCTCGCTGAACAGGGGCAGGACGGGAACCAGCAGGATCGGAAGGAACGGGCGCTTCATGGGTCTGGACACTTTCTTGAATGCGAGGCAGCCCATTAATGATAATGCATTCTCGTTATCGACTCAAGTCGACTATTCCGGGAACACCCTTGGGGGTTTCGCTGTCCAAGTCTTGTCCGGTCCAGCCTGCGGCCGGCATCGGTCCGGGGAGGCGATGTGTCAGGCTTTGCTTCGCGCCATCGGCTCGCCACGGCGCCAGCCACGATGCTGGCGTTTCTCGTGTTCGCGCTCCTGGGTTTTTCTCCGGCGGCGATCGTAGCCGCGCCCGGGCCGCCAGCCGTCGGCCTGCTGACGATCGACGGCGCCATCGGCCCGGCCAGCGCCGACCATGTGGCGCGCGGCATCGCGCGCTCGGCGTCGCTCGGGCATGCCCTGCTGGTCCTGCAAATGGATACGCCGGGCGGGCTCGACACCTCGATGCGCACGGTGATCAAGGCCATCCTGGCCTCGCCGGTGCCGGTGGCCGCCTACGTCGCCCCCAGCGGTGCGCGCGCCGCCAGTGCAGGCACCTATCTCCTGTTCGCGAGCCACGTCGCGGCCATGGCGCCCGGCACCAATGTCGGCGCCGCGACACCGGTCGAGATGGGCATCACCCCGCCGCAGCCCGCTCCCGGCGGCCAGCCCCCGCCCGGCGAAACCGGCAAGGCTGCGCCGAAAACCGGCCAGAAAGAGCCGGGCTCGGCCATGCAGGCCAAGGCGATCAACGACGCCGCGGCCTACCTGCGTGCGCTGGCCCAGCTGCGCGGCCGCAATGCCGACTGGGCCGAGCGCGCCGTACGCGACTCAAGCAGCCTGAGTGCAGAGGAAGCCCTGCGGCTGAAGGTTATCGACGTGGTGGCAGCCGACGTCCCCGCCCTGCTGGCGCAGCTCGACGGCCGCACGGTCAGCGTCATGGGCCAGCCGCACCGCCTGCGGACGAAAGGGGCAGTGCTGGTCCAGTTCACGCCCGACTGGCGTACCAATGCGCTGGGGGCGATCGCCAATCCCAGCGTCGCCCTGCTCCTGATGACCGTCGGGCTCTACGGCCTCGTGTTCGAATTCATGAACCCGGGCGCGGTGGCGCCGGGCGTGATCGGCGCCATCTGCCTGCTGCTGGGGCTGTACGCCCTGCAGCTGCTGCCGGTGAACTATGCCGGCCTGGCCCTGATCGTGCTCGGCCTGGGCTTCATGGCGGCCGAAGCCTTCCTGCCCAGTTTCGGCATCCTCGGACTGGGCGGCATCGCGGCCTTTGTCGCGGGCGCGCTGATGCTGGTCGATACCGAGCTGCCCGGCTACGGCATCCCGCCCGGCCTGGTCGGCACGCTCGCCATGGCCAGCGCCCTGCTGCTGTTCGGCACCGTGCGCCTGGCCTTGCGCACGCGGCGGCGCCCGGTGACCAGCGGCGCGGCAAGCATGGTCGGCGCGCTGTGCACGGTCGAGCAGACCGGCCAGCAGCGGCCGCACGAAGCCTGGGTGCGGGTCGAGGGCGAACTCTGGCACGCTATCAGCAGCACGCCGCTGCGCCAGTCGCAGACGGTGCGCATCGTCGGCCGCAGCGGCCTGCAGCTCGAAGTGGTCCCCGTTGACACACCATAGGAGGGCACGATGATCTCGGGTATCGGTATCGGCCTCGGCAGCCTGTTGTTCCTGCTGCTGGCGCTGCTGGTCGCAGCAATCCGCATCCTGCGCGAGTACGAGCGCGGCGTCGTGTTCCAGCTGGGCCGCTTCTGGGGCGTCAAGGGGCCGGGCCTGATCATCCTGATCCCGGTACTGCAGCAGATGGTGCGGGTCGACCTGCGCACCATCGTGCTCGACGTTCCGACCCAGGACGTGATCTCGCGCGACAACGTCTCGGTGAAGGTCAATGCCGTCATCTACTTCCGGGTGGTGGACCCGGAGCGCGCCATCATCCAGGTCGCCAACTTCATGGAAGCCACCAGCCAGCTGGCCCAGACCACCCTGCGCTCGGTGCTCGGCAAGCACGAACTGGACGAGATGCTGGCCGAACGCGAGCGGCTCAACCTCGACATCCAGCAGGTGCTCGACGCCCAGACCGACGCCTGGGGCATCAAGGTGGCCAATGTCGAGATCAAGCACGTCGACCTGGACGAATCGATGATCCGCGCCATCGCGCGCCAGGCCGAGGCCGAGCGCGAACGGCGCGCCAAGATCATCCACGCGGAAGGCGAACTGCAGGCCTCCGAAAAACTGCAGCAGGCCGCACAGGTGCTGTCGCAGCAGGCCGGCGCGATGCAGTTGCGCTACCTGCAGACGCTCGGCGCGATCGCGGGCGACAAGTCGTCCACCATCGTCTTCCCGCTGCCGATCGACGTGCTGGCCGGCCTCGCCGCGGGGGCACGCAAGGAGGCCGGCTAGCCGGAGCGGGGCATCCGCCTCAGTGCGCGCGGCCTCCCGGCTCTCCAGGGATGCGGCACGTCTCGGTACAGCTTCTTCCGGGCCGCCCGCGCCTGCCGGGCGCCTGAAGCAGCCCTGCGCCCATGCAGGCAAGTCTGATGATCATTCCCAACACTTTCCGCTCAAGGTCCTGAGTGTTCGGCGCAAAACTTTTGACGCAGTGCACAAAATTCAGTGTAATGACACAATATACAAAAGATATATTCACCAATTACGAAAGCGCCGAGTGAGAGACTTCAACCCTTCGCTGAACCATCCCCTGCGCGTCCCGCTCGCCGCCGAGCTCCATTCGCGGCCTTTCATGCGGCTCGACGCTCCCGAAGCGATCACCCACCTGGCGGTCTGCCATGGCGGCCAGGCCGGCCCGCCGGCCCAGCATTCGCAGCATCGCGTGCTGGGGGAACTGTGCGGATACTTCGGCGTCGCCGCCCCCGGCCCGGGCAGCAACCACTTCTTCCACGACTTCGGCAGCTTCCGCCTGAAGTGGGAATGCCATACCGAATTCGCCACCTATACGGTGACCACGCCGCTGCCGCCCAACATGGCGCCGCACGAAGCCTTCTCGCACGTGCCGCTGTCCTTCTTGCCCGCTGCCTGGCTGGCCAGCCTGGAAGGCAGCGTGATGGCGGCCGCCCACGTGGCGCTGGTCAGGGGCGACGCCGACGCCTCGCGCCTGGGAGCGGTGTTCGAACGCAACCAGCTGGCCGGCTCCTCGGTCATGCAGGGCGCCGAACTGTGGACCGACTTCGCGATCCAGTCCGATGGCTTCAGCCGCTTCGTGATCCGCGACCTCGGCATGCGCCACCTGCAGGGCGGGCGCCTGGTGCAACGGGTGCTGGAGATCGAAACCTACCGCATGATGGCCCTCCTCGGCTTGCCGGCCGCGCGCACGGTCGGCATGGAGCTGGACCGCATCGAAGCCGAGCTGGCCGGACTGGCCAGCGCCATGGTCGCCACCGACATGGCGCTCGACAAGGGCGCCCACGACGAACAGCGCCTGCTCGGCGACATCACACGGCTGGCGGCGCGCCTGGAGAAGCTGGTGCTCGACAACGGCTACCGCTTCTCGGCGTCGAAAGCCTATTTCGGCATCGTCAAGGCGCGCATCGAGGAGTTGCGCGAAGTGCGCATCGAGGGCACGCCAACGGTGGAAGAATTCATGGAACGCCGGCTGGCGCCGGCCATGCAGACCTGCGGCGCGGTCAACGCGCGCCAGGACGCGCTGGCGCGCCGCATCGCCGACAGCAACGACCTGCTGCGCACCCGGGTCGGCATCGTGCAGGAACTGCAGAACCGCCGCATCCTGGAATCGATGAACGCCCGCGCCGCCCAGCAGCTGCGGCTGCAGCTCGCGGTCGAGGGCCTGTCGGTGGCGGCGATCTCCTACTACCTGGTCGGCCTGCTCGGCTACGCGGGCAAGGCGGCCAAGGCTGCCGGCCTGCCGCTCAATCCGGACCTGGCGCTGGGCATCCTGGTGCCGGTGGTGGCGGGCGCGGTGTGGCTGGCGCAGCGGCGGGTGCATCACCGCATCGGGCGCCGTGGGCACTAGGAGCGCATCAAGTCACCGCATGGGATGCCGGGCGTTGCTCATCCCTAAGGAACGCGCGCCCCACAACAGTTCGGCTACCCTCCAGAGGCATGCATCCTTTGGAAGGAGAACACGATATGCACCACATTCGTTGTGGCACCGGAAAACCGCTGCTCCTGGTACATGGCCTCGGAGGTCATTGGCAAAGTTGGGAACCGATCCTGGACCATCTTGCCGCGACCCGCGAAGTGATTGCCCTGGACCTGCCCGGCTTTGGCCGGACCCCGCGCCTGCGCGGCGAGACCTCGATCCGGACCTTGGCCGATGAGGTCGCGGCCTTCATCCACGCCCACGGCCTGGCCGGTATCGACGCGGTCGGCAGTTCGATGGGCGCACGCCTGGTACTGGAACTTGCGCGTCGCGGCGGCATCGTCGGCGGCGTGGTATCGCTCAACCCGGGTGGCTTCTGGCAAGGGTGGGAACGCCACGCATTCTTCAGCTCGATCTATCTCTCGATCCGCCTATTGCGCCTGCTGCGTCCGGCACTTCCCGCGCTGTGCAACACGGCCATTGGACGTACCCTGCTGCTGGCCCAGTTCAGTGCCCGGCCGGCCAGACTGGACCCAGGCATCGTGAGCAGGGAATTGTGCAGCTATATCACGGCGCCGGCCTTCGACGAACTACTGGCCGAGCTTGCCTACGGCGAAGAACAGCGCGGCGCTCCGCGCCACAGCATCGCGCACCCGCTCGTCATCGGCTGGGGACGTAGCGACCGGGTCTGCTTCCCGCGCCAGGCATGGCGAGCCAAGGCGGCCTTTCCGGATGCGCAGCTGTACTGGTTCGACCGCTGCGGCCACTTTCCGCATTGGGACGCGCCCGGCGAGACCGTGCACCTGATCCGGAACGCCCTGTCCGGCCGAAACGACGTGCTGGTGCGCGCAGACCGCCCGGCCCAGGCTCAGGCCGCGCTGGCAGGCTCCCATTCCTTCACGTGAACCTGGTTGCGGCCACTGCGTTTGGCCGCGTACATCATTTCATCGGCATGCGCGACCAGGGCGTGGCTGGCAATGCCCGGCAGCTCGGGCGAAAGGCGCGCGCTGACCACGCCAAAGCTTGCCGTCGCGTTCACGCGGACATGGCCGTGCAGGCTGCTGGTTTCGGCAAGGCGTGTGCGCATGCGCTCGGCAAGGGCTTGGCCGTCAGCCAGGCCGGTGTCGGGGAGGATCAGCAGGAATTCTTCGCCGCCGTAGCGCACAACGGTATCGGTGCCGTCACGCGTCATCGACAGCAGCAAGCCTGCGAAATCCTGCAGGAGCACGTCGCCCGCCTGGTGGCCGAGGGTATCGTTGATGGCCTTGAAACCGTCCAGGTCGCACATGATGATGGTCAGCGAGCCGCCCCGGCGCCGCGTGCGCTTGATTTCCGCGTCCAGCAGGCCGGTGTTCAGGTGGCGGCGGTTGAAGGCGCCGGTGAGGGGGTCGCGTACAGACTGGTTGATCAGGATTTGCTGGGTCCAGTATTGACGGCGCGACGAACGGGCGTCGCGGCGCGCGGCAGCCGCGCCGAACAGGTTCGCGAGCAGCAGAAGCAAGGCCATGGTCGACAGATGGCGCGGACTGACCGTACCAAGCGTATGCGCGAGCACGAGAAAGCCGGCGCTGGCGCCGAGTGCGACGACCGTTGCATTGACCAGGCGGTTCGGAATGAACAAATACACGATGATCAGCATGATCGCCATCGACATGCCATGAAGTAGCAGCTCGCCCCGCAAATACGTGACCAGCAAGAACGATAGCATCGCCAGACCCGTGAACGCGGTGGCCGCGCGATGGGCGGTTCTCCCTGGTGCAGTGCTGCGGCGGGTCAGCACGATACCTGTCAGGGCCACGCCGGCAACGGTTAAACGGACGATGAACAGGGCGAGCGCCTGGCTGCTCTGGCCGAGATGGGCCACATCGACAAGCGCAAATATCAGGTAGAAGATCGCGCAAAATGAGAGCGAACGAGTCAATTCATGCCGGATGATGCGGCCCTGGTCGCGCAGGAATGCCGATTCGAGACTGGTGGAAATGAATTCACCGCGCCAGCGCGCAATGGCGCCGGCGGACTGCAACTTGGACATTGAGGATGGCGTAGGACCGGGTAGAAGGCCGACTGTAGCGACTTATTTATTTGCTGTAAAGAATTTACGCAAGCCAGAATGCAATATGTGCGTCGATGTGCGCCGATTCGGCTGGTCATTTGCGGACATCGGTGGCCCGGCGTCGGGCGTCCGATGGCGGCCGCGTTCCATGCCTCTACGAAGCATGGCGCACGCGGCGACGAACCAGTGCTCGCGCAGCCGCGGCCGGACAGGCCTTACTTCGCCAGCAAGTGTGGCCCGATCTCCCCCACCGACTGCACGCCGGTCAGGACCATGTTGGTGCGCAGGTCCTTCTCCATGATCGCCAGCAGGCGCTCCACCCCGGCCTGCCCCTGCGTCGCCAGCGCGTACACGAACGCACGCCCGATCAGCACTCCGTCCGCGCCGAGGGCCAGCATGCGGAACACATCGGTCCCGGTGCGCACGCCGCCGTCCGCGAAGATGGTGAGCTTGCCTTTCACTTCGGCGGCGATCGCCGGCAGCGCTTGTGCGGAAGACGGCGCCCCGTCCAGCTGGCGCCCGCCGTGGTTGGACACCACGATGCCGTCGGCGCCGAAGGCCACCGCGTCGCGCGCATCCTCCGGGTCGAGGATGCCCTTGATGATCAGCTTGCCCTTCCACTCGTCGCGAATCCACTGCAGGTCGGGCCAGGCGATGCCCGGATCGAAGTTGGCGCCGAGCCAGCCGATGTAGTCGGCCAGGCCGGTGGCGTTGCCGCGGTAGGCCGAGATGTTGCCGAGGTCGTGCGGGCGCCCGAGCACACCCACGTCCAGCGCCCAGCGCGGATGCGCCATCGCCTGCAGCACGCGCCGCAGCGGCCCGTTCGGACCGCTCATGCCGCTGTGCGCATCGCGGTAGCGCGCGCCCGGCACCGGCATGTCCACCGTGAACACCAGGTTGGTCGCGCCCAGCTCCCAGGCGCGCCGCATCACGTCGCGCATGAAGCCGCGGTCCTTCAGCACGTACAGCTGGAACCAGATCGGATTCGATGCCTGGGCCGCCACCTCGGCGAGCGGGCACACCGACACGGTGGACTGGATGAAGGGGATGTTGCTTTTGCAGGCCGCGCGCACCGCCTGCACCTCGCCGCGGCGTGCGTACATGCCGGTCAGGCCGACCGGCGCCAGCGCGATCGGCAGCGAATAGTCCTTGCCGAGCCACGCGACGCCGAGGTCCAGCTGCTCGGAACCGCGCAGCACGCGCTGGCGCAGCTTGACCGCCTGCAGGTCGTCGACATTGCTGCGCAGCGTCTGCTCGGCGCCGGCGCCGCCATCGAGGTAGTGGAACAGGAAGGGCGGGAGCCGGCGGCGGGCCGCTTCGCGGAAATCGGTGGCGGACGAGATGATCATGGACTGGCTGGTAGGAAACGAATCCGCACAGTCTACGCCGGCATGCGCACGGGCGTCCATATCCCCCTGTGCTCAATCCGCGCATCGATCAGTGCGTTGATCGCTCCAACTGTATTCACAGCGTGCAGGATTCGCTCAAGCGCTTGACTAAATGGGCCGTGAAACAGCCCGATTGTTGACACTGCCCGCATGGCACCGAATACTCGGATGAGCTATTTCGACGCCTAACCCAGGACACCATGGCTTCCCACACACACAATAATACGCTGCAGCGCAGCATCGCTCTCGGCATGCTGGCCCTCGCCTGCACCGCCTGCGCCACGACCGGCAGCACCCCCGCCGTCACCCAGCTCGCGGGCAAGCAGCTCGAACGCCTCGACCGCGGCGTGGTCGCGATCCATACACAGGGCGGCAATTTCGTCAGCTGGCGCGCACTCGCCGGCGAAGATGCCACCAGCTTCAACCTCTACCGCGACGGCAAGCGCATCAACGACAAGCCGCTGGCGGTCACCAACTTCGTCGACCCAGGGGCCATTGCCGGCGCCAGCTACAGGGTGCGGGCAGTACGCGGCAACGCCGAGATCCCGGGCAGCGCGGACGGCACGAAGGCGGCCGCCGCCTGGGCCCAGCCCTACCTCACCATCCCGCTGCGCAAGCCGGAAGGCGGCGTCACCCCGGACGGCGTCGCCTACACCTACCAGGCGAACGACGGCTCGGCCGCCGACCTCGATGGCGACGGCCGCTACGAGCTGCTGGTCAAGTGGCAGCCGACCAACGCCAAGGATAACTCGCAAAGCGGCCACACCGGCTCGACCTACATCGACGCCTACAAGCTGGACGGCAGCTTCATGTGGCGCATCGACTTGGGCAAGAACATCCGCGCCGGCGCCCACTACACCACCTACCTCGCCTACGACTTCGACGGCGACGGCCGCGCCGAGGTGATGATGAAGACCGCCGACGGCAGCGTCGACGGCCAGGGCAAGCTTATTGGCGACCCCAAGGCCGACTACCGCAACGGGCGCGGCTTCATCCTGGAAGGCCCCGAATTCCTGACCGTGTTCGATGGCCGCAGCGGCGCCGCGCTGGCCAGCACCGCTTACCTGCCTGCCCGTGGCGGCAACGGCGCCGCCTGGGGCGACAGCAACGGCAACCGGGTCGACCGCTTCCTGGGCGGCGTGGCTTACCTCGACGGCAAGCGCCCGAGCGCGGTGTTCGCGCGCGGCTACTACACGCGCGCCGTGCTGGCGGCCTGGGACTGGCGCGACGGCAAACTGTCGCAGCGCTGGGTGTTCGACAGCGACACGCCGGGCAACACCGCCGCCGCCGGCCAGGGCGCGCACTGGATGGCGGTGGCCGACGCCGACGGCGACGGCCGTGACGACATCGTCTATGGCGCCGCCACCATCACCAGCGGCGGCAAGCTGATGTACAGCTCGAACCTGTGCCACGGCGACGCCCTCCACGTCACCAAGCACGACCCGAGCCTCCCCGGCCTGCAGGTCTTCATGGTCCACGAGTCGCCCAAATGCTACCAGGGCAACGGCGCCGCCATGCGCGACGCCGCCACCGGCAAGGTACTGTGGGGCATCCCGAGCACCATCGACGTCGGCCGCGGCATCTGCATGGACATCGACGCCGCCCATCCGGGCAACGAATGCTGGGCCTCCGTGGGCGGCATCACCAACCCGGCCGGCGGCCTGTTCAGCGCAAAGGGCGTGCAGATCTCGCCGGTGCGTCCACGCGCCTACAACTTCGGCCTCTGGTGGGACGGCGACCTGCTGCGCGAATCGCTCGACGGCACCAGAATCGAGAAGTGGAACCCGCAGGCCCGGCGTCTCGAACCGCTGCTCGACGGCGCCCAGTACAAGGCGGCCTCGAACAACGGCACCAAGGCCAACCCGGTGCTGTCGGCCGACCTGTTCGGCGACTGGCGCGAAGAGGTCGTGTGGAGGAGCAGCACTGACGATGCCCTGCTGGTGTTCAGCACCACGTTGCCGACCCGTCACCGCCTGAACACGCTGATGCACGACTCCCAGTACCGGGCGCAGGTGGCGGCCCAGAACGCGGCCTACAACCAGCCGCCGCACCCCAGCTTCTTCCTCGGCGAAGGCATGACGCCGCCGCAGGTAACCAATTAATACTGATAAGCGCACTGATATGACAACTCGTTTCTCCCTGAGCACCATTGCCGTTGCCGCCCTCCTCGCCACCGGCTCCGCCACTGCGGCCGAGCGCCTCACGGTCACCATCAGCCACAACCTCGACATCGCCCGCCCCGCCGAAACCATCGCCATCCCCTGGACGAAGGTCAACGAGGCCCTGCCGCAGGCCCTGAACCAGCAACTCGTGGTCAAGGATGCCTCGGGCCGCGTTCTGCCCTACCAGGTCACCAATATCGCCCCCACGGGCAAGGACCCCAAGTTCATCGGCGCCGCCTATGGCGAGCTGTTGTTCCAGGTCGATTTCAAGCCGGGCGAGAAGCGCACCACCGTCACCATCGAGAAGGCCGGCGCCACGGTGCCGCCGTTCCCGGCCAAGACCACGGCCCGCTTCGTGCAGGAGCGCCTCGACGACTTCGCCTGGGAGAACGACAAGCTGGCCCACCGCACCTACGGGCCTGCGCTGGGCGCCCCGGCGCCAACGGGCAGCGACAAGGAAGTGCTGGTCACGAGCGGCATGGACATCTGGTTCAAGCGCGTGCCCTACCCGATCGTCGACCGCTGGTACAACATCGGCCACGACCATTACCACGTGGATGAAGGCGAAGGCATCGACATGTACAACGTCGGCCCGACCCGCGGCGCCGGCGGCACCGGCATCTGGGACGGCAAACAGCTGTACGTCGGCACCAACTACGCCAGCTGGAAAATCCTGGCCAATGGCCCGGTGCGCACCGTGTTCGAGCTGCATTACAACGGCTGGGACGCCGCGGGCACCAAGGTGGCCGAGGTCAAGCGCTTCACCGTCGACGCCGGCCGCTACTTCGACCGCATCGACAGCACGTTTACCTTTGCCGGTCCGGCCAGCCTGAACGCCGCGGTAGGCCTGAACAAGCGCCCCAGCGACAAGGGCCAGGAAGTGAAGGTCGACTTCAGCGAGAATAAAAAGGATGGCAGCCTGGTGCAATGGGTCACCCAGAAGAGCTTCGGCGACTTCGGCGTGGCCGTGATCGTGCCGAGCGCCTCCGGATTCGCCGCCGACGAGCGCAACGGCCTGGTGATTGCGCCGGTGGTTTCCGGCAAGCCGCTCAGCTACCACGTGGGCGCGGCCTGGACCCGCGGTAGCACCTTCGCCAACCAGGCCGACTGGCAGCGCCACGTCGCCGAGGAAGCGGCGCGCCTGCGTGCGCCGGTGGCAGTCAGCCTGGCAAAAGGAAACTGACCGATGGCCCCGTTGTCCCGCCGGAGCTTCTTCAAGACCGGCGCGCTGGCGGCGGCGCTGCCGCTCGGCGTGCGCGCGGTCGATGCCGTCGCCGCGCCCGCTGCACCCGCTTCTCCGACGGTCGCCGACATGTCGTGGCTGGAGGGTGCGCCGTCGCTCATGACCGGCACCACCTTCGGCGTACCCTGGCCGCGCGGCGCCCTGCGCAAGGACCAGGCCTTCAGCCTCGCGGGCCCAGGGGGCGAACTGGCCTGCCAGAGCTGGCCGATTGCCTACTGGCCGGACGGCTCGCTCAAGTGGACCGCCCACGCGCTGCCGGTACGAGGCCCCGCCATGCCCGGGCGCCTGCAGCTGCACCCCGGTAAAGCGCGCGCCCCTGCCCAGGCGCTGGACGTCAAGGAGCGTCCCGACGCCATCGTGGTCAATACCGGCGTCATCGAATGCGTCGTCCCGCGCCAGGGAGGCGAGATCATCCGCAGTATCCGGCGTAAGGTCGGCAACACTGCGCGCGACATCGCGCGCGCGGGCAAGCTGATCGCGCTGAGCGACGACCAGCCGGACGGCAGCACGCGCCAGACGGCGTACGAAAGCCAGCTCACCCGCGTCACGCTCGAGCAGCGCGGCCCGATACGCAGCGTGGTGAAACTCGACGGCATGCACCGTGCCCTGGGCGGCACGCGTTCCTGGCTGCCCTTCACCGTCCGCCTCTACTTCTACGCCGGCGCCGAATCGGTGCGCATCATGCATACCTTCGTCTTCGACGGCGACGAGCAGAAGGATTTCGTGCGCGGGATCGGCCTGCGCTTCGACGTGCCGATGGCGGACGAGCCGCACGACCGGCACGTGCGCTTCGCCGGAGAATTACAGGACAACAGCGGCGGCCTCTGGGCCGAAGGCGTACGTAACCTCACCGGCCTGCGGCGCGACCCCGGCGAGGCGGTGCGCAAGGCGCAGCTGGCCGGGCTGCCAACACCCGAGATTGCCGAGCGCGTGCGCAAGAACATGCACTACGTCCCGGCCTGGGGCGACTACAGCCTGTCGCAATTCTCCGCCGACAGTTTCCGCATCCGCAAGCGCACCAAGGCCGGCCATGGCTGGATCGATGCGGCCTGGGGCCGGCGCGCGCCGGGCCTGGGCTATATCGGCGGCGCCTCGGGCGGCGTCGCTTTCGGCCTGCGCGACTTCTGGCAGCGCCACCCGACCCAGCTCGACATCCGCAATGCGCACACGGACGCCGCCCAGGTCACGCTCTGGATGTGGTCGCCCGACGCCCCCGCGATGGACCTGCGCTTCTACCACGACGGCATGGGCATGGACACCCACGCCGAAGAACTGCAGGCGCTCGACATCACCTATGAAGACTATGAAAAAGGCTTCGGTACCCCGGTCGGCGTCGCCCGTAGCAGCGAACTGACGCTGTGGGCGCTGGATGCGACTCCGGCGCGCGAGCGCCTGGTGCAGATGGCCGCTGTGGTAGCGACGCCGCCGCAGCTGGTGGCCGCCCCGAGCCACATCCTCGCCACCCGCGTGTTCGGCAATATGTGGGCCCTGCCCGACCGCTCCACGCCTGCCAAGGCGCGCATCGAGGACCGGCTGAACGCCCATTTCGCCTTCTACCGCGACGAGGTCGAGCAGCGCCGCTGGTACGGTTTCTGGGACCATGGCGACGTGCGCCACACCTACGATGCCGACCGCCACGAATGGCGCTACGACGTCGGCGGCTACGCCTGGGCCAACTCCGAGCTCTCGCCCGACCTGTGGCTGTGGTATTCCTTCCTGCGTACCGGCCGCGCCGACATCTTCCGCATGGGCGAGGCCATGGTGCGCCACACCAGCGACGTCGACACCTACCACCTGGGCCGTTTCGCCGGGCTGGGCACGCGCCACAACGTCCAGCACTGGGGCTGCAGCGCCAAGCAGGTGCGCATCAGCACTGCGGTTTACCGCCGCATGTACTACTACCTGACGGCGGACGAACGCATCGGCGACGTGATGCGCGAAGTGCTGGATGCCGACACCCGCCTGGACGCGGTCGACCCGGTGCGCAAGCTCCCCAACGCGCCGCCCAAGGGACCCTATCCAGTGCGCGCCAGCTTCGGCACCGACTGGGCCTCGCTGGCGGCGAACTGGCTGACCGAATGGGAGCGCAGCGGCAGCACCACGTTCCGCGACAAGATCTTCACCGGCATGCGCGACATCGCAGCCATGCCGCGCGGCTTCTTCAGCGCCGAACGCATGGGCTACGATCCGCAGACCGGACGCCTGCACAACATGATCGGCGACGGCGTCGCCGCCTCGCACCTGAATGCGGTGTTCGGCGCCATCGAGATCTTCGACGAGCTGATCAACCTCACCGGCGACAAGGCGTTCGAGAAGGCCTGGATCGAGTACTGCGAACTGTACAACGCCCCAAGCGAGGAACAGGTGCGCCGCCTGGGCAGGAAGCACGGCGGCACCGATGCCCTCTACCTCGGCAACTCGCGCATGACGGCCTATGCGGCCTGGAAGCGCAAGGATCCCGGGCTGGCGCGCCGCGCCTGGAAGGAATTCACCGGCGGGAACCGCCCCTATCCGGCCTTCGCGCCCAAGCGCGTCGCGGGCGCGGCCGTGCTCAACCCGGTGAACGAAGTCCCGTGGGTGACCACCAACGACACCGCGCAATGGGGCCTGGCCGCGATCCAGAACCTGGCCCTGATCGGCGACGCCCTGCCGGCATCCTGAACCAAAAAAAAGAAGACCACATGAGACCTGTACTCAAGCGCACCCTGTGCGCCCTCGCCGCCGCCAGCCTGCTGGCCGGCTGCGCCTCCCAGCCACCGTCTAGCCAGGCCCTGCGCTTCGCCTTCGACGGGACCGCGCCAGCCGGCTACACCGCCGTGACCCCGGACGCGACCTACGACGCCACGCGCGGCTACGGCTTCGAGCCGGGCGCCCGCGGCAGCTATTTTTCGGTCGACCTCCCGGAAGGCAACTACCGCGTGACGGTGACCCTGGGCGACGACAAGGAAGCCGGCAGCACCACCATCAAGTCCGAACTGCGCCGCCTGATGCTCGAGAACGTCGAGACCGCGCCCGGCCAGAAAATCGCGCGCAGCTTCATCGTCAACGTGCGCACCCCGCGGATTCCCGCGGTTGCCGGCATCGCCGCCGGCGACGTGAAGCTCAACGTCCCGCGCGAGACCGTCACCGAAGCCTGGGCCTGGGACAAGCGCCTGACACTGGAATTCAACGGCAGCCGTCCGGCCGTGCGCAGCGTGGAAATCGTACCGGTACAGGTGCCCACCCTGTTCCTGCTGGGCGACTCCACCGTCAGCGACCAGCCCGGCGAGCCCTACAACAGCTGGGGCCAGATGCTGCCGCGCTTCTTCAAGCCGACGGTGGCGGTGGCCAACTACGCGCAGTCGGGCGAGACCTACCGCGACTCGTTGGCCAAGCGCCGCATCGACAAGATCCTGACCCAGATGAAGCCGGGCGATACGCTCCTGATGCAGTACGGGCACAACGACCAGAAGCAGATCGCCTCCGGCAAGGGCGGCCCCTTCACCACCTACAAGGCCGAGATCAAGACCCACGTCGAGATGGTGCGCGCGCGCGGCGGCTTGCCGGTCATCGTCTCGTCGATGGAGCGGCGCCGCTTCGACGCAGGCGGAAATATCCAGCTCACCCTGACCGACTATGCCGAAGCGGCGCGCCAGTCGGCGCAGGAGCTGGACGTGCCCTTCATCGACCTGCACAAGATGAGCCAGGCCATGTATGCGGCGCTCGGCGTCGAGGGCTCGAAGGCCGCCTTTGCCCTGCCCGCCCCGGACCGTCTCGACAACACCCACCACAACAACTACGGCAGCTACGTGCTGGCCAAGGCGATCGTGCTCGGCATGCGCGATGCGAGGCTGCCGCTGGCCAGCCACGTGGTCGACGGTTTCGCCTTCGATCCGGCGCGTCCGGATCCGGTCGCCGCCTTCGCGGTGCCGCCGAGCCCGGGCCGCAAGGCGGAGCGCCCGGCCGGCGACGAAAGCAATCGCGCCGGGGGCGCCCAATGAAGCGCCGCGCGCTGTTGACCGCCATCGCCGCGCTGGGCGGCACGGCGATCGCCGGCTGCGCGCCACTCCTGCGCACCGAAGAGAAGCAGGCCTACCTGTTTGCCTACTTCATCGGCAACGGCGCCGACGGCCTGCACCTGGCCGCCAGCCGCGACGGCTATGTGTGGGAAGCGCTGCGCGGCGGCGCCAGCTTCCTTACGCCTACCGTGGGCAAACACAAGCTCATGCGCGACCCGAGCCTGGTGCGTGGGCCGGACGGCCTGTACCACATGGTCTGGACCAGCGGCTGGAACGACCGCGGCATCGGCTACGCCTCCTCGCCCGACCTGATGACCTGGTCGCCCCAGCGCGACATCCCCGTGATGGCGCACGAAGCGACCGCCCTGAACGCCTGGGCGCCCGAGATCTGCTACGACGAACGCAAGCAGCACTACCTGATCCTGTGGTCGTCCACCATCCCGGGGCGTTTCCCCGAGACCGAGGGCAAGAGCGAGGAAAAGTACAACCACCGCATCTACGCCACCACGACCAGGGACTTCGCCAGCTTCACGCCGACCCGCCTGTATTACGATCCGGGTTTCTCGGTGATCGACGCAACGCTGGCGCGCGCCTTCGGCAAGGACTGGCTGCTGGTGAAGGACGAGACCCGCTATCCGCCCCTGAAGCACCTGCGTGTCGCCCAGGCGTCCAGCTTCGACGGTCCGTTCGGTGCGCTGGCGGCGCCGATTACGCCGTCCGGGCTGTGGAGCGAAGGGCCGAGCGTGCTGCAGGTGGGGGATGAGGTGATCGTGTACTACGACGCTTATACGGCCGGCCACTACGGGGCGCTACGTACACGCGACATGGTGAACTGGGAGGACGTGACGCCGAAGCTGCGATTCCCGGGTGCCGGGACGAAGCAGCGGGTGCGGCATGGGACGGCGTTTGCAGTGCCGGCGAGCCTGGTTGAAAAGCTTAAATCGTAGGGTGGGCGGCTCTGCCGCCCACGCGTTCAACTCCCTCACGATCAGCCCGTGCGGCTGAATCAACCGTAACTATCACCGCGTGGGCGGGAAACCCTGTATGGCACAGGGACATAGGTAACAGTTGTCTAGGGACATAGGTAACACCTTTTATGATCGTCGCACGACCGTTAAAGGAGCGTGCGATGCCTTGGAAGGAGTGTTCCCGGA